>NZ_JAAXMM010000039.1 GCF_012276985.1 Agrobacterium sp. a22-2 | reverse complement strand
CGGATGCCTCTTCGGCAGAGGATGCCTGTTCGGTCGCACCCTGCGACAGCTGTTCGGAGCTTGCCGACAGTTCCTGGCTGCCCGACGAGACGTTGTCGGCGGCGGCCAAAGCATCGGCAACCACGCCGCGAAGGCGTTCCACCATGCTCTGCAGCGAAAGCCCGAGGATGTCCTTGTCCGACAAGGGTTTCGGCGAAACCGTCAGGTCGCCATTGGCGATCTGGTCGGCGATGTTGGCGGTGTTGCGCAGGTTGCCGGTCATCACGCGAACGCTTTCAACGACATCACGTATTTCGTCGTTTGTTCTGATTTCGATGTCCCGATCGAGATCGCCGATCGCAACGGCGTCGGCGACGGACTTTATTTTTTTCAGGCCCGAGCTGATGCTGATTGCAATCCACACGGCGATGGCGACAGAGAGGACCAGTAACAGCGCCATGCCACCGATCAGAAGATTGCGGGATTGGTCATACTGTAGGTTGGTTGCCTCATCGGTCTGCTTCAGGTCAATTGCGATTTCGGCATTAAGGGCGCCGAGAGCTTCAAGTAGCGATTCCGTCAATTTTGCGCCTTGGCCCATGGAAATCTGTCCGGCCTGTCGATTGCTCTCGTCCGTATTTTCGGTTGCCAGCTTCAGCACTGAATCCTGCATCGCGAACCAGTTCGGTTTTTGCGATTGAAGTTGGAGGGCCTTTTCCCGGATCGCGGGATTGATCACAGCCGCGAGTTCCGTTGTTTTTGCGTCGATAACGGCTCTGTGGCGATTTACGTTCTCCACATATTCAGAGATCTTGCTGGCGTCGGTATTGATGATCGCATTCTTTTCATCCCGGATCGCCATCAGTATGGCATCCGAGAGATCGCTGGAGTTACGCAGATTGGCGGCCGGGCCCTGGACGATATCCGTGATCGCAGTATTGAGCGATGACAGATTGCTTATAGAGACGACTGCCATGGCGCCGGCCATCATAATGATGGCGGCAAATCCTAAGGCCAGTTTGAGTTTGATTGTAAAGCGCATCCTCGGTTTCCCCTAGAAACGAATGTAGTTCAACAACTGTCCGCAGCAAGATGCGATTGCATTCGCTCTTCTGCGCACCGGGGCTCCGGTGGAAGCGGCCCGAACCATCCGGGCACGTGAGTAACCCCGGCCGCAAAGCCGGGGTGATTTCAATCAGGCGCTCTGCCTGAAGTCGCGATCTTCGGCGTCGGGACCGCCCATGGACATATCGAGGGCGAACCCTTTGGCACGCGCCTGCTGGGCCGCAACCGATTGGTCGTTGCGCCGCGCCGGCTGTGCC
>NZ_JAAXMM010000038.1 GCF_012276985.1 Agrobacterium sp. a22-2 | reverse complement strand
CGGATGCCTCTTCGGCAGAGGATGCCTGTTCGGTCGCACCCTGCGACAGCTGTTCGGAGCTTGCCGACAGTTCCTGGCTGCCCGACGAGACGTTGTCGGCGGCGGCCAAAGCATCGGCAACCACGCCGCGAAGGCGTTCCACCATGCTCTGCAGCGAAAGCCCGAGGATGTCCTTGTCCGACAAGGGTTTCGGCGAAACCGTCAGGTCGCCATTGGCGATCTGGTTGGCGATATCGGACGTGAGGCGCAAATTGGTAATCATGGCCTGCATGGCGAGACCCAAGGCGTCGCGATCCGACAGGGTCTTTGCCATTGTCGAAAGGTCGCCCAGCGCGATCATATCCGCCGTTGCAGCCGTATCGCGCAGATTCGAGGTCATCGTGTTGATGGTATCAACGAGGTCTTTGATTTCATCATTGGTCTTAACTTCGACCTTCTGGTTGAGATCGCCAAGCGCGACCGCATTTACGACCACGGCGATCTTCTTCAGGCCGTTGTTGATGCTGATTGCGATCCAGAAAGCGACAATCGCCGAGAAGACGAAAAGGCCGATGGCCATTGCCGTAAGGATTGTGCTCGATTCGCTGTATTGGACATTTGTTGCCTCATCCGTGGCCTGCAGATCTTCTTTGATATCCGTGTCCAATCCTTGCAGGAGCGCGAACAGCGTTTCGGTGATTTCGGCGCCAGAACCCATGGATATCTCGGCGGCTCGCGCATTGCTGGCGTCGGTGTTTTCGCGCGCAAGTGCCAGGATCTGATCCTGGGTTCTGATCCACTCAGGATAAATTGTGTGAAACTCCGCAAGTCTGCCTTTAACCTTTGCAGTTGCCTCGCTGTCGAGGTTCGTCAGGTGCGACTGCATGGCAGCACGTTGTGCTTGAACCGTCTGAAGATACCCATCAATTTGCGCCGGATCCTTGTTGAGAATCGCGTTCTTTTCAGCGCGCACGGAGTCCGAGACAGCGCTATGAAGGGCTGCGCCATCGATGAGACTGGCAGCCGGTCCCTTCACGATATCGGTGATCGCGGAATTCAGCGACGACAGGTTGACAATGGCCAATGTCGCCATGCCGATCGCCAGCAGTATTATAAAGCCAAAGGCCATCGCCAATTTCAGCTTGATGGTAATGCGCATAGTCAAATTCCTTGCTTTTAGAAACGTGCCGGAAATCGGGTGAACATCGTCTGCGACGATGTTCCGGTTGCTGCGGCCGGGCTGGTTTGGCGGAGGGGCGATTCATTCGTCTCCATCGAACCCGAAATATTCCGGAAGACATAAACCTGCGCATTCATGTGCTGGTCTGGTGGACGGCCCGGAACGGGCCGCCCGTTTTCTGATAGGAGCAGTAGGTCTCAGGCGCTCTGCCTGAAGTCGCGATCTTCGGCGTCGGGACCGCCCATGGACATATCGAGGGCGAACCCTTTGGCACGCGCCTGCTGGGCCGCAACCGATTGGTCGTTGCGCCGCGCCGGCTGTGCC
>NZ_JAAXMM010000037.1 GCF_012276985.1 Agrobacterium sp. a22-2 | reverse complement strand
GGGAGGGGACAGTCTGCTAATGAGCCAGAAAACGACGACAGCGGACATTCGCTTGGATAGCGTGGTCGGTGACTCGCGGCCCGGAGCTGCCATTCTAGCCAAACGCGGCACATAGCCGGTTCCAGTCGTACGCCGACTTTTGTCTTCAGCGTGGCTGGTCACCTCGGCAAACCAAAACGAGGTAGCCATCTTGTCACTTAACGCATCGAACTCACGAAAGGATGGCAAGTGGCCAAGCTATCTGCAAATGAAGCCTTTGACCTCGCAGGCGAAATATTAGCAGACCTTGAACTTGAGCGGCTACCGCTTTCCAGTTGCACAATGAAAACCGCGCGACTCGCGCGTCTCCTTGGCGACGATGATCATTTTCTAATATTTAAGTATGAGCTCGCAGGGTACCCCTCAACTCCCGATGGTGTTCAACCTGAAATATGGAGGCTTTGCTTAAAGGCACTTCGCGTCAGGGCAGAAAAAAAGATCGACAAGGAAGATTCGGCGACCGAGAAAGTAGTCGAAAGAGCAGATTTGAGATCAATCACAAGTATCGAAGAGAACGCATCGACTTTGAAATTGAGGCTGAGTTACTTTCAGCCGCAGCCAATCAGTATTTCCTCAGCCAATCCGCATCAGTTCATTTCAACACCCATACGCAACATTACCCTAGAAGCTCAGATAGCGGCCAACTATCGTGACGAAATGGCCAAATTAGCGTCCAGGCGCGCATTCATCTATGATTACGTTTTGTCTAGGTTATTTGAGTTGCGCGTATCATCCACCGCTGAAGACATTTTTGAAGGATATAGAAAAAGAGTAGACAGTCATCTTGGTGATCTTATACCGGATGAGCTGCGTCGATTGGAGTCAATTCGAGATAATCTTGGATCGGACAACCCTGAGGATTGGGCAAATGCCGGGCACAGCTGCCGACGGCTTCTACAAGTTGTTGCCGATGCTCTCTATCCCCCGTCCGATAAACCGGTAAAGTCGGCTGGCGGGCGTGAAGTCAAAGTGGGCGCGGACAATTATATCAATAGGCTCGTGATGTTCTGTGAGGCCAAGGCGGCTTCTGGTGTGTCATCCAAGGTTATAAGCGCGGACCTGAAGTTTATCGGTGAGAGGTTGGATGCTGTCTTCTCCGCGGCCCAGAAAGGATCACATGCGGAGATAGATATTTCAGAGGCCCAGAGATTCGTGATTCATACATATCTAGTTGTTGGAGATATTCTTGAACTGAATGCAGAATCATCAGCTCCGGAGGGCGAACTGGACGCTGCCGCAGAGATGTCTCCTGATGAGCTGACTAGTGTAGCGCCGCTTGCTTCGACAGACAAATCTGAATAGACGACAGCACACGAAACCGTTCTGACGCGTGGCTGCCATTTGCGCAAAGCTGGCCTTGGTGCATGTCGCAGCGAACGACCGCGCACCGCCCGTTTTGGTCCTTCACTCGAGCTGCAATGAACGTCAACTTCCGGGACACTATCTAGAATCGATGAACGACCTAAATGACGGCGCGAAGCAGCCATCGGACACTCCTGCCATAAAGCCCACCACTCCACCCCCAACAAAATCAACCCCTTACCC
>NZ_JAAXMM010000036.1 GCF_012276985.1 Agrobacterium sp. a22-2 | reverse complement strand
GGTCGGGGCGCTCCTATGGGGTGCTGGCGCGCGAAGGCTTCATGAAGAACCCGGTGGCCCATCGCGCCGTGCGGCTGATCGCCGAGGCCGCCGCCGCCGTGCCGCTGTTGCTCTATGACGGCGACGGCGAGGTCGGCGACCACGCGGCGCTGCGGCTGCTGGCGCGGCCGAACGCGCGCATGGGCGGGCCGGATTTTTTCGAGGCGCTCTATGGCCATCTGCTGCTGTCGGGCAATGCCTATCTCGAGCCGCTTTGGCTCGGCGAGCGGCTGGCCGAACTGCATCTGCTCAGGCCCGACCGGGTGACGGTGATCGAGGGCCGTGACGGCTGGCCGCTGGCCTACGAATACCGGGCCGGCGGGGCGCCGCGGCGGCTGCCGGCCGAGGCCGTGCCGGTGGCGCTCCTGCATCTGAAACTGTTCCATCCGCTCGACGACCACTCAGGCTTTCCGCCGCTGGCGGCAGCCCAGGTGGCGCTCGACCTGCACAATGCGGCGGCCACCTGGAACAAGGCGCTGCTCGACAATTCGGCGCGGCCGTCCGGCGCGCTGGTCTACCAGCCGAAGGAGGGCGGCAATCTGTCGGTCGAGCAATATGAGCGGCTGAAGCTGGAACTGGAGGAGGGCTATTCCGGGCCGATGCGGGCCGGCCGGCCGCTGCTGCTCGAAGGCGGGCTCGACTGGAAGGCGATGGGCCTGTCGCCCAAGGATATGGATTTCGTCGAGGCGCGCAATGGTGCGGCCCGCGACATCGCGCTTGCCTTCGGCGTGCCGCCGATGCTGCTCGGCATTCCCGGCGACAATACCTATGCCAACTATCAGGAGGCCAACCGCGCCTTCTACCGGCTGACCGTGCTGCCGCTGATCAAGCGCACGGCGGCCAGCCTCTCAAGCCTGATCGGCGAGGGCGAGGCGGCAGCGCTGCGGCTGGCGCCCGATCTCGACCAGGTCGAGGGCCTGGCCAGCGAACGCGACGCGCTGTGGACGCGCATCGGCGCGGCGGGTTTCTTAAGCGACGCGGAAAAGCGCCAGGCGGTGGGCTACGGGGACTGAGATTTTCGGGCGTGGATTCATCGCGTGAAGCGGTTGAATCAATCTGTGAAGATGCGGATTCGCTCTCTAAGGAAGCCGTGCCAAGCGATTCAAAAGACTCGCGATCCCGGCCTTGCCTCACCTTACGGAAGGCATTCGCATATCCGGCGGTGCGGGCCTGATCTGGCACGGGTTTCATCGTAGCGCGCAGAGGTTAAGGAAATGACCGATTTCAGTCAGGACCCCCAGTTCTGGGGGGCGAGGGCGCTTGGCGCGCTGGCCGGATCGGCGATCTCGCTGATCTATCTCCTGCCCAAGGGCAGCCGCGAGGCGGCAAGCCGCATGGTGACGGGTTTTGCCTGCGGGCTGATCTTCGGCGGGCCGACGGGGCTGTGGCTCGGCCAGAAACTCGACCTGCTGGAGCACCTGAGCGGCTTCGAGATCATGCTGGCCGGCTCGACTGCCGCCAGCCTCTCGGCCTGGTGGGGGCTCGGTCTTCTGGCGCGGCTGGCGGCACGCTACGGGGCGAAACCGGGCGGGTGATGGGGGGCGTCTCGAATTTCAGAAAAGGCCCTCTCTGGCCTGCCGGCGTTTGTTACTGAAATCGATTCACTGGATCGATTTCTCCGCTGCGCGGACCGTTCCTCACCCCACCACAAGGGGGAGAAGACTCGTGGAAGCCGCTCGGGCTCGATCCATCCACGGTACGGCTAGGTTAAGCCCTCCCCTTTGTGGGGAGGGCTTAACCT
>NZ_JAAXMM010000035.1 GCF_012276985.1 Agrobacterium sp. a22-2 | reverse complement strand
GCTTGGGGCAGCCGATGGCAGGCGGCGTCGGGCGTCATCCTCGGGCTTGACCCGAGGATCTGATGGGGGAATTGTCGTATGAGTGTCGACTGATGAGGATGGCCGTAGTTGGCCTTGGGTTAAAGCCAGCTCGCCATTCCGCTCAACAACCCTCTAGCTGCAACTTCCAAAATCCGCCATCCCTATCGTTGTATCCTTAAGATACGCCATCAACCCTTGAAAGTATCATTATTGTCAATGGAGGTGACTTTAGTAGATCTCTCGAAATATCTGGATCAGGTATAGCCACTCTAATAAGTTTTTCTAGCCTATCAAACCACACGCCCTCATTATGGGAGAATAGGTTGTAAATTGCCGTATTTTTGCTTGCACAATCGAATTTTTTAAAATTCTCTCTACAATATTTTGAGGCAGCGCATAAAATATGCCAACGCAGTTTTGAATACCTACCATCAAATTTCTTATTTGATATCAATAATTTCAATCTATAATGAGCATAGCAAGCTGTATAATATATTTCTTCGGCGACGCCAGGCTTAAATACTTCATTAAGTAGCTCGCTTGTCAGCCTATTGGGGTATCGACTTGCTACATCTGGCCGCATTAAAGAAATTGCAGCAAAGCAACGTGCGGTTTCCCTAACGTCAAATATGCGGACGGGAGCAATATTTTCCGGGCCATATTGACCTTTTCTTCGCTCGAAGTAGAGACGATTCAATTCACCCACCCCTCGCGCGTTAAAGTATCTTTCTAAATCTCTCAAAACGCTAAGTGTAGAAATAAACTGCGCATCCTCAACTTTTGACTGCCTGTTGGTTGCGCGAACGATATCGTCGATAACGGTGGGCTCATCTGCTTCAATCAATTTTACCATCAAGCTGACAGTAGGATCCACTTGCTCATCCAGTGAAATCAACACATTTGAAGTTTGGCACCCATTAACAATTTGAAAGTCGCGGATAAAAATCTCCTGTCCGGCAGGTCGAACGCTAGACGCTACGATCGTAATTCCATTGTTCATAAGTCCAAAGCGCGACTTTCGATTTTTTTCACGTAATGTTTCCGCAATCTCTGTATTCACTTCTGAATCAACGCCAAGGAAATCTCGGACATTTTCTTCGAAGAGCTTCTTCCGTACAGTTCCGTCGCTATTCTTTAGCACGGAATCGATAAAGCTTCTGGCAAGAACGGTTGCGACATAGGCATTATTAATATTTGGAGCAGCTGGAAAAGGAGCATACCCCACTGTGGGCAGCCTAGCCTCTACGGGGCCATCAGCGCCAAGCCACAATTCGTGAATTACATCTCTGTGGGCTTTAAACAATTTTGTATCGTGTGAATAACCTAATCGCTTGAGCGTATCCTGACCAATTATAAATGCTGCGTTTATTTCTACCGCATCAGTATCCGGTGCGGCGGAGAGAAAATAAGCATATAAATCTGGAAGTCCATTTTTAACCCGGCCTATATTCTCATAGAGTTTTTTGAACATGGACTTGAAATCAGCCAAATACTGGCTGTGTGGCTGCGCTGGAAACTCAGATAGATAGTCCGATATTGCCGCGACAAACGAGTCAATTTCCATCTTTGACCAACTGGTGGATGACTTCGCCTGTGTAAAAACTATAGAAACATGATACTCTCTTTTACTTTTATCAAATATCTCAATCAATTCATCTTCTGAAAAGACGGCTCGATCATCCAAAAAAAGCATAGCGCCGTCTATTCCGGGATCTGCTCCCTCATAAACGATATCAGAAACTTCGATGCTGTCCGCCGAGTATTTCGAAAATACACAATAGTTTACAAAGGCTTCAAAGTTTTTTGAGAATTCAAATGCGGCTCCAAAATTCTGACAGAAGGTGTCAAAGTAAGATTTTGTAACTAGATGCATAGATCCCCCCCCAAACGCCATTGGACGTAATTCTTAATTGAGTCCCTTAAGCAATTCATCTTATGCGATTAATTTTGGATTTTTGCAAATACGTTAACATTTACAAGACCCGCATGCCGTCTCCGGCTTTCCTATTGTTACCCATGTGGAGGTAGTTAAGGTTGCAGGACCTTGGGATAGACCAATGCGGCATCTGCTGTAGGTCCTCCGCTCAAGCCCGAGGATGACGGCGGCGAGCGTGAACGGCCATGCACCCCGTAGCTTTCCCCTCCCCAAC
>NZ_JAAXMM010000034.1:2500-6487 GCF_012276985.1 Agrobacterium sp. a22-2 | reverse complement strand
TGGTTGCGGGGGCAGGATTTGAACCTGCGGCCTTCAGGTTATGAGCCTGACGAGCTACCGGGCTGCTCCACCCCGCGTTAACTGTTATGGGCTTCGTTGTTTTAGCAACGCAAAAGGACCGCTTTAGGGCGGCCCTTTGATTTCGGCAGGGCCGATGGTGTGCAGAGAAGAGGATCTATGTTTTCGCCTTGCGTTTTTGGACGCTTGAAGCGAATTGATGTTGCGTTTTGCAGACCTGGCAGCGACCTACTCTCCCGCGTCTTGAGACGGAGTACCATCGGCGCAGGGGCGTTTCACGGCCGTGTTCGGAATGGGAACGGGTGCAGCCACCCCGCGATAACCACCAGGTCAGCGAAGCGCAACATGTTTGAGAAGCTGGTAGAGGGGAGCGATTTATTGCCCGGGCCTCATTTGTCTTAATTTTGTGAACACGTCTTTTCTTCTGATCCCTGCACCGTCGGCCGAAGGCCGCAAGCGCAAGGCGCGTCGCCAATCGTTTGGCGCGCGGTCCGCAGGGCAGCGATCTCTAGAGATCGCGGTGCGCCCGTGAGGACAGAAGAGATGGCTCATCTGACTTCGTCAGATGAGCATTGATCAATGAGAACGATCAAGCCAATCGAGCTATTAGTACCGGTAAGCTTCACAAGTTACCCTGCTTCCACACCCGGCCTATCAACGTGGTCGTCTTCCACGGCTCTGATAGGGAATACTCGTTTTCAGGTTGGTTTCCCGCTTAGATGCCTTCAGCGGTTATCCATTCCATATATAGCTACCCTGCTATGCCCTTGGCAGGACAACAGGTCCACCAGAGATATGTCCATCCCGGTCCTCTCGTACTAGGGACAGATCCTGTCAATATTCCTACACCCACGGCAGATAGGGACCGAACTGTCTCACGACGTTCTGAACCCAGCTCACGTACCGCTTTAATTGGCGAACAGCCAAACCCTTGGGACCTGCTCCAGCCCCAGGATGCGATGAGCCGACATCGAGGTGCCAAACAACCCCGTCGATATGGACTCTTGGGGGTCATCAGCCTGTTATCCCCGGCGTACCTTTTATCCGTTGAGCGATGGCCCTTCCACGCGGGACCACCGGATCACTATGACCGACTTTCGTCTCTGCTCGACTTGTCAGTCTCGCAGTCAGGCGGGCTTATGCCATTGCACTCGACGAACGATTTCCGACCGTTCTGAGCCCACCATCGCGCGCCTCCGTTACTCTTTCGGAGGCGACCGCCCCAGTCAAACTACCCACCATACACTGTCCCGGATCCGGATAACGGACCGCGGTTAGACATCCATGACGATAAGGGTGGTATTTCAAGGATGGCTCCACGAGAACTGGCGTCCCCGCTTCAAAGCCTACCACCTATCCTACACATGCCGACACGAATGCCAGTGTAAAGCTATAGTAAAGGTGCACGGGGTCTTTCCGTCTGACCGCAGGAACCCCGCATCTTCACGGGGAATTCAATTTCACTGAGTCTATGCTGGAGACAGCGGGGAAGTCGTTACGCCATTCGTGCAGGTCGGAACTTACCCGACAAGGAATTTCGCTACCTTAGGACCGTTATAGTTACGGCCGCCGTTTACTGGGGCTTCAGTTCAAAGCTTGCACCTCTCCCTTTAACCTTCCAGCACCGGGCAGGCGTCAGGCCCTATACGTCGTCTTGCGACTTCGCAGAGCCCTGTGTTTTTGATAAACAGTCGCTACCCCCTGGTCTGTGCCACCCCAAAATACTTGCGTAGCTTGGGGTCACGCTTCTTCCGAAGTTACGCGTGCAATTTGCCGAGTTCCTTCAGCATAGTTCTCTCAAGCGCCTTGGTATACTCTACCTGACCACCTGTGTCGGTTTCGGGTACGGTCTATACGGTGGAGCTATTTCCTGGAACCGCTCCGCCGCCCAACCAATCCAATAAGGTTGAACAACTTGTGCGATCCGTCACTACCACCAGGCCCACGAATATTAACGTGGTTCCCATCGACTACGCATTTCTGCCTCGCCTTAGGGGCCGGCTAACCCTGCTCAGATTAACTTTAAGCAGGAACCCTTGGTCTTTCGGCGAGGGGGTCTCTCACCCCCTTTATCGTTACTCATGTCAACATTCGCACTTCCGATACCTCCAGGGCCCCTCACGGGTACCCCTTCACAGGCTTACGGAACGCTCCGCTACCACACGTCTTGCGACGTATCCTCAGCTTCGGTGCATGGCTTTAGCCCCGTTACATTTTCGGCGCAAAGACCCTTATTTAGACCAGTGAGCTGTTACGCTTTCTTTAAATGATGGCTGCTTCTAAGCCAACATCCTGGTTGTTTTGGGATCCTCACATCCTTTCCCACTTAGCCATGACTTGGGGACCTTAGCTGGAGGTCAGGGTTGTTGCCCTCTTCACGACGGACGTTAGCACCCGCCGTGTGTCTGCCGATTAGTACTCTCAGGTATTCGGAGTTTGGTTAGGATCAGTAAGACGGTGAGTCCCCATAGCCCATCCAGTGCTCTACCCCCTGAGGTATTCGATCGACGCACTACCTAAATAGTTTTCGCGGAGAACCAGCTATTTCCGAGTTTGATTGGCCTTTCACCCCTAGCCACAAGTCATCCCAATCTATTGCAACAGATGCGGGTTCGGTCCTCCAGTTGGTGTTACCCAACCTTCAACCTGCTCATGGCTAGATCACTCGGTTTCGGGTCTAATGCAACTAACTATGGTCGCGCTATTAACACTCGCTTTCGCTGCGCCTACACCTACCGGCTTAAGCTTGCTAGTTACACTAAGTCGTTGACCCATTATACAAAAGGTACGCCGTCAGGCTTGCGCCCTCCGACTGTTTGTAGGCAACCGGTTTCAGGTTCTATTTCACTCCCCTTGTCGGGGTGCTTTTCACCTTTCCCTCACGGTACTTGTTCGCTATCGGTCATGCACGAGTACTTAGGCTTGGATCGTGGTCGACCCATGTTCAGACAGGATTTCTCGTGTCCCGCCCTACTCTAGGACAATGAGTGTTCTACGCGTACGGGGCTGTCACCCACTATGGCCAGACTTTCCAGTCTGTTCCGCTTTATTCCTCATTGCCACTGGCCTGGTCCGCGTTCGCTCGCCACTACTTACGGAGTCTCGGTTGATGTCCTTTCCTGCAGGTACTTAGATGTTTCAGTTCCCTGCGTTCGCTTCTAACCCCTATTTTATTCGAAGGTTAGATACCTTATTCCAATACCTAGAAACCTAAACCGTTCCGAGGAACGATTTAAACTTTCTAGGTATTTAAGGTGGGTTTCCCCATTCGGAAATCCATGGATCAAAGCTCATTCGCAGCTCCCCACGGCTTATCGCAGCGTATCACGTCCTTCATCGCCTGTGCATGCCAAGGCATCCACCAATTGCCCTTACGACACTTAATCGTTCTCATTGCCAATGCTCATCACCAGCTGCCATTTCGAAGAAATGGTCAGCAGACCGGGTTACCTTTTACAACCCGGTCGTCTCATGATGCCATCGACGTGTTCGATCCGGTCACTTTATTGGAGCTACGCCGAGCAGCTCACTTGTGCCAGATCTTAAGACCAGCTTCTCGAGATCTGTCCGGGAGCGCGCGGTCAGGCAACGCCCATCAACACGACATCAGAGGCTTTCTCAAACACCAAAATCCCCGTACCTTGCGGTGCGAAGCTTCAGGCTATCTCTTAAGCCAACAACATCATGTCTTGAGTAACAAGCTTTCCTACCTTCTCCAGTCCCTCATCCATACCAGGTCGGCTAGACCATCCATGGGTTCATAAGGACTGGGCTCGGACGTTAGAGATCACAACCTTGCGGTCATCATCCCAAACACCTGGAAGCTTCCAGACATATCTTCTCTTTACAATGTATGCAGAACAGGCACAGGCTCCTAAAAGCCTACGCAAAACGTTTTTTCTTCAAAGACAAGGCATTTCATCCACTCGCATCAACACCAAAATGATTGGTTGTAACCAATCGTATTGG
>NZ_JAAXMM010000033.1 GCF_012276985.1 Agrobacterium sp. a22-2 | reverse complement strand
GGCCGGCAGGCGGTCGCCGCGCGTCGAATGCAGACGCTCATGGGACGAGGGCATGCTTTCGATCAAGGCGCGCGTATAGGGGTGATGGGGATCGCGCAGGATCAGGTCGGCCGGTCCCTCCTCGACAACCAGGCCGGAATACATCACGGCGACCCGGTCGGCGATATCCGCGACGATGCCGAGATTATGGCTGATGAACAGGAGGCTCAGGCCGTCGGCCTGATTGTGGCGCAGGCTCTGCAGCAGTTCGATGATTTCGGCCTGGATCGTCACATCGAGTGCTGTCGTCGGCTCGTCGGCGATCAGCAGGCGTGGCGCGCAGGTCAGCGCCATGGCGATCATCACCCGCTGGCGCATGCCGCCGGACATTTCGTGCGGATAGCCATCGAAACGCCGCTCGGCCTCGTTGATGCCGACCTGTTTCAGCAGATCGATGGCATGGCGGCGCGCGTCCGTGGACGACATCGGCCGATGGGCAAGTATGGCCTCGACCATTTGCGCGCCGACCTTGTGGATCGGATTGAGCGCGGTCATCGGTTCCTGGAAGATCATGGCCACGTCATTGCCGCGGATCTCTTCCAGCGCCCGTGCCGTTTGCCGGCCAAGATCGATCATCTCGCCGGATTTGCGACGCAGCCGCAGCGTGCCGCCGACCTGCCGGATCGCGCCCGGCAGCAGGCCCATGAGCGCCAGCGACGACAAGGACTTGCCGGAGCCGCTTTCGCCGACGAGTGCGGTGCACTGGTTGGCGCGCAGGGTCAGGGAGACATCCTCGATGACAGAGACAGCCGCGCCCGGTCGCGCAACATCGAGGCGCAGGTTGCGGATCGTCGCCACCACATCGGGATCATCGTCAACCGGGGCATTCGCCAGGGACAGCGGCACCGAGATCTGGTCCTTGCCGTCGGCGGCTCCACCCTTCGGATCGAGCGCGTCGCGGAGGCGATCGCAGAAGAAGTTGATCACGTAGATCGTCAGCACGAGCGCCACGCAGGGGATGATGATGCCAAGCGGATCCTGGTTCATGAACTGCCGGGCGCCGCGGATCATCTGCCCCCAGGATGGAGCCGGCGGGACGACGCCGAGGCCGAGAAAGGACAGACCGCTTTCAATGGTGATGGCGGCGGCGGCCGTCAAGGAATATTGCACCGAGACGGGGCCGGCGATGTTCGGCAGGATGGTGCGCAGCACGATGCTGCCGGAAGGAGTGCCCAGCGCGCGGGACGCTTCGACGAAATCGAGCGCGGAGACGCGCATGGCCTCCGAATAGGCGATCCGGGCAAAGCTCGGAAAATACAGCACCGACAAGACGGCAACCAGCGTGGTCGCTCCGGGGCCGAACAGCGTCACGACCAGCAGCGCCAGCAGAATGGGCGGAAAGCACAGCACCACGTCGGCCAGCTTGGTGCTGATGAAGGCGAAAGGTCCGCGAAAATAGGCGCCGACCAGGCCGAACAGCGTGCCGACGATACCGGCAATGGTGGTTGCCACAAAGGCGACGGTCAGCGACACCTGGCCGCCATAGAGCACGCGGGCCAGGCGGTCGCGGCCGAACTCGTCCTGCCCCAGCCAATGCTCGAGGCTTGGCGCGGCCAGCCGGTTGCGGACGGCGATCTTGATCGGGTCGGCGTCGGTCAGCAGCGGGGCCGCAAACGGGATCAGGATCAGGGCGACCAGCAGGATGCTGGGCAGGATCATGGGCCTGGGGATGCGGAACAACCGGTTCATTGCAGACGGATCCTCGGATCGATGAGCGATGACAGGATGTCGATCACCAGATTGATGCCGATGAAGATCGCGGCGACGGTCAGAATGATGGCGCGCACGGTGGGGTAGTCGCGCTGTTCGACGGCCGAGACCAGAAGGCCGCTGAGGCCGGGCCAGTTGTAGACGAATTCGACCAGCACCGTCGAACCCAGCAGAATGCCGAGTTGCAGGCCGACCACCGTGATGATCGGCCCCAGCGCATTTTTCAGCACATGGCGGCGCACCACCAGCGAACGGCGCAGGCCTTTGGCGGCGGCGGTGCGAACCCAGTCATGGCCACGCATTTCGAGCACGCTTGCCCGCGTCATGCGGAAAATGATGGTGCCGAGATGCAGGCCGACAGTCAGCGCCGGCAGGACCAGCATCTGCAGATGCTGGCTGGGATTGGACGCAAATGCGACATATCCCCCCGCCGGCAACCAACCCAGTTGCTGCGCGAAGAAATAGATGAACAGGGTGCCGATCACGAAACCGGGCACCGAGGTGATCAGGGCGTTGAGGCCGGAGGCGGTGATATCGAACCGTCCGCCGGCGCGCAGCCCGGCCATGGTGCCGGCCGGGATCGCAACCGCCAGCGCAAGGATGGCGCCGACGATGATCAGTTCGAGCGTGCGGGGCAGGCGCAAGGCAATGGCGTCCGAGATGGCACCCTTGTCGACGATCGATCGGCCGAAATCGAGCCGCGCCGTGTTATAGAGGAATGTTCCGTATTGCTCGAGAACCGGATGATCGAGCCCCATTTCGGCTCGAACATTGGCGATCGCCTCGGGTGTCGCCGATCCGCCTCCGGTGGACAGAAGCAGTTCCGCCGGATCGCCGGGCACGATGATCAGGAGCGAGAAGATGATCGTGCCGATGACCAGCAGCATGGCGACGGCGGCCGCCACGCGACGTATCACAAAGGCCAGCATGCGGAACCCCTTATCCCAGTTTCGTCTCGTCGAGCGCGTAGGCGGAGGAGCCGCTGAGGAAGCCTGGCAGCTGTTCGAAGCCCGAGACCGCCTTGCGCATCGCATAGGCCTGGACGCGCCAGTTGAGCGGCACCTGCGGCACTTCCTCGTAATAGGCGACAACCAGGTCCTGGTAGATGGCCTTGCGCTTGGCCGGGTCGATTTCGCTGCGGCCTTTTTCCAGAAGCCCGTCGATGCGCTCGCTCTTGAAGCCGAAGGATTGCAGATAGGACGGGTTGCCAGAATAGAGCAGCGACCAGAGTGCATCGGGATCGTTGTAATTGCCCGAGGTGCCATGAACGGCGATGTCGTATTTGCCTTCCTTGCCGGCGGTGACGCGCGTTCCCCAATCGGGCAGATCGAGCGTCGCGTTGATGCCGATCATGGCGAGATAGGCCTGGACCACGGAGGCGGTATCCTGGTGCATGCCATAGGTGGCGGTCGCCAGCAGCCGGCACTCGAAGCCGTTCGGATACCCAGCCTCCGTCAGCAGGGCCTTTGCCTTGTCGATATCGAATGTCCATTGATGGGAGGGGTCGGTTAGGTCAAAGGGCGAGCCTTGCGGATTGGGCAGGCCGAAAAGCGGCACGCCACGGCCGGCGAAGGCGGCATCGACGACATCCTGCCGCTCGATCGCATAACCGACGGCCTGGCGAACCTTGGGATTGGCGAACGGGCCATCGGTGACGTTGAACAGCAGGAACATGAAGGGCCCGAGCGTGCTCTTCATCGTCAGCGTGCTCGATGCTTCGACGGCGTCGAACTGGGTCCAGGGCAGGTACTCGATCAGATCGACATCGCCGGCTTCAAGGGCTGCATAACGCAGGTTCTCGTCGGCATAGGCGATGAAGCGGATGCCGTCGACATTGGGCTGATCCGACATGTAATAGTCGGGAAAGCGCGCCAGTTCGATATAAACGCCCTTTTCGCTGCCCTTCATGATGAAGGGACCGGCGCCGATGACGTTTTCCGGGGTGCTCTTCGCCGAGATGATCGGGCAGCAATAGCTGGCCATCAGGTCGAGAAAGATGGCGCTCGGAGTATTGAGCGTGATCTGCACTGTTTTGTCGTCCAGTGCCTTGACGTCCTTGATGATCTTCAGGTCGCTCTTCAGATAGGCGCTGGAGCCCTCCTTGGTGATTTCTCCGAGCGAGAAGATCACATCGGCTGACGTCACGGGGCTGCCGTCATGAAAGACGGCATTGCTGCGCAGCTTGAAGACGGCGGTATTCGGGTTGCTCCATTCCACGCTTTCAGCAGCCTCGGGCTGCAGCGTACCCGCCGCATCGTAGCCCATCAGCCCGCGATACATCATCAGCTTCACGGTATTGGCAGCGCCGCCGGTATTGTCGAAAGGCTTGATCGTCGGGGGAAAGGTCGACAGGCCGAACTTCAGCACGGAGCCGGCGGCCTGAGCGCTCAGACGCTGCGGCAATCCCAGCGCTGTGATACCGGCGCCTATACCCAGCAGGACGGCGCGTCTTGTTGCCTTTGGACCCTTGTGGACGGAGCTCGTCATGGAAACCTCGAAACGGTTGGAGGGCAGAGCGGAGAGCTTTTAAAGAATTTGCCTGGTGATCGAACTATCTGCAGCCCGTGGCTGTCCAATCAAAATTTTCTTTATGAGATATAGATTTCTTTTCCCTGTCGCTGCGCTGCAGCATGAATTCCATGCAATCAAATTGCATTCTCTCTGGAATTACAACGATCAAGCGCGAGGCTGGAATTGGAAATACAGCGTCAGCTTGTACAGATTCCGTCTTCAACCGATGGCAGTTTTGTGACGATTTTTGATTTTGGTGGCGCGCGAGATAAAATTGCGCGGCAGGGGCGCGATCAAATTTTCCGAACAGCGATCAAAATTTTTTCGATTGGACCGTCGGTCTCGGGGTCGGCTATGCCCGTGGAAGAGCCATGCTTTGCAGCGTCGGCTCGCATACGGGAGCGATAGATGACATTGAAGATCCGCCTTGCTGTCCGTGACTGGGATTATGTCACGCCGCTGCTGCTGGGAGATGTGCGCTCGGAACGGTTGGTGCTCAAGGTCGATCGGGTCGACACACTGGTATCCGATGTCGCCGGCAGCGAGGTTTACGATGCTGCCGAGGCTTCCTTCAGCCGCTATGCGCAACTGTGCCATGATGGCGACGACAGCGTCGTTGGAATTCCGAATTTTATCATGCGGGGATTTCGACATCGCTGCATCATCACTACGAAAGACAGCCCGCTTCATCAGCTGTCGGACCTTAAGGATAAGAAGATCGGCGTGACGGGCTGGCGCGATTCCGGAAATGTCTGGACCCGCTCCGCGTTGAGAAGGGCCGGTGTCGGCATTGAGGATGTCAGGTGGTATGCCGGCCGTCTGACGGCCGCCCATCCGATCGTCGACCGGCTGGACGGCTTTGGCCGGGCGGGCAGGATCGAGGCCTGTCCGGGCGAAAAGCCGATGGTCGACCTGTTGCGCGAGGGATTTCTCGATGCGATCTTCACGCCCTTCATGCCCGAAGGTTTCTTTGATCCGGCCTCTGACCTGCGGCCGCTGCTCGACGATGTCGTTTCGGCGGAAATCGATTATTTCAACGCTGTCGGCTATATGCCCGGCATGCACGTGATCTCCGTCAAGGCGCCGATCGTGGCAGACAATCCCTGGGTCGTCGCGGAACTCAGTCGTTTGGTCGATGCGGCGCGCAGTGTCTGGCTTGCCAAGCGCCGCAAGTATGCCGATACATCTCCCTTCATGCTCGATGAACTGCGGCGGTCCGCGGCGGGTCTGCCCGAGGCATGGGCGGCGTCCGGCATGGCTTCGAACCGCACAATGATCGGGGATTTCGCCGATGAACTCTTCAAGCAGCAGATCCTTCCGCGCCAGCTGACGGCCGAGGAGCTCTTTCCCCATGGCTTCGATTGAGCTCGAACCGTGTCGGTTTCAAACAGGTCTGTCAGCGATGGAGAACGTCCATGCCGGGTGAGCCGTCAAGCAGGATCAGCCGGCTGGCCGATGCGCTGCGGGCCATGGGTTTCACCGGTGAAATCGAGACCGACAGCGCGCTGCGTGCGGCCATGTCGACCGACAATTCCGTCTACCAGATCTTTCCCGACCTGATCGTCGCACCGCGCAATACAGATGACGTCATCCGTCTGCTGGGGGTTCTGGATCGGCCCGCCTTTGCCGGTATCGGGCTCACGGCACGGGGCGGGGGCACCGGTACCAACGGCCAGAGCCTGAACCGCGGCGTCATCCTGGATCTTCGCCGGCACATGAACCGGCTGATCGCGGTCAATGCCGCCGAGCAATGGGCCGATGTCGAGCCGGGCATCGTGCTCGATGACCTCAACGAGCAATTGCGGCCGCTGGGCCTGTTCTTCGCGCCTGAGACCTCCACGTCGACGCGCTGCACGGTGGGCGGCATGGTCTCGACGGATGCGTCGGGCAAGGGCTCGCGCATCTATGGCAAGACCTCTGACAATATCATCGGCCTCGAGATTGCCTGCGCACAAGGGTTGCTTGCCTCCTTCGCGCCGGAGCCTGACTGGGCGGGCCCGATGCTGGCGCGCGTCGAAGCCGTTGCGCGGTCGGGCCGGGCCGCCTTTGTCGCCGCCACGCCGAAGCTTAACCGCCGCTTTACCGGCTATGATCTGGAGCGCGCCTGTCCCGACAACGGTGGTTTCGAATGGTGGCGGCTGTTCCTGGGGGCCGAAGGCACGCTTGGACCCGTCACCCGCGTTCGTGTGCATCTGCACCGCATCGAAACGGAAAAACGCCTTGTCGTGGTGGGCTTTGGCAGCTTCTCGCAGGCACTGGCCTCCGCCCTGCCGCTGATGGCCGACGAGCCGACCGCCATCGAAGTGATGGATGAGCGTGTCCAGCAGCTGGCGCAGGCCGCCGGAATTCTGTCGCGTCTGCCGGAAGAGCTTCGCCCGAAGGGGGAGGGGCGCGTGGCCTATATCTTCCTGGAATTCAACGGCGACGATGCACGCCTTCTGGACGGGCGTCTCGCCGGCTGTCTTGCGCGTCTCGCGACACTGGACGGCATCGGTGCGGTCTATGTGGCGAAGGACAAGGCGGAGATCCGTGATCTGTGGGCGATCCGCTCGGCCGGTGTGGGGCTGCTGGGCAAGGTCGATGGCCTCGCCCGGCCGGTCGCTTTCGTGGAGGACTGCGTCGTTCCGCCGGAACATCTTGCCGCTTTCGTGGAGGAATTCCTGGCGGTGCTTTCGGCCCACGGGCTCGGCTTCGGCATGTATGGCCATGTGGATGTCGGCTGTCTGCACATTCGCCCGGCGCTCAACATCGATCTCCAGAAAGATCGCGAGACGCTGGTTTCGATCTCGACGGCGGTGTTCGAGCTGACTCGCAAATATGGCGGCATTTTCTGGGGCGAGCATGGCAAGGGCGTGCGGGGGGCGTTTCTGGCCGAATGGATCGGCCCCGAGGCCTACCGGGCGCTGCAGGGCGTCAAGGCCGCCTTCGATCCGAAGGGGCAGTACAATCCCGGCAAGCTGGTGAGTGTCGACGGCGAGATCATGGGCATTGCGACGACGGCCTTCCGGCCGTTCAACACGACGGAAGGCGATCCGCTGGAGCGGGCGTTCCGCTGCAACGGCAATGCGCAGTGCCTCAGCTATCAGGCGACCGCGCCGATGTGCCCGTCCTTCAAGGCGAGTGCCGACCTGCGCCATTCGCCGAAAGGTCGGGCCGATGCCCTGCGCGCCTGGAAGGCGGCGCGGGATCGCGGCACGCCGCAGAAGGTCGACGAGGCGGATCTGCTCGGTGTTCTCGACACCTGCCTCGGCTGCAAGGCCTGTGCTTCCTCATGCCCGGTGCAGGTCGACATTCCGCATATGCGGTCGGCTTTCTATGCCGACTATTATGGACGCAAGGGCCGACCGTTCGGCGACCGGTTGACGATATGGGCCGAACGGTGGAGCCGGCTTCAGGTCCGTATAGTACCGCTTGTCAGGCCGGTCTGGCCGCTTGTGCGGTATCTTGCCGGGTTGTTGCTGCAAACGACTGACCTGCCAAGGCATATCGCCCGGCCCATGCCGAAGACCGACCGCATCGGCCTGGACGAACTCAGCGATCCCTTGCCCGACAAGACGGTGCTGCTGTTTCAGGACTGGTTCACGGCCCTGTTCGATGAAGATGTGCAGCGCGACGCGATTGCCGGCTTCAAAGCGCTGGGCTACCGGCCCCTGCTGGTTGACATGCTGCCGGCCGGCAAGGCGGCACTCAATCTCGGCGCCATGGCCGATTTTAAGGTTATGGCGCGGCGGCTTGCGCAAATCCTCAACCGGGCGGCCGCATCCGGCGCGCCGTTGATCGGGCTGGATCCCGCTTTCGTCCTGATGCTGCGGCAGGACTATGCCAAGGCCGGGTTCGATGTGCCCGACGTGCTTCTGCCGCAGGAGTTTCTGGCGCGCCAGATCGCCGCGGGATGCCGCCTGCCGACAGCTCGCGCCGGGCTTTCCGCAACGCTGCTCAGTCATTGCACGGAGGCGACATCGTTGCCGCAAACCGGGGCCTTGTGGGGGGAGGTCTTTGCGGCGATCGGCGTCACCCTTTCGACACCTGCCACCGGCTGCTGCGGCATGGCCGGCCTGTTCGGCCACCAGAAACGGCACCAGGCCGTTTCACGCAAACTGTTCGACATGTCCTGGTCGCTGCACATGAAAAACGAAGAGCCCGTCGTGGCGACCGGTTTTTCCTGTCGCTGCCAGGCGGAGCGCCTTGACGGACGCGCCTTGCGCCATCCCCTCGGCCTCATTGCCGACCTGCTGGGATGAGTCCGAAGGAACGGATAACGTCTCCGTCTCCTGATACGTCGCGCCATCCTGCATGACCCGCACGAGCACCCGATAGCCGACGCTGCCATCCTTGCGCCGGCGCGCGGTGATCGGGCCATGACCCCTCCCAATTTGGTCCAAGCATATTATATTCGGTCCGCTGGACCAAATCCGTTGCCAAAATCGCCGGAACTGGTGCAAAACGAGCGGGAGCAAGACGGAGAAGAACGTGTTTCCAGAGCCTGAAAAAGAACAAAAATCAAACTATTTCAAGGCTCCCGTCTTCGCCGTGGCACCCATGATCGACTGGACGGATCGGCATTGCCGGTTCTTTCACCGGCAGTTGACGGCCCATGCGCTGCTTTATACCGAGATGATCGTCGCCGAGGCGATCATTCGGGGAAACCGCGACCGGCTGCTGGGCTTTGAGGCGGCGGAGCATCCGGTGGCGCTGCAGCTGGGCGGCTCCGAGCCGGCCAGGCTCGCCGAGGCGGTGCGGATTGCGGCCGACTACGGCTATGACGAGATCAACCTCAATGTCGGCTGTCCGTCGGACCGGGTGCAGGCCGGCACGTTCGGGGCCTGCCTGATGCGCGAGCCGCAGACCGTGGCGGACTGCGTCGCCGCGATGAAGGCCGTGGCCAGGGTGCCGGTGACGGTCAAGTGCCGCATCGGCGTCGACGACCAGCAGCCAGAGACCGTGCTGCCGGATTTCATCGCCCGCATGGCCGACGCCCGGGCCGACGCGGTGTGGATCCATGCGCGAAAAGCCTGGCTGCAGGGCCTGTCGCCGAAGGAGAACCGCGATATCCCGCCGCTCGACTACGCCCTGGTGCACGCCATGAAACAGCAGAACCCCACCCTGTTCCTCGGCATCAATGGCGGCATCGACACGCTCGAGGCGGCCGCAGAACACCTCACCATCATGGACGGGGTGATGCTTGGCCGCGCCGCCTATCATAATGCCACGCTTCTGACCGGGGTGGACAAAAAAATCTATGGCGCTGCCGCTGCCAAGCCGGACTGGGCGGCGATCCGCGATGCGATGATGGCCTATGCGCAGCGGCATATCGAAAGCGGCGGTCGGCTGGTGCATGTGACGCGGCACATGGTCGGGCTGTTCCAGGGTTTTGCCGGGGCGCGGCGCTATCGGCAGATCCTGTCGTCGCAGGCGACCGGCGCCAATGCCGGGCCTGAGGTGATCGCCGAGGCCTTCGCCGCGGTCGACATTGCAGGCGGGCCGAAAGGGCAGGCGGACGAAACGTTGGCCGGGCAACGGCAGGCGGCCGGTTAGTTGCTTTGCGCGGCAGGCCTGCCGATCGGGGCAGCCCGGATAAGCCGCGCAGACATAAAAAAACGGCGCCTCCGGGGAGACGCCGTCCTGTCTTTTCATCCTTGCCTGCCGATCATCGCTGGTTGAGCGCAGAGCCGGCGGCAAAAAGCCCGAAAATCGGGCCGGCCGGGATTAGTCGGCGCGGATGTTGACGGCCTTCGGGCCCTTGCCCATGCGATCCGGCTCGGTGTCGAAGGTGACCTGCTGGCCGTCCTTCAGGGTCTGCAGGCCGGCAGCCTGGAGAGCGGAGATGTGCACGAACACGTCCTTGGCGCCGCCGTCCGGCGTGATGAAGCCAAAGCCCTTGTCCTGGTTGAAGAATTTTACGACGCCTTTGGTGGCCATGGGAGAAGTCCTCTTTCCCTTAAGTCTACAATGGTTTCCCGCACCCGGAGCCCGGAAGAGGGACGGTTGAGCCTTTCGAACGCGAAAGACCAGTCGAGAGGTCGAGATAACGGGAATGAACGTCTACCATCGGGAGAAGGCCCCCAGTACCGCAAAATGCGGTGCGTACAATCGGTTCAGTCTCCGGGATCGAAAAACCCGAACGGCGCTATTCCTACAACAAATGCCGGAGGGCGGCAAGAGCCAAAACGGGGCGGACCTTGGGTGCAGGGTTAGCAATTGGCTTGAATCCCTTGAGCTTTTAGGGGTTTTCGCTGTGCCGTTGCGGCACAGGCGGCTCTCCGGCGACCGCCGCGCGGCCCAACGCCGGCAATAATGTGCGCAAGGGTCGGCGGTTTTCCGGCTCCATGGCGAAGTAGCGCCAGATGATTTCCTCGCCGGCCTCCATCAATTCCAGGTGGTCGTCATCGTCGGGCACCGGGCGGGGGAGGTCGTTGGTGATGCGCAGCTCGGCCCTGGTGGCCTGCTCATACAGGGACAAGACCAGGGCCTGCTCTTCGGGCAGCAGAAGCTGCCAGCAGCGCGGGAAAAGGCCGGGTTCGTCGCGGTCAAGGCAGCGCACAGCCCGCGTGCAGGCGCGCCGCAGGCAACAGAAGCTCGGCACGGCCAGCATTTCAAGCGTCAGGCACAGGATCTGCCGGGAAATCTCGTCCTGGTCGCTGCTGCCAACAATTTTGGTCATCGGACGGCCTTTCATTTCTGGCGTTTCGGGGCGGGCAAACGGCGGGCACGGTTTTGCGATCCCGCGACCGGTTCGGCCCGTGGTTTTGACAAAGCGGTTCGGACGAGGTGCCGGAAGCTGCCTCTATGAAATGGTTTTAGGGTGACACCTTCCGGCACCCGTTCGGCGGTTTATGTGCCGCGACTTCGGTCTCTCTGCAGCGATGGGCGCAACGGTTGCGGATCGGGGTCGGCGCCGCCGTGGCGGAGCGACCTTTCAGCCGAGCCCTGTGCGGATTTCGGACGGGCAGGCACCCGGCGAAACCGTTGTTCCCATCACTCTCCCACGCCGCACAGGCGCACCCGGCACGCGATTGCGGTCTGCAGCGATCGGGATCGGTCCGACATCCCACACGCTGCCCGCCTCGCCAGGGGGAGACCATGTTCCGCGGACCCCGGCGGGCCGGGCCTGCGATAGCCCGAACCCTCCAGCGCCGATCCCACCTCGCCGGGCACGCACACCCGGTGTATCCGAAGGGGGACGGGCAAGAGTATGCCACGGCGGCGAGG
>NZ_JAAXMM010000032.1 GCF_012276985.1 Agrobacterium sp. a22-2 | reverse complement strand
GGGTTGGGGAGGGGATTTTTCTTAATCCGGCCAGAAGCCCGGGCTGGTCGGCGCGCCGTCGTCGTATTGCGACAACCACTCCACGGTCGTGTCGCGAAACCGCGTCAGGCCCTTGTAGTCGACCAGTTCCGGCGGCAGGTTTTTCAGCACACGCGGAAAGCGGCGCGCCCATTTCGGCACGGTCACCAGTTCGTCCATGCTGATCAGGTAGCAGCGGATCACGAAGAGGATGGCGTTGGAGCGCGGCAGGCGCCAGAGGCTTTGCAATTCCACCCGCAGATGGACCTTGGAGCCGACATTGTCCGGCGTCACCGTGGTGCGGTCGGTGCCCCATTTGGGATAGTTTTCCGGGCTGGTATCGAGCCTGGGATTGATCGTCATCGTCCAGTTGAACCGCCGCGTCGGCTTGCCCTGCTGCAGGTTCAACAGGAATTTCAGCGCCCGGTCGAACACGCCGATCTGGTGAGCCAGCGGCACGGGCCCGTGCCATTCCATGAAGTTCATGCCGATGTCGAAATCCAGCGACCAGTCGGCCTGGGTGGTCACCATGCCGGCATCCATCCAGAGATTGTCCTGGCGCTGGTCGACGATGGCAAAATCGCCCTGGGCCTGCCGGGTGATGTATTCCATCGGAGGATAGGGCAGCGTCGAGGGGTCGCCGAAGGTGAACGTATCGTCGATGCCCATCGGCCGGTTGATCCAGCGCCACTGGTCGCCATTGCGGATAAGCGTGAAATGCTCAGGGTAGCCCGCCGCCTGCTGCTCCATCAGCAGCTCCAGCGTATCCCACTGCGCCAGCATCATGTGCGGCAGCGCCTGACAGCGCAGCGGATCCTCCTTCAGCACCAAAGCCCGATCGTGCATTTCGGCGAGATAGTGCTCGTCGACATCGATCAGGCTCTCGTAGATGGTGCCGGCCTTGCCGAGCACATGCGGCTCCATGTTGACCGAATACATGTAATCGTCGCGGTCGAACGGAAAGGGAAAGCGGCGGATATTGTCCGGGCTGTTGGAGTAAGTGAAATCGTCTCGGAACGTTTCCTGCTTGAAGGTGATGGTCATCTGTCCGGTTCCTTGAAACTGAAGCGGTGCGAGATCGTCCGATCCCTGCGACCGTCCTGGTTTTGGCTCTACAGTTGAAGAACGAGTTGCTGCCCCTTGAAGCGCGAGACGCAGATCATGATCTTGTTGCCCGCCCGTTTTTCCTCGTCCGAGAGATAGATGTCATTGTGCTGCAATTCGCCGTCGCAGGACGAGACGCCGGTTTCGCATTGGCCGCAGGCGCCGCCGCGGCACATGTAGGGGGCGTCGATCCCGGCCGCCTCGATCGCTTCCAGAATACTCTGATGCTCGCCGACGGTGATCGAGAGCTGCGATTTTTCGAGGAAGATCTTGAAGGGCTGGCCGGTCGGCGGGGCCAGGAAACGCTCCGAATGCAGGTTTTCTCGCGGCCATCCCGCCTCCAGGCCGGACAGCAGCACGGCATCGATCATGCCGGCGGGGCCGCAGACATAGAGATGGGTGCCGAGCGGCTGGTGGTCGAGCACCTGGGAGAGCGGCACCTGCCCGCCTTCGGCATCGAAATAGAGTTTGACGCGGTGGGGGCCGTAGCGCGCAAGCAGGTCCTGCCAGTAGGCTCCGGTCTGGCGGGACCGCATGGCGTAATGCAGTTCGAAGGCGGTATTGTCGCGCTCGAACTGGGCCATCATGGCAAGGAAAGGCGTGATGCCGATGCCACCGGCCATCAGGATGTGCTTGCGGCCGCGATGATCGGCCGGAAACAGGTTGACCGGCTGGCTCACCGTCAAGCGGTCGCCCTCGCGAACCCTGTGCATGAACGCGGACCCGCCGCGCGAATTCTCGACGGCCAGCACGCTGATCTCGTAGGCGCTGGTGTCAAAGGGCGCCGACATCAGCGAATAGGGATTGCGCCGGAGAAGGCCATCGTCGACCATCGACACGACGACATGGGCGCCGGCCGAGAAATACGGCATGGGCTGGCCGTCGAGCCGCTCCAGCCGGAAGCGTTTGATCTTTTCGGCGGCCTCGGTGACCTTTGCGACCCGGACCGGAATTTCCGTATTGATGCTCACGAGAAAAGCTCCTCCGGCTCGGGCGCGGTGCCGGGTTCCTCGGCGTCGATATTGACGCCCTGGAAGGCGGCGAGCCGGCGGGAGTAATGGTCGCGCACCAGCAAAGGCAGGCCACAGTGGCTGCATGGAAACGGGCTGACGGTAACGTTTTCCGTTATGCCCTTGCAATGCACGCACTGCACCCGCCGGGCCAGCGAACCGCGATGCTCCGTCGGGATCGAATTGAAATCCATGCCGAGGTCGAGGGCGATCTGCATCGCCTGGCCAATGAAACCTTCGGTTCCGGCGATATAGAGCCGGGTGCCCATGGTGGCGTTGCTCAGCGAGCCCTTGAGGCGGAAGAGCAGCGTGGCGATCGTCGGTCCCTGCCAGAACATGTCGGGCTGCAGTGCGGCAAGGCGCTGGTCGTGATCCTCACCCTTTGATCCACTTGGTGTATAAAGGATTTCGCTGCGGGCAAGGACTGCGGGCGTCAGGGCTTCGCCCTGCTCGGTGAGCGCCAGCGCGCCCTCGCCTTCCAGGGCAAAAATGTGCCGCCTGGCATGGGGATCAATGGCGATCCCGGCATAGGTGGGGCGGCTCTTGATACCTGCAACCAGCATCTGCGCGCTCCCTCAACCGATCGCCGTCCGCTTGGTCTTCTTCGGATCGTCGAAGGTGATGGTGTGGGCGATGGCCTTGGCCTTGACATTGGCGCCGCGAACTTCGACCGGCAGTCCCTGCTTGGCATAGTCGACATCAAGACGGGCGATCGCCATCGACCGGCTGGTGAGCTTGGAATAGCTCGGGCAGGTGATGACGCCGACCTTTTTACCGTCCGCCCAGACCTCGTCGCCGAGATCGGCCGGGCCATCGGCCTCGATCAGCAGGCCAAAGATCTTGAAGCGCTCCTTGCCCTTGAGGCGGGCATGCTCCTCGGCACCGCGAAAGCCCGTCTTGCCGGGGCTGACGGTGAAGTCGAGGCCGAGTTCCCACAGGCTGTCGCCCGGCTGCTCGTCGGCAAACGGATACATCTGCGAATTGTCGTAGGGGTAGAACAGCAGGTAGCTTTCCACCCGCAGCATGTCGAGAACACTGAAGCAGACGGGGATGATGCCCATCTCCTTGCCTTCCTCGACGATGCGGTCCCAGACCATGCCGGCATCCTGGCCGCGCACAAAAATCTCGTAGCCGCGCTCGCCGGTATAGCCGGTGCGCGAGATCATCACCGGCGCGCCGAACAGGGTGGTCTGCATATGGTGGAAATATTTGAGATCCCGGATGCCGGGCACGTATTTGTCAAGATAATCGACGGCCAGCGGCCCCTGCAGCGACAGGTCGTGCAGGTCGTCGTCGAACAGCACCGCACAGTTGCGACCGACGGCCTGCTTGGCGATTTCTTCCGAGCCTGTGCCGGAACCGTGCACCAGCATCCAGGAATTCGGCCCGGTGCGGTAGACGATGCAGTCGTCGGTGAAATGGCCGCGGTCGTTGAGCATGCAGGCATAGACCGACTTGCCGGGATAGATCTTGGTCATGTCGCGGGTGGTGATGTAGTCGAGCACGGCGATGGCGTGCGGCCCGACCAGGTGCACCTTCTTCAGCCCCGAGACATCCATGATGCCGGCCTTGGTGCGCACGGCAATGTGTTCCTCGTAGATGTCCTTGTCATAGGTCCAGGCGGTTCCCATGCCGCTCCAGTCCTCAAGCTTCGAGCCGAGTGCGCGGTGCCTGTCGGCCAGCGCGGAAAACCGCCATGAAAGAGCCATTACCGTCCCCTCTTATTTCCTGTCCGGAATATTTATTTCCTAAACTATAGGGATTTCCTGATCGGACACAAGCGACGGCAGGCGGTATTTTTTGAAAAATTCGAGCAGGTCGTTTTCGGCTGGCGCTCAAAGAATTGCGGCGGGCCCGCAGATCGGCCCTGCGCCAGCGAGGAGAGCATGGTCTCGACATCATGAAGGCGGCACCCACCCCTTCATGGCCATAGAATCGTCATGGAGCGGCGGGGAAAAGGCGCGGCAACAGAAGCGCAATGCCAACGGCGACAAAAGCCGGAAGGCTTTGCCGTAACAGCCGGACTTTCCTGAAATCAAGAAAAATATTGATTTTATTTGATAAATTAAAGTGGCTGGGGCGCCTGGATTCGAACCAGGGGTGCCGGTACCAAAAACCAGTGCCTTACCGCTTGGCTACGCCCCACCGTGATGGGCCCGAGGAGGTATCCTTCTGGCCCGATGCGCCGCCTGATTAGCAAAAGCGGAGACGGGCGGCAATCACTTCCTTGGTGATTTTTGTCGAATTATAGCGCATCGGGCGGGCGAATTCAAAGGCGCGGGTCATCGGGGTCAGCTGAGGCTTCGGCGAGCCGGGTCGGGTGGCCGCCATTTTCCGCTGGACGCGGGCTCGCCAGGGTTCGATAAACGGGCGGTATTTTTCGCATTGCAACAGGAGCCTGACCATGCCCGGTTATTCCGCCCGTCCGCCCGCCGTTTCGACCCTGCTGCTCGACGATCAGATGGTGCGGATCACCCGCTGGGACTTCGAGCCGGGGGCGGCGACCGGCCATCACGTGCATGGCATGGGCTATGTCGTGGTGCCGATGACCGATTGCCATTTCCTGATCGAGGATGCTTCCGGCGAGCGGCGGGTCACCAGCAAGGCCGGCGAGGTCTATCGCCGCGACGCCGGCGTCGAGCACAATGTGGTCAATGGCGGCGACCAGCCGATGGCCTTCATCGAGATCGAATATAAATGAGCGAGGCGGCAGACGGCCCGACGAGTCCCGAGTTCGACCTCGCCTTCGAGCCCTCCTATGGCGCGGCCGTGCCGGTGGCGCCGGGCGTGCAGCGCGTCACCGTCAACAACCCCTCGCCGTTCACCTTCCATGGCACCAACAGCTATATCGTCGGCGAGCGCTCGGTCTGCGTGATCGATCCAGGCCCGGACAACGAGGCGCATTTCCAGGCGCTGATGACAGCGCTCGAAGGCCGCGAGGTGACCCATATCGCCGTCAGCCATACCCACAAGGACCATTCGCCGCTTACGCGCCGGCTGAAGGCGGCGACGGGCGCCATCGTCGTCGCCGAAGGGCCGCACCGCGCCGCCCGGGCCCTGCACGAGGGCGAGGTCAATCCGTTCGGCGAAAGCTCCGACCTGGAGTTCAAGCCCGATATCACGCTTGCCGATGGAGACCGCGTGACAGGCGACGGCTGGGTCCTCGAAACCCTGCTCACCCCCGGCCATACCGCCAACCATGCCGGTTTTGCGCTGGAGAACACCGGCATCGTCTTTTCGGCCGACCATGTGATGGCCTGGGCCACCTCGATCGTCGCGCCGCCGGACGGGGCGATGGGCGATTACATGGCTTCGCTGGAGCGGCTGCTTGCGCGCGACGACCGGATCTATTTTCCCGGCCATGGCGGCCCGGTGCACCAGCCGGCGAGTTTCCTGCGGGGCTTGCGCACCCATCGGCGCATGCGCGAGCGGGCCGTGCTGGAGCGCATCCGCGCCGGCGACCGGCTGATCCCGGAGATGGTGGCGGCGATCTATCGCGACACCGACCCGCGCCTGCATGGCGCGGCCGCCCTCTCGGTGCTGGCGCATCTGGAGGATCTGGTGGAGAAGGGCCTGGTTGCCACCGACGGCCCGGCCCGGCTGACCGGGGTTTATACGGTAGCCTGAAGCAGAGGCCGTCATCAGGACACGCGCGTCGCGACCGTTCAGATTCGCACGGTACGCCTGATCTTATGGTTATGCGGCATTTCGGAGTCCCGAAACCGCTGGTGCCTCATCGGGCGATCTGCATCAGGCTCGTGGTTGCCGTTCAGCGATGCGGCCGCGCCAACCGGCGATCGAGCCAGTCTCAATCCCGGTTGCGACCGGCGACGAGGATGCTGTCGGCCAAGGCTGCATCGCTTACGGCGCGCGCCAGGGTCAGTGCGCCGACAAGCTGGCAAAGATAGCGGGTGGCCGCGGTCCGAGCAACGGCGGGATCGTCATGCGCCATGGCCTCGGCAATATGCTCAAGCGTCCTGCGGATGCCCGCATCGAAAGCCGAACGAACCGGCTCTTCGCGCCGCGGCGCTTCGGCGGCGAGCGCGGCATAAGTGCATCCGTCCCGGCGATGTTCCAAATGCTTTTCGGCGAGATACCAATCGGCGATCGCCGTCAATGGATCATTGCCAGCGTTTTCCAGCACGGCATTCCAGCTTGCGGCGTTTTCCGACAAGGCATGCACGGTCGCTTCCGCAATCAGATCCTCCTTACTGCCGAACTGCTTGTAGAAGGCTCCATTGGTCAGGCCGGCCTCCTTCATCAGCGCGGCAATGCCGACGCCGTCATACCCGTGCTCGCGAAACAGCTCGCTTGCGACACGCACCACCCGCGCCCGGTTTCCAACAGCATGCTCTCGGCTGCTTCCCATTGCTTGATCCTCTTCCAAAACATCTAGATTACGATCATAATCCAGATGTTGACAATCAAAGATACGATCGTAATCTAAATCAACCAGCGAAGGAAACGCCCATGTCGTCCCGTCAAGCACAATCGATCGCCATTTGCGCCGCACGCCGAACGCCGCTGGGCGCATTCATGGGCGGACTATCCGATGTCGCCGCCACGCAGCTCGGTGCGACGGCGATCCGCGCGGCGCTCAACGATGCCGGCCTCGCCGCCGATCAGATTTCCGAGGTGCTGATGGGATGCGTCCTGCCTGCAGGTCTCGGCCAGGCGCCGGCACGACAGGCGGCGCGGGCGGCAGGCCTGCCCGATTCCGTCGGGGCGACAACGGTCAACAAGGTCTGCGGGTCGGGAATGAAGGCGGTGATGCTCGGCCACGACCTGATCCGTTCCGGCAGCGCGACGGTCGTTATGGCCGGCGGCATGGAATCCATGTCGAACGCCCCTTTCCTGCTTACGGACATGCGTAAGGGCCGCAAGGCCGGCAGCGCCGAGGTGATCGATCACATGATGAAGGATGGGTTGGAGGACGCCTACGAGCACGGCCGCCCGATGGGCGCCTTCGGCGAGGCGACGGCTCAACTCTACCAGTTCAGCCGCGACGACCAGGATACCTACGCTGCCGAGACGCTGTTGCGCGCCCAGGCCGCCGTGGCGGGTGGCGCCTTCGACGCCGAGTGCACGCCGGTTGCGCTCAGAACGCGCAAGGGCGACCTCACGATCGCGCGCGACGAACGGCCTGCGCAGATCGACGCTGCAAAAATTCCGACCCTGCGGAGCGCCTTTGGCGAGAATGGGACAATCACGGCAGCCAGTTCCTCGGCCAATGCGGACGGGGCCGCGGCCTTGGTGTTGGCGGCCGAAAGCACGGCGGCGCAAATGGGCATGCCGGTGCTCGGGCGTATTCTCGGCCACGCCACCCATTCTCAGGAACCGGCCTGGTTCACCACGGCCCCCATTCCGGCGATCCGCAAGCTGCTCGACATGGTCGGCTGGCAGACCGAGGACGTGGACCTCTTTGAGATCAACGAGGCATTCGCGGTGGTCGCCATGGCGGCGGCGCGCGAACTCGGTATTCCGCGTGAAAAACTCAACGTCAATGGCGGTGCCTGCGCGCTTGGGCATCCGATCGGAGCGACCGGTGCGCGGATGCTCGTCACGCTCGTCCATGCGCTGAGAGCCCGCGGCCTGAAACGCGGCATCGCCTGCCTGTGCATCGGCGGTGGCGAAGCCACGGCAATTGCCGTCGACCTGGCGGTCTAGAAACCCACGCGACAGGGACTACCGACCGGTCGCCCATGCTGTGATCGATGAAAGACCAATCCAAACCGACCAGGCAGAGTGTAACAATGATGCTTGGACGGCGCCTGGGCCTCGGTATCGATGACGGAGGCCCCGGGATGCCATCATTAATCTTGGAATCAGACCGTCAATCCGCCGCGATGCCGAGCAGTTCGGCGTCGAGGGCGTGCAGGTAGGCCTCGGCGATGGCGGCGGACAGGCCGAGATCGTGCGGGCCGTAGCGGCTGGCGACGCGGATGTCGACCAGCGTGGTTTCCGCCTCTTCGCGCAGGCGGATCATGATGTCGAAGCGCAGGCCGAGCAGCAGCGTGCGGGTTTCGGCCTGGATGCGCACCGTGCCCGACGGCTCGACCTCGCCGGCGCCCAGTTCAGGGGTCGGGCGCGGCAACGGCACGGGAATGACCTGCGGCAGGCCGCCGGCGAGACCCGGTGCCGCCTCGTCTTCCTTCTGCGGCGGCAGGAACTCCGGCATCGCATATTCCTTGCCACGGCTGGCGCCGAGTGAAAAACCGCTGGTCTTCGCCACTTTCAGCGCCGCCTCGTAGACGCGGTCGAGCGCGCCTTCGTAGCGCCGGCCGGTAAGGCCGGGATAGGCGATCAGCTGCGCCTCGCGGTCAGTCGGCGTGACGATGGCCGGGCGTGGCAGAAGGCGCTGGGGTGCTGCCGGGGTGTCGATCCAGGCTGGCGCATCGATGAGATCGGTCGACACGTCATAAAGCATCGGCCGCGTGACGTAACGTTCCGCTCCGAGCGCCACCACCGCCAGCGGCAGGGCGGCAAACAGCAGACCCTTGACGGCTGCCACACCGCCGAGCGCCCCGACCTGCCAGAGCCTGACAAGGCCGACCAAGGCCAGCGGCACGGCAAGAGCGGCCAGCACCGCGGCAAACAGCACAAGGGCCACCGCATCCGGCGTCGCCAGCTGACCGAAGCGATGCAGCAGGAAGACCACGACCAGCATGACCAGCGCAACGAAGCCGAACCGTTCGGCAAAGCGGGCGGCATGGGAGACGGGACGGACATAGCGGATGGTCATCGGGCGGGCACCGGGTCTGTGGCGCAGGTCTGCGTGACCCACTGTCTACTGCATTATTCCTGAAACCGGAATCGATTTCAGGCGGTATTCCTGCCGCAGACATACAGTTTTGCAGTCGGTTTTTCGCGATCTATCGGCGCCCGGCACCTTATACCAAGTCTCGATACCCAGTCTCGACCGCCGCCTGGTAGCCGGCGCTCCGGGTCATGCCGACCGCTCCGGTTGCCCTACCAAGAGGCATGGACTATAGATACTCCGTCTGTTACGGAATTCTATAGAAAAGCTAAGTATTCACGTGAATTGACAAGGGATTACAGTCAGATGGCAGCCGGATACACAGCGATACCGTCACCCCATGACGAGGACATCATTCCGCGCGACATCCATTTCGGCATTCTCGGCAACGCGACGCGGCACTGGTTTGACGGCGACATGATCAAGACGGTGACGGCCGATGGCCTGTCGATCTTCCTGCCCGAGGGCGAGCGCTACTTCATCCGCTCGCTGAAGCATTACGCATCGAAGCTCAAGGACCGCGAACTGGCCAGGGAAATCAACGGCTACTCCGTCCAGGAAGCGTTTCACACCCGCGAGCACGAGGACTATAATCGCGCGCTTCAGTCGCTCGGCTACGATGTCGAGGAGATGGAGAAGCCGGTGCGCTATGCGCTGGGCGTGGCCAAGAACCCGCTGCACCGCCTGGCGGTGACCTGCGCCATCGAACACCTGACCGCGACGCTGTCGAGCGTGACGCTGCGCCGGCCCGAGCTGCTGGACAAGGCGGCGGCCCCTTACCGCCGGCTGTGGATGTGGCATGCGCTGGAGGAACTCGAGCACAAGGCGGTGGCACTCGACGTGCTGAAGGCGGTGACGCCCGGTATGCCGGGCTGGAAGCGCTATCTGCTGCGTGTGACGGCGATGAACGCCACCATTTTTCCCTTCCTGGTGATTTTCCTCAGGAATGTCAGGATCTTTGCCCGCACCGATGGTATCAAGACCGGAATACGCTTCTGGCTGCGCTTTCTCTGGGTGGTGTTCGTTTCGCCGGGCTTCTGGCGGCGCTGCATGCCTCTGGTGCTGAGCTACTACCTGCCGGGCTTCGATCCGAAGAACAAGGACGACGCCGAACTGATCGCCAAGGCCCGCGCCTGGCTCGCTGAGGAATTTCCGGCCCAAGCCGCACCTGCCGGCAAGGCCGGCTGAAAGGAACGGCATGACCAGCCGCATGTTTTCCACCGTGCTCAGCGCCTTCGAGCGGGGCGCCTTTCCGCGCAGCCGCAAATGGGCCTGGCGCTTTCTCTACAACAGCCTGTCGCGCTTCTGGGGCGATCGCGACTGGCGCTTCATGAATTACGGCTACATGCCGGAGGGCGCCCCCTTCCCGCTGAAGCCGGAGGATGAAGAGGAGCGGGCCTTTATCGGGCTCTACCAGCAGGCGGTCGAAGGCCTGCCGGTCGACAATGCGCGGGTGCTGGAGGTCGGCTCCGGACGCGGCGGCGGATCGCGCTATATCGCGCGCTACCACAAGCCGGCCGCCGTGGTCGGCCTCGACTATTCGCCGGAGACCGTGCGCCTGGCGACCAAGCTCAACGCCGATGCGCCGGCGCTATCCTTCCAGACCGGCGATGCCGAGCATCTGCCCTTTGCCGACGGCGCGTTCGATATCGTGGTCAATATCGAATCCTCCCATTGTTATGCCGATGTGGCGGCCTTCGCCCGCGAGGTGGAGCGGGTGCTTACCCCGGGCGGCTGGTTCACCTTTGCCGACATGCGCTCGAAAGGCACGATCGGCGAACTCGACCGCCAGCTGGCGGCCTCCGGGCTGACCCTCGTCTCGCAGCGCGACATCTCCAGACGCGTCGTGGCGGCGCTCGATGCGGCCAACGAGCGCAAGCTCAAACGCATCGGCCGCGTGCCGTTCATGAAGCGCTTCATGTCGGAATTCGCCGGCGCCAAGGGATCCGTGCTCTATAAGGGCCTGACCAAGGGCCAGGTCGTCTACGTGGCGCGCCGCTACCGCAAAGCCGGCTGACAGGTCTTGTAACGATCAGCCCCCGGCGCTGCCGGGAGGCCGCGCCGCAGGAGACCTCACATTTCCGGTTCGTCTTCCGGCAGGACCAGCGGCACCTTGTCGCCGTTCGGCAGGATCATCAGCGTATCGTCGATCGCGGGCAGCGGCGGCGCATCGACGGGTTTCATCGGCAGGTAGAGCGAGACCATGACGATGACGCCGATGACGACGAGCCAGCTGCCGACGATGCGCAGCGGAATGGTGAGCCAGGCCCCGCGGAACTGACGCAGCAGCAAAGCCGGCGCCAGGATGACCCAGAGCGCTTCCGCGACGGCGCCGAAGGCAAAGCGGAAAATGCCGACGCCGAGATCGTCGAGCCCGATGAACAGCGCGAAGGAAAAGCCGACAAGGCCCGCCGCCACCGTGACCGCCCGCTGCCGCCAGAGGCCCGGCAGCCAGAGCGAGGCGCCGGTCAGAATGACGGCCGTGGGGGCGACCAGAAACAGGTTGTCGCCGAGCGGGGTCAAAAGGATCAGCGCAAACAGGCTGTCGAAGAACAGCAGCATGAGCGAAAGCACGCCGAGAAAGGTCAAGACGATGGCGCGGAACTGCCTGGTTGTGTCGGCCATGGCGGCGGCCACCGACAGGCCGAGCATGGCCAGCACCAGATCGTAGACCGACAGCGTGAACAGGAAGCCGAGCTCCAGGAAACCGTAATCATGCGGAATGGCCTGCGACAGCGCCAGCAGGACAAAGCCGAGAGCCAGGAAACCGACAGCCGCCCTGAAGCGGCGGGTGCGCACGATCACCCGCCAGTCGGGACGGCCGGCCTCTGTCAGGGGCACGACATCCGGCGGCAGCGTCGGAGGCGCCAGCGCTTGCGGCATGGCGGCGGCTGCCGGCTGCGGCCGGGCCTTGGCGGTCTGGCGGGCCGGGTTGCCTGTCTTGCGGGCCTTGCGGGCGGGTTTCCTGGTCATCGGATCAGGTAATAGAGGCCGCAGAGCACAATGGCCGCCCCGAGCGCCCGCGTCAGCTTGCCGTCGTAGAACCGGCCGAGCACCAGGCCGAGGCCGACGCCGGCGACGTGGATCAGGCCGGTTGCCACCACGAAGCCGACGGCATAGGCGGCGGGATCGGCGGCCAGCGGCAGTTCCTGGCCATGGGCATAACCGTGGAAGATGGCGAAGAAGGCGATGATGATCAGCGCCACCGCCTCGCCGGCCTTCCAGGCCGCGGCGATGGCGCCGCCCAGCACGATGATCGACAGGGCGATGCCGAGTTCCATATAGGGAATGGGGAACATCTCGGTCATGCCGATGATGCCGCCGATGCACATGATCATCGGGAAAGTGGCCGGCAGCGACCAGACGGCGCGGCCGCCCATCTGCGCGCCCCACAGGCCGACCGCCAGCATGGCGAGGAAATGATCGAAGCCGAGCAGCGGATGTTCAAAGCCCGAACCGAAGCCGCCCATCGGCCCGCCGAGGATATGCGCCTCGGCGGGTGCTGCGATCAGTGTCAGGAGCGCTGCCACGGCTGTGGCCCGCACGGCTGCCCGCGTTTTTGCGCCAAAGACCGGAAGAGAGGACAACACCATAACCGCGACACCTTCGCCAAATCACCTGTTGCTCCCGGCTATTCCACAAACGGCGTGATTTGTCATCATGGCGGTGCGTCGCTAGAGTGGCGGCACATTTGTTCGTCCAGGAATAAGACCACCATGCAGCGCCTGATAATGCTGAGCGCAGTGACGCGCATGCCCCGCCACGAGGCGACGAGCCTCGTCTTCGACACCCTGAACCGGCTCGGCGGCTGGGTGGACGATGTGCGCATGTATTCCAACATCATGAACACCATCCGCTTCACCCTGCCGGGCGAGGCCCTGCCGGCACTGGTCGCTGCCCTTGGCGACAGCCACATCGCCATCGACCAGGACGGCCTGCCGACGGCCTGCCCGCCCGGCAAGGACATCTCCGGATCGCTGCAGATCACCTTCATCCACGACGAACCGGACCTGCGCCGCGCCATCCCGGCGGTGCCCGGCTGATCCGAGGCCGTTCGGTTTTCCCGGTCTCTGCCATTGCGGCAAATCACCCCACCCCGGAGCTTTGCTCCGACCCTCCCCCTCAAGGGGAGGGTGGAGGCCGGCGGCGTGCGCCTGCCCCATGACGGATCGCGGAGAGATAACGCTACGGACGAACGATGCGGAGGGTGACGTCTGAGCTCCACCTCCCCCTTGAGGGGGGAGGTCGACGCGGAGCGGCGGGTGGGGGTGATCACCACAATCGCCAACGTCGGTCACCCCACCCCGGAGCTTCGCTCCGACCCTCCCCCTCAAGGGGAGGGTGGAGGCTGGCGGCTGCCGCAGAGCCTTCAGTCGTTGTCGACACCCGCCATTCCTTCGCCCCTGCCCCCTCCGGCCGTTTCGTAAAGATTGCATTCAGCCTTTTTTGGTAAAACTCCGTTAGCACTTTGTCTCAGCGGGTCGTCGGCGGGCGTCAAAAACGCCGCGATCGTTGTTTTGCGTACGGGTACCTTATGCGTTTATCGACCGTGTCGGCCATCGTTCTTGCCTGCCTGCTGACTTCAGGCTGCTCCACATCCACGCCGGACAAGGCGCTGGCGGTGTCGCCGGAGACCACCAATGCGGTGGCGGTGGCCGCAGCGGCGGGGCCGGTGCCGGCCTCCAATGTCGGCGCGACAACAGCACCAACAAGCGATCCGCATGCGCTGGCCTGGGCCGGGCCCGTGCCGGGCGGGCAGCCGCAGATGCAGGCGCAGATCCAGAGCCAGACCCAGATGCTGGAGCCGATGGCAAGTTCGGCCGGCATGCCGGTTCCGGGCGAGCGGACCGTGGCCATGCTGGTGCCGGTGCCGGCCGAGCCGCAGGCGCCAGCGGCCCCCTCCTCGCGCTCGCGCTCGCAGATCTACAGCCAGCGGTTTCGCGATGCCAAGCCGATCAATTTCGGCCCGGTCTCGCCGCGCAGCCATGCGGTGCACGGCGTCGACATCTCGCGCTGGCAGGGCGATATCGACTGGGCAAAACTGCGCACGCAAGGGGCCAACTTCGCCTTCATCAAGGCGACCGACGGCGGCGACCATCTCGACCCGATGTTCAAGACCAACTGGCGGCGCGCCAAGGAGGCAGGCATCCGCCGCGGCGCCTATCACTTCTTCTACTGGTGCCGCACGGCCGGCGAGCAGGCCGACTGGTTCATCCGCAACGTGCCGAGAGAAGCCGGCGCCCTGCCGCCGGTGATCGACGTGGAGTGGAACGGCGAATCGCGCTGCAGCCAGCGCATCTCGCGCACCCGCGTGCTGGAAAAAATAAAGGTGTTTGCCGACAGGCTGGAAAAACACTACGGCCAGCGGCCGATCATCTATACCGCGCCGGATTTCTACGAGGACAACCTTTCCGGCGAACTGCTCGACTATCCCTTCTGGCTGCGCTCGGTCGCCGCCCATCCGTCGAAACGCTATCCGAACCGCAAATGGGTGTTCTGGCAATATTCCGGCTCCGGCCTGTCGCAGGGCGTCAAGGGCAAGATCGACCTCAACGTGTTCCACGGCAGCGAACAGCAATGGCACGACTGGGTGGCGGCCAAGGCGCGGTGATCCTGGAGGTGACAGCGGGGCGCCCGGGCGGGCGAAAATGACCGAAAGGATGCATCATGGAAATGCTGGTCTGGGGGATCTTCTATCTGGTCAGTGCCCCGATCATCTTTTCCCCGACCATAATCTACCTCTGGGCGATCCCGCGTGTGGTTCGCTATGCGGCCGGTTTTTCGCCCGTCGCCGCCGGCGGCATCCTGACCGCCTATGTCGCCGTGCCTTGCGCCCTGTGGGGGGTTTCCTACGTGTCCGCGAAGAACGCTCAGGATGCCTATCAGGCGCAGATCGATGCGCTGCCAAAGGTGGCGATCTCTGAGCTTGAGCCCGAACTGCCTATTCTGACCAAGGAGAGGGTTGTCATCGCTGAGCGCGATCCCGATCCGTCGGGGTGTCCGCCCCCGCCGACCCTCAGGCAGCAAAGGCAGCAGCTCCAGCAGATGCCGGCGCGGTATCTGCTGCTCGATCCGGACAGTGACATTCCGCTTGGCAAAAGCGGCAAGGCCACCACCGCCGGCGAAGGGCCGTTTCAGCTGAGCCTGGTGGAGAACGGCAAGAGCAGCCTGGTGGCCTTCCATTATGTGCCCTTCAATCCCAAGCCGATGTTTCCGCCGATCTACACCCTGCACGGCTGGTTTCATCTGCCCAATACGATCAACACGACGCAGGTCAGGGCGAATGTCGTCGATTTCGTCCGGCGCGCCACCGGACGCTGCATCGAGTATTAGGCTTTCTCCCCTGCCCGGTTGACGCGGGACCGTTTCCAGCACAGTAGGGGCACACGAAACCTATGGGCCCGGCGCCCAGCCAACGACAACAGGACTGAACCCCATGAGCGAACCGACCGTGGCCGAGGCCACAACCCGCATCTATCAATCCCTGCAGGCCGACAATGCCGACATCGACACCCACATCGCCACCCTCAAGGCAGCGCTTGCGCGCGAAGGTTTGAAAGAGGTCGTCATCGACCCGGCGAAACTGGTGCAGAACAACCGCTCGGGCCGGAAATTGATGCAGGCTTATTTTCGGCAGCGTGGGGTGAAGGTGGCGTTTGGGGGGTGATGGGGTCGGGTTCGGAGGTGGATTGAGGCGGCGCGTCTCGAATGGTGCCTGTGAAGGCCCACCAACCGAGAGCGTCTATTTCATTGAATAGCGGTCCACAAGCGGGAATCTGTTCCACTTTGGGGTTTGATATTTGAATTCATAGGCCAGTATATTGCTGCTGCGGGAAGGGATTCGAGGGGCAACGACTAATGGCTCTTTCATTTGAGCAACTCCTAATAATTGATGAAGTAATTGAAGCAAAAGGATGGTCGGAAAAAAAGAACCGGCTCGGGGGAAATATAAACGATGTTGCATTCCAGCTGTTTTCGTTGACTACAACAGAAGAACAATTCGCGTTAATAACGCACATCATCAAGAGTTATTTCTGGTGTACAGACTATTACGATCATTGCAGCGAAATAGCACGAAGGATTACGGGCGCCTTCAAGGGTGAAAAAATAGCGATAATCCCGATATCCGATTCAAAACAAAAAATAAAAAGTGGGCATTCTGTCGTATATGAAATATCTTGCTTTTTAGATAAATCTGATTTTGCCGACTTGAAGACGCTTGAATCACTTTCATCCATAAAGAACAACGTCAATGAATACTCTATTATTGTCGTTGACGATTTTGTTGGCAGTGGAACGCAATTTCGGAAGTTCTCTCGGAGGAGCATTGCAAATTTTGGGATTCACCCAGCAGATATCTATTTGTACTCGATTGCCATGATGGAGCGCGCACGTATTCGAATTGATGGGTTTTGCTATTCCGCTTCAACTTGTTTCGAATTTCGCCGAGCTCTTTCGGATGATACTGATCTTAATTTACAGATGGATGCACTTGATGTTTACGCTCAAATTGAGAGTTTGGCGGTGGTGGGTAAAGATTATGTGCAGGGATATCTTAAGTCAGAAGCGTTGGTCAGCATGAAGAAGACGCCAAATAACACGCTACCCATATTTTGGTGCGATACTTCGACTTCTGGATCAAGCTGGCCCGCTATGTTTCCAAGGAACTAGGTATGAGTACACCACTACAAGCAGCTATTTTGATAGCAATTGCTCAAGAGGGAGCGGTGGCACAAGTCGAGCAGCAAGGTTTCACGGCTGCTCAAATTGCAATAGCCGTCCGCAGGATGCTCGATGACGGTGTGCTCATCCGCAAAGATTCAAAATTCCGTATCGCACCTGGAATTACGCTTCCCGTAAAATCTCGTAACAAATGGCGTGATTTAGAAATTCTGTCTGAATATAGGATTGATCGAATCGACGAAAATGCAGAATATGAAATTGGGCATCAGTCGTTCGCTCAAATTAGAGATAGAGTTAGACCCTAGCGGCTTGACCGCAGGATGAGCGAGTCGCTCATCTGGATTGGACCGTATTTCAGGCCCACTCTATGAAAACGAATTTTCCACGGAGTGGAAAATGTCGTTTTCATAGTCCCGCCCTTCGGGCGCTTCACCTTCGGTGAATGGATTTTTAGTAACCGGAACGACTGATGCCTGATTTTCGATTCTCTCAAGAGTATGTTCAACTCGATCTGTTTAACGATTTCGGCAGCCTTGACCGACGCGAGATTGTTGCGACGTATGTGACTGAGTTAACTCGAAACAAGGCGTTGGTTCTTTTTGATGTAAGTCATTTCTCTCGGCTGGTGGGGTTTTCCGAGGGCCTGCTACACGCTATCTCAGCCGCTCCGTTTTACTTTTACAGAAGATTTGACGTTCCCAAAAAAAGTGGAGGGTTGCGAACGATTTGCGAGCCGTTCCCAACTCTCAAACTGATCCAGCGGTTCATTGCTGAGCAAGTGATCGCCAATTCTGAGCCGCACAAAGCCGCCCGGGCCTTTCGTCAAAATCATAGCCTCAGAGGGGCAGCGGTCATTCATAAGGCTCGCCCTTACATGCTAACGTTGGATATAAGAGATTTTTTTCCGACCATTTCTGGATTTTCGGTTTATCGCGTTTTCTTTGATCTTGGGTATACTGCTCAAATTGCGAGGCTCTTAAGTGGTCTTTGTACCCTTGAGAATGGGCTTCCACAAGGCGCCCCCACTAGCCCGGCGTTGTCAAATCTAGTGCTCAGACGATTTGATGAAGTGATCTTTAATGAGTGTAAATCGAGGGGAGTTTTTTATACTAGGTATGCGGATGACATGACGTTCTCTTCTCGCGAAGACAATCTTGCTGATCTCATCGGCGTCGTAAGGAAAGAACTAAGAACAGATGGCCTGAAGCTAAACTCGAAAAAGACCGTAATGGCCGGCAAAGGCGCGAGAAAATACGTCAATGGTGTAGTCGTAAATGAAAGGCCAAATATTCTTAGGGAAAAAAGAAGAAACTTAAGAAAAGATCTTTATTACATAAAGAAATATGGAATTAATGGCCACGTTAGGTTTTCAAATATTGATATACCAAATTATCTCGACCACCTCATTGGAAAATTAACATACGCACATTTCATTACTAAAGATCAAAAATACAAGGAAGATGCTGCCTATCTGTACGAACTCAAGAAGCTTACTTAGAATGCCGTTCTTTCAATAATTATATCTTTGGCTCAAATAAATACGTTATCGAAAAAGCATTTTATTCCGCAACTATTACCGACCGATTCGAGCAAAGGCAGTGGTTCGTGGGAGCGCCTGAGGCGGGCACCAAGCCCCCTCCACCCCCCCCATCACCCTCACC
>NZ_JAAXMM010000031.1 GCF_012276985.1 Agrobacterium sp. a22-2 | reverse complement strand
CCTCCCCCTTGAGGGGGGAGGTCGCGCGGAACGCGCGGGTGGGGGTGATCCTTTGAGGTTTGCGGGGGTGGTCGGTCACCCCACCCCGGAGCTTTGCTCCGACCCTCCCCCTCAAGGGGAGGGTGGACATTCTCGACTGGCGCTCAATCCTTTGCACTCAAGGACATCGCAGAGCCTCCTGACGATGTCGGACTGTAAACACTCTATCCGGTCCGTTCTGTTAGCAACCCAGCCGGTCTGGTCACCGGCAAAACCGGTAGCCGCCCTTGCGGGCGAGCACGTCGAGATGCATGTGGTCCTGGTGGGCGGCGTCGCTGCCGGGGGAGAGCACGGTGGAGAAGCTGAGGCAGGCGGTGGCGTTGAGGCTGCGCTGGAAGGCGGCGTCCATGCTGGAATCCTCCTGCGTGACGATCGCCATCGGCATGTCGCCTTTCTCGAAGCGCAGCGAGGCGATGTCGATGGCATTGCCGCGGGCATGCTCGGAGATCTTGCCGGTTTCGGCGCCGTTGCGCTTGCGGCAGATATAGGTCGAGGCCTGGTTGAAGGCGGTCAGTTTGCCCCGGTCCGGCAGGGCCAGTTCGGCGGCCGGGATGACGATGGTCTTCAGCCACTCGGCCAGATGCAGAGCGGTTTCGCAGCGCATGGTGCCTTCCGGCGCCAGATCGACGCCGGGCAGGATCCTTGTCACGCTGATCGGCTTGTCGATGCCGCAGCCATGGCCGTCATCGATGCGCGGCAGCGGCTTGAACTTAGCGCCGATGGCGGTCAGCGCCTTGCTGCATTGCTCGAAGGCGGCCGCATCCTCCGGTTCGATCACATCGACCGGTTCCGGCGGGCGCGGCGGTCCCTGGACCTCGCGCGGCTTGTCGGCCTGGGCTTTGTCTGGCTCGGTTTTGTCTGGTTCGGCTTTGTCAGGTTTGGCATCCGGCACGGGTGTGCCCGGCGCTTCCGGCTTTTCGTCGGCGGGCGCTGCGGTTTCCGGCACGGGCGGCTTCGGCTCCGGTGTCGCAACGGTGCCTTCCGGCGGAACGACAATCGGCGCTGCAGCTTCAGGGTCGATGTCCGGCTTCGGTTCGGGTTTTACCTGTTCCGCCGGTGTCGATTCTTCGGGTTTGGCCTCGGGAACAGGTCCGGTCTGCGGCAATTTGGCGGCGGTCAGAACGGTCAGGCAGAGCAGGGCTGCGGCGAGGCGACGATACATGCATCCGTCCTTCGGTGCGTTGGTGACGGAACACAAACGCTTTCGAACGGATTAGGTTGCCTCTGCTAAAGGGCCAAGAGTTCCTCGAAATGGGTGAGATCGGCAAATTCGCAGAAGGCCGGCGGATCGAGCTCGATGACCGGCAGTTGTTCTCGGACATGGGCGAGCAGGTCGTTCAACAGCGCGACATAGGCGCCAGCGGCGTGGTTCGGCAGCCATTTCAGGCAATAGGCCAGCGTGATGTGGAACTGGTAGGTGTCATGGCTGAGGCTGCGATAGCCCATCGGCGCGACCAGTGCGTCGCGCCAGGCGCGGGCCAGGGCCTCGTCCTGTGGTGTGGCACCTTTCAAGGTCAGGCCGAAGGGCGTGACGGATTTGACCGTCATGGCGAAGGACGCCGGAGCCTCAAACGTCTCCAGCCGGTCGCGGTAGAGGGCCGTGATTTGCTCGATCGGGGCGCTGTAGGAGACGCCGTCCGGCCAGTGATGCTGCTGGCGGCGGTCGTCGATCACTCCTTCGAACACCGTCATGTGGAAGCTGTCGGGCGGCAGATAGGTGAAATGGGCGCCGCAGGGGGCGGCCTTCAGGGCGTCCTGCACGTCTTTCAGGATCTCCATGCTGCGGCTTGGCCGCGTCACGTGGCGGATGACGGTATTGCCGGCGATCGGCCGGAAGCGGCCGTCGGGGCCGAGCCGCACGCCGAGCTTGAAGGGGGCTTCGATCTTGCCGGTTTCGCAAATCCGCTCGATCAGATCCTGCTCGGTGATCATCTGCCTTTCGACTCCTGCTGTGGCCTTGTCGTGATGGCCGACGCAATAGAGCGATTGCATGACAGCGGGGTGACGAAACGGCGGAGAGGGACGGAACGGCCACAGAATTCCCCCTCTTGCGCAGAGGCAGGCTCCACGCTAATAATCGCGCCATGAACACGTCTTTGACCATGGCTAACTGGTGGTGGGCACGCTAACGCGGCCTTGACCAGTCATGTCCAGAGACAATTGACGCAAAGCCGCCCGGAAAATCTTCAGGCGGCTTTTTTGTATTCAAGGCGCCGCAAAACCCGGGCTTTGAAAAGGGAAGAGAGACATGGTGACGATCATTCGGGATGACGGCGGCGAGACCTACGAGACGCGCGGCGGCATTTCCGTGACCCGCGAGCGGCGGCCGGTGGCCTATGCCGATGCCATCAGCACCTGCGTGGACAAGCTCGACGAGCGCCGCGGCGCGGTGTTTTCCTCCAACTACGAATATCCGGGCCGCTATACGCGCTGGGATACGGCGATCGTCGATCCGCCGCTTGGCATTTCCTCGTTTGGTCGCAATGTCTGGATCGAAGCCTTCAACGAGCGCGGCGAAGTGCTGCTCGGCTTCATTGCGGAGAAACTGAAGACGGTCTCCGATCTGACGCTGGGCACGTCCACCAAGGCACGCCTCGACCTCACGGTGAACCAGCCCGACCGGGTGTTCACCGAGGAAGAGCGCTCGAAGATGCCGACCGTGTTCACGGTGCTGCGCGCCATCACCGATCTCTTCCATTCCGAGGCGGATTCGGCGATCGGCCTGTTCGGCGCCTTCGGCTATGATCTGGCCTTCCAGTTCGACGCCATCAAGCTGTCGCTGACGCGCCCCGAGGACCAGCGCGACATGGTGCTCTACCTGCCCGACGAGATCGTCGTCGTCGACCACCATGCCGCCAAGGCCTGGATCGACCGTTACGATTTCGAAAAGGGCGGCGTGACCACGTCAGGCAAATCCAGCGAGATCGCCCCCGATCCGTTCCGCCATACGGATGTCATCCCGCCACGCGGCGACCATCGTCCCGGCGAATATGCTGAACTGGTGACCAAGGCCAAGGAAAGCTTTCGCCGCGGCGACCTGTTTGAAGTGGTGCCGGGCCAAAAGTTCATGGAGCGCTGCGACAGCAAGCCCTCGCAGATTTCCAAGCGGCTGAAGGAGATCAATCCGTCTCCCTATTCCTTCTTCATCAATCTCGGCCACCAGGAATATCTGGTCGGCGCCTCGCCGGAGATGTTCGTGCGGGTATCGGGCCGGCGCATCGAGACCTGCCCGATCTCCGGCACGATCAAGCGCGGCGAGGACCCGATCGCCGACAGCGAACAGATCCTCAAGCTCCTCAATTCCAAGAAGGACGAGAGCGAGCTGACGATGTGTTCGGACGTCGACCGCAACGACAAGTCGCGCGTCTGCGAGCCGGGTTCGGTCAAGGTGATCGGCCGGCGGCAGATCGAGATGTATTCGCGGCTGATCCATACCGTCGATCACATTGAAGGCCGGCTGCGCGACGATATGGACGCCTTCGACGGGTTCCTCAGCCACGCCTGGGCGGTGACCGTGACCGGCGCGCCGAAGCTGTGGGCGATGCGCTTCATCGAGGCGCACGAGAAGAGCCCACGCGCCTGGTATGGCGGGGCGATCGGCATGGTCGGCTTCAACGGCGACATGAATACCGGCCTGACGCTGCGCACGGTGCGCATCAAGGACGGCATTGCCGAGGTCCGGGCCGGTGCGACGCTGCTCAACGACAGCATTCCGGAAGAGGAAGAGGCCGAAACCGAACTGAAGGCATCCGCCATGATCGCAGCCATTCGTGACGCCCGCAGCGGCAATGACGCCAAATCGAAACGCGGCGTGGCCAGCGTCGGCCAGGGGGTGAAAATCCTGCTGGTCGACCACGAGGACAGTTTTGTCCATACGCTGGCCAATTATTTCCGCCAGACTGGCGCTACGGTCTCGACCGTGCGCTCGCCGGTGGCCGACGCCGTGTTCGACGAGATGGATCCGGATCTGGTCGTGCTGTCGCCCGGTCCCGGATCCCCGAAGGACTTCGACTGCAAGGCGACGATCAAGAAGGCCCGCGCCCGGCAATTGCCGATCTTCGGCGTCTGCCTCGGCCTGCAGGCGCTGGCCGAAGCCTATGGCGGCGAGCTCCGGCAACTGGCCGTGCCGATGCACGGCAAGCCGTCGCGTATCCGCGTGCTGGAGCCCGGCCTGGTGTTTTCCGGCCTTGCCAGGGAGGTGACCGTCGGGCGCTATCACTCGATCTTCGCCGACCCCTCGACCCTGCCGCGCGATTTCATCATCACGGCGGAAAGCGAGGACGGCACGATCATGGGCATAGAGCACGCCAAGGAACCGGTGGCGGCCGTACAGTTCCATCCGGAATCGATCATGACGCTGGGCCAGGACGCCGGCATGCGGATGATCGAGAATGTGGTGGCGCATCTGGCACGACGGGTGAAGGTGAAGGCGGCTTGAGGGGGCTGTGGCCTGCGGGGCGATGGCGATTGTTCAAGTTAGCGGTCGGCCCGGTTTGGGAGGCATGTGCGTGAGGTCAGGGGCGGTGATTGTCGTTGCCTCGATCTTGTCGCTGCTGCCTTCCGTACTCGCCGTCGCCGATGATCTCCGCAGCGCGCCGCCGGAACTGGCCTGCAGGCAGGAATTGCTGCTTCTGGAGGTGTGGAGGGTGCAAAATGTGGTTCGTGCATGGGATTATCAGCATGAGCGACGGGGAAGCCTGAATGTCTATTCCTATGGTTGGCTCAAGATTCACGCCAATCAGCAGCGCGCAATCGCGCTTGCCGCCTTTTGTCCGATTGCGGTACGGTTTGGCGCGGGAGAACTGACCGTCAAGTCGGGGGACGAGATCATGGGCTCCGTCATCAACGGTGTCTGGCACAGCCGGCTGGCACCGTGAGGGGGGCGTGTTCGATCTGTTGAATTAGCGACTTCCATTGTTTGTCAACGACACCTTGGATTATGGGCCATCGCAGTTTGACAGATCTGCGATAATCAAGGATAGGAACGACATCAAAAACCGCCTGCGCCTTCGAGCGTGGGCGGTTTTGCGTTTCACCAGTCGTTGAAATGCAATTCAGTCGCATCAGCAAAGGGCGAATGTCATGACACAAGAGGGGAACAGCAAGGTCCAGCGCCTGGCGTTCTGGGGCATTCCCCTGTCGTTTGGCGTGATGGGGCTGAAGCTCGTGGCCTGGTGGGTGACGGGCTCCGTGGCGCTGTTGTCGGACGGGCTGGAATCGACCGTCAACGTGGTGGCGGCGTTCATCGCCTATTTCGTCATCCGCTATGCCCAGAAGCCGGCCGATCTCGACCACCCCTACGGCCATCACAAGGCGGAATATCTGTCCGCCGTTCTGGAGGGCGTGCTGATCGTCGTGGCGGCGCTGTTGATCATGCAGGAGGCGATCGGCCATCTTGCCGATCCGAAAATGCTGGAGGCGCCGGTGCTCGGCCTCGCGATCAACCTCGTGGCCGGTGTGATCAATGCCGTCTGGGCGCTGACGCTGATCAAGGCGGGCCGGGCGCATCGTTCGCCGGCGTTGCTCGCCGATGGCCAGCATATCCTGTCGGATGTGGTGACGTCGGTCGGCGTGCTGATCGGCCTCGTTCTGGCGCTCATCACCGGCTATGCCATTCTCGATCCGGTGATGGCGCTGCTGGTGGCGATCAACATCATCGTCCAGGGCTGGAAGGTGATTTCCCATTCGGTCGACGGGCTGATGGACAAGGCGGTGGAATTCGAGGAAGAAGCGGCGATCAAGAAGGCGATCGCCACCCATGCCGCGGGGTCGCTGGGCGCGCATGACCTGCGGACCCGGCGGGCAGGGACGGCGACCTTCGTCGCCTTCGACCTGGTGGTGCCGGCCGGCATGTCGGTGAGCCAGGCCCATGAGATCTGCGACCGACTGGAAGCGGCGGTGCAGGAGGTTCAGGCCGGCGCCCGGGTGACGATCCATGTGGAGCCGGAAAGCGAAAAGGCGCACGGCGTGCGCGTGAAAATACAGGAGACAGGACTATGACCATGACCGACGTATCCGGGCTGTCGCAGCTCGGCCATGCGGTGGACGCCCCGACCAGCCCGGAAACGGCCGTGCTGGAGCGGGTGCCCAACAGCAATGCCGGCACCGATTACGTGGTGCGCTTCACCGCGCCGGAATTCACCTCGCTCTGCCCGATGACCGGCCAGCCGGATTTCGCCCATATCGTCATCGATTATATTCCGGGCGAGTTTCTGGTCGAATCGAAGTCGCTGAAGCTGTTCCTGTTTTCCTTCCGCAACCACGGCGCCTTCCACGAGGATTGCTCGGTCTATATCGCCAAGCGCATCATCGACCTGCTCCAGCCGAAATGGCTGAGGATCGGCGCCTACTGGTATCCGCGCGGCGGCATTCCGATCGACGTGTTCTGGCAGACCGGCGCCGTGCCGGAAGGCGTGTGGCTGCCCGACCAGGGCGTGCCGACCTATCGCGGCCGCGGCTGATTTTTTGCGACATCAGCCCGCTTTCAGGCGGCGGCCTTCTTGGGTCTCACCGTCATAGCCCCAGGCATCGCCCGGGACTTCGTGGATCACCACGTAGGTGGCCAGCGGCAGTCTGGCCCCGAGCACCTGTCGCAGCAGCCCGGCGGCGGCGGAGATGAAGGCTGCCTTTTCGGCCGGCGTATTGGTGCCGGCCGTCACCTTGGCGTCGATATGGGCGGCGACCGTCGGTTGTTGATCGCCCACCGTCCAGTGGCCGGGATCGACCCGTTCGATGCGCACGGCAGTCAATTCGTGTTTCTTTGAGAGATGATCGGCCATCAGCCGCGTTACCTCGCTCTGCAGGTGCCGGAGCTGCGCCGGCGCGATGTCGGTTGCGGCGATCTGGATGTGAACGAAGGGCATGTCGGGTTTCCTCTGGCTGTTGACGGATGCACCATCGCGCGGCATGATTGTTTTGAAAATCACGTAATTTCAAAGAAACAGTTTTGAGAAATAAAACGATGACTGTGCTGGTCAATCTCGACATGGATGTGCTGCGCACCTTTGCGACCGGGATTGCGCTAGGCAGCTTTGCCAAGGCCGGCGAGCGGCTCGGCCGGTCTCCTTCGGCCATCAGCCTGCAATTGCGCAAGCTTGAGGAGCAGGTTGGCCAAGCTCTGCTGCGCAAGCAGGGACGGGGCCTGGTGCTGACGGAGGCGGGAGAGCTGCTGCTCGGTTATGCCAGGCGCATGCTTGATCTCAACGACGAGGCTTGCCTGGCGCTCAAGGGTCACGGGTTGCTCGACGGCTGGGTACGGGTCGGCGTACCGCAGGATTTTGCCGAGACCTGGCTGCCGGACCTGCTGGCGCGTTTCCAGCGCGCCCATCCCGGTGCGCGGGTCGAGGCGCGGGTCGATCGCGGCTCAAAACTGGTCGAGGATGTGCAAGCCGGGGCGCTCGACCTGGCGCTGACCTGGGGGCGGCTCGGCGATGCGGAGGGCGAGGTGATCGGCAGCCATGCGATGGTGTGGATCGGGCCGCAGGATTTTCAGGCAAGACCACAGGCGATCCTGCCGCTGGTCGCCTTCGATGCCCCTTGCGCGTTTCGCAGCGAGATGGTGGCGCGGCTGGATGCATCCGGCATCCAATGGCGGCAGGTGTTTTCCAGCCCCAGCCTGTCGGGCCTCTGGGCCGCGGTTACCGCCGGCCTCGGCATCACGGCGCGCATCGCCGAGGGTAGGCCGGGGCATCTGGCGGTGCTGAAACCGGAGGAGGCGGGGTTGCCGGCGCTCGGCCGAATAGAGCTGGTGATGCACGCGTCGCCGATCGCGTCATCGGGTCCTGCCGGTGTGTTGAAAGCGCTGATGAGCGAGGCGGTCGCGCTTCGCGGTGCTGCGGCGTGATGGTGTTGACACTTCACGTGAAGTCGCAGGAGCGCGAAAACCCAGAGTCCATTCAGGGGTTTGGACGGGTGCGCGGAGAAAGTGATTCCGGGCGTTTTTCACTCTTGGCTTGTGGGGGAATTCCCGGAATTATGTTGCAAACGCCACCAAGCGGATTTCGAAATTCGCGAAGGCATCTCTGCGAAAGAGCGCCAGAAGCGGCCCTTGCCGCGATCGATGCCGTCCCAATCGGGCCGGCATCGATGAAGCGTGACCGACTATCTGACTACAGGCTCACCGTGATAACGTCGCTTTGATGGCTTGGACACGCCAAATCCGACTTCCATCATCAGACGCGGAGTGTTCTTCGCCAAGGTCCCCATATGGAAACCAAAGGGATCCTCGACAAAACCGGTCCCAGCTTTTCCCGTCAACGTGACAGCGTTATTTTCACCATAAAAGCTCAGAACCTCCTCCGCCGGATGGCCTACGAGCAGCGTTAGTTGATGCCTCACGCGCCGACGATTGTGACTGCCTCGGACGTAGACGTGCGGGCCTGCATCTGCATCGACGTCGGACAGATAGAAGAAGAACTTCAGCATTCGCCAATCATCGAGATCGAAATGGAACTTGAACGAGGCGCGGCTTAGATCGGCTTCAGATGCAGTTTTCGTCGGAAAGCTCCACCATGTGCGAGTGGTGATCATTCTCGCCTCACCGCCAAGATAATGTCTTGCAATATCAAGAAGTAGTGGGTCTCTCTGAACAGCCACTGCTGCCTCGCATTGTAGGACCCGTTCGAAATGATGACCGCTTAGTATGGTGCGCCCGAAGCGTCGTTCGGCCTCCGCGTGCTCTCCGGCGGTAAACTCCAGTTCACGGTCAAAATTGCCAAAGCAAGGCGTCTCCTGTGCGAAGCGGGCGATTTCCTCATGGATTGATGCAGGCAATGTCAGGCCGGTGAAAATCCCCGTACTCTTCAGTTCTGAAGCGGCCTCATCCGCCCTGATCTGCCCAAACATCGATGATGATGCTGTTGCTGACGGTGGAACAGGTTTGGCGGTGAGCCAATGCGCTCGACGGAAAGGTATCGTACGGGCCAACAGGAACATCGGCAGCCAGGCTGGATTTTCCTGCAGGTCCGTTAAGTAGGTGGGGACGCGCGCTGCCATACGACGTAAAACCCCGCCTGTGCGGGCGATTGTTTCGAGGTCCTGCGGCTTGGATTTGGGCATATCAAACATATGATCTCCTTATACGAATAGCGCCTCATTCTCAGCGCTCTTCACTCCGCAGCCCGACCAGAGGGTATGCCGTTTTGGCTTTTGTTGCAATGCGGCATTCGGATTTAGCTGTCTTTTGGAAATGGCAACTAATTGAACTAATTAATGAATTTCTGTTGTTGACCCCACAAGTAGATGGCGTGTTGGGTGTAGGTACGTGAAGTATTTCTGCGCTAGGCGACAGATCGTGAAATGAACCCTAAAGGCTCTGCCGGTCTAACCAAGTCTTGATGATAGGACCCCATAGGCTGGCTTATGGCAGGTCTCTGGCCAGGCGCGGCGCGCAGGGACATGCTGCCGCGACGGCGGTGGATCTGCGCGAAGCGCATTCGCAGGGTCTTTCTCCGATGTGATAGCCCTGCCCGCACGGGGGAGGCGGAATGCTGTGTCGCTGCCTGGATGAAACAGAGACGGCGGCCGAGGCCGCCGTTCGCATATCGGGGAAAGTGGATCCGGTCAGCCGAGCATCAGGGCGGCGCCGCCGATGGCTGTTGCGGCACCCAGCAGGCGGGTGACGACGGGGCCTGTGCGGTTGAGGGCGATGCCGAGGCCGATGCCGGCGGCATGCAGCATGGCGGTTGCGATGAGGAAGCCGAGGCCGAACTGCAGGGCGCCGGCGCCGCCGAGTTCGCCGCCATGGGCGTGGCCGTGGAACAGGGCGAAGGCGCCGACGATGGCCGCAGAGGCTGCAACCGGCAGCTTGACCGCCATGGCGACCAGCAGGCCGAGGCCGATGACGGAGGCGAGGATGGCGGGCTCGACGAAGGGCAGGTTAACCCCGTTGACGGCCAGCAGGAAGCCGACGGCCATGGTGCCGACAAAGGCGGCCGGAACGGCGATCAGGCCGCGTCCGCCGATCTGCGCGGCCCAGAGGCCGACGGCGACCATGGCCAGGATGTGATCGGCGCCGAACAGCGGATGGGAAATGCCTGCCATGAACGAGCCGTGCTCGGCCGGATCGAGATGGGCGAAGGCCGGGGCGGTAGCAGCGGCAAAGATGGCAGCGGAAAGCGAAAGGCGTTTAAACATGATTGTCCCTCTATTTGGTCGACAGGGCGCCCGTGATTCAGTCGCGCCCGCCGTCATCCTTAGTCCATGGGACAAACTACGTTAAGCCCTTTGTCGCTGTCCATGGCCAATTGTTGTTCGGCGTATCATGCGACCAAGTTTGCGCCGCGCCGGTCGTGAGCGCGGCACGACAGCGGGCAATTGCGACATGGGGGCGAGACTGACCCGGTCCTACTTCTGCGGATGGGCGTTCAGGACTTCGGCGCAGCGCGAGAAGCTGAGGCCTTCGCCGTCGGTGTCGTTGCTGGCGCGGATGGCGATGATCGACTGGCGTTGGTCGGCGGTGATCTGCAGCTCGCAGAACAATTGCTCGTAGCGCGGCGGCGAGATCATCTGCGGCTGGGCCGGAGGGTAATTGCCCGTGGTGATGACCTGGGTTTCCGTGACGCCCGGCCGGGTCTCGCGGGTCACCGTCTTGGTCCTGGTCTTAACCGGCGCCGGCGTCGCATAGGTCGGCGCGATATAACGATCGGCATCGCCGCCGCGCCAGGTGTAGATGACGTTGCCGCTGGCCATCGGGAACTGCGACAAAGGCGGGCCGTACTGGCTGAAGAACAGTTCCACCGGCTGGCCGATCCAGCGCGACTGGATGACGGTATTGGCTTCTTCGGTGGTGGTGCAGCCGGCAAGGCCGGCGGCGATCAGGACCAGAGCGGTCAGGCGCGATCTCATGGCAGGTGGTTTCCCCTTAAAAATTCGATGTCGCGCGGACGTTACGGGGAGGATGTTCGGCAGATCAATGCACTTGGGCGATTGGCCCAGAATTGGCCGGTGGCTGAGCTTTCCTGGCGGTTTTTGCTTGCGGCGGCGACGGGCCGCCCCATATTGCCTTTTGACAAGAGAGGCGCCGATCAGGACGGTGCCGCAAACGAGGAGAGGCGCGATGTTTGCCTTCGACAACAGCTATGCGCGGCTGCCGGCGCATTTTTTCGAGCCGGCCCGGCCTGCGGACGTGGCCGCACCGCGGCTGATCCGCTTCAACGCAGCGCTTGCCGAAGAGCTGGGCCTGACGCTGGATGCGGAGGACGAGGAGCGGCTGGCGGCGCTGTTTTCCGGCAATGCGCTTCCCGATGGTGCCGAACCTTTGGCCATGGCCTATTCCGGCCACCAGTTCGGCCAGTTCAATCCGCAGCTCGGCGACGGGCGGGCGATCCTGATCGGCGAAGTGGTGGACAGCCACGGCCAGCGCCGCGACATCCAGCTAAAGGGCGCCGGCCAGACGCCGTTTTCGCGGCGCGGCGACGGGCGGGCAGCCCTTGGGCCGGTGCTGCGCGAATATATCGTCTCGGAGGCGATGTTCCGGCTCGGCATTCCGACGACGCGGGCGCTGGCGGCGGTGGCCACCGGCGAGGCGGTAATGCGGGAAACGCCGCTGCCGGGGGCGGTGTTCACCCGCGTTGCCGCCAGCCATATCCGTATCGGCACCTTCCAGTTCTTTGCGGCGCGCGGCGATCAGGACGGGGTGAAGGCGCTGGCCGATCATGTGATTGCCCGGCATTATCCTGAACTGGACGGGACCGCCAATCCCTATCTCGGGCTGCTCAACGGCGTGGCGGCGCGCCAGGCGGCGCTGATTGCACGCTGGATGTCGGTCGGCTTCATCCATGGGGTGATGAACACCGACAATATGACGGTGTCCGGCGAGACCATCGATTTCGGGCCTTGCGCCTTTCTCGACGAATACGACCCGAAGAAGGTGTTTTCCTCGATCGACCGGCGCGGCCGCTATGCCTATGGCAACCAGCCGGGCATCGGCCAATGGAACCTGGCGCGGCTCGCCGAAACGCTGCTGCCGCTGTTTGACGGCGGCGAAGAGCAGGCGGTGACGGACGCCAATGCGGCGCTGGTCACCTTCGGGCGGATCTTCCAGGAGCATTGGCTGGCGGGTTTCCGGGCCAAGCTAGGGCTGCTTGGCGAACGGGACGGCGATCTCGAGCTGATCAACGACCTCTTGGCGCAGATGGCGGAGAGCCAGGCGGATTTTACCGTGACGTTCCGGGCGCTGGGCGAGCTTGCTGGCGGATTGGCTGGCGGGCAGGGCGAAGGGGATTTCACAGCGCTCTTCACCGACCGGCCGCGGCTCGACACCTGGCTGGCGCGCTGGCGGGAACGGCTCGACGACGGGCGGACACCGGCCGAGCGGCAGGCGGCGATGCAGGCGATCAACCCGGCGGTGATCCCGCGCAACCACCTGATCGAAGAGGTGATCCAGGCCGGCCTGTCGGGTGATTTCGAGCCCTTCGACCGGATGATGGCGGCGCTGGAGCGGCCTTACGAGGCCCTTGCCGAATTCGCCGCCTACCGGGTGCCGCCGAAGCCGGAGGAACGGGTGAGCCTGACATTCTGCGGGACGTGAGGAAGGCGGTTCAATCTAGGAATTGCGCGGCAGAGCCGCGTTCAATGGCCGAGCAGGATCGCGCCGGCCGTTACCACGAGACAAGCGAGAATGCGCCGGGCGGTCAGGATTTCGCCCAGAAACAGCCAGCCGATCAGGACAGCGAACACGACGCTGGTCTCCCGCAGTGCCGCGATCGGGCCAGCCGGACCGAGGGCGAATGCCGCGACCACCGCCCAATAGGCGATCATTGCGACCAGCCCGCCGCCGAGCGCCTTCCATGTCCGGGCGGCACGAAAATCGACGATGAGTCGCCGACGCAGGACGAGGAACGCGGCCGGCAGGAATGCGCCATAAAGCACAAGCACCCAGGCCGCGTAGGCTCCGCTTTGCCCCGTGTGATGCACGCCGATGGAATCGACGGTGGCATAGGCGGCAATGATGGCGCCGGTCGCGAACGCGAACAGAATGGATGAGGTGGAGGCTCGTCCTTTGCCGAGGGCCAGGCTCATGATCCCGGCAGCAACCAGAATGACGCCGGCAATCCGGCCGGCATCGAGCGTGTCGCCGGTGATGAAGAATCCGCCTGACGTCACCAGCAGCGGCACGGTTCCGCGCACGATCGGGTAGACTTGGCCCAGGTCTCCGTAGCGGTAGGCCGCGACGAGGAAGAGGCTGTATCCGACCTGCAGCACGGCCGAGAGAACAATATAGAGCCAGGCGCCCGGGGCCGGCAGCGGATAGAGGAACAAAAACGGCAGCGCGAGGGCGGTGCTGGCGAAACTCATGACGGTGACGGTCCAGAGCCGATCGCCGCCGCTGCGCAGAAAGGCATTCCACGTCGCGTGCAGGATCGCGGCAAACAAGGCAAGACTGATGACGATCGCGCTCATCGCTGAGGCCCCGCCAGGGCATCGGCCGCAGCCTTTCGCACGCTGGCGATTGCTGCCTTGCCTTGCCCCATATGGGCAAGCATGGTCGCGCCCTCGATCAACATGAACAGCGTCACGGCGACATGCCCGGCGCGGTCATCCGGCAGGGATTGCGCCAGAATGCCCCTGAGCCGCTGTTGCAGATCGCGCTTTTGCTGCGCGACCACCTCGAATATGGCATGGTTCGGTGCTGCGAATTCGGCGATGGCGTGCTGGAACAGGCAGCCGTGAAAATCGGGACTTTCGAACCAACGCTCGTGCCAGTCCAAAATCGCATCGATCTTCTCCGGCGGTGTCAGCGCCGTTTCGCACAGCCGGTCGAGCTGTTGCCTGAAGCGTTCGGCCCGCCAGTTCAGGACCTCGACAATCAAGCCGTTCTTGGCGGGGAAGTGCCGATACATGGTCATCTTGGCGACCTCAGCCTCGGCAATGATCTTGTCGATGCCGGTGGCATGGAAGCCATCCTGCTTGAAAAGACGATAAGCGGTTTCGACGATGTGACGGCGGTTTGCGGCGGCGTCGGCGCGTAACGGCATGGCAAGACTCTAAATGATGTAGACCTGTCTCACCTATATAGCGCTTGCCGTAGGCCGTCAACGGGAGTGTGCGAGCGCGAAGCGACATGGCCGCCTTCCCGAAACGGCATTACACGCGGACGCGTGACCACGCCTCCGGAGCTTTGCTTCGACCCTGGCGCAAAGCGACGGTGGGCTGTCTATCGATGCTGCGACATCACAGGGCGGGCTTTTGACGCCCGTGGGCCGATTGACGTTGTTGGCCGGGTCGTGCACCACTTGAAGAATGTCGCAGACAGGCTGCAATTGTGCGGCTGCTCACCCTAAAATCGAACCTAACATCAATCATTCTCGCAGGCAGGATTGCAGGCTATGGCAGAGTTTCCGTCCAAGGCAAAAGTCGTCATCATCGGGCTCGGGGGCATTGTCGGCGCCTCCATCGCCCATCACCTCATCGAGCGCGGCTGGGACGACATCGTCGGCATCGACAAATCAGGCATTCCGACCGATATCGGCTCGACGGCGCATGCCTCGGACTTCTGTTACACCACCAGCCATGACTATCTCTCGGTCTGGACCACCCAGTATTCGATCGAATTCTACGAGAAGATGGGCCATTACGCCCGCATCGGCGGGTTGGAAGTGGCGCGCACCGGCGACGACACCTGGATGGAGGAGATCAAGCGCAAGCTGACTTCGGCGCGCGCCTTCGGCACCCGCGCCCATTCTGTCACGCCCGCCGAGATCAAGGCGATGTTCCCGCTGATCGAGGAAGACCAGGTCATGGGCGGCATGTTCGATCCTGACGCCGGCCTCGTCATCCCGCGCAGCCAGACGGTTGCCGGCAAGCTGGTCGATGCGGCGGAAAAATCCGGCAAGCTTGCCATGTTCGGCAATACGCCGGCCAAATCGCTCATTGTCGAGGGCGGCCGCATCAAGGGCGTCGTCACCCATCGTGGCACCATCATGGCCGATCACGTCATCGTCTGCGCCGGCCTGTGGGGCCGGCTGATCGCCGAAATGGTCGGCGAGGACCTGCCCGTCATGCCGGTCGACCATCCGCTGACCTTCTTCGGTCCGTTCAACGAATTCGAGGGCACCGGCAAGGAAATCGGCTATCCGCTTTTGCGCGACCAGGGCAATTCGGCCTATATGCGCGACACCGGCGACCCGAAGACCACCGAGGGCGGCCAGATCGAATGGGGTTACTACGAAACCACCAATCCGCGCATGTGCCATCCGCGCGAGTTGCTCGAAAAGCACGAGGCACGGCTGTCGCCCTCGCAGCGTGACCTGGACATGGAACAGATCCTCGAGCCGCTCGAGCGCGCCATGGAACTGACGCCGATCCTCGGCGAGCTCGGCTACAATGAAGGTCACTCGTTCAATGGCCTCTTGCAGGTCTCGGCCGCCGGCGGCCCCTCCTGCGGCGAGAGCCAGAAGGTGCGCGGCCTGTGGTACTGCGTCGCCATCTGGGTCAAGGACGGCCCCGGCTACGGCAAGCTGATCGCCGACTGGATGACCGACGGCCGCACCGAGATCGACCACAACTCGATCGACTATGCCCGTTTCTATCCGCACCAGCTGACCGAGGAGTTCATCGCCGGCCGCTGTTACGAGGCGGCGCAGAAGATCTACTACCCGGCCGTGCACCCGCGCGAACCCTATGCCAGCGGCCGCGGCGCCAAGCGTTCGCCGTTCTACGAGCGCGAAGTGGAACTCGGCGGCTATTTCATGGAACTGGGCGGCTGGGAGCGGGCGCATGGCTACAAGGCCAACGAGCACCTGCTGGAAAAATACGGTTCCCAGGTTCCCGTGCGCGCCAATGAATGGGACAATCGCCATTTCTGGCGTGTCTCGAACGCCGAGCATCTGGCGATGAGCGAGGATTGCGGCATCGTCAACCTCTCCCACTTCCACATGGTCGACATCGAGGGGCCGGACCATGTCGAGCTGCTCGAATGGCTCTGCGCTGCCAAGATCGGCGGCGACGGCAATATCGGCAAGGGCATCTACACCCACTTCCTCGACGACGAGGGCATGGTGCGCGCCGACTTCACCGTGTTCCGCATGGCGGATCGCTGCCGGCTGGTGAACGGCGCCGACGCCGGTCCGCGCGACTTCCACTATATGAAGCGCGTGGCTGAGGGTCGCGGCCTTGACGTCACCATATCAGACGTCTCGGAACAGTTCATCACCATCGGCATCTGGGGCCCGAACGCCCGCGAAAACCTGAAAAAGGTGGTGGCTGATCCGGCCGGCCTCGACCAGGAGAACTTCCCGTTTGCTGCGATCAAGCCGATCGAAATCGCCGGCAAGCCTGTGACCGCCTTCCGCATTTCCTATGTCGGCGAACAGGGCTGGGAACTGCACATGAAATACGAGGACGGGCTTTCCGTCTGGGATGCGCTGCGCTCGACCGGCGTCATGGCGTTTGGCGTCGAGACCTATGCCAATTCGCGCCGCATGGAAAAGAGCCTGCGCCTGCAGAACGGCGATCTGCTCACCCAGTACAACCTGATCGAGGCCGATCTCGCCCGCCCGAAGGTCAAGGAGGCCGATTTCCGCGGCAAGGCCAAGCATCTGGAATACAAGGCACGGGATCACCAGCCGGCCATGCTCTGCACGCTTGTCATGACCGACAATGTCGACGCCCAAGGCGTCGCCCGCTACCCGGTCGGCTCCATGCCGGTGGTCGATCCGGCAACCGGCAAGACGCTGGTGGACGATCTCGGCCGCCTCTCCTACACCACCTCGGTCGCCTATGGCCCGACCGTGGGCAAGAATATCGCGCTGGCGTATTTGCCGTGGGAGTATTGCCAGGTAGGCCGCAAACTCAACGTGGAGTATTTCGCCGAGAGCTATCCGGTGGAGGTGGCCGCGGTGGGGTATAAGCCGCTGTACGACCCGGAGAATTTGAAGCCGCGGAGCTAGGTTTCAGGGGTTATTGGTGAGGGACGCGGGACCCGCTGGCTGGGAGGCTGGCGGGAAAAGACAGCTTTTAGTCGGCCGCTAGCTTGGAGAATTCCGAGAGATTGTTGACTAGATCGGCCATTTCTTTTGGCACTTCGTCAGCGTGCATTGCCTCAATGATCGCGTTTGCCGTCACGCTGACTCCGAATTCGTCTGAGATATATTTATTAATGGCGCTTAGCGCATCTTTCGCGGGAACAAGGCCCGATCTCAAATTTTCGTCTTTCCAAAGTTGCTCAAATTCTTTGAGTAATTCCTCATTTATGGTGGCAGAATGTCTCCCAGATGGATTTTCTTTTTCAAATCTACTTCTAAAATCTAGGTATTGTGCTGATACATAATTTTTATGATCTTCGCAAAATTCAGCCAGTCTCGCGCTTACATCGACATTTGCGACAAATTCTTTTACCTTGCCAGACCGCTTTTCTTGTTCAATCAAACGCTGCTTAACAGCGCGATTTATGGCGCTAGAAATCAGTAGGTAGCTTTCAATTTCTTTGCGCTGATGAACCACAGCTAAATCGCAAAATTCCTCACATTTGTTTTTTATGCGCTGACATTCGCCGGTGCTTCTGTAGTCTCTATCTAGTATTGCTGCCGCTTTTATCTTCCCTCCTAACGTAGCTTCCATTCCCGCCTTGAGGTTTTTGATTCTCTCCGGATTAAATCCTTCGATGGGGACAACGGCGAAGTCGCGGCGGTTCCCGACCGAGTGTGCACCCAGTTTACGAGCAAAGCGTCCGAGAATTTGAAAGTCTTTGCCCTCCACAAAGAGCACCCGGCGGGTTTTCGCCAGTTGAGTCAATACTGGGTTCAGACTTGAGCCTATCACAGAGAAAACGTGTGACAGTTCTGCCGGATCCCTTATCCGTTTGGCAGAATTTTTGCCTTTATTGACCAGCACAATATCATTCGGCTCCGCTTCCGTAATCATCTCTGTCGAATGAGTTGCAAGCAGTATGTCTGGTCCCAGATTTCTTAAAATATCGAGTAGTTGCCTTTGCAGTTCAGCATGGAGGTAAATATCTGGCTCATCTATCAAGAATAGAGAAACATTCTGGGACTGAATGATGTGTGTCAGCATTTGGCACCAGACTTGAAAACCAAACCCCGCCCAGAATAACTCTCGCGGGCGTCGTTCCTCAGGACAATACATATGCAATCGTGGTTTTTGGTGGGTCCGATCTATCTCGGGTGGTTGTATGTCCATCCCCGGCCATGTTTGTTGCAGAAGACCGCGAAAGTTGCCGAATTTTTCGGGGTAGTGATGCCAAATGTTCCGAAAATTTCTTGCCGCGGTATAGCTAAACAATGCCAACCGGGCGGCTTCCTTCTCGTAGAGTTGTTCGTGGTGGTCTACCGGACCAAGTATCGGTACGAACCCGATAGGACAGTTAAAGTGTTTTTCGAAGGTGGAGGGGCTTGCGAAAGTTTTTCCCTGTGCATCTGGAAGAAGGTAGCACACACTCTGTTCTGGAAAATATAAAGTGAGCGTGTTTTTATTGGCCAACGAAAATACTACTGATGCTGCTTCATCATCATTATAATTATAGAATATGTTTTCTTCAGCGACAGAGATGGATGACAAGTCAATCTCATAGCCGAGGACTCTTCCTCCCGGCACTTTCACAAGAGTGGCTTTGCGAGCGCTTGCTTTGCGCATAGCGGCCGCCAATATGCGGAAGGCGGCGAGAATTGTCGATTTTCCCGCGTTGTTTGGGCCAACTAGGATATTGAAATGTCGGAGTTGAAGCGTGAAGCGCTTGAAAGCCTTAAAGCGCGTAAATTCGACTTGAGTAAACTGATGCATCGTTTCTTCGATTCGAATGGCAGATTTAGTTAAACCTTAAATTGAGTCGTGAAGGCGGGCAATCGGTCTAGCTCTGCGAGCGCCCTGTCCTGTGAACGGTCGTAAGGGCGATGTCGTCGAAATCCGCCGGGCGCTTAATACCGTCGCCCGATCGCTCGGCATGGCCGTGTTGGCAGGCGGGGCGGAATAGGGGGGGAGGCGGGCCCCTCATCCC
>NZ_JAAXMM010000030.1 GCF_012276985.1 Agrobacterium sp. a22-2 | reverse complement strand
CCCCATCACCCTCACCGCCCCGCCTTGATCGCCGCCTGAGCGGCCGACAACCTCGCGATCGGCACGCGGAACGGCGAGCACGACACGTAATCCAGCCCGACATCCTCGCAGAAGTGGATCGACGCCGGGTCGCCGCCGTGTTCGCCGCAGATGCCGAGTTTCATGTCAGGGCGAGTGCGGCGGCCGCGCTCGGCGGCGATGCGGATCAGTTCGCCGACGCCGTCGAAATCGAGCGAGATGAAGGGGTCGTGCTCGATGATGCCTTTTTTCTGGTAGGTCGGGATGAAGGCCGAGGCGTCGTCGCGGGAAATGCCGAAGGTGGTCTGGGTCAGGTCGTTGGTGCCGAAGGAGAAGAATTCGGCGGCCTCGGCAATCACATGGGCGCGCAGGGCGGCGCGCGGCAGCTCGATCATCGTGCCGACCAGATAGTCGATCTCCAGGCCCGCCTCGGTCATCACCTCGCGGGCGATGCGGTCGATCGAGGCTTTGACATAGTCGAGTTCGGAGCGCAGGCCGACCAGCGGCACCATGATTTCCGGCACGACTGGCGCGCCGGTGTCGCGGGCGGCGGTGACGGCGGCCTCGAAGATGGCGCGGGCCTGCATCTCGGCGATTTCCGGATAGGAGATCGCCAGCCGGCAGCCGCGATGGCCGAGCATCGGGTTGAATTCGTGCAGGGCATCGACCCGCTGGCGCAAAAGCTGCGGCTCCATCTGCATGGCGGCGGCGACTTCGGCGATTTCCGCGTCGGTCTTCGGCAGGAATTCGTGCAGCGGCGGATCGAGCAGGCGGATGGTTACCGGCAGGCCGTGCATGATGGTGAACAGCTCGGTGAAATCGGAGCGCTGCATTGGGAGCAGCTTGGCGAGCGCTGCCCGGCGGCCGGCCTCGTCTTCGGCGAGAATCATCTCGCGCATGTCCTGGATGCGCTCGCCTTCGAAGAACATGTGCTCGGTGCGGCAAAGGCCGATGCCTTCGGCGCCGAAGGAGCGAGCGGCGCGCGCATCGGCCGGCGTATCGGCATTGGTGCGCACGGCCATGCGGCGGGCCTTGTCGGCCCAGACCATCAATTGCGCGAAATCGCCCGACAGTTCCGGCTGCAGCATCGGCACGGCACCGCGCAGGACCTGGCCGGACGAGCCGTCGATGGTGATGATATCGCCCTTCTTGAGGCTGACGCCCATGCCGAGCAGCAGCTCGTTGCGCAGATCCACCCGCATGGTGCCGGCACCGGAGACGCAAGGGATGCCCATGCCGCGGGCGACCACCGCCGCATGGCTGGTCATGCCGCCGCGGGTGGTCAGAATCCCTTCGGCGGCATGCATGCCGTGAATGTCTTCGGGGCTTGTCTCGACGCGCACCAGGATGACCTTGCGGCCTTCTTCCTCGGCGATGACGGCTTCTTCCGAGGTGAAGACGATTTCGCCGGTGGCGGCGCCCGGCGAGGCCGGCAGGCCGGAGCCGATGATATCGCGGGTGACGCGCGGGTCGATGGTCGGGTGCAACAGCTGGTCGAGCGAGGACGGCTCGATGCGGGTGACCGCCTCATGCTCGGTGATCAGCCCTTCGGCGACCATGTCGACGGCGATCTTCATCGCCGCCTTGGTGGTGCGTTTGCCGGAGCGGGCCTGCAGCATCCACAGCCGGCCGCGCTCAATGGTGAATTCGAGATCCTGCATGTCGCGGTAATGGGCTTCCAGCCGGTCGCAGATGCGGCCGAACTCGGCAAAGGCGTCGGGCATGACCTTTTGCAGCGACGGCTTGTCGGAGCCGCTTTCGAGCCGTGCCGCCTCGGTGATCGACTGCGGCGTGCGGATGCCGGCCACCACGTCTTCGCCCTGCGCATTGACCAGGAATTCGCCGTAAAGCGCCTTTTCGCCGGTCGAGGGATTGCGGGTAAAGGCGACGCCGGTCGCCGATGTCGAGCCGAGATTGCCGAACACCATGGCCTGGACGGTGACCGCCGTGCCCCATTCGGCGGGGATGGCATGCAGGTGGCGATAGGTGACGGCGCGCGGGTTCATCCAGCTGGCAAAGACCGCGCCGATCGCCCCCCAGAGCTGCACGAAGGGATCCTGCGGAAAGGCCTCGCCCAGCTCCGCCTCGATCATCTCCTTGTAGAGTTCCGTGACATGCTGCCATTCGACGGCGGTCATTTCGGTGTCGAGCTCGTGGCCGCAGCGGGCCTTTTCGTCTTCGAGGATTTCCTCGAACATCTCGTGGTCGAGGCCCATGACGACATCGCCATACATCTGGATGAAGCGGCGGTAGCTGTCCCAGGCAAAGCGCGCATCGCCGGCGGTGTGGCCAAGCGCCTGCACGGTCTGGTCGTTAAGGCCGAGGTTCAGCACCGTGTCCATCATGCCGGGCATGGAGGTGCGGGCGCCGGAGCGCACCGAGAGCAGCAGCGGATTGGCTTCATCGCCGAAGGCGCGGCCGGCAATGGCCTCTATGCCCTTCAGGCCGTCCAGCACCTGCGCCTTCATGTCGTCCGACAGGCTGCGGCCATTGTCATAATAAAAGCTGCAGGCATCGGTGACGATGGTCAGCCCCGGCGGCACCGGCAGGCCAAGGCTTGCCATTTCCGCCAGATTGGCCCCCTTGCCGCCCAGATGCTCGCGATCGCCCGCACGCCCTTCGGCTTTGCCATCGCCGAACGTGTAGACCCACTTCGTCATGCCCTTTTCTCCACCCAATCAGGCCTTTGCACCATGATTACTGCAATTGTGACGGATTGGAAACGTTCGCCGACAAAGTTTATGCTGCATTGCATCATAATTGCGGCGAAGGGTTAAAAAGGCGGGGAAACCTCCGTCAGGCCGGATCGCCGGTGGCGGGTGCGGAGACACGACGGGAGGCTGGCAGGCGCGCATTGTCCCGCAGCCATTCCAGAAAAATGCGGGCATTCCTCGACAGCCTGCCCTCGCGCGTTTCGTGGGGGCGGACGTAAAAACCGTCGCGAAAGGTCAGGAAACCGGCCGGCGCGACAAGGGCGCCCGAGGCAAGCTCGTCCTCCACCAGGAAGCGCGGTGCGATGGCTGCCCCCATGCCCATGCGGGCCGCCTCGAAGACCAGATAGGAATGGTCATAGCCGGTTACCCGGTCGGCCCGGAAACGGTGGCCGGAGAGGCGCTGCCAATTGTCCCAGACGATTTCGGCGCCGCGCCGGTCGATGCGGGTCGCGCAGTCCAGCGTGGCGCCATCCCAGCTGTGGCGGTGCGCGGGGCCGAGAACCGGGCCCATTTCCACATCTCCCAGCGGCACGGCGAAAGGATCCTCGCGCATGGGCGACAGCAGGCGATCCCAGGACATCAGGAGATCGGGCGGCGGATCCAGTTCGCGGCTGCCCATGGGGCCGGCAAGGCGGATGACGATGTCGATCTCGGGCCAGTCGACATTGAAGCGCGACACGGTCGGGATGAACCAGACGCGGGCGAAGGTGGCGCTGACGGCGATCGAGACAGGGGCGTCGCGGCTGGGGCGCTTCAGTGCACCATAGCCGCTGCGCAGATCGTCGAAGGATCGGATCACCGTCCGGGCGAAGGTCTTGCCATCGGCCGTCAGCTCCAGCCCGGTGCCCTGCTTGCGAAACAGTTCGACGCCGGCGTGGTCCTGCAGGTGATGCAGCTGCTTGCTGACGGCGCTGTGGGTGCGCCCGAGCAGGCGGGCGGCGGCCGTCACCGAACCGGTTCGATAGAGCGCGTCAAAGGCAATCAGCGATGCAAGCGGCGGCAGCTGTTCCATGGGGCGACCTTATGTCACTTTAATTCACAGGTTCCATTCTTATTATTCAATTTTTTCTTTCAGCAATAGGCGTAATCTTCCAGCATCTCAAGACAGGAGAAACGCCCATGACCGTCCGCCTTCCCGCCGACAGCCGGATCATCGGCAGGGTCGACCTGCAGGCCCGGCTCTTTGCCCGCAAACATCCGAAAACGGCCGTGCTGGCGCGGCTGGTGGCCATGCTCGGGCTTTGCTGGCGGCGCCATCGCGAGCGCCAGCGCATGCAGCGCGATCTGCCTGGTTTCACCGACGAGATGCTGAGAGATTTCGGACTGACCCGGGCGCAGGCGGAAGAACAGGCAGGGCGGCCGTTCTGGCGGGCGTGAGTTTTGGCGCCGAGGCGAGACGTCGGCGCCGAGGCGATTACTAGCGTTGGAGCGCTTGCAACTCCTCCACGGAGGGATCACCGAACAGGGTTTCACCAAGCTCCTCGTCCGCTACCCGCGCCACAACCCGTTTTCCATCGGCCGAATAAAGGACCCAGATCCGGCTGGCATCGCAGCGCCCCGGCTGGCAGGCCCTGAAACGTTGCATCGCCTGGCCGGCAATGTCGAACCGCTCGGAGGCCAGCGCCACATAGCGCGGCTGACCGACCATGTTGCGCACCCAGGACGGCAACCCGCGCCGGCCTTTCAGCAGCGCGATAAGGCTGTCGCGATGGGGCTCAGATGTGGCGATGACATCGGCTAGGAATTTGCCGGATAGGGGCTCGGCGGCGGTCGAGGGGATGGGGAATGTGAGCGTGGCGAGGAGGAGGGCGGCTCTTGCTGCCTGTCGCCCGAGTGAGAGCCGCATCAGAGATCACCCGTCCAGTTTGTCGTAACCTCTGGAAGGGATGGCATCAGTTCCGGCTCCGATGTCGCCTTGCGAAACTGCAGGCGTTCAGAGGTGGTTTCCGACACTTCCTGCGGCACGCCTTTTGATCCCACGGCGAGCAGGCCAACGATTTCCACGGGTGCTGTCCGGACATACTCTTCTGCCCGATCCAGAGCCGCTACCAACTTGTCCCGGATCACCCCTGCCGACATTTCGGTCGGCAATCCTCGCACCGACTCATAGTCCTCTTTCGGAATGGAAAGGCCGCGACGCCTGATCTCGTCTGCAAGTCTGACCGGAGAGTAATTCGGCGGTTTTCCCGATGCGGCCATGAGAAGCGGCCCAAGCCGGCAATAGTTCGCCTCGATCTGGATGAGATCGACGAAATCCCTCGCCTTGGTCCTCGTGGATGCCGCTAGGACTTTATTGACCGCAAGGTCGGCCAGATGAAGTCTGGCTCCCCATTCGCTGTCGCGCACAAGCGGAAAAAATCGGATTCTGGACTCGCTCATCCACTGAATGAGCGTTGCCTCGCTGGCATTTGTAACCTCTGCCTCGACACAGCCATAGATCCGGACGATCACGTTGACACCAAAGCCGTCGCTTTGCAGCTTTCCGATATCGAGATCCGCCGCAGCTCCGATTTCCTCGTCCGTGTCGTGAAAAATGTCGATATCGTCAGACAGGCGAGGCCAGTCCTTGTTGAGAACGACGCCTCCGGCGATATAGCTGGTCTCCGATCGGTTGGCGGATATCGAAGCGAGAATGTCCTTCTGAAGCAGCGTTAACGCCATCGTCAAACTCACAGCTCGCTCAGCATGCGCCGCCCCAGCGCGTAGGCCCTGGCGTCGCCGCGCTCGATCAGGGCGTTTGCAACCACCCTTGTCTTCGAGCCAAGATCCGGCAATCGGTCGAGGTCGATATTGTCGAGAATTCGCGCCCCATAACGCGCCAGCGCTTCATCGATTTGCTGTTGCTGCCGCACCTTGTCGTTTCGATGTTTCGAGCGCATCGCCGCGGCAGAGGCGAGAATATCGGCGCGCCGTTCGACGGGCACCAGCACCTCGACACGCACGAGATCTGCTGCACCACCGCTTTGACGATATTTCTTGATCCTTTGCTGTACCGTCATCGTTGGTCTCCCTACGAAACGACATTACGCGTATCCCGGATACGGGTCAACAAGACAAGGGCGGCGCCGTGTGTTGGCAACGTCTCACACCACATCCCGCTCGCGCAGCTGTTCGGCCGTCTGCAGATCGACCGAGACCAGCTGGGACACGCCCTGTTCGGCCATGGTGACGCCGAACAGGCGGTTCATGCGGGCCATGGTGATGGGGTTGTGGGTGATGATGACGAAGCGGGTCTCGGTGGAGGCCGCCATTTCGTCCATCAGGTTGCAATAGCGCTCGACATTGTGGTCGTCGAGCGGCGCATCGACTTCGTCCAGTACGCAGATCGGCGCCGGATTGGTGAGGAACACCGCGAAGATCAGCGCCATGGCGGTCAGCGCCTGCTCGCCGCCCGAGAGCAGCGTCATGGTCTGCGGCTTCTTGCCCGGCGGGCGGGCGAGGATTTCGAGGCCGGCCTCGAGCGGGTCGTCGCTTTCGATCAGCTGCAGCTCGGCCGTGCCGCCGTTGAACAGGTGGGTGAACAGCCGCTGGAACTGCACGTTGACGATGTCGAAGGCGGCCAGCAGCCGCTCGCGGCCCTCGCGGTTGAGGCTCTGGATGGCGCCGCGCAGCTTGCGGATGGCGTCGATCACGTCGTCGCGCTCCTTGATCAGCGCCGCCAGCTTGTCGGACAGTTCCTTCTGCTCTTCCTCGGCGCGCAGGTTGACGGCGCCGAGGCGCTCGCGCTCCATTTTCAGCCGGTCGAGCTCGCGCTCGACTTCGCGCAGATCCGGCATGGCGTCGTCGGCTTTGAGCCCGGTCAGCCGGAAGGCCTCGTGCGGCGGCACCGACAGGGCGTCCTGGATGCGCGCCTCGCCTTCCTTGCGGCGGTCGCGGGCCGACATCAGCCGCTCCTCGGCGCGGCCGCGCTGCTCGCGGCATTCGGCAAGGGCAGACAGGGCGGCGGCGGCCTTCTGGTCGGCATCGCGCTGGCGGGTTTCGGCCTCCGCCAGCCGGTCGGCGGCGCCGCGCCGCGCAGCCTCCGCCTTTTCCAGCTCGTTCATCAGGGCGCGGCGCTTTTCCTCGAATTCGTCGGGCGCCATTTCGAGGTCCATCACCTCGTCGCGGGCCTCGGCCTCGCGGTCGCGCAGGGTGGCGATATGCTCCTCGGCGCTTTTGGCGCGAGCCGCCCAGGTGCTGCGCTCCTGGCGGATTGCCAGGATGCGGCGGTTGCGCTGGTCGTTTTCGCGGGCAAGCCCTTCGTGGCGGGCGCGCGCCTCGGCCACCAGGCCGCGGCCGGTCGCCACCTCCATCTGCTGCTCGCGCAGCCGCCGGTCGAGATCGCTGACATCGGGGGCTTCTTCCAGCGCGATGGCCGCATCCTCTGCCTGGGCTGCCGCCTCCTCGATCTGCGCCTGCAGGCCGTTCAGGGCCTCCTCGACCACGTCGCGGCGCCGCAGCAGCTCGCCAGACGCCCGCTCGGCGGCCGACAGCGCCTCGCGGGCCTCGGCCAGCTGGCGGGCGGCCAGGCGCTGGCGATCGCGCGCCTCGGCCAGCCGCTTTTCCTCCACGCCAATCGCTTCGAGAGCGGCTGCCCGGCGTTCTTCGGCCTCAAGCGCCTGGCTTTTCGCCTCGTCGATCTCGTCGCCGAGTTCCGCCAGGCGGTTCTTCTGGGCGAGTCTCAGGGCCGCCGCACTCGGCGCTTCCGAGCCGGTGACATGGCCATCCCAGCGGTAGACCGCGCCTTCGCGGGTCACAAGACGCTGGCCGGGCGCCAATTGCGCCATCAACTGTTCGGCCACAGACAGATCGACAATGCCGATCTGCTTCAGGCGCCGCGAAAGTGCCGGCGGTGCCGTGACATGGCCGATCAACGCCACGGCGCCGGCCGGCAGCGACGGGTCGTCGGTACCCGCACCTATGCCGCTCCAGTAAGCCGGGGCGCGCGGATCGGTCGGGCTTTCCAGATCGTCGCCAAGCGCGGCCCCGACGGCGGTCTCGAATCCGCGATCGACGCGCAGCTCTTCGGCCACCGGCGAAAATTCGCCCGATGTGCCGGACGAGGACAGGATTTTTGCGATCGTCCTGGCCTCGGTTTCCAGGGCCGCCACCTTGGCGCGGGCGGCCTCCAGCGGGGCACGGGCGAGGCTTTCGAAGCGGCGGGCTTCGGCAAGGGCTGTTTCGACATCGCCGGCTGCCGTTTCGCAGTCTTCCAGCGCGATTTCGGCCGCCTCGACCATGTCGCGCTTCTCATCGGGATCAGCCAAGCTGGCCAGCCGTCCGGCGATCTGTTCGAGCTCGCGGCCGGCCTCTTCGGCCTGGCGGGTCAGCCGACCGCGGCGCTCCGAAAGGTCGGCAATGGCGCGTTCCAGCTGGTTGCGGCCGGCAGAGGCCTCGGCGCGCTCGGCGGTCAGCGCGGCAAACAGCCGTTCGCTTTCGGCCAGCGTGTCGGCAGCAATTTCGAAGGCTTCACGCAATTCTTCCGCCGTGCGGCCGGAATCGGCCAGCGCCTCCTCGATTTCGGCTTCTTCAGCGCTCAGGCGGTCGAGGATGCTGGCATTGTCGGCCACCAGCCGCTCCTCGCGGCGAATATCCTCGTCGAGCTGGGCGAGCCGCCGGGTCAGCTCGTCGCGGCGCTTCATCAGCCGTCCGGCATCTTCTTCCAGCTGGGTGCGGGCGATCTGCAGGCGCTGCAGGGCGGCGGCGGCGCGGGCTTCCTCCTCGCGCAGCTCGGGCATCTTCAGGCTGGAGACGGCTTGAGCCTTGGCGGCTTCCATCTGCGCCTGGGCGCGTTCGGCCACCAGCGCGGTTGCCTGGTTGAGCGCGCTTTCGGCCTCGCCCTCGGCTTCCTTGGCCTGCACCCAGCGGATATGCAGCAGCATGGCGTCGCGGGCGCGGATGTCGGCCGACAGCATCTTGAAACGATTGGCCTGGCGGGCCTGACGCTTCAGGCTCTCGATCTGGCTTTCCAGCTGGCTGGTAATGTCTTCGAGACGTTCGAGATTGCCTTCGGCGGCGCGCAGGCGCAGCTCGGCCTCGTGGCGCCTGGAATGCAGGCCGGAAATGCCGGCGGCCTCTTCCAGCAATTGCCGGCGGGCCTGGGGCTTGGCCTGGATCAGCTCGCCGATACGGCCCTGGCCGACCATGGAGGGCGAGCGCGCACCGGTCGAGGCATCGGCAAACAGCAGCTGCACATCCTTGGCGCGGGCCTCCTTGCCATTGATGCGGTAGACCGAACCGTTTTCGCGCTCGATGCGGCGCGTCACCTGGATCTCGTCCTGGTCGTTGAAGGCAGCGGGTGCGGTGCGGTCGGAATTGTCGAGAAAGAGGCCGACTTCGGCACTGTTGCGCGCCGGGCGGTTGCCGGAGCCGGAAAAGATCACGTCGTCCATGCCCGAGGCGCGCATGTTCTTGTAGGAATTCTCGCCCATCACCCAGCGCAGCGCTTCGACCAGATTGGACTTACCGCAGCCATTTGGCCCGACGACGCCGGTGAGGCCGCGCTCGATGATGAATTCGGTGGGCTCGACGAAGGACTTGAAGCCGAGCACGCGCAGGCGGTTGAATTTCATCGATCCACCCTCCCCTTGAGGGGGAGGGTCGGAGCAAAGCTCCGGGGTGGGGTGATCGCCCGGAGTGTCACCCCCACCCGCGCATTCGCGCGACCTCCCCCCTCAAGGGGGAGGTGAAAAACGGGCGCGCGGGTGTCCCCGCCGCCCGTTGCAATACGGTCGGACAAATCAGAGCAGGCTGTCGATGAGCGCCGACATGGATTCAACCGACATGTCTCCAGAATAGCTCTTGCCGTTGATGAAGAAGGTCGGAGTCGAGTTGACGCCGAAGTCATTCGCTCCGCGGTCCCTTACAGCCGACACATCAGCGGCAAGTTGGGCGTTCGTCAAGCAGGCTTCGAAGCTCTCCTGTGTAAAACCGGCCAATTTGGACATCTGCAGCATGGCGCCGCGCACATCGCCGTCGGCGGGAGCCGCCCAGCTGCGCTGCTGCTTCAGCAACATCGAGACGAAATTGAAGTATTGCGGCTCGGGCGCGCAGCGCGCCAGCATGAAGGCGGCGGTGGCGGCCGGGTCGAAGGGGAACTCGCGGATGATGAAATACACCTTGCCCGTATCGACGTATTTTTCCTTGATCGCCGGCAGGGTCTTTTCATGGAAATTGGCGCAATGGGGGCAGGTCATCGACATGTATTCGACGATCTTGACCGGCGCATTGGCATCGCCAATGGCCTTTTCCGGCAGGCCACCCGGCTTCAGCACGGCTTCCATGTCGACATCGCGGTCGGCGGCCGGCACTTCAGCGGCGGCAAAGGCGACAGGCGCGCCGAGCGTGACGCCGACGGCTGCCGTGGCGATGCCGGCCAGCAGGTGGCGCTTGGTAAGGTTCAGTTCGGATATCGACATGGATTTCACCCGCATTGAGGTTTTTGAAGACTGGAACAGTGGTTATATCGCTACAGTGCCGCAAACAAGGCATGGTTGACGACGGCTGTTCAAAGATCTGTGACCGAAAAGAGCCGGATTTTCAAATGACAAAACTTTCATGTCTTGCGCTTTGACAGGACGCCGGTACCGAGCCGCTCGATGGCCTGGCGCAGCTTGTCGTCCTCGATGCCCTCCATCAGGCCGGCCAGCCGCTCGGCCTTTTCGCCCTGCAGCTTGCGCGGCGGCGCGGCATGCTTGAAGGTCTGCGATACCGGCTTCTGGACAATGCGGATCTGGCCGATCGCGGGATAGCCGAAAAAGCTGTTGATGCGGGCGATCAACTCGCCCTGGGCATGGGTCAAAAACAAAGCGCGCGCCCCTTCGCAGGCAATGGTCAGCACGCCCGGCCGGCTACCGCCACTGTCGCCGGGATAATCGCGGCGCGGCCAGGCGATCTTTTCCGGCCGGGTGCAATCGCTGAAATCCTGGCCGGCGATTTCCGGCCACGAGCCGAGCAGGGCCGTGGAAATGCCGGCGCGCCTGGCAATCACCGGATCGATGATGCCATTGGCCGCTTCGGAAATCTGGATGGCGCCGCGCCTGCTGGGCTTCATGATGGTCCACTATTTGAGGGACGGCGGCTCGAAGCTCGCCCCATGCCTTGATCGACAAGACTGATTTGCCCAATTATAAGGCCCTTTTACCCATTCCGGCAAATCATGACCTTAAAGACCGCCACAGACCCGAGCGCGCAGGCACTGCTTGCCTGGTACGACCGGCATCACCGCGACCTGCCCTGGCGCATTTCGCCTGGTATGGCGGCCAAGGGTATCCGGCCAAATCCCTACCATATCTGGATGTCGGAGGTGATGCTGCAGCAGACCACCGTTCAGGCGGTGAAGGCCTATTTCGCGAAATTCTTAAGCCTATGGCCGACGGTGACCGATCTGGCCAGGGCGCCGGTCGAGGACGTGATGGCCGCATGGGCGGGGCTTGGCTACTACGCCCGAGCCCGCAACCTGAAGAAATGCGCCGAGGCTGTGGCGTTCGAGCATGGTGGCGTCTTTCCCGATACCGAGGCGGGCTTGAGAGACCTGCCGGGCATCGGCGATTATACGGCCGCCGCCGTGGCGGCGATCGCCTTCAACCGGCCAGCCGCGGTGATGGACGGCAATGTCGAGCGGGTGATCTCGCGGCTCTATACGATCGACGCGCCCCTGCCCGGCTCCAAGCCTGTGATGAAGGCCCGCGTCGCGGCGCTGACGCCTTCCGACCGGCCGGGCGATTTTGCCCAGGCGATGATGGATCTGGGCGCGACGATCTGCACGCCGAAACGGCCGGCCTGTGCGCTCTGTCCGTTCAACGGCGCCTGCCTGGCGCTGAAGGCCGACGATCCGGAGCGTTTCCCGGTGAAGCAGAAGAAGAAGGACAAGCCGGTGCGCATCGGCGCGGCCTATGTGGCGGTCAATGGCGACGGCGAAATCCTGCTCAGGCGGCGCAAGGACAGCGGCTTGCTCGGCGGCATGACGGAGGTTCCTACCACCGGCTGGACGGCGCGCATCGACGGCGACGACAGCGAGGACGGCGCGCCGTTTGCGGCCGCCTGGCAGGCCTGCGGGGCGATCTCGCATGTCTTCACCCATTTCGAACTGAGGCTGTCGATCTTCCGCGCCCAGATCACCACACGCAGCGGCGATGACGGTTGGTGGGAACCGGTCACAAATCTTGATGCGCAGGCGCTGCCGACTGTCATGAAAAAAGTCATCGCGCAGGCTATTCCGACCGCGTTCCAACCGCCAAAAGGATGATCCATGGCTGACGAGATTCGCCACATCGTGTTCGACATCGGCAAAGTGCTGATCCATTACGACCCCAACCTGCCCTTCAGCCGCATCATTCCCGATGATGCCGAGCGTAGGCATTTCTTCGACACGGTCTGCACCCATGACTGGAATATCGAGCAGGACCGCGGCCGCTCCTGGGCCGAGGCGGAGGCCGAGCTGATCGCCCTTCATCCCGAGCGCGAGGCGCAGATCCGGGCATTCCGGCAATATTGGCGCGAAATGGTGCCGCACGCCTATGACGGTTCGGTCGAGATCCTCAAAAGCCTGATCGCCGATGGTCATGATGTGACGATGCTCACCAATTTCGCTGCCGATACGTTTCGGGAAGCCCAGGAGATGTATCCGTTCCTTAACCTCGCGCGCGGCGTGACGGTGTCGGGCGAAGTGGGCCTGATCAAGCCGGACGTTGCGATCTACAAGCGCCATGCCGAAACCTTCGGGCTGGAGCCGGCTCACACCATCTTCATCGACGATTCCTACCCCAATGTCGAAGGCGCCATCAGCGCCGGCTGGCAGGCCGTGCACTTCACCGGCGCCGACCGGTTGCGCGAGGATTTGGTCGCGCGGGGCGTGCGGGTTTAGGGGCTGAACCCGATCGCTCAGTGCGCGTCGGTTACCCCCCTCTGCCCCTGCCGGGCATCTCCCCCACACCTGGCACGGTTATTACATATGAGAAAGACCCTCTCTGGCCTGCCGGCCATCTCCCCCACAAGGGGGAGAAGACCCGGACGAAGCCGCTCGCTTTTTTCCATAGAGGGTGCGGTTTCCATAGAGGGTGCGGCTGGGTTAAGCCCTCCCCCCTTGTGGGGAGGGTTTGGGAGGGGACTGTTTTTACTTGCGTGGCCTTATGAGAAATGGCAACGGCGGGCACGCACCACATGCAGACGACAATTATCGTCTACTGTGTCACCCAAAGGTCCCTTCACGCCGACTTACGCGGCCGACCGCCTTTGGTACCGTTGGCGCGGCTGGCGGCGATCTTGGCGGGGGATCGCGATTGGCCGCCTCGACGCTGGGCCTCCATAAAGGCTCTGGTGCCGAACACGCCGGACATCAGGCCGGAAATCGTGTAGTCGATATCCAGGCTTTCCCAATGCAGACCGGTTTCGCCCAGCAATTCGACCTCAGCCAGCTGCGCATCGCTCGCCTCTTCCAGGCCCTCAAGCGCGCGAGCCGGCACCATGAAGGCGGCACCGTTGGTAAACTCCACGGTGATGCGGCCGGAGACGGGATCGTAGTCTACCGAGACAGGGGCCGGCCGCTCGGCGCGCTCAGCCTGCCAGCGTTGTTTTGCTTCGATCAGTTCTGCATCCGAAACGTCAGCCATGATATTTTTCCCAGGTATCGAGACTACAAGATAACCCAAGATGTTAGGTTTTTTAAGAACACCGGTTGCGGTTTGATTGTGCCGGAGGGTGTGCCAAGGTATCTTCGACATATCCACACGAACCGGCAAGACAGAAGGACATGCATGACCGACCTTAAGGACCTGCGCATCTTTCTCGATGGGCATATCGACGTGCCGCCGGAGCGGTTGGAGCAGGTGCGGGCTGCCCTGCCCGAGCATATCAGGCTGACGCTGGCCGAGCCCGGCTGCCTGTCTTTCGAGGTCAGAGAAAGCGGCGATGTGGCCGGGCGCTTCATGGTGTCGGAAGTGTTTGTCGACCGGGCCGCCTTCGATGCCCATCAGCAGCGCGCCAAGGCGTCGGCGTGGTTCGACGTCACCGTCGGGATACCGCGGGATTATACGATCCGGGTGGGTTCCGAGGCTTAAGCGCTAGTGGCAAATGCCTTCGAGCGCTGACTCGATCTGCCGCGTCAGCGCTGCCGTGTCAAACAGCGGAGCGCTTTCGCGGGCCTTGATCAAGTGCTGGCGCAGGAGGGATTGGCGGACCCCATCCTGCGCCAGATCGGCCGCCAGGCGGCCGAATTCGGATAAATCGTGTGCGACCAGTTCGGGCAGGCCGACCGCCGTCAACAGGCTTTCGCTGACCCGGCCGGCAAAGCTCGTGCCCCTGAAAGAGACCACCGGCACGCCGCACCACAGCGCATCTGACGTCGTGGTATGGCCATTGTAAGGCCCGGTGTCGAGTCCGATATCGGCCTGGCAGAGGCGCTGGAGGTGCTCGGCCATCGGCAGTTTCGGTGCGAATACCAGCCGTTCGGGCGCAATGCCGGCAGCCTGCGCCGCCGCTTTCAGATTGACTTTCGCCATGGCCGGCTGATCGGCCAGCCACAGAACCGAACCGTCGACCTTACCTAAAATGTCCATCCAGACGGCAAAGACCGGACCGCGGATCTTTTGCGCCTGATTGAAGGAGCAGAAGACTACGGCGTCTTCCGGCAGACCATGATCGGCCCGCGACCCCTGCCGCATCACGGCGGCACGCGCGGCGTCGTTGCACTGGTAGCTGGGCGACAGCGGCAGCAGTTTTTCCGCATAATGGGGCTGGCTTTCCGGCGGGGTGACCACGGCATCGGTCAGCGCGTAATCGATGCCGACGCCGGCGACGCTGCCGGGAAAGCCGAGATAGGTGACCTGCACCGGCGCCGGGCGGCGGCTGAAAATGCCGAGCCGGTTTCCTTGCGTAAAGCCTTTCAGATCGACCAGGACATCGAGATCGAGTGCGGCGATGACCCTGGCCGCAGCATCGTCGTCGAGGTCGAGGATATCGACGAGATGTTCGACGGAGGCGAGAAAGCGTTGCCGCATCGGCCCTTTTCGATTGCCGGCCGCGGTGTGGCAGACGCCAAAAATCTCGACGCGGTTACGGTCATGGGCTTCCAGCACGCCGGCAAACAGCGCCATGGTGGCGTGCTCGAAGAAATCGCAGGAGAGATAGCCGATGCGCAGGCGCTCGCCGGGAGCTCTCACCCGCAGCGGGCGGGCGGTCACGGCCGGCGGAAACAGGGTGGCGGCGGTGCGGCGGGCACAGAGCGCGTGATAGGCCTCGTCGCCCGACCAGGTGATGGCGCGGAAGGCGTTTTCACGGATATCGGCCGCGTCGCCCTCCCGCGCATAGGCCTCTTCCAACTGACGCTGCAGGCGGTCGGCGGTGGTAAAATCGCAGAGATTGGCGGCGCACCAGAACAGTTCGCTGAGCGCCAGCCGTTCCTGCGGCTTTTCCTGATGGGCGCGCTTAAGGGCCGGATAGGCCTCCTCGTAGCGGCCAAGGCCCGACAGAACGATGCCGGCATTGAGGAAATTGCCGAAAGTGCGGCCGATGCTCAAGAGGCTGCGGGCAAAGGGCAGCGCCTCGTCATAGCGGCCGGCTTCGCGATAGAGGCTGCAGATCGAATGGTTGACGTCGACGTCGTCGGGCAGGTGCCGGTAAAGGGTCTGCAGTGCGCCAAGCGCTGCGGCATTGTCGTTGACGGCGACATAGTGGCCGGCGGCTCTGAACGCCACTTCGCGGCGCAGCTTGGCCGTCAGATCGATGGCGCCGGCAAACAGGCCGGCGGCGGCGACCCGGTCGCCGAGTTTTTCATGGATGGTGGCGGCCAGGATGAAGGCATCGGCATTGCGGCGCTCTTCGGTCATCAGACGATTAAGCGTCGCCAGCGCGATCTGAAGATCGCCCCGGTTGAACTGCTGCTTCGCCTGATCCATCAATGCCGACACGGGCACTCCTCTCCTTGACGTGGCACGAGCTTTAGGAAGCCGGACTTGTCCGAAACTGGAGGTCTCCTCATGTTGGCAGCCCTTGCCTCGATCGACCCGATCAGCTTTGATCGGGTCATGCCGCAGATCAGAATTCACCAGGAATAGCCCATGCCTTTCGACCCCGTCGCCGCCGTCCATCGCTTCCATGCCGCCATCAACGGGTTGGACTTTGCAACGATCGAGGCGTTCTTTGCCGAGGATGCCGTCTATGGCTCGATCAAGGTGGGGGCGCTTGAGGGCCGACCGGCGATCCTGCAGGCTTTTCGCAGCTATTTCGACACCTATCCGGATCAGGTGGCGCTGGACGAGTCGGTGGAGGCTGTTTCGCCCATGGCGGCGCGGGCCGTGTGGTCGCTGAACGCCACCCATTCGAAAACCGGCGAGGCGCTGGTGCGGCATGGCGAGGAGACGATCACCTTCGACGATGCGGGACGAATCATCCGCGTCGATGTGACGGATTACTGAGCGGCCGAAGCCCTTTAAAACGAAGATGGCGCCCGCAACCGCGAGGGTTCCGGGCGCCAAACATCTCCTCTCGGGACTGAAGGTACGAAAACCGAGAGAAGAATGACCGGTCTGACAAAGCTGGGCGGACCGTTAATCCAACTTTGCCAGACCATTGCGGATGATTGACCGCAAGTCGTCGATGGGGCGCAGGGTTGCTCCCTCTTCGAAATGCCAGAAGGTCCATCCGTTGCAGGCATCAAGACCCTGGACTTTGGCGCCAAGGCGATGAATGGAGCCGGCGTCGCCGCCGGAGACGAGCGTGCCGTCGGCACGCACGATGGCCATGTGCCGGCGCTTAGCGCAGGACAGCACCTGGCCGGGCTTGACCAGACCACTTTCGACCAGGGTGTTGAAGGCAACACGCGGTTCGGCCTTCTTGCCGGTCAGCACGGTCAGCTCGGTCTTGCCGAGCGGCTCGACGGCGGCAATGCGGGCAGACGCCGCGTCGATGTAGTCCTGCTCGCGCTCGATGCCGACGAAGTGGCGGCCGAGACGCTTGGCGACCGCCCCCGTGGTGCCCGAGCCGAAGAACGGATCCAGCACGATATCGCCGGGCTTGGTGGAGGCCATGATGATGCGGGCCAAGAGCGCTTCCGGCTTCTGGGTCGGATGGATCTTCTTGCCGTCCTCGCCCTTCAGCCGCTCGGCGCCGGCGCAGATCGGGAACAGCCAGTCGGAGCGCATCTGCACGTCGTCGTTGGAGGCCTTCAGGGCGTCGTAGTTGAAGGTATAGCCCTTGGTCTTCGGATCCGGCGAGGCCCAGATCATCGTCTCATGGGCATTCTGGAAACGGCGGCCCTTGAAATTGGGCATGGGATTGGTCTTGCGCCAGACGATGTCGTTGAGGATCCAGAAGTTGAGATCCTGCAGGGTCGTGCCGACGCGGAAGATATTGTGGTAGGAGCCGATCACCCAGATGGTGCCGGTCGGCTTTAGCACGCGGCGGCAGGCGAGCAGCCAGGCGCGTGTGAAGGCATCGTAGATCTCATAAGATGCGAACTGGTCCCAGGCATCGTCGACGGCATCGACCAGCGACTGATCGGGACGGTGAAGCGCACCGCCGAGCTGCAGATTATAGGGTGGGTCGGCGAAGATCACATCGACCGAATTGTCCGGCAGGGCTTCGAGTGCTGCCACGCAATCGCCCTTGATGATCGTATCGATCCAGGAGTTTGCGCCATCGGCGCGGCGAAGATCGGCGAGCGAAAATACTGAAGCCATCGGATACTCACTGTTTACGCTGACGCGGGAACCGGGTTACGCTGAAACACAATGCTTATGGTTACCGAACTTGGTTACCAAACCCTGAAGGTTGGCGCCGGCATCTCAAAATAATCCATTTGCGATGGAACAACCGTCGTGCCGCCGTCGGTTTGCTGTGACGCATGTCGCTTGCCCGACTTGCGCGGCCCATGTAAAAACAGCCGGGAAATCCGGCAGGCAGGCCCGCCATAACGGCAAACAGGGATGTCAGACATGCGCACACTGTACGCGATCGCCACGGCCACAGCACTGATGCTCGGCGCGGCGGGTGCCGCACGGGCGGCCGAGCAGTCGATCATCGTTCTCGATGCTTCCGGCTCGATGTGGGGGCAGATCGACGGCAAGGCCAAGATGACCATTGCCCGCGAAACGCTGGACACGGTTCTGAAAAGCGTGCCCTCCGAAACCGCGCTGGGGCTAATGGTCTATGGTCATCGCGAAAAAGGCTCCTGCGCGGATATCGAGCTTGCCGTGCCGCCGACGGCTGGCAGCACAGAGGCCATTTCGGCCTTTGTCGGCACCATCAATCCGAAGGGCAAGACGCCCCTGTCGGCGGCCGTGAAACAGGCGGCCGAGGCGCTGAAATATACCGAGGAGAAGGCAACCGTCATTCTGGTGACGGACGGGTTGGAGACCTGCGCTGCCGACCCTTGCGCCCTTGCCGACGAGCTGGAGCGCAATGGCGTGGACTTTACCGCCCATGTGGTCGGCTTCGGGCTGACGGCGGAGGAAGGCAAGCAGGTGGCCTGCCTGGCGGAGAACACCGGCGGGCGCTATCTGCAGGCTTCCGACGCCGGGGAACTGGCCGAGGCGCTGACCACGACGGTGGCCGAAGCGCCGCCCGCGCCGGAACCGGCACCCACGCCCGAGCCGGAGCCGGCCCCGGTCGTGCCGCCACCGACGCCGCAACCGCCCGCTCCGAGCTTCAACCTGCGCACCGATGCCGTGCTTTCCGAAGGCGGCCCATCGCTCGGCGATCTGGCCGAGGTGCGCTGGGATATCTATCCGACCGCGGCCAATGGCGAGCGGCTGGCCGATTCGCTCGACGGCGGCTACGACGCCACCTATGAGACCACCCTGCCCCCTGGGCGCTACGTGGCCATGGCCCGACTGGCCGAACTGTCGCGCGAAGTGCCCTTCGAGGTGAAGGCGGACGAAGTCAGCGAGATCAAGGTCAATTTCGAGGCCGGCATCCTGATCTTGAAGCCGATGCGCACGCCCGGCGGCGAACGCGACGAGAGCGCCCGTATCGACATCCGGCAGGGCAGCTTTTCGGATGGCGGCTATGGCGAGCGCGCCTTTTACGTGCCGGCCGGCGATATCGACATCGAGGCCAGCATCGGCGTGGCGAAGGTGACGGACAGAGCCAGCGTCAAGGCCGGGGAAACCGTGGCCAAGGATGTGGTGATCGGCACCGGCGTGGTGGTTCCCAAGGCCGTCTATGCCGAGGGCGGCCCCGACGTCGAGGAGGACGGCATCCGCTTCGACGTCGTCTCGGTCACCAAGGACATCAACGGCGAGCCCACGGCCATCGAGGGCAGCTATGGCATCGACCGGACGCTCGACATTCCCGCCGGCGATTTCGTGTTGAAGGCCCAGCTTGGCCAGGCCTCCGGCGAAACGCCGTTTTCGGTCAAGGCGGGCGAGCGCGTCGAGGTCAGCGTCAACATCAATGGCGGGGTACTCGCCGTCACGGCGCCCGGCGCCGACCGCATCGAGGTGGTCGGCGCCAAGAAAGACATCCAGGGGCGGCAGAAGGACATAACCGGCAATTACGGAGAGGTCCTCAACGAGACGATACCGCCCGGCGACTATATCGTACGGGTCAGCTACCAGGGCGATGTCGCGCCCAAGGAAAAACCCGCCAGCATCAAGGCCGGCGAGCGGACCGAGGTGACGGTGGAGTAGTGGGATGGGAGAAAGAAGACCCTCTCTGGCCTGCCGGCCATCTCCCCCACAAGGGGGGAGAAGACTCGCGGAAACCGCTCGGCTCTATCCGTAGAAGGTGCCGCTGGGTTAAGCCCTCCCCCTTGTGGGGAGGGTGGGGAGGC
>NZ_JAAXMM010000002.1 GCF_012276985.1 Agrobacterium sp. a22-2 | reverse complement strand
ACCCCGGACCTGCGGTCCGCCCCTCCCCCTCAAGGGGCGGGTAAAGCCAGCTATTTCGCCAAACCCGATCTCGACAACATGGGTCCGGGCACGGACATGGCCGTCCCCGTGCGCCGCGAGGGCCAGATCCCCGGCCGCGCCGAGGGCGGCCGCGACACCTCCTCGCTGTTCCGCAAGAACACCCTCGACGAAATGACCGTCGGCCGCACCGAAAAACCGGTCCCCGGCAAGCTCCCGGACAAACCGAAGCCGGGCGTGCGCGACGAGTCCCTTCTCCCCGCCCGCGGGGAGAAGGTGCCCGGCAGGGTGGATGAGGGGCAGGCCCCACCCTCCGAGCCGCCATCCTCAGGCCCGACCCGAGGATCCACCTCCGATCCCAAACCCATCATCCGCGCCAAATCCGGCGTCGGTTCCTACGAGGACGCCGGCGACGTCAAGCGGCAGAAGAAGACCAAGGGCAAGACGGGCCGGCCGGGCCGATGAGCGAGGCCGCTCCCAGACCGAATGTCGCCGCCCCCAGACCGAATGCCGTAAGGGCCATGCTCGCCCTGGCCCTGACGGACCTGCTGCTCTACGGGGTTGCGGAAATCTATATGAACGTCGTTTCGATCAGCCACGGTCGCGGCTTGGGGCTCGATGCTGACTGGTGGCTCAGTCTTGCCATCCTCTACCCGATCCTCCTCGCCCCGGCCCTCATCGCCGGCCTGATCGCCCATGCCCTGCTGGCTGGACGACTGACCAGACGCGGCCTGTATATCCTGGAAATCCTCGTCGGCGGCCTCGCCAGCGGCGGTTTCCTGGCCTGGGTGTCGATCGTAGACACCTACTTTTCCCCACCCGGTCTTGAGCCACTCTACGCCGCCATCGGCTTTGCCGCGGGTGCCCTCTGGGGTGCCATCTATGTCGGACTTCTGCTCAACCGCCCCGCGCCTTCGCCATAAGCGCCCGCCGCGAGTCCCTTCTCCCCGCCCGCGGGAAGAAGGTGCCCGGCAGGGCGGATGAGGGGCAAGCCCCTCCCTCCCCGCCGTCATCCTCGGGCTTGACCCGAGGATCTACTGCCGCCGCCTCTCCGGCTCGCCCTGCGGATCCATCATCCGTGCCGGCTCCACCGAGGACGCCGGCGACGTCAAGCGGCAGAAGAAGACCAAGGGCAAGACGGGACGACCGGGGCGTTAAGGCGGACTCCACCTCCCCCTTGAGGGGGGAGGTCGCCGCGCAGCGGCGGGTGGGGGTGACCAGGGACATTAACCGGATCATCCGCCGGTTGTGATTTACGCCATTCTCCTGTTCTATAAATGCCCGACAAACCCTCCCAACCGGGGCCTCTCCCGATGGCAAAGCCGCCGTCATCGCTTGATCGGTTCAAGCGTACCAGTGCCCGCCGCTTGCGGGCATCGGCGACCGATGCCGAGCGCAAGCTGTGGCGCCATCTCTGGCGTGTCCCGATCGAGGGAACCCATTTTCGGCGGCAGGTGCAGATCGGTCGCTACATCGCGGACTTTGCCTGCCATCAGATCGGCCTGGTGATCGAACTGGACGGCAGCCAGCATGCGCGGGATGAGTCGGCGAGGCACGACATCGAGCGCACCGCTTTCCTGGAGCGCCAGGGATATCGGGTCATCCGTTTTTGGAATGCCGAGGTCATGGACGAATTCGAAGCCGTACTCGACACGATCTTTGCAGCGGTAGACGAGCAGCAGGCAAACCTCGCGCTTCGGGCAGATCACCCCACCCCGGAGCTTCGCTCCGACCCTCCCCCTCAAGGGGAGGGTAGAAGAAGGAGGCCCGTTCCATGGATAAGGCGGCTTACGAGCAGTACAAGTATATCAACGGCCCGATGCACGCCGCGCAGCGCCATGATTCAGCCCATAAGCATGTGGCCGGAAGTGCCGAATATATCGACGATATTCCGGAACCGGCCGGCCTGCTGCATGGTGCGCTGGGCATGGCGGATCGTGCGCACGCGACTATCCTGTCGATGGATCTCTCGGCGGTGCGCGCCGCGCCCGGCGTCGTCTGGGTGGTGACCGGCAAGGATGTGCCTGGCGTCAACGACGTCTCCTCCGGCGGCCATCACGACGAGCCACTGCTCGCCGAAGACAAGGTCCAGTTCCACGGCCAGCCGATCTTTGCCGTGATCGCCGAGACCCGCGATCAGGCCCGCCGCGCGGCAAGGCTCGCCAAGGTCGAATACCAGGACCTGCCGCACTGGAGCGATATCGACGGCGCGCTGCAATACGGCGCCGCGGTGGTGACGCCGGGCATGACGCTGAAGCGCGGCGAGCCGGAAGCCGAACTCGACAAGGCCGAGCATCGCCTGAAAGGCCAGATGCGCATCGGCGGCCAGGAGCATTTCTACCTGGAAAGCCATATCGCCATGGCGATCCCCGGCGAGGATGACGACATCACCGTGTGGTCCTCGACCCAGCACCCCTCGGAAATCCAGCATGTCGTCGGCCATGTGCTCGACATTCCGTCTCATGCGGTGACCGTCAACGTGCGGCGCATGGGCGGCGGCTTCGGCGGCAAGGAAACCCAGGGCAACCAGTTTGCAGCCCTTGCCGCGATCGCTGCCAAGAAGCTCAACCGCGCCGTCAAGTTCCGCCCCGACCGGGACGAGGACATGACCATGACCGGCAAGCGCCACGACTTCCGGATGGATTTCGACGTGGCCTATAACAGCGACGGCCGCATTCATGCGCTTGCCGCCAATTTCGCCGCCCGCTGCGGCTATTCCGCCGATCTCTCAGGCCCGGTGACCGACCGCGCCCTGTTCCATGCCGACAGCAGCTATTTCTATCCGCATGTGCTGTTGACCTCGCAGCCCCTGAAGACCCACACGGTCTCCAACACCGCCTATCGCGGCTTCGGCGGGCCGCAGGGCATGCTGGGGGCGGAACGGGTGATCGAGGAAATCGCCTATGCGCTGGGCAAGGATCCGCTGGAGATCCGCAAGGCGAATTTTTACGGCGAGGCGGGCTCGGGCCGAGACATCACGCCCTATCACCAGCTGGTCGAGGACAATATCATCGCCCAGGTGGTCGAGGAGCTGGAGACCTCGTCCGACTATCAGGCCCGCCGAAAGGCGATCCTCGACTTCAATGCGTCGAGCCGGATCATCAAGAAGGGCATCGCCCTGACGCCGGTGAAATTCGGCATCTCCTTCACGCTGACCGCCTTCAACCAGGCCGGCGCCCTGGTGCATGTCTATCAGGATGGCTCGATCCACCTGAACCACGGCGGCACCGAAATGGGCCAGGGTCTCTATACCAAGGTCGCCCAGGTGCTGGCCGATGCCTTCCAGGTCGACATCGAACGGGTCAAGATCACCGCGACGACGACCGGCAAGGTGCCAAATACCTCGGCCACCGCCGCCTCCTCCGGCTCCGACCTCAACGGCATGGCGGCCTATGATGCCGCCCGGCAAATCAAGGAACGGCTGGTCGCCTTCGCCGTCGAAAAATACGGTGTCACCGCCGACGATGTGCAGTTCTTGCCCAACCGCATCCGCGTCGGGGCGGACGAGATCCCCTTCCCCGAATTCGTTCGGCACGCCTATTTCGGCCGCGTCCAGCTATCAGCGGCCGGTTTCTACAAGACGCCGAAGATCCATTGGGACCGGGCATCGGGTCGCGGCACGCCCTTCTATTATTTTGCCTATGGCGCCTCCTGCTCGGAAGTGTCGGTCGACACGCTGACCGGCGAATACCTGATGGAGCGCACCGATATCCTGCACGATGTCGGCCGCTCGCTGAACCCGGCCATCGATATCGGCCAGATCGAAGGCGGCTTCGTGCAGGGCATGGGCTGGCTGACGACGGAGGAACTGTGGTGGGACGGCAAGGGTCGCCTGCGCACCCATGCCCCCTCGACCTACAAGATCCCGCTTGCCTCCGACCGGCCAAAAATCTTCAACGTCAAGCTGGCCGACTGGTCGCAGAATGCCGAGCCGACCATCGGCCGCTCCAAGGCCGTCGGTGAACCGCCCTTCATGCTGGCCAATTCCGTACTCGAAGCCCTCTCCATGGCGGTGGCCAGCGTAGCGGACTACAAGCATTGCCCAAGGCTCGACGCACCGGCAACCCCCGAGAGGGTGCTGATGGCGGTGGAACGGCTGAAGAGGATATGAGGCAGTTTGCAGTGCCCCTCACCCGGCAAGTGGCAGGACTCCGGCGTATGGGAAAAAGACCCTCTCTGGCCTGCCGGCGTTTGTCACTGCAATCGATTCACTGGATCGATTGCTCCGCTACGCGGACCGTTCCGCACCCCCCACAAGGGGGAGAAGACTCGCGGCCATGCTTCGACTCGACCACCAAGGGCGAGGCTGGGTTAAGCCCTCCCCCTTGTGGGGAGGGTTTGGGAGGGGCCCTTTTTTCGGATGCGGATTGCCCCATTCCGGCGGGAAAAAATCGCAGCAGCCCAGACGCAGCGCGTGGCTCGGCGAACAAGGGGCAAATCGCCCATGACTGACTGCAATCTCTCCAGCTTTCTCGCCACCCACCCCGCGGTCCTGCTCGTCGAGGTGACGGTTGCCAAGGGGTCTACGCCGCGCGATGCGGGCACGATGATGCTGGTGGCGGCGGAGGATATGTGGGGCACGATCGGCGGCGGGCAGTTGGAATTCATGGCCATCGACCATGCCCGCGCCCTGCTGTCCGGCAAACCTTTGCCGCTGATCCTCGACGTGCCGCTTGGGCCGGAGATCGGCCAGTGCTGCGGCGGCCGCACGCAACTGCGTTTCGCGCCCGTCGATTCGGTCCTGGCCGAAACGCTGCGCCAACGCTTGCGCCGAGAACAGGACGCCTATCGCCAAGTCATGGTGTTCGGCGCCGGCCATGTCGGCCGCGCCCTGGCACAGGCGCTGGGCCCCCTGCCCCTGCAGGCCACGATGATCGAGACTCGTGATCTGCCGGTGCCGTCGCTGCACCCGGCCATTCCCCTGCGCCATGTCGCCATGCCCGAGGCGGAGGTGACCCATCTATCGCCCGGCTCGGCCGTGGTCATCATGACCCATGACCACGGGCTGGATTTCCTGATTGCCCGGCAGGCGCTGGCCCGCGGCGATCTGGCCTATGTCGGCATGATCGGCTCAGCCACCAAGCGGGCGACATTTGCCCATTGGCTGCAGCGCGATGGCGGCGATCCGTCCTTAATCGACCGGTTGGTCCTGCCGATCGGCGGCAGTGCCGTGCGCGACAAGCGCCCGGCCGTGATTGCCGCCCTGGTGGCAGCCGAGCTGCTGACCGCCTTGATGTCTTGATGTCGCGCCGGGATCTCGCGGAAAGGCTGAGATAAGCTCCCGATCCTATTCCTGAGGGATCGCGGCGTTCCCTAGCCGCCCAGCGCGAATCAAAAGCCATGCTCAGCCAACACTCTCCGACCAATCTGGAACCGCTGGCAGAAAGCGACGCCGCCTCTCGTCATGAGCAGGCGAAAACCCTGAAATCCCTAGCGGCGCTCAGCCGCCAACAGGGCAATCTGGAGCAGGCGGCGCGCCAGTTGCTGGCGGCCGCCACGTTTGCGCCCGACGATGCCGAAGCCTTCTTTGATCTCGCCATCACCCTCTATCAATCGGGGCGCCTCGAACTGGCGCTGACCGCGATCAAGCAAGCGGCCGCGCTCGCTCCCGACCATTCTGCGGTTCTGGCCAATCTCGGCCGGATTCTGCTGGATCTCGGACAGGACGCGGAGGCCGAGGTGGCACTCAGACGCGGACTGGCTCTCGCGCCGGGCGAGCCGCCGATCTTGCGCAGCCTGGCGACGTTGCTGCGCGACAGCGGCCGCATCGAGGAAGCCATCGACCTGTGGGGACGGCTGGTCGCCGTTCGCCCTGCCGACGCCGAGGCCTGGTACAACCTGTCCGGTGCCGTGTCTTTTACGCCCACCGCCGAAGATCTCGACAGGCTGGAAGCGCTGTTTCGCGGCACGACCAATGGTGCCGACAAGACCATGCTGGGCTTTGCGCTGTTTCGCGCTGAAGAGGTGCGGAGCAACGCACAGGCAGCCTTTGCCTGGCTCGATGCAGCCAACCGCGCCAAACGCGCCGCTCTCCCTCACAATCCGGCCATCGAGACCGGCGTCTTCGCGCAGATGAAACAGCATTTCGACGCCGGCTATTTCGCCGGTCTCGAATCAAGCGACGGCCCGGCGCCGATCTTCATCGTCGGCGTGCCGCGCTCCGGCACGTCGCTGGCCGAGCAGATCCTGTCCTCCCATGCCCAGGTTCACGGCGCCGGCGAACGCAACGAGATGACCGAACTTGTCGCAAAATACCTGGCCGACCGGACACGGCCGGGTCTGGCGCTGGACGATTTCAAGGCTGGCTGCGCGGTGGCGGCCGAGATGGCCGACGCCTATCTCACGGCGATCACACCGCTTGGCCGCGGCAAACCGCGCTTCACCGACAAGATGCCGCTCAATTTCCGCTGGATCGGCATCATCAGGACACTTTTTCCCGCCGCCCGCATCGTCCACTGCACACGCCCGCCGATCGAGAACTGCATGTCGATCTATGCCAGCCTGTTCGGCTCGGAGGGTAACCGCTTTGCCTATGATCTGGAGGGGCTGGCACATTATTACGCGCAGTACGCCGATCTGATGGCCCATTGGCAAAGCGTGCTCGGGCCGGACCTGCTGCAGTTCGATCTGACGGCATTAAAGCAGGACCAGGAAGGCCAGACGCGACGCCTGCTCGCCTTCTGCGGCCTCGACTTCGACGAGCGTTGCCTGGCTTTCGAAAGCAACAGGCGTTCGGTCCGGACGCTCAGCGCCGCCCGCGTTCGACAGGGGCTCGATCGCTCGAGAGACCGCAGGACCGCTCTGTTCCGGTCCTTCCTGGGACCCGTCGAGGACATACTGACCGCCCGGGGCATCGACCCGGACACCCATTGGATCACGTCCGCGGCAGGCGGTTGACCCCGATCACTGCGGCCCGCGCGGCGGCAGGATGGCGGACCAGACGGAGGCCGTATCCCGGATTTCTGCTCGGCGCGACCGGCAGGCGCGGCCGTCCCGGTATCCGACATCGCGCTTCAGGTCATCCGGCAGGAAGGTCTCGATGCCGTCGTCCGGCTGCAGCAGACGATAGATCACCCGTGCCGAAGCGCGCAGAAAACAAAGCCCCAGCGAAACAGCCTTCCTCAATCCGATAGCCATGATTGCCTCCATGAAAACTGATGAGCGGCCTTTTTCGAAAGCTTGCTCCTGAGGCAAAGAAATGCTTTATTTTCATCGATCTATCAAAACGAATAAATGACTAAACCCATAAAGAGAACTGATCCATGAAGATGTCGCGCCAGTTTCCGCTGAACGCATTGCGTGTCTTCGAGGCGACCGCCCGGCAGGCGAGCTTCACCAAGGCTGGGCAAGAGCTGGGCATGACCCAGACGGCGGTCAGCTATCAGATCAAGCTTCTGGAAGAGAGCATTGGCGAGCCGCTGTTCCTGCGCCAGACGCGCCGGATTTCCTTGACCGAGGCCGGCCAGCGCCTGGCACCGAAGGTCTCGGAGGCCTTCGACCTGCTGCAGGAGGCCGTCGCCCATGCGCGCAACAGCACCGAGGGCACGCTGAACATCCATTCCACGGCCACCTTCGCCTCGCGCTGGCTGGCGCGGCATATCGGCTCGTTCCAGCTCAAGAACCCGGCGATCGCCGTTCGGCTGGAAACGGGCCAGGAGATGATCGATTTTGCCCAGACCGAGGCCGATGTCGCCATCCGGGCCGGCAAAGGAGACTGGCCCGGCCTGCGCTGCCATCACCTGATGAAGGTCGATTTCACGCCGATGGTGAGCCCGGAGCTGGCAGCAAGCATCGGCGGCCTGTCGACACCCGCCGACCTCTTGAAACTCCGGCTGATCGATCCCGGCGACCCATGGTGGAAGATCTGGTTGACGGCCGCCGGCGTCAGCGGTGCCGATCTCGAAAGCCGGCCCCGCAGCCGGCTGGGCGCCCAGTCCTTCGAAGCACAGGCCGCCGTGGCCGGCCAGGGGGTGGCCATGCTGACACCGGCCTTCTACCCCGAGGAACTGGCCATGGGCCGCCTCATCCAGCCCTTCGACCTCATTTGCCACGAAGGGTCCCATTACTGGCTGGCCTATCCTGAAAGCCGGCGCAACGCCCCGAAGATCCGCGCCTTTCGCGACTGGCTTTTGAACGAATTGCCGCAAGCCAGGCCGACCTGAGGCCGGAGCTCTCGCTGGTCAGAACGACATATCCGGCGCATAGAAGCAGCGCGGCGTGTCTTCATTCGGATAGAGGCACAGGTGATATTCGCTGTCCTGCGAGCGCCGCGTCGTGGTTTGGGGGAAGTTGAAGACATGGTCGCGGGTGACCAGCCGGTGATCTCCGGGCGCCAGCGTCAGCTGATAGCCGTTCTTGATCACCTTCACGCTCTGCGATGGAATCATCTGGCAGTCGCCGGTATGATTGTCGCCATTGCAGCAGAAGGTCTCGTACCGCCATCCGCTGTGGGAATCATGAGCCTGAACACAAGACGCATACGCAACCAGAACGCCCGTAAGGATACTGCGCATCGGCTGATCTCCATGTTGGGGAAAAGCCGCCGGTTTAACGCCAACCACCATATCCGGCGGCACTGCACAATGAATGTAACCGAATCGTCATATTCACACCAATACAGGAAATCATGGATGGTCTTTTGCAGTGCACACAAAGCACTGCACAAAATACCCCGACCGCCCGTCTGCCCCCTTCCCTTCGGCCGGAAGTTTTTGCAAGGTATCGCGTTCGGGGACGAAAGGGCTCTTGCATGTATGAATTCGCCATCGCCTGGGAATGGCTTGGGCTTGCCGTGCGCTGGCTGCACGTCATCACGGCCATCGCCTGGATCGGCTCCTCCTTCTATTTCATCGCGCTGGATCTGGGCCTCGTCAAACGCCCGCATCTGCCGGTCGGCGCCTATGGCGAGGAATGGCAGGTGCATGGCGGCGGCTTCTACCATATCCAGAAATACCTGGTGGCGCCGGCCTCGATGCCGGACCACCTGACCTGGTTCAAATGGGAGGCCTATACCACCTGGCTCTCCGGCTTCGCGCTACTGTGCGTGGTCTATTACGGCGGCGCCGACCTGTTCCTGATCGACCGCCATGTGCTGGATGTCACGGAATGGCAGGCCATCGGCCTGTCGCTGGCCTCGCTCGCCATCGGCTGGATCTTCTACGACCAGCTCTGCAAGTCTCCCCTCGGCCGCAACACCTGGGGCCTGATGGTGTTGCTTTACCTCGCCCTGATTGCCATGGCCTGGGGCTACACGCAGATCTTTACCGGCCGCGCCGCCTTCCTGCATCTCGGCGCCTTTACCGCGACGATCATGTCGGCCAATGTGTTCTTCATCATCATCCCGAACCAGAAGGTCGTGGTCGCAGACCTGATCGCCGGCCGCACGCCCGATCCGAAATACGGCGTGATCGCCAAGCAGCGCTCGCTGCACAACAACTACCTGACGCTGCCCGTCATCTTCTTCATGCTGTCCAACCATTATCCGCTGGCCTTTGCGACAAGCTACAATTGGATCATCGCCGCGCTGGTCTTCCTGATGGGCGTCACCATCCGCCACTGGTTCAACACCACCCATGCCCGCAAGGGCCGGCCGACCTGGACCTGGATCGCCACAACAGTCATCTTCATCGTCATCATGTGGCTGTCGACCGTGCAAAAGCCGCCAGTCGCAGAGGAAGCCGCGGTCGCGCCAAGCAATCTGCGCTTTGCCGAGAACGTGCACTTCGACGCCGCCCGCGACATCGTCCAGTCGCGCTGTTCGATGTGCCATGCGGCCGAACCGGTCTGGGAGGGCGTTGTGCGGCCGCCGAAGAACGTCAAGCTGGAAACGGATACGGAAATCGCCGCCCATGCCCGGGAAATCTACATCCAGGCCGGCCGCAGCCACGCCATGCCGCCCGGCAATATTACCGAAGTGACGGTCGACGAGCGGGCTCTGCTGTCCGCCTGGTTCGAAAGCGCCGTGGAAGGCAAGATGTAATGACTGAAACGCTGATCCGCGGCCGCTTGCTCTCCTTCCGCCGCGCCCCGCGCGATGCCGCCGACACCGAAAGCTATATCTATGAAACGGATGGCGCGCTGCTGATTTCCGACGGCGTGATCCAGGCTTTCGGCGCTTACACGGATGTCAAGGTAAAGGCCGCCGACGGCGTCGCGGAAATCGACCATCGGCCGCACCTGATCCTGCCCGGCTTCATCGACACCCATGTGCATTTCCCGCAGATGCAGGTGATCGGCTCCTATGCCGCCAACCTGCTGGAATGGCTGAACACCTACACCTTTCCGGAGGAATGCCGCTTCGTCGAGAAAGCCCATGCCGAACGCATCGCCGTGCATTTCTTCGACGAATTCCTGCGCAATGGCACCACGACGGCGGTTGCCTATTGCTCGGTGCACAAGGCCTCCGCCGATGCCTTCTTTGCCGAAAGCCTGAAGCGCGGCACGCGCATGATCGCCGGCAAGGTGATGATGGACCGCAACGCGCCGCAGGGCCTGCTCGACACGCCCGAGATGGGTTATGACGAGACCCGCCAGGTGATTGCCGACTGGCACGGCAAGGGCCGCAATCATGTCGCCATCACGCCGCGCTTTGCCATCACCTCGACGCCCGAACAGATGGAGCGCACCCAGGCGCTGGCGCAGGAATTTCCCGACCTGCATATCCAGACTCATCTGTCGGAAAACCACGACGAGATCGCCTATACCTGCTCGCTCTATCCGGACGCCATCGACTACACCGACATCTACGCCCACTACGGCCTGCTGGGGCCGAGAACCCTGCTCGGCCACGCCATCCATCTGTCGGACCGCGAGGCGGATGCCATTAGCGACGCCGGCGCGATTGCCGTACACTGCCCGACCTCCAACCTCTTTTTAGGCTCCGGTCTTTTCCCGCTGAAAGCCTTCAAGCGCCGGGAAAAACCGCTGCGCATTGCGGTCGCCACCGATATCGGCGGCGGGTCGAGCTATTCCATGCTGAAGACCATGGACGAGGCCTACAAGATCCAGCAATTGCTGGGTGAGCGGCTCAATCCGCTCGAAAGCTTCTACCATATGACGCTCGGCAATGCCGAAGCCATATCGCTGGCCGACAGGATCGGCACGCTGGAACCAGGCACCGACGCCGATGTCGTCGTGCTCAATGCCTCTGCCACGCCGGCCATGGCGCTGCGCATGGAAACCGTGAAAACCCTTGGCGAAGAACTGTTTCTGCTGCAAACATTGGGAGACGATCGCGCGATCGTCGAAACCTATGTCGCCGGGAGAGCGATGAAATCCGTCACGGGGCATGCCCCCTGACGTAAGGATCCGGATCCGTGCCAAACCTGCTGCTCAATCTGTTCGTCGGCACGCTGATGATCTCGCTGACCGTTGTCGTCCATACCTTCGGCCTGATTGCTGTCACCCATGTGATGAACTGGATCACCGGCCATGCCCGCATCGGAGGGCATCGCAGCCGGATTCTGGCGATGAACACCGTCGTGATCGGCATTTTCGCGGTGCTGACGGCGGAAATCTGGCTCTGGGCGGTATGTTATGAACTGATCGGCGTCGTTACGGATTTTCCGACAGCCCTCTATTTTTCCACCACCACCTTCGCAACCGTCGGCTATGGCGACGTGATTGCCGATCCGCACTGGCAGATGCTGGCAGCACTCGAAGGCGTCGACGGCTTTCTCTTGATCGGCTGGTCGACCGCCTATCTGGTCGCGGCCGGGATCCGCATCGGCCCTTTCCGCTCCGGCGAGCATTTTTGACAAGGCCTGGCAAAAATGCCTGTACCGGAAGGCAGATTGACAGTCTACCTACTAATTGGTAGATGACTGCCATGAGCAATCTTTCAAACACATCGGACCAAATTCTGCAGCAGGCGCGCACGTTGATCGTCGCCGGCGGCTATAATGGCTTCAGCTATGCCGACATCGCCAAAGTGGTCGGCATTCGCAACGCCAGCATCCACCATCACTTTCCAAGCAAGGCAGACCTGGTCCGCACGCTGGTTGCTCGCTATCGGCAGGAGGCGGAAACGGGATTGGCCGAACTTGAACGGCATATTGGTGATCCGATGGGGCAATTGCGCGCCTACCTCGCCTATTGGGAAGCGTGTATCCTGGACAACACCGCTTCATTCTGTGTTTGCGCGCTGCTTGCCGGCGAGGCGCCGCTTTTGCCAGACGAGGTCCGCCTTGAGGTCAAGGCGCACTTCCGGACCCTCTCAGCCTGGCTGACACGTGTTATGGAGCGTGGCGCCAAACAAGACGTCCTCTCTTTGAGCGCAACGCCGGAAGCCGAAGCAGAAGCCTTCCTTGCGACCGTGCATGGCGCCATGCTGTCGGCCCGCGCCTATGGCAATCCGCAGATATTCAGCACCGTGACAGGGACGCTGCTGCAACGGATTTCTTCCAAAGCCTGAACGAACCTGCCAGACATATCTTTTTTGCCATCGGGCCTACCAACTAGAAGGTAGATATCACTAAACGCCACTGCGTCCGTCCCAGGACTGATTATGCGGCACCAACAGAAAAGGAACTCGACATGTTCGGAATCTCTCCCCTCGGCTGGATACACACGCTCGGCAGCCTGCCGGCCATTCCCCTGGCCATCTATATGTTCGCGCGCTACGGACGCATCGCTCCCCGCACCACGGCGGGCGCGATCTATTTCGTCTCGATGCTGATCGGCGCCCTCACGGTGTTCCTGGTGGCCCACCAGGCAGCAAGCCCGATCATCGGCGCGGTTACGCTTGTGCTGCTGTTGGCGGGCTATGCGGTCGGCCATGTCTCTGTATTGGGCAAGGCAGCGCGTTACCTGGAAACGATATTCCTCAGCCTGACGGCCTTTCTGCTGATGGTGCCGGCCGTCAGCGAAACCCTTCGCCGCGTGCCCGACGGCCACCCCATCGTCACGGACCTGTCTTCGCCGATCCTGCTGGGCGCCCAGGCAGCCCTGGCGGTGATGCTGGTGGTTGGCCTAACCGCGCAGATGATCCTGCTGCGCCGCGAGGGCCGCAGACTGAGCCGATAGCCGCGGTCAGTGGCCGCCGCTGCGCCTGGGGACAACAGGTAAAAAAACTTTACCTCCCCGTCCATCATCCCATTCACAAGCCTTCCGGGCTCGTGCTAGGTCTGCAGGACACGCAGTTGCAGGGCAGGTCCGATGGCAAATCCTCTCGAAATCTCCGATCTCAAGCGCATGGCAAAACGCCGGGTGCCAAAACTGTTCTTCGACTATGCCGACAGCGGCGCCTATTCGGAAAGCACCTATCGCGCCAACGAATCCGATTTCGGCCGCATCAAGCTGCGCCAGCGCGTCATGGTCGACATGACCAACCGGTCGCTCGCCACCACCATGGTCGGCCAGCCCGTCTCCATGCCGGTGGCCCTGTCGCCGACCGGGTTGACCGGCATGCAGCACGCCGATGGTGAAATGCTGGCGGCAAGAGCCGCCGAAGAATTCGGCGTGCCCTTCACGCTGTCGACCATGAGCATCTGCTCGATCGAGGATGTCGCCTCGGTCACTACGAAGCCGTTCTGGTTCCAGCTCTACGTGATGCGCGACCGCGATTTCGTGATGAACCTGATCGATCGCGCCAAGGCCGCCAAATGCTCGGCCCTGGTGCTGACCGCCGACCTGCAGATTCTCGGCCAGCGCCACAAGGATCTGCGCAACAGCCTCTCGGCCCCGCCAAGGCTGACGCCGAAGCATCTGTTCCAGATGGCCATGCGGCCGCGCTGGTGCTGGGACATGATGCAGACCCAGCGCCGCACCTTCCGCAACATCCATGGCCATGCCAAGAACGTCTCCGACCTCGCCTCGCTCGGCGCCTGGACGGCCGAACAGTTCGATCCGCAACTGTCCTGGAAGGATGTCGAATGGATCAAGGAGCGTTGGGGCAGCAAGCTGATCATCAAGGGCATTCTCGATCCGGAAGACGCCCGCATGGCCGCCGATACCGGCGCCGACGCCATCATCGTCTCCAACCATGGCGGCCGCCAGCTCGACAGCGCCCATTCCTCGATCGCCATGCTGCCGCGCATCGTCGATGCGGTCGGTGATCGTATCGAGGTGCACATGGATGGCGGCATTCGCTCCGGCCAGGACGTGCTGAAGGCCATGGCGCTCGGCGCCAAAGGCACCTATATCGGCCGGCCCTTCCTCTATGGCCTCGGTGCCATGGGCAAGCCGGGCGTTACCAAGGCGCTGGAGATCATCCGCAAGGAACTCGACATCACCATGGCGCTCTGCGGCAAGCGGCAGTTGACCGATGTCGACCGCGACATCATCGCCGAAAGCCCGTTCTGAAAGCGGGGCCGGCTGGGTCGCTCTACCCGATCCAGCCACTCGACAGCGCATTGGCCCAGCTCGGCCGGCCACGGTCGGCGGCCAGCCTGGCCATGGCCATGTGGTCATAGGGCACCAGCCTAGAGGTCACCGACCAGCCCTGCGCGGTCTCGTCGAGGATGGCATAGGAGGCAAGCGGCGTCGCGGTTTCCACCTTGTGGTAATAGGGCAGATCGTCGTCATAGCCCGGACCGCCGACGCTGCCCGGATTGACGATCATCCGCCCGTCGGAGAGGGTGACGACCCGCGGAATATGGGAATGGCCGCACAAGATCAGCCGCTGCTCGACGCCACCGGCCAGCGCCTCGATCTCGGCGCGCGGCCGCAGATGCACATGGCCTTCGGCGCTGACGCCTTCGAGCCAGTAGGTATTGTCGTTTTTCGGGGTGGCGTGGCACAGGAACACCGCGTCGCGCCACACCGTCGAAAACGGCAGGGTCTTCAGCCAGTCGAGATGGGCCGGCGTCAGCTGGGCGAAGGCATCGGCCTCCCATTCGTGCATGGCCCCTTCGGCATGTTCGAGCAGATAGCGGTCGTGATTGCCGCTCACGGTCGTCAAGTCCAGCGACAGCAGCAGGTCGGCCGTGCGGCCCGCATCGAGCGGTCCCGACAGGCAGTCGCCGAGATTGACGATCTCGCTGGTCGCGATGCCCTGCTGCTTTATGTCCGCCAGCACCGCTTCCAGCGCCAGATGATTACCGTGAATGTCGGCGATGGCTGCAAACCGCATGGCTCAGCTCCCGCGATAGGTGGAATAGCCATAGGGCGACAGCAGCAGCGGCACGTGATAGTGCGCCGTCGGATCGCTGATGCCGAAGCGGATCGGAATGACGTCGAGGAACGGTGGATCGGTCAGCGCCGCGCCGCTGCCGCGCAGATAGTCGCCGGCATGAAACAGCAACTCGTATTGCCCGACCTGGAACGTCTCGCCTGTCAGGATCGGCCCGCCATCGACGCGGCCATCGGCATTGGTGAACACCGTGGTGATCAGATCCGCCCCCTCGTCTTTCATGCGCAACAGCTGGATCTTCATGCCTTCGGCAGGTTTGCCGAGCGCCGTATCGAGTACATGGGTGGTCAGACCGGTCATGGCTGCGGCTCCGCGATGATGTAGGACGTTTCGAAAAAATGCTCTTCCAGATTGTTGCCCGGCCCGTCGCGGTCGACCACCAGGAAATCGCTGACGTCCCCAAGTGCCATCAACGGATGGTGCCAGACATTGCAGCGGTAATTCACCCCCTGATCGCCGCGCGCCAGAAACACCTGCGGACGACCGGGCTTGCCCCCCTCGTCCGGCGAGACGGCCAGCAGGAAGGGGCGTCCCGACAGCGGCGAAAAGCTCTGGCTGCCAAACGGATGACGCTCCATCATCGTGATGGCATAGGGGAAGGCCCTGGGCTGACCGCGAAAAATGTTGATGATAACCCGCGCGCCCTCGCCCAACGCCTGTGGCGCCGCCAGCGCATGGAACCGCTCGGTCGTACCGCCATTGATCAGCTTCATGGTGGCGGGATCGGCTTCGATCACCTCGCCGAACGGAGCGAAATGCTCTGATGTCAGCGGGTGGATGGGGAGTGTGTCGGACAAAGTCTATTCCCCTTGAGGGCGAATGTTTCGCATTTCGAGCAGCCGATCGTAGAGTTCCGGCACGGCCATCGTCGCGGTGTTCCAGATCGTATCCAGATCCGTCCGCAAATAGTTATGCGCAATGCGATCGCCCATGCCGCGTATCTTCTGCCAGGCAATCTCCGGGTGCTCGGCGAGGAAATCCGGATCGGTCTCGAAAAGCCGGACCACGACTTCCCCAATCATCAACAGGTTCATGCCGATCGCACGCTGGACCATCACATCTGCCAGGAATGCCTCGTGGGTCAGGCCGGAGATGAAGTCGAGCGTTTCAGCCGCGACCTGCTCGAGCTCCTTGAGGTTGCCGATCAGCCGTTCCTGGCTCATATGGGACGAGCCTCGGACAGCACACGTTTGCGTACCTCTTCAGGAAAGTCCCCAGGCGTCAGCAGATGGATCGGCGTCGGCAACATCATCTGTTCCAGCGCATCCAGCAACCCGCCAAGATCAAGCAAAGTTGTGCCGGGAAGATCATCCACCAGAATGTCGAGATCGCTGTCGGGCCGGTCCTCGCCGCGCGCCACGGAGCCGAAGACGCGCGGGTTGGCCGCGTTGAAGCGCTTTGTCGCCTCACGGATCGCCTGCCTGTTTTTCTCCAGCACTTCCGAAGGTTTCATCGCCGCATTCGCTCCTTTCACCCGCAACCACAAAGATGGCCGCGGGTCCGAGAATAGCATCAGGCCTTGACCCCGAACAGCCGCAGCCGCATCACGCCGCCGTCCGGATGCATGGCAAAGCGCACATGGGTGATCGGGCCGATATCGGCAAGGTCGGCGCCGCTGAATTCATGCTCGCGGTCCATCTGCAGCTTCTGGCGCGACAGGATCGGCTTCCAGCTCTCGGACGCGGCGATGTCTGCCTCGCTGAACGTATCGCCAGCCTCCGGCAGATTAGCGCCGAGCAGTTCGCAGGTGTCGGGGAAATTGCCCTTGAAGAAATGGGTGTCGACGACAACCCGGCGCAGGATTCCGGGATGGCCAAGACGGATGATCGCCCAGTCGTGGCCGGGACCGCGGCGGCGCTTGGTTTCCCATCCGTCGCCCATGTTGAGGCCGCGGCCGGGGCCGAGCATCTTGTCGGGAACGCCGTAATGGGCATCCGACCAGGCCAGCGCCTTGGCGCCGTTGAAGACATAGCCGAGGTCGACCTCCTCATCGGCCCCGACTTTCGACCAGTCGAAATAGGCGGCGCCGTAGACCCGCAGCCGCGCCACGCCGCCATCGGGATAGATATGCAGGCGCAAATGGGTCCAGACCTTGTCGCGGCCGGCCGTCTCGAAAAAATGCTGGGCACCAGGACCGAGCGGCGATTTCGCCAGCAGTTCCGTCCACACGGTTGCCTCGACCGGATCACCGCTCTCGACAAAGGCAGCCTCGATAGAACAGAACGGCGGGTAATTGCCGGTGAAATAGCGGGTATCGACGTCGAAGCCGTAGATCCGGCCCGGCATGGCGAGCCGCACGATCGCCCAGTCATGGCCAGGCACGCGCTTGCGGCGGCTTTCCCAGCCGTCCATGTATTTGCCGTTGTCGTCGTAGAGATCGGGGTCGAAGCTGGCCGGCACGTCGTTCAGCATGCGCTCGAGCGGTGCGAAGAATTCGTCGCTGGACGCGATGCCCTTGGCACCGAGACGCGCCGAGGCGAGATTGACGGCTCCGGCCGCGAAATCGGGCAGCACGACGGGGTCGCTGATGATCATTTCAAGTCTCCGAAAAAAGGGCTTCGAGGCGCAGGCGGGCGATCTTCTCGACCTGGGCCGAGGCCGTTGCCAGCTCCGCCTCCCTGGTATTGTCGATGCGGGCCTCGAAGGCTGACAGAATATCGTTCTTGTTCAATCCCTTCACCGCGATGATGAAGGGAAATTCGAATTTTGCGACATAGGCAGCGTTGAGTTCACTGAAGCGGGCGTGCTCCTCAGGGCTCAACCGATCAAGGCCGGCGCCGGCCTGCTCGCGGCGGCTGTCCTCGGTCAACTCGCCGGCAATCGCCAGCTTACCGGCCAGATCCGGATGGGCCCGCAGCACACCCAGCCGCTCAGCGTCACTTGCCGTGCGAAACGTCGCGCAAAGCGCGTCGTGGATGTCGAGCGCCGTCAAAGGCTCGTCGATCATGCCGGCATCGTAGGCGCGCTCGGCAATGAACGGCGAGTGCTCGAACACACCGCCGAAGCGGGCGACGAAATCGTTTCTGTCGATCATCTCAGACCCCTGCCGGCTGGTGATGCTGACGCCAGTGCCGGGCGATGTCGATGCGCTTGGCGACCCAGACCTTGTCGTGGCTCTGCACGTAATCGAGGAAGCGCGCCAGGGCGGCGGCGCGGCCCGGACGGCCGACCAGCCGGCAATGCAGGCCGACATTCATCATCTTCGGCGAGCCCTCGGCCCCTTCGGCATAGAGCGTGTCGAACGTGTCCTTCAGATAGGCGAAGAATTGGTCGCCGCTGTTGAAACCCTGCGGCGTGGCGAAACGCATGTCATTGGCATCGAGCGTATAGGGAATGATCAGGAACGGCTTGCCGTCCAGCCCGTCGACCCAGAAGGGCAAATCGTCGGCATAGCTGTCGGACGAATAGAGAAAGCCGCCCTCCTCCATCACAAGCTTCAGCGTATTGCCCGACGGCTTGCCCTGATACATGCCGAGCGGATGGGAGCCGGTCAGTTCCTTGTGCAGGCGCACGGCCTCCCGAATATGCTGGCGCTCGACCTCTTCGGGGAAATCCTTGTATTCCAGCCAGCGGTAGCCGTGGCTGGCGATTTCCCAATCGGCTTCCTTCATGGCGGCCACCGCATCCGGATTGCGGGCCATGGCAAGCGTCACGCCATAGACGGTAACCGGCATGTTGCGGGCCGTGAACATGCGCCACAGCCGCCAGAAGCCGGCGCGCGAGCCGTATTCGTAGATCGATTCCATGTTGAGATTGCGCTGGCCCGGCCAGGGCTGCGCCCCGACGATTTCCGACAACAGCGATTCGGACGCCGGATCGCCGTCGAGAATGGAGCTCTCGCCGCCTTCCTCGTAATTGATCACGAATTGCACGGCGATTCGGGCATCGCCCGGCCATTTCGGATCGGGAGCGGTGCGGCCATAACCGATGAGGTTGCGCGGGTAGTGTTCAGTCATCATCAAATCACCTTGGGCATCTTACCGGGCGAACGGTAAGCATCCCACCGGTCCTTGTCGAGATGGAAAACCTGGAGCAGCCTGTTGCGTTTTTTGATGCGCCCGCTGGCGGATCCGATCAGGCGATCTTGCGGGCCGACACCCGCCCCATGGGATGCAGCGAATGCACCTGGAACGGCGCGCCGGGTTCCCGCTCGAAGAACAGCGCCAGATTGTTGACGGTGACGCGCTCGCTGAGCAACGGCCCGAAATAATCCTTGAGCGCCGTGCCGAATCGCTCGACATCCCGACCGGAGAGTGGACCGGTCAGGGGCATGTGGAAGCGGAATTCGTCCATCGCGTAAGGGTGGCCCCAGCGGTAGAGATTGGCGAACTGCGGCGCCGTCAGGCGTTCCGGCGCCATGCGCTCGATCTCTGCTTCGGTGAGGGGTGCGCGATAGGCATCAAATTCCTGGACAACGGCCGCCGCCAGATAGTCGAGCGAGGGGCACGGCATGGTCGGCATCAAGCCGAAGAAGTCGCCAAGCCGCGCCACCTCCAGCTTCGGAAGGTCGAAGGGCTCGAGGGTGCCGGCAAAGCGCATCATGTCGCGCAGCAGGCTCGCCTCCGCCCGCTCCGGATCCATCCGGAACGGCGCTTTCAACGTCGCATGAAAGCCGTAGCGGCGCGGCAATGCGGTGTGGAAGGCGATCTCGTGCAGGCCAAGCCCACGGATCGCCGGATGGTCCACGGGCTCACCGGAATACACGCTGCGCCCAAGCCAGCTCGCAGCGGCAAAGGACAGCGGATCGCCGGCCGGCGTCGTGAAAGAAATGGCATAGCGCATGCACGTTTCCTCGCCCGTCAGTCGATGCCATTTTAGCAATCGACGTTATGAGCAAGGGACTAGGTGATTTGCATGACAGCCTGACGACGGGCAGCGTCGAATAAGTTCACGTTTTGCGCGAGGCCGCAACGAGGTGATTTTCCAACGAGAAGCCTGCAGGCAGCCCCAGAGGGCCGCCGCACACCGCCGCTATCGCCGCTTCGGCCAGCCGGTGCGCCATGCCGAAGCTGACCTTGAAGCCACCGGTCAGTGCAATGACATTTGCGTGATCGGGATGCGCTCCGACCATCGGATCCCGGTCGATGGCTTTCGGCCGCAGGCCGGCCCAGCGCTCGACGATGGTGGCTTGGGCGAGACACGGCGCCAGCAGCCGTGCCCTTTCGATAAGCTCTTCCAACTGCCCGTCGGTGGCTAGCGGATCGTCGAAGCGATTCTCGCTGGTGCTGCCGATCGCCACATGGCCGCCGTCGTGCGGCACGATGTAGAGCCCGTCGAGATAGAGCAGCGGCAGGCCCGGATCGAGTTCGGCTTTCAACAGCGCCGCCTGCCCTTTTACCGGCTGGCCAAGACGATGGGGCAGCGGATCGCCCAGCGCCTCCAAAAGCGGGAAGGCGCGATGGCCGGCGGCAATGATGCAATGGCCGAAGGCGATCGCGGTCCAGTCTCCAAGCAAAGCCTCGTCCGCCGAGGAATCGATTCGCACCACCTCGGCGCCCTCGATCACCCGCACATGACGGGCAGTCTTCAGATAGGCCGAAAGCACCGCACCAAGCCCCCGCGGCGACACCCGCGCAGCAAGCGTATCGTGCACCAGCCCGGCCTCGACAAAGGCCGGAGCCGGCCAGTCCGGAGACAGGGCAGCGTCCAGCACATGCCAGTGGAAACGGCGCTCTCCGGCGACCCAATGGCTCCGCGCATCAACATTGTGACGCTCGGCGATCGGACGCAGATGGGCCTTCGGCAAGGGAATGAGCCGACCGCTGCGGCGGTAGCCCGCCTGCAGACCGGTAGCGTCTTCCAGGCGGTGGATCTCGTCTTCCAGCGAAAGCAGCGCATCGAACTGGAACTGCTTCTTCTCCGACCACTTGTCGGGCATATGCGGCATCAGCGCGCCGAGCAGCCCGCCGCTGGCGCCTTGGCCGAGGCGTCCGCTGTCGAGCAGGATGGCGTCAATCCCCTGCCGCTCGGCATGCACGGCCGCCCAAAGGCCCATGATGCCGCCGCCGACGATCAGAAGCGGCGTGGACGGTTGACCGGAAAGCCGACCCGGACTATCGGCATAGATCATGACCAATTCCATTCCCGATGCAGGTACCGAACCTCAGAGCCCGAGCCTCGTCTGGCACGATGGCGATATGCCCTATTCGACGGGTTTTGGCGATCATTTTTATTGCCAGACCGACGGCCGGCTGGAATGCAGCCATGTGTTTCTGGCCGGCAACGGCCTGCCAGCGCGCTGGCAACAGCCCGGCGATTTCCGCATCGGCGAACTCGGCTTCGGCACCGGCCTCAATGCAGCCGAGACCTGGCGGCAGTGGAAATCGGCAAGGCAGCCTGGCGACCAGCTGCATTTCATGTCCTTCGAGCTGCACCCGATGCAGGGCCACGACATCGACCGGGCGCTATCGCGCTGGCCGGAGATCGATGCCGAACGCCAGGGACTGCTGGCCCTGTGGCCGAAGACGCCGCAAGGCATTGTCAGCCTGCAGCTGGACGACCAGACACGCCTGACGGTGGTCTGCGGCCATGCGCTGGCCGGCGTTCATGCCGCAGATGCCGGTTTCGACGCCTGGTTTCTCGACGGCTTCGCGCCATCGCGCAATGCCGACATGTGGTCGGCGGAGATCCTGCAGGCTGTGCATGACAAGACGGCGGTGGGCGGCAGCTTTGCCACCTATGCCGCGGCCGGTTTCGTGCGGCGCAACCTTATGGCTGCCGGCTTCAAGGTCGAACGGCGTCCGGGCTTTGCCGGCAAACGGGAAATGCTGTGCGGCACGAAAGCGCCGTCAGGCGCCTGACCGGCCGGCCTCAAACCTTTCAGGTTTGATCTTGCCGCGCCACTGCTCCATCTTCTCTTCCAGCGCTTCCGGACTGATCGGCTTCGACAGGTAGTCGTCCATGCCGGATGCCAGGCAACTGTCCCGGTCGCTTTCCAGCGCGTGGGCCGTGACGCCGATGATCGGCACATGCCGGCCATCGCCGGCCCGCAACTCTTCCTCGCGGATGGCCCGCGCCGCCTCGTGCCCGTTCATGACAGGCATGGAGACATCCATCAGGATCAAGGCCGGATGGAGCCGTCGCCAGGTAGCAACCGCTTCGCGACCGTTGCCGACGATGCGAAACGACAGTCCGGCGGCCTGCAGGATCTGGGTAAAGACGATCTGGTTGACCTCATTGTCCTCCGCCACCAGCACGTCGCAGCGCCGTACCGCGGCCACTTGTTGAGGCAGGTTCTGGCCGTCGGCTGTCTTCTCCTGCAAAGACTGTCTCTCTACGGCAACATCTTCAAAGTGATGCGTCCTTCGTTCAAGCTCAGCTGGCGGCATCTCGGTGGCCTTGTTGCCGCGCATCCGCGCCGACCGCAGAACATCGACGATGGCGCTGCGCAGCAGATTGGCGCGCGCCGGCTTCATCAGATGCGCCTGTACGTTGAGGGCCTGGAATGTCCGGTCATCACCCACCATGTCCATCGACGTCAGGAAGATGATCGAGATCGCATCGAAGCGCTGGTCGGCCCGGACCAGCCGCGCCACATCGATGCCGTTCATATCGGGCATATGATAGTCGATGATCAGCGCATCGACCTTGACCTTGGAGCGAGCCGCCTCGTCGAGAATGGCCAGTGCTGTCGCGCCGTTGTCGACGGCCAGCCCGTCAAAGCCCCACATCGCCAATTGTTCGGTGAGGATCTGTCGGTTCACCGCATTGTCGTCGACCACCAGGATACGGGATCCCTTGACATTGATCGGCAAGGGCGTGCTGCGATGACGCTCGCTTGCCATCTCCAGCGGCAAATGGACACTGAAGGTCGAGCCCTGCCCGACTTCGCTGTCGACCTCCACGTAACCGCCGAACAGATCCACCAGACCGGCGGTAATCGCCAGACCAAGGCCCGTGCCCTCATGCCGGCGGGTGGACGACGCATCGACCTGCGAGAATTTCTCGAAGATCGACAGCCGCTTGGCCTCCGGAATGCCGATGCCGGTATCCTTGATGCGTAAGGTCAGCATGACCTTTCCCGATCCGAGCGGCGCTGCGGACAGGTCGATCAGCACATGGCCCTTTTCGGTGAACTTGATGGCGTTGCCGACCAGATTGGTGGCAATCTGGCGGAAGCGTCCGGCATCGCCCATGACCATATGCCGGATGGTGGCTTCGCCGCGAACGATCAGTTCGATATCCTTGTCGGAGGCCGGCGTCGACAAAAGGGTAGCGACATCCTCGACCGCTTCGACCGGGTCGAAGGGAGCCTTACGCAGGGTCATCTGACCCGCATCGATCTTGGAGAAATCGAGAACGTCGTTGATGATCGTCAGCAGCGCATTGCCCGACTTGACGATGATATCGACGAAGGTCCGCTGGCGCGTGTCGAGCGGCGATTTGGCAAGCAGTTCCGCCATGCCGAGCACGCCGTTCATCGGCGTGCGGATCTCATGGCTCATATTGGCCAGGAATTCGGACTTGGCCTTGTCGGCCGCTTCGGCCCGCGACAACAGGCCGGTCAGCTCCTCTTCACGCCGCTTCAAATCGGTAATGTCGGTGCACAGCACGACCCAGTGGCCTCGTTCGCTGACGGAGGCCTCGATCTGCACCCAGGTCCTGCCATTTGCCAGGAAATTCGCAACGAAGGACTCGGCCTTCGTCACCTTGTCGCCCCAGTCGGCAAGGACGGCATCCGCATCCTGGCCGAAATCGCCACGCTTGGCGCAATAATCGAAACAGTCCTGCCAGTGATTGCCGGGCGCGAGGATATCAGCAGGAATATCAACGATCCTCGCCATGGACTCGTTGCACATGATGATGGCGCCGTTTTCGACCACCACCAGCCCCTGCGCCATGGCGCCGGTTGCGTCCTGCATGAGCTGCCCGATCCGCTCCAACTGCAGTCGCGCTTCGCTGATCTCCCGCTCGCGTCGGCGCATTTCCGTGAAATCGGAATAGGTAATCAGAACCTTGTGGTCGAGCAGCCTTGTGCTGGTGATCAGCACTTGTTTTCCGTCGGGGCCGATCAGCTCGCGCGTCGTGGTTCCCTCCAGCACACGCAGTTCCTCAAGCCGCTCCCGGATCGCCACATCGAAACCGCTGCCTTGGTCCAGCGTCCAGCCTTTGATGCGAATGGCATCGGCAAGATCGGTGAGCAGACGCCCCTCGAGGGACTCGCCCTCAGGCCATTCCCAGATCTCCATCGCCTTGGGATTGGCATATTCGATGGTGAAATTCTCATCGAGGATCAACACGCCGACCGGCATGGTCCTGAGCGTCGCCATCAGGTCGCTGTAGAGCTTTTCGGCCTTTTCCTGAGCAGCAATCAGTTCGCGCTCACGGATCTTCAGCAGCGAAACATCGGCCATCGACCCGACCAGATAACGCTTGCTGTCAGGGGTGACGATCCGGTTGAGGCGCGTGATCACCGAAATGCCCTGCCCGTCCGGCATGACGATGTCCTGGGGTTTTTCCAGCGGTTCGCCGGTGCCCAGCACATGCAGGTTCTCCTCGCGCAACTTCTGGCCATTGCGCGGGAACATCTGGTCCTCACACATGCCGTAAAAGGCTTCCCGGTCACCGCCGAGCAACTGCGCATAGGCGGCATTGGCGAAGATCAGCCGGCGTTCCTCGTCCCGCAGGAAAACCGGCACCGGCAATTGCTCGATGGCGGCCCGGTAGAGCACGGTCTCCTGTTCGCGCCGGTGCAAGGCAGTAATGTCGGAATAAGTGACGAGGATCTTGCCCGAGGCCAGCCGTTTGGCGCTGATGGCCAGCACACGGCCAGTGTTCGTCAGGGTCTGCGATATGACGTTGCTGTCGGAGCCGTTGAACTGTGCAACGCGCTCCTTGAACAGGTCTTCGGGCGTGAGATCACGGTCGCGATAGTAGCCTCGCTTGTGATTGGCGATCAACAGATCTTTATAGGAGACGCCGACCAGCGGCAGCGTATCGGCATCGGCCAGCAACGCGCGAAAGGCGTCATTGGCATATTCGATGATCATCTGCTCATTGAGAATGAGCACGCCGACCGGCAGCGACCGCAACAGGCTCTCCAGATCCTGATGCAGGCTTTCCGCTTGCGCGCGTGCGAACAGCAATTGCTGTTCGCGCAGCTTGAGGCGCGATATCTCGGTGAGCGAACCGACCACGAACCGCTCGCCGCCGCCGAGCGTTATGCGGCTGCCGCGCGTGATGAAGGTGTGCTCGACGCCATCGCGGATGAATTCGTCCTCAAGCTCGACCGTCTCGCCGCTGTCGAGGATCCGGCGGTTGTCGTCCTGATATCTCTGGCCAAGCTCGGGGAAGCTTTCCGGCTCGGTCTTGCCGATCAGCGCGTCCGGCTTGAGCCCGACGATCTCGACATAGGCGCTGTTGGCAAAGACCAGCCGATGCTGTTCGTCGCGCACGAAGGTCCCGACGGGGAGATCCTCCAGAACGGCCCTGAAAAGATCGGAAGACCCGGCGGTCGCAGCCGGGGCTGGGCGGAGCGAGCTGTCCGCTCGGCCGGCCGTCTTGTTCCGCGCACCGCGTTGCCCGGCGGCAGTCCCGCGTTTTTTCGGCCTGTCGCGGAACACGGCAAACAGGAAGATGTTCTCGTCTTCCGTGACGAAGCGTTCCAGCTGCACGCAATAACGCTCAGGCCCGAAGGGATCGAAGCACAGCGCCTGCTCCTCCTGGCCGAACACCAGGGCGCGCCGCTCCATCTCGCTACAGGCAGCATCTTCGGCCCGGCCGAACAGCTCGTCGGTCGTCTTGCCGGAAAATTGTTCGGACGGCAGCTCGAATAAGGCGGAATAGGCAGCGTTGACCGCGACATAACGAAGCTCGCTGTCCTTGACATAGGCAGGCAGGTCAAGATCTTCGATCTTGCCGCATGCAATGCTCAGCAACCCGTCATCCGCACTCAACAAATTTCCCCCGTTCGGCCATCGAAACACAATTCTAGACGCCTAGGTGTTAACAGATCATTCATCACGTTTGTTATCGGCTACCGCCGGCAGTCGCCAGGCCGACCGGGCTCATCGCCTTTGCCGACCCCGCCGTAGAACCAGCCCCCCGCAAACTGGACAATGTTCCAGGAAAGCCGGGAAGCCGTCGCAAATGGCTATGACGTGGAGCGCAAAAAACTGCCAGAAATCCATGTCGAAGATAAAGCACTGGGTATACCATGAGCGACATTACCACGCCTGCCTTGCCTGAGACTGAGACGCTGGCGCCCTCCGATCGCCGCCGGCGCACCGGCGGACGCGGTGGCGACCGGGTTCGCCAATCGAGCGGCTCGCGCTATCGCAGAATCGTCAACAGCCTGGCCCGCACCGAGCTGCTGGATGCCGGCGCCCTTGACGATATCCACGAGGCCTCGCTGACCATTCTGGAAGAAATCGGCATGGACATCATCCTGCCGGAAGCCCGCGCCCGCATGAAGGCGGCCGGCGCCGACGTGATGGAAGGCACGGAGCGCGTCCGCTTCGACCGCGGCCTGATCATGGAGATGATCGCCTCGGTTCCCAAAAGCTTCACGCTGCATGCCCGCAACCCGGAACGCCATGTGGCGATCGGCGGCAACAACCTGGTCTTTGCCCAGATCGCCAGCGCGCCCTTTGTCAGCGACCGCGAAGGCGGCCGCCGCGCCGGCAACCAGGAAGACTACCGCAAACTGGTGAAGCTGGCGCAATTCTACGACATCATCCACACCACAGGCGGCTATCCGGTCGAGCCGGTCGATATCCATGCCTCGATCCGCCATCTCGATTGCCTGTCTGATCTGGTGAAGCTGACCGACAAGCCGTTCCACGCCTATTCGCTCGGCCGGCAGCGCAATCTCGACGGCATCGAGATCGCCCGCATCGGCCGCGGCATTTCGATGGAGCAGATGGAGCGCGAGCCCTCGCTGTTCACCATCATCAACTCGTCCTCGCCGCTGCGGCTCGACGGGCCGATGCTGCAGGGCATTATCGAAATGTCGTCGCGCAATCAGGTCGTGGTGCTGACGCCCTTCACGCTGGCCGGCGCCATGGCCCCGGTGACCATTGCTGGCGCCCTGGTGCAACAGAATGCCGAGGCGCTAGCCGGCATCGCCTTCACCCAGATGGTGCGCAAGGGGGCGCCGGCCATGTATGGTGGCTTCACCTCGAATGTCGACATGAAGACCGGGGCGCCGGCCTTCGGCACCCCGGAATACATGAAGGCGGTGATCGCAGGCGGACAGCTGGCGCGGCGCTACGGCATTCCCTACCGCACCTCCAACACCAATGCCTCCAACACCGTCGACGCCCAGTCGGCCTACGAATCCGCCCTTTCGCTCTGGGCTTTGACCCAGGGCGGCGGCAATTTCATCATGCATGCGGCCGGCTGGACCGAAGGCGGCCTGACGGCGTCGTTCGAGAAATTCATCCTCGATGTCGACATGCTGCAGATGGTCGCCGAATTCCTGACGCCGCTCGATGTCAGCCAGGATGCGCTGGCGCTCGACGCGGTGCGCGATGTCGGCCCCGGCGGACACTATTTCGGCACCGCCCACACGCTGGCGCGCTACGAGACCGCCTTCTATTCGCCGATCCTGTCCGACTGGCGCAATTTTGAAACCTGGTCGGAAGCCGGCCGGCCGACCACCTACGACCACGCCAACCGGGTCTACAAGGACGCGCTCGCCCGCTACGAACGACCGCCGCTCGACCCGGCCATCGAGGAAGAACTCGACGCCTTCGTGGCGCGCCGCAAAGCCGAGGGCGGCGTTGAGACGGATTTCTGATCAGCCGAGCTTGAGCCCAGCCAGATAGACGGCATAGGTCTGGTGCGGACCGGGCTCGAAGCGGTCGGCCAGCACCTTCCATGCCTCGACGCGGTCGAGCCGGAAATCGCGGAAATCGTTGCGGGTCTCGCACCAGGTCGTGACCACCCAGATCGCCCCGAATGCACTCAAGGCCAGCGGCCAGACGGTGCGCTGGCTGCGCTCGCCGGCCAGCGAATGATAGGCGATCCACACCTTGCGCCGGGCCGACAGCGCTGTGCGGATATCGGCAAGGCACTCCGGCGGCTCCGGCTGGGCGCTCGCGCGAAAGGCATGGATCGGCGCGCTCGAAAGCCGCTCGGCATGTTCGGGCGGCAGCAGGCCCAGCATCTTGTCGCGCGCCTCCCGCGCCGCCTGGCCAAGCCGCGGGTCGCCCAGCATCTCGACGGCGCGCAGCCCGAAGGCCAGCGCCTCCAGCTGCTCGAAGGTGAAGGTCAGCGGCGGCGCATCAAACGCCTCGCGCAACATGTAGCCGACGCCACGCTCGCCCTCGATCGGCGCGCCGGAGGCGATCAGGTGTTCCATGTCGCGATAGATGGTGCGCGGCGCTACCTCCATCTTCGCGGCGATCTCGGCCGCCGTCATCGCCCGGCCGCCGGCGCGCATCAGCTGGATGATCCGGAAAAGACGGTCGGCTGGTCGCATCGAGGCGCTCCGGGGTGAAGGTTATGGCCATAAGGCTGTCAGTTGTCCTGTGCTAGGTCAAGGCCATCGACCACCAAGGGAGCCTGACATGATGATCCGCACCACCATCCTCGAACTCGCCATCTGCACGCTGAAGGACCGGGCAGAAGCTGCCGCCGCCCGCCATGCCGCCATGCAGGCCGTCCGGCACTATCCGGGCTTTGTCAGCTGGCGGGCGCTCGACAGCGTCGAACAGGACGACCTCATCGCCGACCTGGTCGAATGGCAGGACAAGGCCGCCGCCGATGCCGCGGCACAGAGGGTCAGAGCGGATCCGACCTTTGCCCCTTACATGGCAGCGATCACCTCTGTATCCCTGATGCAGCATTTTTCAACGCGCTTCACGATGTGACGAGACCATGGCCGAAGCCCTGAAACATCTAATCGGTGCCCACACCGCCCGCGACACGGCAGAGGCCCTGTCGCGGGCCTGGCCAGCCTTTGCCGCTGCGGACTTTCTGGATAATGTCCTGCCGCAGATCGATGCGCGCGAGCTGATGCAGCGCGGACAATTGATCGCCGAGGCCATGCGCCGGCACCTGCCGCAGGATTTTGCGCAGGCAGCGCCGATCCTTGCCGCATGCCTGCCGGATGGCAATCGGCCCGGTCTCGGCGGCTGGGCGCTGTTGTCCTTCAACCAGTATATTGCCGCCCATGGCCTCGATCATTTGGAGACGTCGCTTGATCTGCTCAAGGCCCTGACGCCGCATTTCACCGCGGAATTCGGCATTCGTCCGTTTATCGACCGGGATCAGGACGGAACCCTGTCGATCATTGCCGGCTGGGTTGGCGATCCCGACCACCACGTCCGGCGTCTCGCCAGCGAAGGCAGCCGCCCGCGCCTGCCCTGGGCCATGCGCCTGCCAAAACTGGTGCGCGACCCGAAACCGCTGCTGCCGATTCTCACCGCCCTGCTCGACGACCCTGAAGACTACGTACGCCGCTCGGTGGCCAACAGCCTCAACGACATCGCCAAGGATCACCCCGAACTCGTCGCCGATTTCGTGGCCCTGCATCGGCCCGACGCCTCGCCCGAACGGCTGCGTCTGCTGAAACACGCCTCGCGCACGCTCCTGAAGAAGGGCCATGCCGCCGCCATGGCCAATTTCGGCTTCAAGGCGCTGGACGGCGTGATGGCCACGCTGACGCTCGGCGATACGGACATTCCTTTTCCCGGCCAGCTTGGCTTCGGGATCACGCTGATCAACGGAACCGAAGCACCGCAGGTGCTGATGCTCGACTATGCCATCCATCACCGCAAGAAGGACGGCACGATGAGCCCGAAAGTGTTCAAGGGCCGCAGCCTGACGCTTGGCATGGGCGAAAGCCTGCGGCTTGACCTTCGCCACGTCTTCCGGCCGATCACCACCCGCACCTATTATCCCGGCGAGCATCGGCTGGACATCGTGGTCAACGGCATCAGCCTTGCGAGCGCGAGCTTTCATCTCGCCGCTTCCCTGCCGGAGAGTGGACGCTAGGTTCAGTCCTTCCATCCCGGATTGGCGATATCCGGCTTGTCATACCGTCTCCGTCAGGGCGGCTTCTCGCATCCTATCGGCAGAGGTTCCAAGGACGCTTCGCTGCATTGCAAAACAATCGCTTGACTTTTGACAGCAAAAGCACGACATCCCCATCAGCTTTCATCCTTCCGGCCGCCGCGTGAGCGTGCCACGCGAAACAGATCTTCGCGAAGTAGGACAGGAGCGCCAAAGATACGGACTGCACAATGCAGCCGAATGCGCTGGAAGCTTTTTTCCAACTCACAAGTTCCCAATTCACGCGGGGTTCTTGACGCCATCAGCAGGTAGGATCGCAAGACCGCGATCGTGCCGGATTGCTCTTGGCGCCCCGAAAGGTATTTGAATTGACCAATTTCGACGAACTTGGCCTGGCCAAGAACATCGTGGCATCGCTGACTCAGCTCGGTTACGAAAAGCCAACCCCGATCCAGGAAAAAGCCATCCCGCTGGTCCTGGAAGGCCGCGACCTGATCGGCCTGGCCCAGACCGGCACCGGCAAGACAGCTGCTTTCGGCCTGCCGATCATTGAAATGCTGATGAACAACGGCGCCCGCGCCGAAGGCCGCAGCACCCGCGTGCTGATCCTTGCTCCGACCCGCGAACTGGTAAACCAGATCGGCGAAAGCCTGCGCAGCTTCGTTCGCAAGACCCCGCTGAAGATCAACCAGGTCGTCGGCGGCGCCTCGATCGGCAAGCAGCAAATGCAGCTGGAGCGCGGCACCGACATTCTGGTGGCAACCCCCGGCCGTCTTCTCGACCTCATCGCCCGCAACGCGCTGACCCTGAAGCACGTCACCCATCTCGTGCTCGACGAAGCCGACCAGATGCTCGACCTCGGCTTCATCCACGACCTGCGCAAGATCTCCAAGATGGTTCCGGCCAAGCGCCAGACCCTGCTGTTCTCGGCCACCATGCCGAAGGCGATCGCCGATCTGGCCGCAAGCTTCCTGAACAATCCGGTCAAGGTCGAAGTCTCGCCTCCGGGCAAGGCTGCCGACAAGATCGAGCAGTATGTTCATTACGTCACCGGTCAGAACCACAAGACCGAAATGCTGAAAGCCTCGATCACCGCCAATCCGGATGGTCAGGCGCTGGTCTTCCTGCGCACCAAGCATGGTGCCGAGAAGCTGATGAAGCATCTCGAACATATCGGCTTCTCCGTCGCCTCCATTCACGGCAACAAGAGCCAGGGCCAGCGCGAACGCGCCCTCAAGGCCTTCCGTGACGGTTCCGTCAAGGTTCTGGTCGCCACCGACGTTGCCGCCCGCGGCATCGACGTGCCCGGCGTCACCCATGTCTACAATTACGACCTGCCGGAAGTACCCGACGCCTATATCCACCGCATCGGCCGTACGGCCCGTGCCGGTCGCGACGGCATCGCGATTGCCTATTGCGGCCCGGATGAAGCCGGCCTGTTGCGCGACATCGAACGCCTGATGGGCATCGTGATCGCGGTTGCCAGCGGCGAGCCTCCGGCCGATCGTGGCGGTCGCCCGGCGCGTCCCGCCCGTCGTGGCGGTCCGGGCGGCGGTGCAAACCGCGGCGGCCAGGGCCAGCCGCGCCAGGGTCAGGCCCGCTCGCCCCAGCGTCCGCGCGAAGACGGCGAAGGCGGTTTCGACAATCGTCCGGCCCGCAAGGACGGTCGCAAGCCTGCCAGCGGCCGCCCTCAGGGCGCCCGTCGTTCCGAGCAGGGTCGCGGCGCATCGTCCGGCAGACCTGCCGGCGGCCAGCGCGGCCCGCGCCGCAGCGAAGGCTGATCGCGCGAACCCGACGATTCGGGGTTTCGTGACCTGAACCATTCAAGGGCCGGCGGAGTTTCCGCCGGCCCTTTTCGTTGTGCCTATGGCCGCCATGGCGCGGTTTTATCACGACGGCATCAGGCCCAGCGCAGCCGCGCCAGACCGTTAAATCTTCAGCAATTGCATATGAATGAAGCAGCGGCCTCCACATGGTCTATCCGATAGCTCGAAAATGATGCAACTTATTCGAGAGCCGCGACGGAACAATTGCCGATGGCTGCGATTGATGCCTAAAAATACGGCTATTTTCGCATGCAAGAATAATTGCCCCGAATTGCGCATGGTTCTTGCATTGCCCATTGCATTGTATTCATATGAGAAAAAAAGGGGATGGTGCCATTGGTCTTCGATGAAATGATGAATGCGGACGACAGTCCGCGAGCGCCCTACAAGAACTACCACGATTGGTATGCCAGTCAGGATCGGGGCCACCTGATCGCCAAGTCCAGGGATGCGGAAAACATCTTTCGAAAGACAGGCATCACCTTCGCGGTCTACGGGCATGCCGATTCCGCCGAGAAGCTGATCCCTTTCGATATCATTCCCCGCATCATTGCCGCCCGCGAATGGCGTAAGCTCGCCCAGGGTATCGAGCAGCGCGTATTGGCGCTCAATGCTTTCCTCGACGATATCTATCACAAGCAGGAAATCATTCGTGCCGGCCGCATTCCGCGTGAGCTGATCGAGAAGAATGATGCCTTCCTGCCGGAGATGATCGGTTTCCGCCCGCCGGGCGGCGTCTACACCCATATCGTCGGCACCGACATCGTGCGCACCGGCGAGGACGAATTCTACGTGCTGGAAGACAATGCCCGCACGCCCTCCGGTGTCAGCTACATGCTGGAAAACCGGGAAACCATGATGCAGATGTTCCCCGAGCTGTTCCAGATCAACAAGGTGCAGCGCGTCGAGGACTATCCCTATCTGCTGCGCCAGTCGCTGGCTTCGCTTGCCCCTCCGGGCTGCAAGGGCAAGCCGCGGGTCGCCGTGCTGACCCCCGGCATCTACAATTCGGCCTATTACGAGCATTCCTTCCTCGCCGACATGATGGGCGTGGAACTGGTGGAAGGCTCTGATCTGCGCGTCATCGACGGCAAGGTGAAGATGCGCACCACCCGCGGCTACGAGGCGATCGACGTGCTCTACCGCCGCGTCGATGACGATTTCCTCGATCCGCTGACCTTCCGGCCCGATTCGACGCTTGGCATTCCCGGCATCATGGACGTCTACCGCGCCGGCCACATCACCATCGCCAATGCGCCCGGCACCGGCATTTCCGACGACAAGGCGATCTATTCCTACATGCCGGAGATTGTCGAATTCTACACCGGCCGCAAGGCCATTCTCGAAAACGTGCCGACCTGGCGCTGTTCGGAACCCGACAGCCTAAAATATGTGCTGGAGCACATCGAGGAGCTGGTGATCAAGGAAGTGCACGGCTCCGGCGGCTACGGCATGCTGGTCGGCCCGACCGCCTCCAAGAAGGAACGGGCCGTCTTTGCCGAAAAGCTGAAGAGCCGGCCGACGAATTACATCGCCCAGCCGACCCTGGCGCTGTCCACCGTGCCGATCCTCGTCAACAAGGGCATCGCGCCACGCCATGTCGACCTGCGCCCTTACGTCCTCGTCTCGGACAAGGTGCAGATCATCCCCGGCGGCCTGACCCGCGTGGCCCTCAAGCAAGGCTCCCTGGTGGTCAATTCCAGCCAGGGCGGCGGCACCAAGGACACTTGGGTACTGGAGGATTGAGGCCTATGCTCGGAAGAACTGCCAACGGCCTCTACTGGATGTTCCGCTACATCGAGCGTGCCGAAAACATCGCCCGGCTCGTCGATGCCGGCCTTCGTATGTCCCTGACGCGCTCCGGCGCCACCGATGACGACTGGGCCGGCGTGCTGCAAAGCGCCGACGTGGCCGAGGGCTTTGCCGCCGGCCACCCCAAGGTGACGGCCGCCGACGCCATCGACTTCCTGCTGCGCGATCAGTCCAATCCGTCCAGCGTCATGTCCTGCATCGAGTCCGCGCGCAACAATGCCCGCATGGTGCGCACCGCCCTGACCCGGGAAACCTGGGAAGCGACCAACGAATGCTGGATCGACCTGAAACAGGTTCTGGCCCGCAAGCTGAAATCGCCCGACCTGCCCGAGGTGATCGATGCCGTCAAACGCCGCGCCGGGCTTATTCGCGGCGCCTTCCACGGCTCGATGCTGCGCAACGAGATCTACAATTTCGCCCGCATCGGCACCTTCATCGAACGGGCCGACAATACCAGCCGCATCCTCGACGTGAAATATTACGTGCTGTTGCCGGCGGTCACCCAGGTTGGCTCCTCGCTCGACAACATGCAGTGGGAATCGATCCTGCGCTCGGTCTCGGCGCACCGCTCCTATCGCTGGATGTATGACGGCGAATACCGGGCCTCCAACATTGCCGATTTCCTGATCCTCAACGGCCAGATGCCGCGGTCGCTTGCCTATTCCTACGAGAAGATCGTCAGCAATCTCGGCTATATCGCCAAGGAATACGGCGAGCAGTTGCCCGCTCACGCCACGGCCGACAGCATCCGGCAGACGCTGCAGTCGACCAGCATCGGGCAGGTCATGGACTACGGCCTGCATGAATTCCTCGATAATTTCATCGCCCGCAACAATCAGCTGAGCCAGGAAATCACCGAAGGCTATCGCTTCTACAGTTGACCGGCGACAGGAACGGAAAGACACCCATGCGGTTGAAGATCACCCATACGACGGAATACCGCTATGACGAGCCGGTGCAGTATTCCCTGCAGCGTCTGCGGCTGACGCCGATCGCCGGCCCCGGCCAGAATGTCCTGTCCTGGAACATCGCCGTCGACGGCGCCACCGTGGAAGCCGGCTATAACGACCAGTTCGGCAATCACGTGCATCTCGTCTCGACGGAGGGGCAGAGCCAGAAGGTGCATATCGTCGCCTCGGGCGAAGTGGAGACCGAGGATCGGGCCGGCATGTTCGGCGCCCATATCGGCTTCTGCCCGCTCTGGTTGTTCCTGCGCGACACGCCCCGCACCAAGGCCGGCAAGCTGACCCGCGAGCTGGTGAAAGGCCTGCCCGCCGGCGAAGACCTGCCGCGCATGCATGCGCTGATGGAACTGGTTCACGAGTCCGTTGCCTATCTGCCGGGGATGACCGACACCGAGACCACCGCCGAACAGGCGCTGGAGGCGAAAAGCGGCGTCTGTCAGGATCATGCCCATATCATCATTGCCGCTGCCCGGCTGATGAACCTGCCGGCCCGCTATGTCTCGGGCTATCTGATGATGGAAGGCCTGAAAGAGCAGACCGCCACCCATGCCTGGGCGGAAGTGCATCTGCCGGGCCTCGGCTGGGTCGGCTTCGACGCCGCCAACAACAATTGCCCCGACGACCGCTACGTGCGCATCGCCACGGGCCTGTGCTACTCCGACGCCGCACCGGTCTCCGGCATGCGCATTGGTCTGGCGATCGAGGACATGACGGTGGCCGTCACCGTCAAGGACCAGGCCGAACAAAGCCAGAGCCAGAGCTGACGTTTACCCCCCCCCGGAATGCGCTCAACCTGGAACCGGTAAGCCCGGCGCCACGTTGAGCGGCTACGGGATGGGCAAAGGAGCGCCGTGATGCTGTTTGGACAATCGCTGTTTCAGTCGGTTCTGCAACGCCTTCAAGACGAGGCGGCCGATGAGGCCGATGGAACCAGCGCCGGGAGCCACCGGATATCAGGCCTTGGCAGCGGCTTTGTCTGGGAAAGCGCAGGCGCCTCCCACGCCGATATCGACCGCACCCGCGATCTCTATCTCGACCTGATGCCTGACGAGTTGGCAGAGCTCAAAGAGCAGGTGCCCAAAAACGATCCGGCGCCGGAGCCCGTCATGCCGGACCATCTGGCCCGCACTGCGCCGATGCAGGTGGCCGAAGATCTGGCCCTGTCACCGGCCGACACCCTGGCCGTCCTCACCGAGAAACGCCGCAGCTTTGCCCGTGCCAATCATCCCGACGGCGTGGCAGATCCCTTCCGCGACAAGGCCACCATGCGCATGCAGATCGCCAATCTGCTGATTGACGAGGCAATCGCCCGGTTGAGTTGAGACGGCTTGGCAGAGGACGCCAGGAAACGCTCTAATCGTAGAGACGCTGCAAGAGGCCGATCAGCTGGTCACGGGCCTGGACCCCGCCGAGTTTGGCGATCAGCCGGTCCTCGTGGTCTTCCCAGATCGGCAGGACGGAGCGCATGAAACCCTCGCCTTCGTCGGTGATATGCAGCGACTGCACCCGGCGGTCGATATCGGACTTGCGTCGCTCGATCAGCCCGCGGTTTTCCAACCCATCGACGATGGCGACGAAATTGGCCCGCTGGATGCCGAGGCTTTCGGCCACCTCGCTTTGCTTGAGACCGGGATTGCGCAGCAGAATCATCAGAACCGCAAAATCCGTCGGGCGCAATCCGCGCGATGCGAAGGTTTCGTTGAAATCCTGGAACACCGACAATTGGGCGCGCCGGAGCCGGTAACCGACTGCATCTGCCATGACTGATAAATCCACATTCGGTCCAGGGCGACCAGGGCCTTCAGGTTCGTCTGATAAGGTACGACGGTGTTTTATGGCTGCCTCCCGCTCCGAATCGCCACAAAGGAGCATAGGCTTCGGAATATTTGGACATTGTATAGCACCGGAAGGATAGAACAAGTAATCGGCAATGATTACTGCGCTGTAGCCACAGGATTGCGACCAGCGGCCAAGCCACACTGCCGGCGGACGGGCGCAGGCAGCCGGTATTGCAACACACCTTGCGCAGGCACCACCGGACCGCTTGGCCCCAGCCGCGCCCTCAGGATCTCATCCCTCCAAAAGCCAGACCGCCCCCGGCGCCTGAGATTAGCACCCGCATCACCACATTCCTGCATTTTCCGCATTGAAGCCGATCCAAGACTAGGCTATGAACCGCCAAGTCAGCACGACGGATCACCCCGTCGTCACGGATGCACCCGTAGCTCAGCTGGATAGAGTGTTGGATTCCGATTCCAAAGGTCGTAGGTTCGAATCCTACCGGGTGCGCCATTTCTTGAAATTTACAACAATATCAGCGCGATAGGCGCTATGTAAAGGCCGCCAAGGTCGAATTTCCATCGCCCAACGCCGGTCGCGGTGCCGAGCCGGATGGTCGCTCGGAACACCGCATCTTGTCGGCCGCTCCCTCAGCCACCCTGCTCGTCCCTCACCCCATCGCCTTCAGCAGTGCCTTGATGCCCATGGTCGCGAAGTTCGAATAGGTGTCGGAGATGGCATAGGGCAGGATGATGATGTCGTTGTGGCGCATGGCGCCGCAGGTGTAGACGACATTCGGCACATAGCCCTCCCGCTCGGTTGCTTCCGGGCGCAGCAGCGGCTCGGTGGAGCGCGCCAGGATTTTCGTCGGGTCCTCCTTGTCGAGAAGCGTGGCGCCGATCGAATAACGGCGCACCGGACCGACACCATGGGTCAGCAGCAACCAGCCTTCGTCCAGTTCGATCGGCGCGCCGCAATTGCCGATCTGCACGAATTCCCAGGGGAATTTCGGCGACATCAGCATTTCGCCGCCATCCCAGCGATAGAGATCGTCCGAATAGATGAGATAGAGGTTCTCGTTGTCCTGCCGGGCGACCATGGCATATTTGCCGCCGATCTTGCGCGGAAAGAGCGCCATGCCCTTGTTGCGCGCCGCGCTGCCGTTGAGCGGCATCATGCGGAAGGTGACGAAATCCGTGGTCTCGATCAGTTCGGAGCGGATCGCCTGGCCGCTATAGGCGGTATAGGTGGCGTAATAGGTGGTCACACCCTCGTCTACGAAAGCGACGAAACGGGCGTCCTCGATGCCGTTGGACTGGGACGGCGTGACCGGAAAGATCACCCGTTCGCTAAGCTCGCTCTCCGCGCTGAAATTCAGCTGGATCGCATCGCCATAGGCCGAGGCAGAGGAACTGACGATCTCCGGCGACGAGGCAAGCCGTGCCGGCGGATCGATCCGCACCGCGCCATCGGCCGCCACTTCCCCCGACCGGAAGGTGAGCGAGGATATATGCCCCTCGCCGACGGCGCGCAGGCTTAAGATAAAGCGCCGCGCACCGGGCGAAGCACCCGACTGATCGGGATGAACGACGATACTCGGATTGAACAGCGCCGCAGCCTCAAAGGAATACTCGTTCATGAAATAGGCGCCGACCAGCTGGCGCTGCTTTTGGGAGAACGGGTCATGCCCCATCAGGGCGTCTTCCATGGAATCGGCCCGAAGTTCGAATTTGCGCAGCAGGTTGCGGTGCCGGCCCTCGAAGTTTTCGAGGATATCGGAGAGCAGGCTTGCCGCCGTCGCGTCGTCCAGCGCCAGCACCCGATCGACGATATGGTTGGCCCGCGTCTTGTCGGTCGGCTTCAGGTCGCGCGCTTCGGTGGCCGGCTTGAACGGACGCACGATCACCCTTGCCGGATCGGGACGGAGATAGAGGGCCTGACGGTTGACGAATGCGGAATGGGACAAGATTGCCTCGAGTTGTTCTTAAGAAGATGGAGAATGGCCGGCGCGCTCAGGCGCGCCGCTGGATGAAGCCCGGATGGCTGTCGCGGTTTCGCGACAGCTGGCGGATTTCGACACTGCTGATCAGCAGGCAGATGACGGATTCGCCGCCACGGTTCTGGTTGGCCCGGTCGGCATGCAGGCCGTCAAGGCAGCCGCCGGTCTCGTCGTCGATCAGCGGCACACCTAAGTCATTATTGCCGGAAAACCAGCTGAAGACCCGCAAGGCGGCGTCGCGCCAATCGCTGTCGCCGGTCACCCGCCATGCGGCGATGCAGGCCGAAATCGTCGCGGTCGCCTCGACGGGTTGCTGATCGAACAGGCGGGGGGATTTACGCTGATCGAAAAAGCCCTCCGTGCCAACCGGCCGGAAATGGCCGCGCGGCGCGGTCTGTTTGGTCATCAGCCACTCGAGCGTGCGGATACCGGCTTCGACATAATGCGGCGCGAGCGTCGCCACACCGGTCAGGATCAAGGCCTGCGGCAGCCGCGCATTGTCGTAGGAAAGCCCTTCCTCGAACCAGGTCCATTGCGGCGTGCCGACTGACGCCAGCAGGGCCATCAGCCGCTCGGCAAGAACGACACGAAGACGGGCCGCTTTGCGGTCCTCGGGCCTGGAGCTGCAATAGCCATCGAGGCCCAGCAGGGTGAATGCCCAGGCGCGCGGCGAGCTGAACCCTTCCACGGCCTCCATGGCCTTCGGAAACAGGGCCTGTGCCCAGCGGCGGCGCGACAGGTCCACATCGGTCGACGCCGCAATGCCCAGCGACCAGAGCGTGCGGCCGTGGCTGTCTTCCGAACCGGTGTCTTCCAGCCAGTTGCGGCTGAAACTCATGAAGTTGCGAAACCGTCCGGTGTCGGGGTTCCAGGCATGCTGGACGAAGGCCGCGAAACCGGCCACCAGCGGGTCGGGTATGGTCTTCTCGCCCGCCGCCACCAAGCCGCAGGCGAGGATCAACGCCCGGGCATTGTCGTCGACGCAATAGCCGTGCGAGCGATCGGGCACCGAATGCACGGCGTGCTGATAGATGCCGGTATCGTCGCACATCGCCAGCAGATGGCCGAAATTGATGCCGGGTCCGCCGCCGATCGCCGGAAGCCCGCCCTGCCCGCCAGGAGCGACCAGCCGCAGGGGCTGGCTGCGCCGGGCCGCGTTGAACGCCGCCAGATATTTTCCAGCCGTGTGTTCCCAGGTCATCGAACGGCTGCTGGCATAGGCAAGCTCGCGCATCGCCTGGCGGCGCGGCGCGTCGCCGAGCAGTTCGGCAATCGCCTGGCCGGTCTCGGCCGGCGCACTGAACGGCACGAGGCAGCCGCGGCCATCGGCCAGCAGTTCGCGGGCGTGCCAGTAGGGCGTCGACACCACGGCCTTGCCGAGCCCGAAACTGTAGGCAAGCGTTCCCGAGGTCATCTGCGCTTCATGCAGATAAGGCGTGACGTAGACGTCGCACATCGAGATGAAATCGAGCAGTTTCGGCAGGTCGACGAACTGGTCGAGAAACAGCACCTTAGTCCCGACGCCAAGCGCTTCGGCACGCGCCTGCAGGCTGTCGCGATAGGCTTCGCCCTTGTCGCGCAAAAGGTTCGGATGGGTGGCACCGAGAACCACATAGACAGCATTGGGGCAGGTCTCAAGAATCAGCGGCATGGCGTCGATCATCACCTCGATACCCTTGTTGGGCGACAGCAGGCCGAATGTCAGGATCACCGATCTGTCGGCGAAGCCGAGCTTGGCCTTGGCCAGATCCGGCTCGGCAAAGGCCACATCCGGAATGCCGTGGGCAATGACATCGATCTTGGACGAAGGCGTGCCGTAGATGGTCTGCAACAGCTCGCGGCCTTTTTCCGCCATGACCACGATGCGCGCAGACGCCGCGATGATCTGGTGGAGAACCGCCCTTTGCGCCGGGCTCGGTTCCGCCAATACGGTGTGCAGCGTGGTGACGACTGGCATCCGCAGGCGCGACAGCAGGGTCAGGATATGGCCGCCGGCCTCGCCGCCGAAAATGCCGAACTCATGCTGCAGCGACACCAGATCATAACCGCCGGCATTGAGTTGATCGGCCGCCGCTACATAGTCCGACAGGACATCATCATGGATTTCGGCAATCACCTGCGGCGGATAGAGATAGGTGTGACCCTTGTCGGTCATCGCCACCACGGAGGTTTCGATGCTGTCGAAGGACTGCGACATCGCCCGATGCAGGTCGCTGCTGAAGGTCGCTATACCGCAGCGGCGCGGCAGCGAATTGCCGATGATGGCCAGGCGTTTGAACGTGCTCATTCCGGTGTTCCCTTCGTGCAAGACAAGGTTGAAGCAAGCCGGAATTTAGAATTGCCGACACATGTCGAAACGTTCTAAAGATAAAAAAGGTCCGCAATTAAAATAAAATTACTCGTATCAGTCGTATTATCGCTTCAAATTAACGAACAATATTCAAAATTGACAATTGTGATTTAAATAATTCGGCTCGCAATTTGTAAAAGCGCCTCATTAATATCACAAATATTCCTGACAATAAGACTGGAATATGATTTTGGACCGAATTTTGGCTTTAAGCGCCTGAATTCGGTTTGCCTCGCCGTGGCAAAGCCCCCGGCCTGTCCATCGTACAGGCAAACCCGCTGGCCCCTCGCCCGCGCATTTCCGGCTCGCACCCACCGGCCCGCATCCAAACCGACACGGCCCGACGCGCTTCGCTCACCATTGAAGGAGACCCGCATGGAACTGGACCGACTGAAGACCTATTTCATCGATGACGCGCTGCCAAAATGGGCATCGGCTGCCTATGACGAGCAACGCGGCCATTTCATGGAAGCGCTGCAGCTCGACGGCTCGCCCGAGACGAGCGGCATCGTCCGCACAAGAACGGCGGCACGGCTGATCTATGTCTATGCCCATGCCTCAGCACTCGATGTTGCGCCCGCCGGATCACTGCAAAAAGCCGAGCGCGCCTTCGGCAACCTGCATCGCGTCGCCTGGAATGCCGGTGCCCGGCCCGGTTATGCGCGGGCGTTCAACCGCTTCAGCGACGCGGTGACCGATCCCGAGCGCGATCTCTATGATAATGCCTGCGTCTTGCTGGCGCTGGCCTGGCTCTGGAAGGCCACCGGCCGACCGGTGTATCGAAGGCACATCAAGAACTTGATCGCCGCGATCGATCGGACGCTCGCCGATCCCTTCGGTGGCTGGGCGGAAGACAGCACCGGCACAGTGCCGCGGCGGCAAAATCCGCATATGCATTATCTGGAAGCCAGCCTTGCCCTGTGCGAGACGGACGATGACCCGCACTATCCTCTCGTTGAAGCAAGACTCTTTGCCCTGCTCCACGACCATTTCTACGATGAAAGCCAAGGACTTCTGCGCGAGTCCTTCGGTCCACGCTGGGAGCTTTCCGATCGCTATCAGTCGGACAGGCTTGAGCCGGGGCACATGTGCGAATGGGTATGGTTGGTCCGGCGGCATGCGGCACTGACCGGAGAAGACGATGACGCGCTTTGCGTCGCCCTGCTTTCGACAGCGCTGGCTCTCGGGCGGGCGGCAGGATCAGCGTTCCTGCTCGATGACGCCTCAGTCGGTGCGCCGTCAAGCGGACAGTATCGCCGCCTCTGGCCGCAGACCGAATTGTTAAAGGCGTTTCTGATGCAGCACCGCGCGCATGGAAAAGAGGAAGACCTGCAGCAGGCGGAAGCCGTTGCCGCCGCGCTGTTCAGGTCATACCTGAAGGATGCGCCGGCCGGCTGCTGGCACGACCGTCTCGACCTCGAGGGTCAATCCGTCGCCAAGACGATCCCGGCAAGCTCCCTCTATCACCTCTGGACGACGGTCGTGGAACTGCTCCCCAAGGCCAAGGCGCCGTCCTGTACCGACGCCCCTCAACCCCTGGCAATGAGCGCCTGAGCATCATCGAATGACCACGAAGACCGCCGGCAGCCGCTGGCGTCTCTAGGCCATAGCCGCCGTGCCCTTGTCGGCCGGCATGCGTCGCATGGCGCGGTAAAGCGTGGCGCGGCTGACGCCGAATTCGGCGGCAGCGGCAGTGACCGTCCGGCCCTCGATACGAATGGCGTGGATGGCGTCATCCATCTCGGTGGCCGGCAGCTTGACGGGTCGGCCGATCGGGCTGCCACGCGCCTTGGCCGCCGACATGCCGGCTCGGGTTCGTTCCGAAATCAGCGTGCGCTCGAATTCGGCAAGCGCCCCCATGATGTGGAAGATCAGGATGCCGCCAGCCGACGCGGTGTTGATCGACTCATTGATCGAATAGAGCCCGATGTCGCGGCGGCCAAGCTCGGCCACCACATCGATCAGATGCGACAGCGAGCGCCCAAGCCGGTCGAGCCGCCATACCACAAGCGTGTCGCCAGCTCCGAGATGCTCGAACGACTGCATCAGCCCGGGCCGGGCCCGCGACGCGCCCGAAAGCCCCTGATCCGAGAAAATACGGTCGCATCCGGCCGCCGTCAGCGCCTGCAACTGCAGATCCATGTTCTGGTCGGATGTCGACACGCGCGCATAGCCAATTCTCATGGTTCCATCGCGTCAGGTTTCCAGACAAACGAGAAGATATTCAACGATCCACCCCATGAAGCCCGGTCGATCACTTGAAAAACTGTATCACAACCGTTCCCTTTTGATCACACCATTAGGTTGTTGTCAATTCCATAAATCCCCACAAAGATGTATATTTCCATCGGTTGCATGATCATGGCCATAACCGGGCTGCGGGCAGGATCTGCAGGGGTCGCAGCGCTTGTGGCCGCCGCGCGCGCGCTGCTGAATGACTGAAACCGGATGCTATTCAAAGGTTGAAATAATCGCGCCTCAGGTTGTGCGAATAGGAACGCTTTAGAGACGCATTCGGCGTCTTCCGGCACCCGGTACAACACCGTCAAAAGAGGAGACTGCGACATGACCAAATATACGCTGACGCTGAATATCGATCCTGACGACATGAAATACATCAAGCCTGCCGGGCAGCGTTTGACGCTGGCAAAACCAGTCGGCAGCGGCGATCCGAACGTGGTGTGGCTCTCCATCGACCCGTTTCCCTCCACCACCATCACCTGGACCGAAGACTACTGGATTTACGCTTCGACGGCCGAGATCGCGGACGGTGCTTCGATCGACAAGCTCTCAGAGGTTGCACCGGGACCAGCCCTTGATTCCGGCTTCTATCCTTTCACGCCTGCCGCCATCTTCGGACCTCTGCAGAAGGATCCGCAGATCGCGCGCGGCACCTATGCGGCCAATAACTATATGCCCTACTCGCAGTATCCGGCTCTGACCTTCGGCCTGTCGCAATCGGCGATGATCGGCAAGACGCTGGCCGAGCGCAAGCCGATTTCGGCCCAGTCGGTGCTGGCCACGCAGCAGATTCAGATGACACCCTTCACCCATGTCTACGTGTGGCTGCAGAGCCAATTCGCCAGCGAGACGATCATCACCAAGATCATCGGCAATTCGTCGGTGGCGAAATTCGGCGGCGGCGTCGAATCGATCGTCATGAAATACGACCCGGATCGCGGCCTCTTCATCGAGGATCAGCAGTCGGCCGGCATGACGGAAAGAGGCATCATCGAGTTGCGTACGCCGCTTCTGGTGTAGTGCAGCAACGGTGAGGGCCGAGACCCACCAGGGCCTCGGCCCTCACCGAATGCGCTCCGTCCCCCCCCTGAAACAAACCCCTATGAGACCCTTGTGGCGGTTCGGAGACCGGCCGCAAGGGCTCGTTGCCCAATACAGGAAAGGTTCAATGCCATGTCTCACGTCCAGTCCGGACGGAATGTCGTCGGTTCGGCATTCCTGTCTCTGATCCTCACGGCCACATCCGGCCTGAGTGCCGACCTCAAAATGGACAATCACGAGAATGACGGCAGCTCGGCCCTGCTCAGTGCCGAAGAGATCGAAGCCGCCGAGCCGCTCGACGAGACGGTCAGCCCTGACGAGTTGGAGCGCATGCGCAAGCGTTACCGCGAACTCAACCCCGGCTCGCTCGAGATCAAGCCCGGCGACCGCACCGAGAAGCAGCTGAAAGGCGTGCCGGAACCGGTGGAGCATCCCGACGCCAATAGCCCCTATTGGAGCACCGGCAAGCTGACCTTCAAGAAGGCGGACGGAAAGACCCATCGCTGCACGGCGCAATTCGTCGGTGACATCAAGGTCATCCTCACCGCCGCCCATTGCGTCTACGACACTGTGGCCGGCGCCTGGAACACCGACTTCACCTTTCATCGCGCCTTCGCCGACGGCAAGGCGGCCCAGACCGTCGGCTGGCGCTGCATGTCGATCTTCGACGCCTATCATGTGCCGGAAAAGAACTATGCCTATGACTATGCCTTCATCCTGGCCGACAAAAACGACGAGAAATCCGCCCTCACCCTGCAGATCGGCATACCGGCCACCACGCCGCTGACCGCCGTTGGCTATCCCCGCAATTTCGGCGACGGCAAGGTGCTGCAAAGTGTCGATGGCGAATGGGCCTCGGTGCTGGGCGGCATCGTCACCATGAGCGGCAATCCGATGCGGTCGGGAAACAGCGGCGGCGCCTGGTTCTCCAATTTCAGGATCGACGGCGGCTCGGGCGACAACCTCGTCGTCAGCCTCAACTCCCATCACCTGGAAGGCGATGACGACGACGAGAACGGACCGCTTTTCACCGCCGACACCGCACGGCTCATGAAGCATGTGTTGGAAGAAAAGTGCCTCTGAAACGGCACGGACAGACCCGCGCGTTCTTAACGCCCGCCGCCTCTTTCCGAAAAGACCGGTCGCCCCGCCGGTCAGACAGGAACCGGATCCGGCGGGCGCCTTTGTCATGAAGGACCCCGCAAGTCCCAACGCTCACAAAATATGTGCCCGATCGCCGCAGTGCCGCTTCGGCCCGTTGCATGGGCGGGCCTAAACCGGCAAAAGAAAAGCGTGCGATGACAAGGATCCAGGGCTTGAGCGAAGACACCATCACTCTCTACGAGGCCATAGGCGGCGAGCCGACCGTCAGGGCGCTGACCCGGCGGTTCTACGAGCTGATGGATACGCTGCCCGAAGCCGCCCGCTGCCGCGCCATCCATCCGCCCGATCTGTCGGGCAGCGAAGAGAAACTCTACGATTATCTGACCGGCTATCTCGGCGGCCCGCCGATCTATATGCAGAAACGCGGCCATCCCATGCTGCGGCGCCGCCATATGGTGGCCGAGATCGGACCGCAGGAGCATGACGAATGGCTGCTGTGCTTCAGCCAAGCCATGGCGGACACGATCGAGAACGAAAAGCTGCGCGACATCATCTGGGAACCGGTCGTCCGGCTGGCCCAGCACATGCAGAACAAGGAATAGCCCCATGCCCCCCGGCATGCCATCCAGCCGCCTGGCCCGTCGCATCATTGTTCTGCTGGCCGGGCTGATCGGGGCGGCCGGCGTTGCGATGGCCGCCGCCGCCACTCATATGGGCGGCGCCCTGCTCGGGCCGGCATCGGCCATGTGTCTTGCCCATGCGCCGGCTCTGCTGGCCCTGCATGCCGGCCGCCGCTCGATCAGAACGGCAACCGCCGCCGCCCTTTTGATGGGGTTCGGCGCGGCCTTGTTTGCCGGCGATCTCGCCGCCAAACAATTCCTCGGCTTCGGTCTCTTCCCCATGGCCGCACCGACCGGCGGCATGCTGATGATCGCGGGATGGCTGGTGGCCGGCGCCGGCGCCTTCTTTCTCAGCGAAAGCTGAGTAGCCGAGGTCAGACCACGTTCACTGCGGCACGCGGCCGAATTTCAGCAGATTGCCGTGCAGATCGGAGACATAGAATTCCTCCATGTTCCACGGTCGTACTGTCATCTCCGACAGGGATTTGACCGCGCGCGACGTGAACTCCGCGTGCAACCGGTCGATGCCGCCGCCGCGCAGATAGACCGCGGATCGCTCGCAGAGCGAACGGTCGTCGGTCAACCAGAAATGCAGCTCCAGCGGCGCGCCGCAGAACTGCCGGCGCACGATCAGGTAATCGCCGCTCTCGTGAACGATCTCGTCGAAGCCGAGTTGATCGCCATAGAAAGCCCGGCTTTCCGCGATCGACAGCGACGGCAGGATCGGCAGAACCTCAATGCGGTTGTCGTCGTCGGCCAAGCCGTCAGACCTTCTTTCGGGCAGCGTTCTGCTGCCATTTCGGTGCCGGGAAGGCGATGACATTGTCTGTATCACGCGGCCCGGACGGCCGCCAGCCATCGGCCAGATGCTGGTTGCGCGACACGGGACGCTCGTGCAGGCCAGGCAGCGCGATCACCTCGGCGCTTGCCGCCAGGCAGGCCTGCCGGTCGGCCAGCCGCTCCAGAAGGTCCGGGGCCAGGCCGTCGCCATTCTGGGCGGCCAGCTTGTGAAGGCCGATCAGCAGGGCCGGATCGAGACCATCGTCAGTCATTGTGGGTCATTCCTCTCGTTCAGGGTCTGCAGCGCCCGCTCCAGACTGGACTTGCTGCCATTGCGCAACGGGATGAAGGTCTTGCCGAACTTCTTGCAGCCGGTCTTCACCCGCAGACACGCATCGTGGCTAATACAGTCGATGGGGCAGAAGACGCAGTCGACCGACGGCAGCACCGTATCGATGCGGGACACCGCTTCTCTCAAACCACCATCGTGATGAATGAGTTCCGCGCCGAAATTGCTGGCGATCTGGCGCAGGTGGGCGACCTGGCAGTCCCGCCCGCCGACATAGAGAAAGCTCTTGACGTCGAGCGCCGGCTTCTTGACCGGCGTGGCATCGCCACCCGACTTGCCGCTGCTCTTCTGGTCGGCGCGCTTCTTCTTTGCCATATCGTCCCTCTCCCGGTGCGGCGAGCCCTGCCCGATTGCAGAGTCTTGCCCTTTGGATCTGGACCATACAAAACATGAGTTTTTGAGTAAAGTATATACCTGATTATTTTTCTCATATTAAACGACAAAAGAAAACGGCCGGTTTATCCCGGCCGCCGATCAGGTCCCGGCACCTTCCCTCGCAGTCAGGGGAAGCCAGTCCCTGATCTGTTGATCGGTGAGGTTGGCACCGCACAACATCGTCGCAACGCGGCGGCCTGCCAGTGCAGATGCCCGGGCAAGAACAGCGGCTAGCCCCGCCGCCCCGGCGGGCTCCACGAGACGCGACCAGGTGTCCTGCGCAAAGCGCATGGCATCCAGAATCTGATCGTCATCGACGAGAACGACCTCGTCGATGGTGTCCTGGAGCCAGCCGACGGCCTCCGGAACCGGAATCCGGACGGCGATGCCATCGGCGATCGTGCGCGCCTCGGGCGTCGAGATTACCTCACCCGATGCATAGGACAGCGCCATGCACGGCGCGCCCTTCGCGGCAACGGCGACAACCCGTGTTCGCGGCGATTGCGATTTGAACCAGCATCCGATCCCGGCTGCCAGGGCGCCGTTGCCAAGCGGAATGAAGACCGCGTCGATATCGTCGACCTCGTCCGTCAGCTCCGCCGCCATCGTTCCCGCCCCCTCCGCAATGGCGGCACTCGCACCGTCCTCGACGAATGGAAGATTGCGGTCGGCGGCATAGCCTCGGGCGGCGTCCTTCGCGGCGTCAAAATCGTCTCCGGCGAGCAAGACCTCCGCCCCGAACCGGCGCATGGCATCTATCTTCAGGGGATTGGCGTTGACGCTGGCGAAAACGACCAGCGATCGCCCCTGCCGCGCCGCGTTATAGGCAAGCCCCTGGCCGAAATTGCCGGCCGATGCCGTGACCAAAGGAGTTCTATCGCCCGCGAGATCGGCGAGAAAATACCCCGTTCCGCGCCCCTTGAAGCTGCGGATCGGATTGTCGGTTTCGTCCTTGGCGAACAGCGAGAGCCCGAGCCGATCGCAACGCAGGAGATTGCTGTTCAGGAAAACCGGATCGATTTGCGTGCGGGCATCGTCGATATTGACGGCGGAAAGCGGTGCTTGTTTTGTCATGGGCAGATGGTATGAATTTTCAACGCGGACAAACCGCGCAATTCTGAAAATCTGCAAGGATTTTCCGCTTACAACCGGGGTCAAGCGCCGTGGACACTATCGATCGCACCATTCTGGCGATGCTGCAGGACAATGCCGACATTCCCGGCAAGACGATTGCCGACGCGGTCAATCTGTCGACCTCGGCTGTCGAACGGCGCATCGGCAGGCTGAAGCAGGATGGCATCATCCAGAAGATCGTCGCTGTGGTCAGTCCAAAAGCCGTCGATCGCACCTTGTCCGTTCTGGTCGAGCTTGAAATCCAGAACGAACACCGACACACGTTGGAGCAATTCCAGCGGTGGCTGGACCGTGCGCCTGAAGTTCAATCATGCTGGTATGTCACCGGCGACATGGATTATGTTCTGCTGGTCGCTGTCCGCAATCTTGACGAATACAATGCCTTCGTCGAGCGGCTCATGAGCGAGCAGCAGGCGCTTGTGCGAAAATACAAGAGCCTGATCGCCCTGAAGACGGTCAAGCACAGCCTGGGGCTGTCTGTCCTGGAACCGTGAAGGCCTTTCCCTCCGCGCGGCCACCGATGGCCGGGAGAGCGGCCCGCCTAATAAGGCAGGCCGACATAGTTTTCGGCCATTGCCGTCTGCGCCGCATGGGAAGACGAGAGATAGTCGAGTTCCGCCTCCTGCACCTTCTGGCCGAACTCGCCGTCGGCCGGAAAGCGATGCAGCAGCATGGTCATCGACCAGGAGAAGCGCTCGGCCTTCCAGATGCGCTTCAGCGCGCGGCCCGAATAGGCGTCGATACCGGCCGTGGACTCTTCCCCGTAGTGTTCCCGCAGTCCCTCGAACAGGTAATGCACGTCGGAGGCGGCAAGGTTGAGCCCCTTGGCACCGGTCGGCGGCACGATATGGCCGGCATCGCCGACCAGGAACAGGGCACCGAAACGCAGCGGTTCGGCCACGAACGAGCGCAGCGGCGCGATCGACTTCTCGATCGACGGGCCGGTGACCAGGGCCTGCGCCACATCGTCCGGCACACGGCGCCGCAACTCGTCCCAGAACGCCTCGTCCGACCATTGCTCGACCTTGTCAGTCAGCGGCACCTGGACATAGTAGCGCGACCGGGTATGCGAGCGCTGAGAACAGAGCGCAAAGCCGCGGGCATGATTGGCATAGATCAGTTCGTGATGCACCGGCGGCACATCGGCCAGAATGCCGAGCCAGCCGAACGGATAGACCTTCTCGAAGGACTGGATGCCCTTGTCCTGCACCGACGCACGGCAGACGCCGTGATAGCCGTCGCAGCCGGCGATGAAATCGCAATCGACGCGGTGGGTCACGCCGTCCTTCTTGTAGGTCACATAGGGCCTGACGCCATCGAAATCATGGGGCGTCACCGCCTCGGCATTGTAGATCGTCAGCCCGCCGGTCGCCTCGCGATGATCCATCAGGTCGCGCGTCAGTTCCGTCTGGCCATAGACCATCACCGACGTGCCGGTCAGGTCCTTGAGGTGGATGCGGTGGCGGCGACCGGAAAAGGACAGGTCGAACCCGTCATGAATCAAGCCTTCCTCGTGCATGCGCTCGCCGGCACCGGCCTTGCCGAGCATCTGCACGGCGCCGACCTCCAGAACGCCGGCCCGGATACGCCCGAGAATATAATCGCGGTCGACCCGGTCGAGAATGATATTGTCGATGCCGGCATTGCTGAGCAATTGGCCGAGCAGCAGGCCCGAAGGCCCGGAGCCGATGATGGCAACCTGGGTACGCATGAAGTCTCCTCCCTCAATTCTTGCCGAATGATAAACCCGAGGACCTTGCCGGCAATGGAAAATTCCGGCAATTTATTGGACAATTCAAACATGCAGGCCCGCTCAAGCCATGAACAAACCGGTCCCCACCTACAATCTCTATGGCGAGGAACTGTCGCCGAGACCCGAATTCTGGGTGCATGCGGAGTCGATCGCCAGCCGCAGCCGTTTGCATGACTGGGAAATCAAGCCGCACCGCCACGCGTGCCTTTTTCAAATTCTGCACATCAGGAATGGCGAGGGCCAGGCCCTGCTGGCCGGCCGGTGGATGCCGTTCACGGCGCCGGCGGTGATCGTCGTGCCGGAACAGCACGACCACGGCTTCCGGTTCTCCAGCACGATCGACGGGGCTATCATGACCCTGCTGTCGAAACGCTTTCCGGCGCGCCTGCCGGCCCATGTCGGCCTGGGTGAATGGCTGTCGCAACCGCGTCTTCTGGCCCTGGCCGGCGACCATGCCGACACGGACTTCCTGTGCGATATCCTGAACCGCGCCGAACGGGAGATCATGCAGGATGCATTGGCCTCGGCCGCTCTCCTGGAGTCGATGTTTGCCACCGCGCTGCTGTTGGCCTATCGCCTCGCCGGGGCAGCCCCTTCCCATCAGCTCAACCGCGACCAGCAGCGCTTCGAACAATTGACGGCCCTGATCGGCGACGGCTTTCGCACCCACCTGCCCGTTGAGACCTATGCCCGCCGCCTTGGCGTGTCGGTCACCCATCTCAACCGGATTACCCATTCCCTCACCGGCAAGCCGGTCAGTCGGCTGATTGCCGAACGCATCGTGTCCGAGGCCAAGCGCGACCTCGTCTTCACCTCGATCTCCATCCAGCAGATCGCCACTGGCCTCGGCTTCGACGACCAGGCCTATTTCAGCCGATTCTTTGCACGCCATACCGGCCATTCGCCAACCGGATACCGCAACCGCGAACAGGCCCTGCTCGACGGCTGAAGCCTTGTGCCGCCAGGGCTTTGCATCTGTCATTTCCGAAATTTTACCGTTTGATAAATTTTTTAAGCTGAGTTACCTTTGCTGCAATCGCGTTATAAAAAAGAGGGAACTGCGATGCGAAGACTGGAACCGGGCCTGAAGGCCGGGCGGCTGGACGCTGCCCAATACGCAAAGAACTTTTCCGATCTGCACCCGCGCCTGGGCGACCACGAGGCGCTGGTTGCCTCCGACCGCTGCTATTTCTGCCACGATGCGCCCTGCATGACGGCCTGTCCCACCTCCATCGATATTCCGCTGTTCATCCGGCAGATATCGACAGGCAATCCGCTCGGCTCGGCCAAGACGATTTTCGACCAGAACATTCTCGGCGGCATGTGCGCCCGCGTCTGTCCCACCGAAACGCTCTGCGAAGAGGCCTGCGTGCGCAACACGGCCGAAGAGCGCCCCGTCGAGATCGGTCGGCTGCAGCGCTACGCCACCGATATCGCCATCGAACAGAACAGGCAGTTCTACACGCCGGCCGCCACCAGCGGCCAGACGGTCGCCATCGTCGGCGCCGGTCCGGCCGGCCTTGCCTGCGCCCATCGCCTGGCGATGAGCGGCCATCAGGTAACGATCTTCGATACCCGCGAAAAGGCGGGTGGTCTCAATGAATACGGCATCGCCGCCTACAAGACGACCGGCGATTTCGCCCAGGCCGAAGTGGACTACATCCTGTCGATCGGCCATATCGACGTGCTGGCCGGCCAGATGCTTGGCCGCGACTTCACGCTCAATGAGCTGCAGGCGAAATTCGACGCGGTCTTCCTCGGCATCGGCCTTGGCAATGTCAACATGCTCAACACCGAGGGCAGCCATGTCAACGGCGTCGTCGACGCGGTCGAGTTCATCTCCAATCTGCGCGAGGCCGAGGACAAGGCCGACGTGCCGGTCGGCCGCAATGTCGTGGTGATCGGCGGCGGCATGACTGCCATCGATGCCGCCGTCCAGGCCAAGCTGCTCGGCGCGGAAAACGTGACGATCTGCTATCGCCGCGGCAAGGAGCATATGAACGCCTCCGAATTCGAGCAGGACCTGGCGACCTCGAAGGGCGTCGTCATCCGCCACTGGCTGCAGCCCAAGCACGTCGACCATCACGGCGGCCACGTCTCCAGCATCAGGCTCGAATATACCCATGTCGAAAACGGCATCATGAAGGGCACCGGCCACGTCATGGACATTCCGACCGACCAGGTGCTGGTCGCCATCGGCCAAAAGCTCGATGGCACCGGCATCGAGGCGCTGAAACTCGACGGCAACAAGATCGCCGTCGACGCCGAGGGCCGCACATCCATTGCCGGTGTCTGGGCCGGCGGCGACTGCGCGGCCGGCGGCCAGGACCTCACCGTCTCCGCCGTTGCCATGGGCCGCGATGCGGCCGAATCCATCAACCGTTCTCTCGCCGCGCTTTCGGCGGGAGCAAGTGCCGTCGCCTGACGGCTTTGTTTCAACGCAGGTCCGTTGCGCAAACCCGTTTCATGCGTTTCCCGGACCTGCTTTTCGAGAGGACATTCGAATGGCTGATCTGCGCAATGATTTCGTCGGCATCAAATCGCCGAACCCCTTCTGGCTCGCCTCGGCGCCACCGACCGACAAGGCCTATAATGTCGAGCGCGCCTTTAGGGCTGGATGGGGAGGCGTGGTCTGGAAGACACTCGGCGAGGAAGGCCCGCCGGTCGTCAACGTCAACGGCCCGCGCTACGGCGCGATCTGGGGTGCCGACCGCCGGCTGCTGGGCCTCAACAACATCGAACTGATCACCGACCGGCCGCTGCAGATCAACCTGCAGGAAATGAAGATGGTCAAGAAGAACTGGCCGGACCGCGCCCTGGTCGCCTCGATCATGGTGCCGTGCGTGGAGGAAAGCTGGAAGGCCATCCTGCCGCTGGTCGAAGAAACCGGCGCCGATGGCATCGAGCTCAATTTCGGCTGTCCGCACGGCATGTCGGAGCGCGGCATGGGCGCTGCCGTCGGCCAGGTGCCGGAATATATCGAGATGGTGGTGCGCTGGTGCAAGCAATATAGCCGCATGCCCGTCATCACCAAGCTGACGCCGAACATCGCCGATATCCGCAAGCCGGCCCGCGCCGCAAAAGCCGGCGGCACCGACGCCGTATCGCTGATCAACACGATCAACTCGATCACCTCTGTCGATCTCGACAATTTCTCGCCGGAACCCTCGATCCACGGCAAAGGCACCCATGGCGGCTATTGCGGCCCGGCCGTCAAGCCGATCGCCCTCAACATGGTGGCCGAAATCGCCCGCGATCCCGAAACCTACGGCCTGCCGATCTCCGGCATCGGCGGCGTCACCACGTGGCGCGATGCGGCCGAATTCATGGTGCTTGGCGCCGGCAATGTGCAGGTCTGCACCGCGGCGATGACCTACGGCTTCAAGATCGTCCAGGAAATGATTTCCGGCCTCAATGACTGGATGGACGCCAAGGGCCACCGCAATCTCGACGACATCACCGGCCGCGCCGTGCCCAACGTCACCGACTGGCAATATCTCAACCTCAACTATATCGCCAAGGCGCGCATCGACCAGGATGCCTGCATCAAATGCGGCCGCTGCCACATCGCCTGCGAGGACACCTCGCACCAGGCGATCACCAGCTCGGTCAACGGCATCCGCCATTTCGAGGTGATGGAGGACGAATGCGTCGGCTGCAATCTCTGCGTCAACGTCTGTCCGGTCGAAAACTGCATCACCATGGTCGGCCTCGACGCCGGCACGCTGGACCAGCGCACCGGCAAGCCGGTCGATCCGAACTATGCCAACTGGACGACCCATCCCAACAATCCGATGTCGGTCCAGGCCGCCGAATAGACCGCCCGCCGGCACATGCAACGCGCAAGGCCCCCTTCCGGGGGCTTTGTCGTTTCAGGGATGGCGCCCCGCACCGCAAGGCGCCTCCGGGCCAGGATTTACCGGTTGTCTTCAGAAATTCTTCAAGGGTTTCGTGCATCGATGACGAGGGGTAATGGGGTTTGACGGATGTGCACACCCTCGAGCCTTGACGAGGGACCATTCCTGAATGATCGCGCATGAGAAAAAACGATTTCCATGGAGAGCGCTCGGCACAGCGTTGCAATACTACGCGCCGGCACTGATCGTCATTCTGGCCGTTGCTATGTCGATCGGCTATGCCGACATCCAGAAACGCAGGGTCCACCTTGAAGCCATGCGGTCGCAGGTCACTGAAAGCCTGGGTGTTGTGCGCGCCAAACTTGAAGGCAATATCAACGCCAACATCCAGCTTCTGCAAGGATTTGTCGCAACGCTCGATACCGAGCCGGACATTACCCAGGACCGGTTTTCCGCCCTGTCCAGCCGTATCTTCGAAGCTCCGTCTCAGTTGCGCAATATTGCCGCGGCCCCCAAGCTCGTCATCAAATTCGTCTATCCCTACCAGGCCAACAAGCAGACCATCGGCCTCGACTATCGCACCAATCCCGCTCAGCGCGACGCGGCCCTGCAGGTCCAGGAAACCGGCCGCTATGTGGTCACCGGGCCGGTAGATCTGGTCCAGGGCGGCCGCGGCCTGATCGTACGCTATCCCATCGTCAACGAAACCATCCTCGGCGGACGGACGTTCTGGGGTATCCTGTCGGCGGTGATCGACCTCGACAAGCTGTACCGGGACAGCGGCCTTCTGGCCGACAATCCTTTTCTTGACATCGCCATTGCCTCCAGACAGGACCCGGACGGCCCCAGCACCACCTTCTTCGGCGATCCGGACACCATATTCTCCGATCCGGTACGCATGGAGGTGAACTTCGGCCGAGAAAAATGGAACCTGTCAGCCGTGCCGAAAGGCGGATGGGACGTTCTTCCGCCCGATATCTGGGCCTTCCGCTTTCTGATGCTGCTGGTCGCCGTGATGATTATGGCGCCGGTACTCTGGGTAGCGCGCTTGCTGCGCGAACGCCAGCGCAACATCGCCGTCTTGCGCCAGCGCGAAGAGGAACTGCGCGCCCTGTCGCACCGCTTCCAGATCGCATTGGAAGCCTCGAAGATCGGTGTCTGGGAGCTCGATATCGGCAGCGGCCACCTGGAATGGGATGCCCGCATGAAGCTGCTCTACGGTGTTGACCAGGCACGCGAGAGCTGCGGTTACGAGGACTGGAAGTCCGCCCTCCATCCCGACGACCTGGAGGAAGCGGAACGGGTCTTTGCAAACGCCATCAAATCGGGCCGGGACTACTCGACCGAATTCCGTATCGTTTGCGGTGGTGGCGAGATCCGCCATATCCGGGCTTACGGAACCATGTATCGCGATGCGCGCTTCCGCAAGAAGATCGTCGGCGTCAACTGGAACGTTACCTCCGACATCAAGCTTCAGGAAGAGCTGCGAGCCGCCAAGTTGCAGGCGGAGATCCAGAACGAGGCCCTGGAGCAGGCCCGTCGGCACATGGAGCACAATTCGCTGCACGATGCCCTGACGCACCTGCCAAACCGCCGCTACCTCGACCAGTATCTGCTGGATATCGACCGGCAGCCGGCAGACGAAAGCCCGCTGACCCTGCTGCATATCGATCTCGACCGCTTCAAGGATATCAACGATACCCTGGGGCACGGCGCCGGCGACCAGATCCTGCGCCATGCCGCCCAGCAATTGCGCGACCATATCCGCAGCAGCGATTTTGCCGCCCGCATCGGCGGCGACGAGTTTGTCGTGGTCTGTCGGGGAATAGAGTCGGAACAGCAAGCGAGCGAATTCGCCCGCCGGCTGATCGACGCCATCAACGTGCCGATCAGCTATGTCGGCCACGAATGCCGGGTTGCAGCGAGCGTCGGCATCGCCACGCGCCAGAGCGCCGACTTTGCCGCGGAGCAGTTGCTGATCAACGCCGATATCGCGCTCTATGAAGCCAAGCGTCACGGCCGCAACCGCGTCGAGCACTATACCGACACCCTGAAGTCGATGACCATCAACACCAAGCGCACCGCGGACGCCATCCTGCGTTCGCTCGACCAGGACGGCTTCGTGGCCTTCTTCCAGCCGCAGTTCGACGCCCGGACGCTGGAAATCTCCGGCGTCGAGGCCCTGGCCCGCTGGCGACATCCCGAGCAAGGCCTGCTGGCCCCGGACGCCTTCCTGAAGGTCGCCGAAAACCTCAATGTCGTCTCGCAGATCGACGCGGCAATCCTGGAACAGGCGCTTCTGCAATCAGCACGCTGGAAAGCGCACGACCTCAATATTCCGCGTGTGTCGGTGAATATCTCCGCCCAGCGCCTGTTCGACGAAACCCTGATGAACCGCCTGCAGGAGATGCAGATCGTTCCCGGTTCCCTCTCCTTCGAATTGCTGGAATCGATCTCCTTCGACGACAAGGGCGAGGCGGTCGCTGCCGCCATCGAGCGCATCAAGAGCTGCGGCATCGAAATCGAGATCGACGATTTCGGCACCGGCTATGCCTCGATCCTCAGCCTCTTGAAGCTCTCGCCCAGCCGCCTGAAGATCGACCGCCAGCTGACCATGCCGATCCTCACCTCGGAGGCCCAGCGCCGGCTGATCAGTTCGATCGTCGATATCGGCCGCTCGCTCGGCATCGAGATCGTCGCGGAAGGCGTCGAGACCATGGAACATGCCGACATCCTGCGCGATCTCGGCTGCCATACGCTGCAGGGCTTTGCCCTGGCCCGACCGATGAGCGCCGAGGCCTTCATCACCTTCGCCAAGGATCGCGCCTGGCTGTCGCTGGGCAAGGGGGCTCGGAGCATGACATCAAGATCCGTCGCCGGGGCGTGACCGCGGGAGCCAACACTTCGCCATCTGCGTTTGCGATTGTCCATGCACGGCGCATCTGACAGGCTTGGGTAGCCGATCAGGCGGCCGGCTGCGCAGAGCCCCGTACCGTTTCGGCGTCGCGCGCCGGAGGCAGCCCGAACATTCTGCGATATTCCCGGTTGAACTGCGGCACGCTCTCGTAACCCACCGCAAAAGCGGCGCTGCTAGCCGTCCTCCCCTCCGACATCATGATGCGTCTGGCCTCGATCAGGCGAAGCTGCTTCTGGAACTGCAGCGGCGACAGAGAGGTCTCGCTGCGAAAATGCTGGTGGAAGGACGACGGGCTCATGCCGGCCAGAGAGGCCAATTGCTCGACCCGCAGAGGCCGTGCGTATTCGGCCCGCAGTTTGGCGATGGCGCGTCCGACGCGGTGCGAATGACCATCCGGCCAACCGAGACGCCGGATCTCCGCCCCATGCCGCCCGACCAGAAGCCAGTAATGAAGTTCCCTGACCAGGGACGCCAGAAGCACGGGAAGCGACGCCGGGCGATCCAGCAGGTTCATCAGCCGCAACGCCGCATCAGCCACCTGGGAATCCGTGGGCTCCACCCGAACAGGCGGCCCGGCAACCGGCGCATCCTTCATCTGCAGCGACAGTTCGGCAACCACCGCCGTATCCAGTTCCAGCACAAAGGACAGGTAGGGTTCGTCCCGACTGGCCTTGGTAATCTGACTGACCGTCGGAACATCCGCCGTAATCAGCAGGGAATCGCCGGCGCCGAACGCAAAGTTCTGCGCACCCATCGTCACATGCTTGTTGCCCTGAAGAACAAGACAAACAAGCGGCCGGCTGATGGCACATTCCAGACCACTCGGCGCAAACGACCGGACGATGGACAGGCCCGCGATAGGCGTCTGGCCAAGGCCCTCCGATTCGGCACGGGCCTGGCAATAGCGCAAAACGGCATTGAGCAGCGGATTGGTCATTGCAAAACACTAGCCGATCTCCGGCCGTCTTGGAACCGCCTTGGAGGAATAGGCAAAGATCGTCACGGTTTCGGCAACGACGTCTCCGGGCTTGGTCGACTACTGATGGTCATCCAAAATCAGGAGATTTCGACATGAGCAAGATCGCCATCATCACCGGGGCCAGCCGCGGACTGGGCCGCAACACCGCACTGAACATCGCCCGAAAAGGCAATGACGTCATCATCACCTATCAGCGCCGCGAGCAGGATGCGCAGGCCGTCGTCGCCGAGATCGAAGCAATGGGCCGCCGGGCCGTTGCGCTGAAAGTCGACACCGGCAACGTGGCCGGCTTCGCGGCCTTCATCGAGCAATTGCAGGCTGCACTGCGCGACACCTGGCAGCGCGACACATTCGATCATCTCGTCAACAATGCAGGTCATGGCGAGATGGCACTGATCGCAGAAACCACGGAGGCGCAGTTCGACGCGCTGGTCAACGTCCACTTCAAGGGCGTGTTCTTTCTGACCCAGGCCTTGCTGCCGCTCATTGAGGACGGCGGCCGCATCATCAATCTGTCGTCGGGACTGACACGCATTTCCGCGGCCGGCTGGGGTGCCTATGCCGCCGTCAAAGGCGCCATCGAAGTGCTCAGCATCTATTTGGCCAAGGAACTCGGCGCCCGCGGCATAACGGTGAATACCGTGGCACCCGGCGCCATTGAAACCGACTTTTTCGGCGGAGCGGTGCGGGACACGCCGGACTTCAACACGTTCTTCGCCGGAATGACGGCACTCGGCCGCGTCGGTCTGCCAGACGATATCGGCCCGATGATTGCAAGCCTTCTGTCCGATGACAATCGCTGGATTACCGGCCAGCGCATCGAAGTCTCCGGCGGTCAGAGCATCTAATATACCTACCGATAACCGATAACATCCGGGTGCAAACCACTGCCACACCGACGGGCACCCGGATGCCTAGGAACTCAGAGATCCGACACCTTCGCGGCGATCAGCCCGCGCACGAACAGGTCTTCGAGAAACCGTGCCGCATCCTCGAAGCGGTTTTCCGAGCGCTGCCCCTCGCCCAGCACCGCCGTCACCTGCACGTCGAAATCGGCATAATGCTGCGTGGTCGACCAGATCGAGAAGATCAGGTGATAGGGATCGCAGTCGACCACCTTGCCGGCCGCCATCCAGCTGCGGATGACCTCGACCTTTTCATCGACCAGGTCTTTCAGCGGCCCCTGCAGCATGTCGATGATATGCGGCGCGCCCTGCAGGATCTCGTTGGCAAACAGCCGGCTCTCGCGCGGAAAATCCCGTGCCATCTCGAGCTTGCGGCGAATATAGGCGCGCAGCTCGGCCTCCGGATCGCCATCCGCGTCGAAGGCCCGCAGCGGCTCGAGCCAGCCTTCCAGAACCCGGTCGATCAGCGCCCGGTGCATGGCCTCCTTGGTGCGGAAATAATAGAGCAGGTTGGGCTTCGACATGCCCGCCACCTCGGCGATCTGGTCGATGGTCGAGCCGCGAAAACCCCTCAGCGAAAACACGTCGAGTGCGGCCTCGAGGATCTGCTCTTCCTTCTCCTCCTGGATACGGGTCCGGCGCTGGGTTCTCGCTGCTCTCGGGATGGCCATGACGCTGTCTTTGTCCTCGAATTTCAATAGGTTCCGCCCAATGCGCCGCAGTTTGGACTACAGCTTATTTTTCAGGCATTGTGCCCGCTATTTTGTCGGTATTTTTCGTCTTTTCCGTCTTGAGTGCCGCGCCGGAAGTTGTAATGTTTACCAATCGGTCAAATATCGGCCAGTTGTCGCGCAAAGGCAACCGTCGATATGACAACCCGGAAAAAGCTAAAAAATGGCTGCCGGCGACCAGGGAACAGATTGGGGCATGCCGCTTGCATGATCCCTAAGGCAAAACAGGCGAGGACTTTTTGACATGACGGCAGCACCCGGCGAGAACATGCGCGTGAACGGCGATCGCCTGTGGGATTCACTCATGGACATGGCGAAGATCGGCCCCGGCATTGCCGGCGGCAACAATCGCCAGACCCTGACCGACGAGGACGCGGCCGGTCGCTCGCTGTTTCAGACCTGGTGCGAGGATGCTGGGCTGACCATGGGTCTCGACCAGATGGGCACGATGTTCGCGACCCGCCCCGGCACCGACCCGGACGCCCTGCCCGTCTATGTCGGCTCCCATCTCGACACCCAGCCGACCGGCGGCAAATATGATGGCGTGCTCGGCGTGCTGGCGGCGCTGGAAGTCGTGCGCTCGATGAACGATCTGGGCGTGAAGACCAAACACCCCATCGTCGTTACCAATTGGGCCAACGAGGAAGGCGCCCGCTTTGCCCCGGCCATGCTGGCGTCCGGCGTCTTCGCCGGCGTGCACAGCCTCGAGTACGCCTATTCCCGCAAGGATCCGGACGGCAAGACCTATGGCGACGAGCTGAAACGCATCGGCTGGCGCGGCGAGGAAGAGGTGGGCGCGCGCAAGATGCACGCCTATTTCGAATATCATATCGAACAGGGCCCGATCCTCGAGGCGGAAGACAGGCAGATCGGGGTGGTGACGCACTGTCAGGGCTTGTGGTGGCTGGAATTCACGCTTGTTGGCCGCGAGGCCCATACCGGCTCGACGCCGATGAACCTGCGCGTCAATGCCGGCCTTGCCATGAGCCGCATCATGGAAATGGTGCAGACGGTGGCGATCAGCGAGCAGCCGGGCGCCGTCGGCGGCGTCGGCCAGGTGTTCTTCTCGCCCAACTCCCGCAACGTGCTACCCGGCAAGGTGGTCTTCACCGTCGACATTCGCACCCCGAACCAGGAAAAACTGGACCGCATGCGGGCGAAGATCGAGACTGAGGCCGCCGCGATCTGCGAGGCGCTTGGCGTCGGCTGCTCGGTCGAGGCCGTCGGCCATTTCGATCCGATCACCTTCGATCCGAAGCTGGTGGAGAGCGTGCGCAACGCGGCCGAACGGCTCGGCTACAGCCACATGAACATCATTTCCGGCGCCGGCCACGATGCCTGCTGGGCGGCACGAGTCGCCCCCGCCACCATGATCATGTGCCCCTGCGTCGGCGGCCTGTCCCACAACGAGGCCGAGGAAATATCCAAGGACTGGGCCACCGCCGGCGCCGATGTACTGCTGCATGCAGTGCTGGAGACGGCGGAGATTGTGGGGTAGCTTTCACCGCAGGTCTATCTATCGATCAACAAAGGGACGCATCCATGGATATTGCAACCATCATGACGTTTGTCGCGGTCACGACGCTGCTGGTGATCTCGCCCGGTCCGAACGGCGTCCTGATCGCCAGGACAGTGCCGACGTCCGGCAAGCTCGCGGGCTTTGCCAATATCGCCGGTTTCGTCAGTGCCTTCTATATGCACGGCACCTTCGTGCTCTTCGGCCTGTCGGTCATTCTGATGCGTTCCGCCGAACTTTTCCTCGCTGTGAAAATGATCGGCGCCGCCTATCTGTGCTGGGTCGGGGTAAAGGCCCTGCGCGAAGCGTGGCGCGGCACCATGCCGGTGCATGACATCGCTCCGGCCAGACGTCGTCGGACGCTGGTTGCCGCCTACTTCGAAGGCTTCGTCACCAATGCACTCAATCCCAAGGTCTCGATGTTCTATATAGCCGCCTTTCCGCAATTCGTGCCGCTCGGTCAAGCCACGGCCGGCAACATCTTTTTCCTGGTTTTCCTGCACTCCATGATCAACCTGGTGTGGTTTTCGGCCATGGTCATGGTTTTTTCCCATGTTGCCAAATATGCCCGCAGCGGCAAGTTCGAGCGTTGGATCAAGGCCGTGACCGGCGCCGTGTTCATTGGGTTTGGCCTGAAACTCGCAACGATGCGCGCCTGAAACAATCGGAGATCTACAATGTCCAGCACAGTCATCAAGGGCGGCACGATCGTCACCGCCGACCTCACCTACAAGGCCGATGTGAAGATCGACGGCGGCGTGATTGTCGAGATCGGGCAGAACCTTTCCGGCAATGAGACCCTCGATGCCACCGGCTGCTATGTCATGCCGGGCGGCATCGATCCGCATGTGCATCTGGAAATGCCCTTCATGGGCACCTACTCAGCCGACGATTTCGAGAGCGGCACACGCGCGGGCCTGGCAGGCGGCACCACCATGGTGGTCGACTTCTGTCTGCCGGCGCCCGACCAGTCGCTGCTCGACGCCCTGCAGATGTGGCACAACAAGACTAGCCGCGCCAATGCCGACTATTCCTTCCACATGGCGATCACCGGCTGGAACAACCAAGTCTTCGACGAGATGAAGACCGTCGTTCAGGACAAGGGCATCAACACCTTCAAGCATTTCATGGCCTACAAAGGCGCCCTGATGGTGAACGACGACGAGATGTTCGCCTCTTTCTCGCGTTGTGCCGAACTCGGCGCGCTGCCGCTGGTGCATGCCGAAAACGGCGACGTAGTGGCTGCCATGTCAGCCAAGCTTTTGGCCGAGGGCAACAATGGCCCCGAGGCGCATGCCTATTCGCGGCCGGCGGAAGTCGAGGGCGAAGCCACCAACCGCGCCATCATGCTGGCGGATATGGCCGGCGTGCCGCTCTATGTGGTGCACACCTCCTGCGAACAGAGCCACGAAGCGATCCGCCGCGCCCGGCAGAAGGGCATGCGCGTCTATGGCGAGCCGCTGATCCAGCATCTGACGCTCGACGAGAGCGAATATTTCAACAAGGACTGGGACCACGCCGCCCGCCGCGTCATGTCGCCCCCCTTCCGCAACAAGACGCATCAGGACAGTCTCTGGGCCGGCCTGCAGGCGGGCTCGCTGTCAGTCGTCGCCACCGACCACTGCGCCTTCACCACCGACCAGAAACGTTTTGGCGTCGGCGACTTCACCAAGATCCCCAACGGCACCGGCGGCCTTGAAGACCGCCTGCCGATGCTGTGGACCTATGGGGTGGCGACCGGCCGGTTGACGATGAACGAATTCGTCGCCGTCACCTCGACCAATATCGCCAAGATCCTCAACGTCTATCCGAAGAAAGGCGCCGTGCTGGTCGGCAGCGACGCCGACCTGGTGGTCTGGGATCCAAAACGCTCCAAGACCATCTCCGCCAAGACCCAGCAATCGGCGATCGACTACAACGTCTTTGAAGGCAAGGAAGTGACCGGCCTGCCGCGCTTCACGCTGACCCGCGGCAAAGTGGTGATCGAGGAAAGCACGGTGAAGACGCAGGAAGGCCACGGCCAGTTCGTCAAGCGCGAGCCTTATCCGGCCGTCAACAAGGCGCTGTCGACCTGGAAGGACCTGGTCTCGCCGCGCAAGGTGGAGCGATCGGGTATTCCGGCGAGTGGGGTTTGACGGACATAATGATAGCGGTGCTTGGCGTTACCCCCCTCTGCCCTGCCGGGCATCTCCCCCACACGGGGGGAGATCGGATGGAGCCGTCCGCTCGCCTTATCCGCAATCTCGGAAACCGGATTAGCGGGCAACGCGCCAGCGGCCGATCTCCCCCCGTGTGGGGGAGATGTCGCGGAGCGACAGAGGGGAGTAACCCCGCAAGTCACTCTGCTACGATTTGGCAGCACCGCTCCTCAGGCCGGCATCTCCACCAAAGCATCCAGCTCCGGCAAGAGCACAACACTTTCCTGCTCGTTGGGATCGGTGCGGGCGATCAGCGCCGTGCAGGGGGTGCTCGACAGGTTGGCCGGCAGATGCGGCACGCCGGCCGGGATGTAGAACAACTCGCCGGCATGCACGATGACATGATGCTCCAGCCGCTCGCCGTACCAGGTATGGGCCGAGCCCGACAGCATGTAGATCGCCGTCTCGTGGCTCTCGTGCAAATGCGCCTTGGCGCGGGTTCCAGGCGGCATGGTCAGCACATGCATGCAGATGCCCTTGGCACCCGTGCTTTCAGCCGAAATGCCGTGGAAATAGGACAGGCCCTGCTTGCCGTCATAGGTGGCGCCGGGCTTGACAATCCGGCAGGTGGGTTTTGATGCGTGGTCCATTCCTGAAATCCTCCTCACAAGGGCCCGTCACCACAAAGTCCGATAGGCCGCGACGCGTGCATGGCCTAATGATAGCACGCCAGATGCGTCGCGCATTTGCAAGAATTCCGATGGGTCCCGCTTGATGACATCCGCACCATTTTCCGTTGTTTCGGCCAAGAACCTCTGTCTGACCTTTCAGACCGGAGATGGACCAGTGCATGCCCTGTCGAATGTCGACCTGGAGGTCGGCAAAGGCGAATTCGTCTCCTTCATCGGCCCATCCGGCTGCGGCAAGACCACCTTCCTGCGGGTGATTGCCGATCTCGAAAAGCACACCAGCGGCACGATCACCGTCAATGGCATGACGCCGGAAAACGCCCGCAAGGACCGCTCCTACGGCTATGTCTTCCAGGCGGCGGCCCTTTATCCCTGGCGCACCATCGAAGACAATGTCGCCCTGCCCCTGGAGATCATGGGCTTTTCGCGCGACGAGCAGAAAAAACGGGTCGAACAGACGCTGGACCTCGTCAATCTCTCGGGCTTTGGCAAGAAATTCCCCTGGCAGCTCTCGGGCGGCATGCAGCAGCGTGCCTCGATCGCCCGGGCGCTCTCCTTCGATGCCGACCTGTTGCTGATGGACGAACCCTTCGGCGCGCTCGACGAGATCGTCCGCGACCATCTGAACGAACAACTGCTGAAACTCTGGGACCGCACCAACAAGACCATCTGCTTCGTCACCCATTCCATTCCCGAAGCGGTCTATCTCTCCACCAAGATCGTCGTCATGAGCCCCCGCCCCGGCCGCGTCACCGACATCATCGAATCGACGCTGCCGAAGGACCGCCCGCTCGGTATCCGCGAAACGCCGGAATTCCTGGAGATCGCCCATCGGGTTCGCGAAGGTTTGAGAGCGGGGCACAGTTATGAGGAATGATATCTTCGGATTGCCACTGAGCCTGGCCCTCTCCCCGTCCAAACGGGGAGAGGGTGGCGGCAGCTCAGGCGCAACGCGCGTTGCGCCGGGGATGAGGGGCCGATTTACCGGGCGTCGAAGGTCTGCGTTCCTGGCTACCCCCCTCTGTCCTGCCGGACACCTCCCCCTCAAGGGGGGAGATCAGCAAGAAGCGAGGCGCCGCCGCCTGATCGACGAGGCTTTTACCGTACGCGACAACAATCAACGGCTTTTCAGGCAAAGTCCCAACGTCGGCGGCCAATCTCCCCCCTTGAGGGGGAGATGTCACGGAGTGACAGAGGGGGGTGACTCCAACCTCGACAATCAAGCGCTGGAGCCACGCCCATGAACCCCGTCTTCCTCCTCTGGCTCGGCGCCGCCATGGTCGTTTTTCTGGCCGCCGCCACCGCCTCGCGGGCCTATATTGCCAGCAGCAATCTCTGGGTGCTCGGCGGATCGCTGGCGCTCTATTGCATCGGCAATCTGCTGATGGTGAAGCTGATGCGCGAAGGCGGGCTGGGGCTGGCGATATCCGCCTCTTCCGTCGCCCAGTTGCTGCTCATCAATGTGATTGCCTTCCTGGTGTTCGGCGAGCGCCTGACGCCCGTGCAGATCGCCGGCGTGGCGCTTGGCGTCGTGTCGATGGGGCTGATGCTCTATCCCTCCAGGGGCGGTGTCTGACCATGACCAAGCCCAGCCTGTTGCGCGACCGCATCCTGCCTGTCCTGTCCGTCATCCTGGCGATCCTCGTCCTCTGGCACCTGTGCGTGATCTACCTGAATGCGCCCTTCGTGCGCGACCAGGCGGCGCGCGCCGGTGAGACGATCAGCTTTGCTCAGGTGGTCGAGCGCAGCTTCGCCCAGGAGCGCCCGGTCCTGCCCGCCCCGCACCAGATCGCCATCGAACTCTGGGACACCACCGTCAACAAGGCGGTGACCTCCAAGCGCAGCCTCGTCTACCATGCCTGGATCACCCTGTCGGCGACGCTGGCCGGCTTTGCCATGGGCACCGTGCTCGGCATTGTTCTGGCCATCGGCATCGTCCACAACCGCGCCATGGACCGCTCGCTGATGCCCTGGGTGATTGCCAGCCAGACCATCCCGATCCTGGCCATCGCGCCGATGATCATCGTCGTGCTGAACGCCGTCGGCATCTCCGGCATCATGCCGAAGGCGCTGATCTCGACCTACCTGTCCTTCTTCCCGATCGTCGTCGGCATGGTGAAGGGCTTGCGCAGCCCCGACACCATCCTGATCGACCTGATGCATACATACTATGCCAGCCCTGCCCAGACCTTCTGGAAACTGCGCTGGCCGGCATCGATGCCCTATCTCTTCACCTCGTTGAAGGTGGCGATCGCCATTTCGCTGGTCGGCGCCATCGTCGGCGAATTGCCGACTGGCGCGGTCGCCGGCCTCGGCGCCCGCCTGCTGTCGGGCTCCTATTACGGCCAGACCATCCAGATCTGGGCAGCCCTGTTCATGGCCGCCGGCCTTGCCGCGGTTCTGGTATCGATCGTCGGCCTGGCCCACACCTCCGTCCTCAAGCGCATGGGGATCAAGCCATGACCGGCGCCTATCTGATCTTTGCGTTTGTGTTCTGGGGATCGGCCTGGGCGCTCAACGAATGGCTGGTGCGCCAGCGTTTTGCCCATGCCCCGACCCAGCGCGCGGTCAACATAACAGTGCCGGTGCTGTTCGGCGTGACGCTGCTGGTGATCTGGGAATGCGTGGTGCGCAGCTTTGCCATCCCCGCCATCCTGCTGCCGGCGCCGTCGATGATCTGGATCCGGCTGATCCATTCGCTGCCGATCCTCTGGGCCGATTTCCAGCAGACCTTCCTGAAAGCGGTGCTGACCGGCTATGTCGCCGGCTGCGGGCTCGGCTTCATCGCCGCCATCCTGATCGACCGCTCGCCCTTCCTGCAGAAGGGCCTGTTGCCGATCGGCAATTTCGTCTCCGCCCTGCCCGTCGTCGGCGTGGCGCCGATCATGGTCATGTGGTTCGGCTTCGACTGGCCGTCCAAGGTCGCCGTGGTGGTCATCATGACCTTCTTCCCCATGCTGGTGAACACCGTGCAGGGGTTGTCTGCCGCCAGCCACATGGAGCGCGACCTGATGCGCACCTATGCCGCCTCATGGTGGCAGACGCTGGTCAAGCTGCGGCTGCCCGCCGCATGGCCTTTCATCTTCAACGCCCTGAAGATCAATTCGACGCTGGCACTGATCGGCGCCATCGTGGCAGAATTCTTCGGCACCCCGATCGTCGGCATGGGGTTCCGGATTTCCACGGAAGTGGGGCGCAGCAATGTCGACATGGTCTGGGCCGAGATTGCGGTTGCCGCGCTCGCCGGCTCGGTCTTCTATGGCGTGGTGGCGCTCACCGAGCGCGCCGTCACGTTCTGGCATCCGTCTGTCCGTGGTGGACAGGCATAAACAAGAAGAGGGAACAAAGACAATGAAAACCAGGATTGCAACAGTGCTGCTGGCCAGCGCCGTGTCGCTGGTGGCGATGCAGGCGGCCGCCGCCGACAAGGTGACGCTGCAGCTGAAATGGGTGACCCAGGCGCAGTTCGCCGGTTATTATGCCGCCAAGGACAAGGGTTTCTACGAGGCGGAAGGCCTCGATGTCGAGATCAAGCCGGGCGGACCGGATATCGCCCCGGCCCAGGTTCTGGCCGGCGGCGGCGCCGACGTCATCGTCGACTGGATGCCGTCTGCTCTCGCCACCCGCGAAAAGGGCGTTCCGCTCGTCAACATCGCCCAGCCGTTCAAGTCTTCCGGCATGATGCTGACCTGCCTGAAGGAAACCGGCATCACCAAGCCGGAAGATTTCAAGGGCAAGACCCTCGGCGTCTGGTTCTTCGGCAACGAATATCCCTTCCTATCGTGGATGGCGACTCTCGGCATCAAGACCGACGGTTCGCCGGACGGCGTGACGGTCCTCAAGCAGGGCTTCAACGTCGATCCGCTGCTCCAGAAGCAGGCGGCCTGCATCTCGACCATGACCTATAACGAATACTGGCAGGTCATTGATGCCGGCATCAAGGCGGAAGACCTCGTCACCTTCAAATATGAAGACGAAGGCGTCGCAACGCTCGAGGACGGTCTCTACGCGCTCGAAGACAAGCTCGCCGACCCGGCCTTCAAGGAGAAGATGGTCAAGTTCGTCCGCGCTTCGATGAAGGGCTGGAAATGGGCCGAGGAAAATCCGGATGACGCCGCCGACATCGTTCTCGAAAACGATGCCTCGGGTGCCCAGACGGAAAGCCACCAGAAGCGCATGATGGGCGAAGTCGCCAAGCTGACCGCCGGCTCCAACGGCGCCCTCGACAAGGCCGACTACGACCGCACGGTCAAAACCTTGCTCGGCGGCGGATCGGATCCGGTCATCAGCAAGGAGCCGACAGGCGCCTTTACCACAGAGATCACCGCCGCCGCCCTGAAATAGGGGTTTAGCTAAGCTTTTATTTGAAAAAACTCGGGCGCGCGGGCTGTTGTTCGCGCGCCTTTTCTGTAGAACTTCCAGAGCCTGTTTGTTCTGTTACAAAACGACATAATTCTGCTGCCGAGCCTGATTGATTTGTGCGGCGCGGCGGCTTAAAATTTCAGCGACCAATTCCTTCGGAGCAGGCCTTGCAAGTCTATCGGGCCTTCCCAACTTAGGACATTGGAACGATCAAGCAGCAGCGCCGATGTGGAGGAGCAACGCAACGTCGCGTTACATTGCGCTGGTGGAGAGGAACTGCGGATTACGTCCTGCGCATCCGTATAGTTATATTTTACTACAATTATCCGAAATCTCGGAAGGGACCCATGGTTCGAGATCTGCACAAGACCGCAGCCGCGCTGATGACGATCGGCGCTCTGTACATGCCCGCACTGGCTCTCGCGCAAGAGCAGGCCGCAACGCCGTCAGCGCCCAAGCTGCCGTCCATTGTCGTGACCAAGGCCGAGACCCGGCAGATGGTCGATCGCATCGTTGCGACCGGCACGCTCAAGGCAGTCGAAGAAATCTATGTCCAGCCGCTGGTCGAAGGCCTGTCGATCAAATCCCTGAAGGCCGATATCGGCGACCGGGTCGTGGCCGATGGCATTCTGGCAACCTTGAACGTCGACGCGCTCATTCTGCAGAAGAGTCAGTACGAGGCCAACAAGGCGAAAGCCGAGGCCAGCGTCGCCCAGTACCAGGCGCAACTGATCGAGGCCCAGGCCAATCTCGACGACGCCATCCGCCAGCGCGACCGCACGGAAAAGCTCGGCCGCAACGGCACCAGTTCCATTTCGCAGGTCGAGCAGGCCCAGGCTACGGCAGACGTGGCGCAGGCGCGCCTCAATGCCGCCAAGCAGGCGGTGACCGTCGGCGAGGCCGATATCAAGGTGGTCGAAAGCCAGATCGCCGATATCGATCTCAACCTGGCCCGCACCGACGTCAAGGCGCCCTTCGGCGGTCTTGTTGCCTCGCGCAACGCCAAGATCGGCGCAATTGCAGCGGGTGCCGGCGAACCCTTGTTCACCATCATTCGCGACGGCCAGATCGAACTGGTCGCCGATATCTCGGAAACGGACGTGCTGCGCATCACCGTCGGCCAGAAGGCGATCGTCAAGGTGGCTGGCGCAAAGGAGCCCCTCAACGGTTCCGTTCGGCTGATTTCGCCGACCGTCGACGCCACGACAAGGCTTGCCGCCGTGCACATCGCCATCGACGATGACGAGCGCGCCCGCGCCGGCATGTATGGCAGCGCCGAGATCGTCATCGATCAGCAGGAAGGCATTGCCCTGCCGCTGTCGGCCGTCAACACCGACAAGGATGGCTCGACGGTCCGCGTCGTCAACGACGGCGTCGTCAAGCAGGTCAAGATCGAGACCGGCATTCAGGACGGCGCCTATGTCCAGGTGACGAACGGCATCGGCGGCAGCGACGAAGTCGTGGCCAAGGCCGGCGCCTTCGTGCGCGACGGCGACCACATCAACCCTGTCCGCGACCCGGCGGCGATGTAGACTTGAGAAGGACGCCTCGATGAATTTCTCAGCCTGGTCCATCCGCAATCCCATTGCGCCGCTGCTCGGTTTCTTCCTGCTGATGGTCGTCGGCACGCAGGCCTTCCTGGCGCTGCCGATCACCCGTTTTCCCAATATCGACGTGCCGCTCGTTGCCATCACCGTCACTCAGAGCGGCGCTTCGCCAGCCGAGCTGGAAATGCAGGTGACCAAGGAGATCGAGGACGCCGTCGCCAGCATCACCGGCGTCGACGAACTGTCATCGACGGTCACCGACGGCCAGTCCCAGACAGTCGTGATGTTCCGTATGGAAATCCCGACCGAACAGGCCGTGCAGGACGTCAAGGATGCCATCGACGAGATCAGGGGCGATCTGCCGGCTTCGGTCGACGAGCCGATCGTCTCCAAAGTCGATGTCGAAGGCCAGGCGATCCAGACCTTTGCGGTCTCCTCGCCCGACATGACCCTGGAAGAGCTGTCCTGGTTCGTCGATGATACCGTCAAGCGCGCTCTGCAGGGCCAGGCCGGCATCGGCCGTATCGACCGCTACGGCGGGGCCGACCGCGAAGTCCGCGTCGAACTCGATCCGGATCGGCTGAACGCCTATGGTATTACCGCCGCCGACGTCAACAGCCAGCTGCGCGGCACCAATCTCGATGTCGGTTCCGGCCGCGGCCAGGTGGCCGGCGCCGAACAGGCGATCCGCACGCTTGGCGATGCCCGCAACGTCTCGCAACTGGCCGACACGACCATTGCGCTTTCGGGCGGCCGCTTCGTAAAGCTGTCCGACCTCGGAACGGTCGAAGATACCTATGAGGAACAGAAATCCTTCTCGCGCTACGATGGCGCGCCGGTCGTCACCTTTGCCGTTTTCCGTGCAAAGGGTGCCAGCGAAGTCACCGTCGCCGAAACGGTCGGCAAAAGCCTTGATCAGGTCCGCGCCGAAAACCCTGACGTCGATATCGAGTTGATCAACGATTCGGTCTACTTCACCTACGGCAATTACGAAGCCGCGATGCATACGCTGCTGGAAGGCGCAATCCTTGCCGTCATCGTCGTCTTCCTCTTCCTGCGCAACTGGCGCGCCACGCTGATTTCGGCCATCGCCCTGCCTTTGTCCGCGATCCCGACCTTCTGGATCATGGACTTGATGGGCTTCTCGCTCAATCTCGTCAGCTTCCTGGCGCTGACCCTGGCGACCGGCATTCTCGTCGACGACGCCATCGTCGAGATCGAGAACATCGCCCGCCATATCAAGATGGGCAAATCGCCGTATCGCGCCGCCATCGAGGCTGCCGACGAAATCGGCCTGGCCGTCATCGCGACGACGTTTACCATCATCGCCGTCTTCGTGCCGGTATCGTTCATGCCGGGCATTCCCGGCCAGTACTTCATCCAGTTCGGCCTGACGGTCGCTTTCTCAGTGTTCTTCTCGCTGATGGTGGCGCGCCTGATCACGCCGCTGATGGCCGCCTACCTGATGCGGGCCGAAGACGGAATGGACGACCACCACGACAATGATAGCGCCTTCATGAAGGGCTATACGCGGTTGGTGCGCACCACGACGACCCATTGGTATGCGCGTTATGCGACGCTGATCGGAGCCTTCGCTTTCCTGATCGGATCGATGGCCCTCCTGGCCCAGGTTCCCGGCAGCTTTCTGCCGCCGGAAGACGCCGGCCGTGTCACGCTGTCGGTCGAACTGCCGCCCAATGCGACCCTTGCCGAAACCGAACGCAAGACCGACGAGATCTATGCCGCCGTCAAGGATCTCGACGGCGTCGAGAGCGTCTTCATTCTTGGGGGCGCCTCGCCGAAAGGCGACCTGGAACTGCGCCGCGCCAGCGTCACGCTCAACCTGCACAAGATCGAGCATTCGCTGCTGAAGACGCTGGTCAACAAGGGCCTCGGCAGCCTGCCGGTCGTCGGCCAGTATCTGCCGAAAATGCATGTCGAAGGCCGGACGCGCCCGCAATGGGATATCGAGCTCGAGGTTTTCGAAAAACTCCGACCGATCGCCGACATCCGCGTCCTGAAGCTCAACGACCGCGGCGAGCGCGACCTGGCCTTCAACTTCCTCTCCAAGAACGAGGAGGAACTGAACGACGCCGTCGGCCTGCTGGAAGCCAAGCTGCGCACCGTTCCGGTTCTGGCCAATGTCAGCGCCGAAGGCGCCCTGCCCCGCCCCGAACTGCAGATCCGGCCGCGCAAGGATGAGGCGGCTCGCCTCGGCATCACGCCGAACCAGATCGCCGAAACGGTTCGCGTCGCAACGATCGGCGACATCGATGCCGCCCTGTCGAAGATCTCGCTCGACAACCGTCTCATCCCGATCCGGGTGCAGGCCTCTCTGGACCTGCGCAGCGATCTGGCCGCCATCCGCGCCCTCAAGATCCAGACCGCGACGGGCGCCACGGTTCCCCTGTCCAGCGTCGCCGATATCGATTATTCGGAAGGCGTGAGCTCGATCAAGCGCAACAACCGCAACCGCGTCGTCACCATCGGCGCCGACCTGCCGCAGGGCGTCGCCCTCGACACGGCCTCGGCAGCCTTCCGCCAGACGGTGGACCAGGCCGGCCTTCCGGCAGGCGTGCGCCTAGCCGAAAGCGGCGACACCAAAGTGCAGAACGAAATGCAGCAAAGCTTCCTCAACGCCATGCTGCTCGGCGTGCTGCTGGTGCTGACCGTGCTGATCCTGCTGTTCAAGGACGTGATCCAGCCGTTCACCATCCTTCTGTCGCTACCGCTGGCCATCGGCGGCGTGGCGGCAGCGCTGATCATCACCGGCAACGCACTGTCGATGCCCGTGCTGATCGGCATCCTGATGCTGATGGGCATCGTCACCAAGAACGCCATCCTTCTGGTCGATTTCGCCATCGAAATGCGCCACCAGGGCATGCACCGCGTCGAAGCCATGGTGGAAGCCGGCCGCAAGCGCGCCCGGCCGATCATCATGACCTCGATCGCCATGTCGGCCGGCATGCTGCCCTCGGCGCTCGGCGTCGGCGAAGGCGGCTCGTTCCGCGCACCGATGGCGATTGCCGTGATCGGCGGCATCATCGTGTCGACGGTCATGAGCCTGCTGGTCGTTCCGGCCTTCTTCCTGATCATGGACGACCTGTCCCGCCTGCTCGGCTGGCTGTTCAGCCGCATGGTCGGCAAGAAGGAACAGGAACCGGAGGCCCTGCCACCGGAGGCGTTGACCGAACTGGCAAAGACCAATCGCCAGGCCCTGACCTCGATGGAGGAACGCCTGACGGCGATGGAAAAACGCCAGGAAGCCACCCGCCGCGCCCAGGAACCGATCCGCATCGTTCCAAGACCGCCGCTGGCCGCCGAGTAACGGCGCCACGGCAAGCGCCAAGAGAGACGACGACACAAGAGCCGGGTTCATTCCGGCTCTTTTCATCTGGTTGAACAACCCGCTCAGAAGCGATCAGGTCAGCTGTCCAGTGGCCAGCCTGGTGTAAATTTTGTGGGATTGGCTAATCTCTAGAATGTCTTCTTCAGCCATATACAGGCATGACCGGGAGGAAGCCCTTCGATCCGACCAAATTCCTCATAACCGTTCTGGCGGTAGAAATCCGGCGCCTGGAAGCTGAACGTATCCACATAGGCTCCAAGGCAGCCGCGCTGGCGCGCCGCGTCTTCTGCCTTGGTTATGAGATGTCGGCCGATGCCATGGCCGCGTGCCGAAGAGGACACCCAAAGCCAGTCAATGAACAGCCACGCGTAGAATGTCCGGCCTTTGAGTCCACCGCAAACGCTGCCGTCGCTGCCACGGGCGATGACCCATAAATCCTCGGCATTGTCCGGGCCAGCCCGCTCGGCATTGAAGATATCGAGCCCCTCGTCGATGAGCCGTTGTACGTCTTTGTCTGGCGCGGTCTCGATCTCGATTTGGATCGTCAATGTCTGTTTGGCCTCCATGGTCCAGTCGCTCTTCTTGTCGCAAGAGCCGCAATATCTGTCGATCTGCAGAATGCTTCGCAATGATAATTCCGGCAAGCCGGACGGCCCGGAATACCCAAGCAGCATGAGGGCGCTATCGCGCTTTGCCTGGGCTCCCCATTCCGGTTCGGACAGACAGGGCTGAATCCGGCCCCTTAGCCATGCCCCTACCCCGCTGTTCTTCAAAAATCTGACATGAGACCTCAGGGCTATTGATCGAAATCAACTCGCCTGCGTTTTTGCTGTCCTATTCTGACGGCTGTTGAGGAATGCGTGACCTGCCCAAGTGCTGCCATTGCCGAAGGGAGGACATCCCGCGCCATCAGTCTTTCGATCGTGAGAGCCAACCGTGATCGTGGCGCGTGTCGCTGTTTTTTCCTCACTGAGATTTGGGCGTCGTTGGGAAAGGCATGGCGCTCTTCGGACCGCCGCTTGAAGGAGCCGGGAAGCCGTGAACAAGGTTTTGAAATTGAACACACGCGATAGAAATATCCTGCTCAAGACTCCGCTGATGGCGTCGCTCGGTCCGAACGCATTGGCGCGCATGATGGACATCGCGACCGTCACCAGCTACGAGGCGCGCGACCTACTGTTCCGCGACGGCGAGGCGGCGGACTATTTCTATTGCGTTCTGAGCGGCTATGTCCGTCTCTACCGGCTGAACAAGGACGGCCGCGAAGCCGATATCCGCATCTGCGGCCCTGGCGACACCTTTGCGGAATGCCTTCTCTCGGTGGGCGACACCTATTACTACAATAGCCAGGCGGCTGAAAACGTCACGGTGGCACGGTTCGAGCTGCAGAAGGTTCGTGCCCTCGCCGAACAGGAAAAGGACGTGGCGAAAGCCATCATCCAGTGCCTGTCCAACTATCTGCGCAGCACCATGGACTGCATCGCCAATGACCGGCTGCAGACGGCACCGCAGCGCGTCGCGCAATATCTTCTCGACAATTGCCCGAGCGACAGCGCGTCCGCTTCCATCCGCCTGCCTTTCCAGAAGAGCCTGCTGGCCGGCAAGCTGGGTCTGGCGCCGGAAGCGCTGTCCCGCGCCTTCTCGGCCCTGCGCCGGGCCGGCGTGACCGTGCGCGGCCGGATCATCCAGATCAGCGATATCAGCGCCCTGAAGCAGATCTGACAAGCAACGGTCTGGGCCTGATGTTTCAGAGCCCGCCGCTGTCCTTCAGGAAGCGAACGATTTCCTCGACGCCCGCTCCTCTCTTCATGTCAGAAAACAGGAAGGGTTTTGCGTCGCGCATGCGATGTGCGTCCCGCTCCATGACATCGAGATCCACTTCGACATGCGGTGCCAGGTCCTTCTTGTTGATCACCAGCAGGTCGGATCGGGTAATGCCCGGACCGCCCTTGCGCGGAATCTCCTCCCCCTGACAGACCGATATGACATAGATCGTCAGATCCGCCAGATCGGGCGAAAACGTCGCAGCCAGATTGTCGCCGCCCGACTCGATGAAGACGATGTCGAGATCGGGGAACCGTTGCGTCAGGTCGGCGATCGCCTGCAGATTGATCGTCGCGTCCTCGCGGATCGCCGTATGGGGGCAGCCGCCGGTTTCCACCCCCACAACCCGGTCGGACGACAGCGCCTGCATGCGCACCAGCGCTTCGGCATCCTCGCGGGTATAGATGTCATTGGTCACCACGGCGACGGAATACTCGTCGCGCATCGCCTTGCAGAGCTTTTCCGTCAGGGCCGTCTTGCCGGAGCCGACCGGTCCGCCGATACCAACGCGCAAGGGTCCATTCGCCGATTTCATCGTCTCAATCCTTGTTGAACGACTGCCGTAGCAGCCCCATTGTTCTGAAGACGCTTAGCCGCCCGAAGTCTTACGAGCGAAACAGCCGCGTCCCTTGAATTTCGTGCCCCAGCGCGGCGATATCCGCCCGGATCGTCGCGCTCCCGAGATCCTCGAGCGTTGAGGCTGCACCTCGCCGCGCCACCGACTCCAGCAGCGGCTCAAGGTCGGCGACAATCGCCACCCCCTGCCGCTGACCCGCCACGCCAAGCCGGATCCCGGCCGAGACCAGTTGCGAGACGGCGGCATGCAGATAGGCACCGATCGCCTGACTGGCCGCTATGCCATGGGCACCAGCGACGGCGCCGACCGCCACAGGATATGCCGTCCTTTGCGGCAGCAGGCGAAAGACATCCGAAGGCCAGGCCCCTGCCGCCTCAAGAAAGGCACTGCCCAATGCCATGGTCTCGGCATGCCGTTCACGCGAACCCGCAAGCGCCTCGGCAAGCTCGGCCACGGCGCCCAGCCGACCGGCATCCGCATGGGCAGAATGCGCCTCGTTAAGCAAGACGGCATCGTTCCAGGCCGAACCATGGTCGATCAGCGCCGCGATCCAGTCGCGCAGGCCATGCTCGCCGGCCAGCAGCCCATCGGCCGCCGCCCGTTCCAGCCCGCCGGAATAGGCAAAGGCACCGACGGGAAAAGCCGGCGACAGCCAGGCCATCAGCCGCAGCAGGCTGCGCATGTCGGTCGCCTCGCTCATATCAAGTCAATCGGCATCGGGCGTATGAACGGCTGCATGGTCGTGGCCGCTCTTTGCGCCATGGCCATGGCCCGGTGTGTGATAAGCGCCGCGCATCGGCTGGAACGGCTCGATCACCTCGCTGACCTCGGCGCCCAGGCCCTTCAGCATGGCGGCAATGACGTGATCGCGCTGGATCAGGATGCGACCCGTTTCGATCTGCGCCTGCAGATGCCGATTGCCCAGATGCCAAGCAAGCTCGACCAGATGCAGGGGATCGCGCGGCAGGATCGAAAGCAATCGCTCTTCTGCGGCATGAATCTCGACCAGATCGCCATTGTCGAGCACCAGCCGATCGCCATGAGCAAACAGCACCGGCTCCTTCAGATCGAGCATGACCATGTCGCCATTGTCGAGATGCAGCAGTTTGCGCCGCAGATGGCGCTCGTCATGGGCGAGGATGACGGTCGCGACAGGAAATTCGCTGGAGGTTCCGGCGGTGAGATAGGAGGTAACGCGCTGCATTTGCACTCCGATTTGGCAGAGCAGAACCATGCAAAATATAGCGCCATCCTGCAACAGGAAGTTTGCATGCCATCGCCGCGGTCGAGACCTCAGGAGCCGTTTGCAGCTTCCTTGAGCGGCGATTCGAACAGGGCGACGCCATCGTCTTCGTGCACCACCCGGTTGCGTCCGCCGGCCTTGGCCAGATAGAGCGCCCGGTCGGCCGACGAATAGATCGCCTCCTTGCGCCGGCCGCTGCGGATCTCGGCAATACCGGCCGAAATCGTCGTCGAAATGACCGCGCCGTCGAGCGTCAGGATCCGGCCGGCAATCGCCCTCCGCACCTCTTCCACCATCGCCAGGCGGCTTTCCGGCGTGCCGCCATGAATGATCACGCCGAACTCCTCGCCCCCCAGCCGGGCGGTCACGTGACGATCGCCAAACACGTCGCGCAGGATGCCCGACACCGCCTGAATGACCGTATCTCCGGCGCAATGGCCATGGCCGTCATTGATCGATTTGAAGCGGTCGAGGTCAAGGATCGCCAGGGATGCGGGACCGGCTGTATCATCCAGAAGTTCGGAAAAAGCCCGCCGGTTAAGAAGGCCCGACAGCATGTCGGTGCGGCTCAGAAGCTCGAATTCGGCTTTCGACAGCGACAATTGCCGGATCATATGGCCGGTCAGGATGCCGAGCACACCGGAAACCACGCCCACAACCAGCCAGGACATCACGACGCTGAGCCGGATCGCATCGCCAAGCGCCATCGGCACGAGACCAAGCGCGTGAGAGATCGGCAGCACGATGAGATTCAGTATAAAAGACAGAAGAACGGCTCTGAATGCCATTTTCAGGGCGAATCCATAGACTGCCCTCTTCGTCGTGAAGCTCCCGAGATCGACCTGAAGCAATATCCAGTCCTTGAACAAATGCACCTTGTCGCTCCTCGTTCCTTGCCTCCATCGAATAGGAGCCTTTTATTGGCGTATCCCTAAAACAATCCGTAAAATGCCCACAAAGCCCAAAATAGTTTAATTATCCACATCGCTAAAATATCATACCATCCCAGATTGCATTTTGGCACACCGCCACCGCAACAAACCGTGCCGATAAAGCGATATCTACGCATTGATTACGAAAGCAACACAAAATATTCGTTTGCAGCATATCTGCCGGCCACCGAAATTCAATCGAAGATTGCAAACGTTATATTCAAACGCTGGGACGATATTGTTCCATTTCCGAGCGGCGCCCGTTAACACTTATGCCCAATTGGGCAAGTCTGCCGGCAAGACGGGACGACGGGCGAAAGTCACATCAAGGCAGACGTAGCGCGTCAAAATCGAGGCGCCCGGCAGCCGATATCCGGCCGGTGCTTGGCGCCTGTATCTGTCCAGCCGCTCTTGCCTGTACCAGGCGATAGCAGGCAACAAAAAACCCGGCCGCGGCCGGGTCTCTGTAAGCGCAATATCGGAAGACTGTATCAAGCCGCCTTCTTGTCCTTGAGCTTTTCCAGGATGTTCTGCGGCGAGGACACGCCATAGGGATCGCTGTCGCAATTGTCCGAATAGCCTTCTTCCTCGAACCACTGCTCGACAATGCCATCGTTGATGACGGCGGCATAGCGCCAGGAGCGCATGCCGAAGCCGAGATTGTCCTTGGAGACCAGCATGCCCATCTTGCGGGTAAACTCGCCCGAGCCGTCCGGGATCAGCTTGACGTGGTCGAGATTCTGCGACTTGCCCCAGGCATTCATCACAAACGCGTCATTGACGGAGATGCAGTAGATCTCGTCGACGCCTTCGGCCTTGAACTGCTCGTACATCTTCTCGAAGTCCGGCAGCTGGAAGGTCGAGCAGGTCGGGGTAAAGGCGCCCGGCAGCGAGAACAGCACGACGCGCTTGCCGGCAAAATAATCGTCGGAGGTCTTGTCTTCCCAGCGGAAGGGATTCGGGCCGCCAACGGCCTCGTCGCGAATACGCGTGCGGAAGGTGACAAACGGAACTTTCTTGCCGATCAACATCAATAATCTCCTTGGAGTAAGGGCCGCGACGCCACACGCCTTGGGAGGACGCGGGCCGTCGAAAGATCAAGATTTTTGTGTAGCCGAAATCCTGCTGCGCTGCAGCATCAAACCATGCGATAACAGCCCGCGCATGGCAGCCTTGCAGAAGGCGCATGCCTCATGATCTTAGCAAAAGTTTCAGCGCCCTCTCGGCCTAGAAAAGGAAATAGCGCTGCGCCATCGGCAGCACGGTTGCCGGTTCGCAGGTCAGCAGTTCGCCATCGGCCCGTACCTCATAGGTTTCCGGATCAACCTTGATATCCGGCGTCAGATCGTTATGGATCATCGACTTCTTGGAAATGCCGCCGCGGGTGTTCTTGACCGCCAGCAACTGCTTGGCAACACCAAGGCGACCGGCAAGACCGGCGTCGAGCGAAGCCTGGCTGACGAAGGTCACCGAGGAATTGGTGCGCGCCTTGCCGTAGGCGCCGAACATCGGCCGGTAGTGCATCGGCTGCGGCGTCGGAATGGAGGCGTTCGGGTCGCCCATCGGCGCCGCGGCGATCATGCCGCCCAGCAGAACCATGCTCGGCTTGACGCCGAAAAAGGCCGGGTCCCACAGCACCAGGTCGGCGCGCTTGCCGATCTCGATCGAACCGATTTCATGGGAAAGGCCCTGCGCGATGGCCGGGTTGATCGTGTATTTGGCGATGTAGCGCTTGACGCGGAAATTGTCGTTGTCGCCCACTTCCTGGGTCAGGCGGCCGCGCTGCCGTTTCATCTTGTCGGCCGTCTGCCAGGTGCGGATAGCGACCTCGCCGACGCGGCCCATGGCCTGGCTGTCCGACGAGATGATCGAAAACGCGCCGATATCGTGCAGGATATCTTCCGCGGCAATGGTTTCCTTGCGGATGCGGCTTTCGGCAAAGGCAATGTCCTCCGGGATCGACGAGGACAGGTGATGGCAGACCATCAGCATGTCGAGATGCTCGGCAATGGTATTGACCGTATAGGGCCGCGTCGGATTGGTCGACGACGGAATGACGTTCAGCTGGCCGCAGACCTTGATGATGTCAGGCGCATGGCCACCACCGGCCCCTTCCGTGTGGAAGGCATGGATGGTGCGGCCCTTGATGGCGTCGATCGTGTCTTCGACGAAGCCGCTCTCGTTCAGCGTATCGGTATGGATCATCACCTGCACGTCGTATTGGTCGGCGACCCCCAGGCAGCAATCGATGGCGGCCGGCGTCGTGCCCCAGTCCTCGTGCAGCTTCAGGCTGGAGGCACCGGCCAGGATCATCTCCTCCAGCGGCGCCGGCAACGAGGCATTGCCTTTGCCCGCCAGCGCCAGGTTCATCGGGAACGCATCAAAACTCTCGATCATGCGCTCGATATGCCAGGCGCCGGTGCAGGTCGTGGCCAGCGTGCCATGGGCCGGGCCGGAGCCGCCGCCGAGCATGGTGGTCATGCCGGACATCAGCGCTTCCTCGATCTGCTGTGGGCAAATGAAGTGGATATGCGCATCCATGCCGCCCGCCGTCAGGATCTTGCCTTCGCCGGCAATCACCTCGGTCGATGGCCCGACAATGATCGTCACATTGGGCTGGGTATCGGGATTGCCCGCCTTGCCAATCCCATGGATGCGACCATTCCTCAGTCCGACATCGGCCTTGACGATACCCCAGTGGTCGACGATCAGCGCATTCGTGATGACGGTGTCGACCGCACCATTGGCCCGCGTCACCTGGCTCTGGCCCATGCCGTCGCGAATGACCTTGCCGCCGCCAAACTTCACCTCGTCGCCATAGGTGGTGAAATCCTTCTCCACCTCGATGAACAGGTCCGTATCGGCCAGGCGCACCCGGTCGCCGGTGGTCGGTCCGAACATGGAGGCATAGGCGGCGCGGGACATCTTGTAAGGCATGGCTGATCTACCTTTGAAGTTCGGAAAAAAGAGGTGATTTGGCTGCGGCACGGTCGAAAGTCAGGGTCATCCGACACCCGTTAAGCTTGTTGATTTCGCCAATGAGATGATCGGAAAAATCCCCAGGATACTTCACGAATGAAACGAGAGCTGCCCGAACCACGTCAACATCGTGCACGGTCACGTTCACCGAAAGAAGAATGCGTTCCACTGCCTCTGCGATGCTGGTCTTTTTCTGCTGAACCTTGCGGCGCAGCACCCAGATCGTCTCGGCAATGACAATATGATTGACAAAAAACTGTTCGCCGCTGTTTGCAATAAGGTTTTCGACGCGGTCGATTTGATCGGACGAATCGTCCGGATCGCGAATGTCCAGGATCCAGCGAAGCAGGATATTCGTGTCAATCCCGATCATCGCTGGGCTCCCCGCCAGCAGCTCGCGCCTCCGCAATCCATGTTTCGAGCTCATGCCCTGTCAAGCTGTGGTCGGCTTTCAGAATGCCGCGCAGATCGGAGAGAGTTTCACGCCGCACTCGAAGTTCGAAGTTTCCGGACGTATTGCGAACGAAGTCTACGACATCCCCCGATCCGACGCCCAGCGACTTCCGAACCTCGGCCGGAAGAGTAATCTGATTCTTTGAGGTAATCTTGGCTGTTTCAGGCATGAGCGCGTCCCTCACATATCACTGGAAATGTAAGGGGTTTTTCCCGCTGCTGCAACATCATCAGACAGGCGTATGAGACGGCCGGCCGCCACATAGGCATCCACCAGCCGTTTCTCCGCGGCAAAAGGATGCCCGTCCCAGCCCTCGTGGCTGAAGCCGGCAATCGAGATGGCGTCTTGCGCATAGGCCGGATTGTCCAGCAGCTCGCCGATCACCACCATGCCGCTGCTCGGCACGACATAAGGCGGCGGTTGATGGGCGGACAATGCCGCGTCCATGGCCTCGTGGACCCGTCGATCGATCACCCCATGCACCTTGCCGTGACCTTCGGCAAAGGCCCGGAAGGCATCGGTATAGTCGTCACAGAAATCGTCCAGCTCGGGATGGCGGAGAACGAGCGGCTGGCGCATCTCGTTGAATTTTTGCGGATCACGCACCGACCAGATCTGCGAGCAGGCGCCGACCGGTGCGCTTTCGCGCCAGGTCTCTGACCCGATCATATTGCGGGCCGGTCGACCGGTATTGCACACCGCGATCACATCGGTACGGCGTCCGGCGCGGCCGAAACTGCGGCAATCGTTGAACCGGATAACGATGTCGGCCGCATCGATCAGCATGGCAGCCCCATCCCCGACCGATCCATTGCCGACGACCATGACCTGCCGCGCAAAGCTTGCCAACCGTCAGTTCCCCGGGCCGTCGGCCAGCGCCTTCAGCTCCTTGGTGCGCGCATCGGTCAGTTCCGCCAGACAGCCCGACACCAGCATCGGTTCCATGCTGCCGCCGCGTGCCTCGAAACCCTCCAGCGTGCATTGTGCATCGCGATAGGCGATCCAGGCACGCTGACCTTCGAGCAGCGCCTTGGACGCGCCCTTGAGGTTCTCGTCGAGCTCGCTGTCCACGTCCGCCATTGCCTTCTTGGTCAGCTTCCACTGGGCATTGAGCCGGGCGTCGGCCGCCTCGTAATCCTTGTTGGAACAGGCATTCATATCGTGCTGGGTCATGGCGTTGTTGCAGTCGACCTCCTCCTCGCCGGAGGCCGGAGCGTCGACCAGCAGCACGCAGCCGCAGAGCATGAGAAACAATGCGGACTTCATAAGCGGCCCTCTCGCCTGATCGGGCCGCTCACAGCTTGCCCATCACCTTCTGGCGAAAGCCGTAGACTTCGCGATGGCCGGCAAGCGGGATCAGCGTCACCTGGCGGGTCTGGCCGGGCTCGAAACGCACCGCCGTGCCGGCTGGAATGTCGAGCCGCATGCCGCGCGCCTTGTCGCGCTTAAAGTCGAGGCCGGCATTGGTCTCGTAGAAATGGTAATGGCTGCCGACCTGCACCGGCCGATCGCCGGTGTTGGACACATCGATGGTGATGGTCGGCTGGCCGGCATTGAGTTCGATCTCGCCTTTGGCAGCAATGATTTCGCCTGGGATCATGGTCGTTATTTCCTCTCGATCAGGCGGCCTTGGAGCCGACACAGCCCTCGGCCTTCAGGACCCGCTGGGTAGATGGCGGATTGTTTACGAGCTTTCCGGCTGGTCGGATTGGTCGGCGCACCAATTCACCACCGCAATTGGGGCAGATTCCGGCGAGCACGCCGCCGGCACAATCGGCGCAATAGGTGCACTCAAAACTGCAGATCATCGCGTCCCGGCTTTCCGGCGGCAGATCGCGGTCGCAGCATTCGCAGTTCGGGCGGAGTTCCAGGGCCATGATCGCGCCCTCAGCGGATCGGTTCGTGCACGGTCACCAGCTTGGTGCCGTCCGGGAAGGTGGCTTCCACCTGCACGTCATGAATCATCTCGGCAATGCCCTCCATCACCTGGCCGCGGGTGATGACATGGGCGCCTGCCTCCATCAGATCGGCCACGGTCCGGCCGTCGCGGGCCCCTTCGACGACGAAATCGGAAATCAGCGCGATCGCTTCCGGGTAGTTGAGCTTGACGCCCCGCTCCAGCCGGCGCCTAGCCACCATGGCCGCCATGGCGATCAACAATTTGTCTTTTTCTCGGGGGCTGAGATTCATGGGTGCTCCGCTATGCTGGGCCGGTGTCAGAGATTCCAGACTTTCGGCACAGATGCGCCGCCGCGCAAGACCGAAATGACCGGGATCAGGATTTTTCTCAAGGCAAAGCCATCATTGGCCGTCAGACGCACCACCAGCTTGTCCTGCCACTGGCTGGCGCCGCCGCACGCATTGCCCAGCGCCTCGCGCACCTGTGGCAGCAGCGCCTCGGCCTTGGGCCCGGCATAAAGCGCCGTGGCAAAGGCCACCTGCCCGCCCAGCACCGGCGCCTCAGCGGTCAGCCCGGCAATATCGCCTTCAAGGTTGAGGTCTTCGGCATGGATCAGCCGCCCGCTGCGACGGATCCGCCAGCGGTCGCGCATCTGGCCATGCCGCATGGCCTCGCCCATCGCCTTGCGCCCGAGCAGCACCGCTTCGACGGCCAGGAACTCGGCGTCCGTGGCGAGATCCACCTCAAGCCGGCGCGTCAGCGAGGCATTGTCGAACAGGATGCTCTCCTGCGGCAGCCAGTCGAAACGGGCACCCTCGCCGACCGAGATGGTCGTGGCGATTTCGGCGGTGCCGAACGAGGCCTTGTAGATTTTTTCGCAGGCTTGCGTGGTGGCTGTCAGAAACGTGCCGGTGCCGGCGGTCAGCGACCACTCCATGCGGTCGCCGCCGGTCAGCCCCCCGGCCGTGTTGATCAGTACCGCTTCCATTTCGGCAGAGAAGGTCTGGGGCAGGCGGATCTTGCCCGCCCCTTCCTGGTAGAATTCGGCAAGGCGCGTACGCCCTTCGAACGCCTTGGCTACAAGGCGTCCGCTGCCATATGCTCGTTGCTGTCTGGCTTGCCCGGCTGGCTGCACGTCGTTCCCTTCACACCCGCCTTGGAGGTGGCGGCAATGGCATCGTCCGGGCAATCGCTCTTGGCCCGAACATCGGCAATCAGCTTGCCCTGGCTGTCATCGAAGAAGTTCCACATTCTCGTCGCCGCATCAACCTCTTCCGACACCTTGTCCGCAGCCGATGCCAGCGAGAAGCCGACGGTCTTGCCCGGCCAGGCATGGCTGCCGTCTGCAATCGTATAGGAGAGGATGCGCGCCCCGCCCTTGCATTTGTCGAAGGACATGTAGGAAATGCGCTCGCCGGTGGCCACCTTCATCTCGCCTTCGCAGCCATCCAGTTCCGCCCAGCGCTTCAGCGCCGTCTCGCCGCTATATTGCCAATAGGGGCTGCCGCCGCCGGCAAACGGGTTGGTATTGTCTTTCAGGCCCCAGAACGCGATGATCGACACCGGCTTCGGCGGTGCGCAGCTGGTATTGTCGGGCAGCCACACGCCATCCTTCTGGCGCGGATAACCGGCGCGCAGGCTCATCACGAAGCCGGCCGCTGCAAAGTCGCCATTGCCGTTGCAGATATACTGCGACAACATGCGTCCGCCGCCGGAATAACCCGAGGCATAGATCCGCTCGGCATCGACGCAAAACTTGGCTTTCACGGTTTCCACCGCATCTTTCAGGAAACCGGCATCGTCCGGACCATTGCCGGCCGTCACACCCGGCACGTTCCAGGCGTGGGTGCCGGCCAGCTTGCCGTCAAGACCGCCCTGCGGCGCCACCACCAGAAAGCCCTCGCGCTTGGCGACATCGTCCCAACGGCTGCGCGACAGCTGATCTTTGGGATAGCTGTTGCTGCCATGCAGGTCGAACACCACGGCCACTTTTTTCTTGCCCGTATAATTTGCCGGAACAAAAACGATCGCCGAACGTTCCAGTCCACCGGACTGAATGATCAGCTCTTGTTGTCCGGCCCGGACCGTTGTGCCGCAGCCCGCAGCTTGGGCTGTGCCGGCTATGCCTGTGAGAAAAAGAGCTCCGGTCGCGAACGCGCGAAGCAACACATCCAGCCGGAACCGGCCGGAAATTGCCTTGTTGGTCATGAGACGCCTTCCGTTAGCAGTTGCGGAAAAATAGCATACTGCGCACAAGCATCAACCGCTTATTGCTAATAAATCATCAACCCAGCCCTGCAGAAATCACACGGTCAGGTGCCGGCGCGCCTCCGGCGTATCCAGGGTTTCGGCTGCACCTTCATGGACAATTTCGCCGCGATCCATGATGTAGACGTGATCGGCCAGTTCCCGGCAGAAGTCGAGATATTGCTCGACCAGCAGGATCGCCATGCCGGTGGAATCCCTCAAGTAACGGATCGCCCGCCCGATATCCTTGATGATCGACGGCTGGATGCCTTCGGTCGGCTCGTCGAGCACGAGGATTTTTGGTCGTGTCACCATGGCCCGGCCGATCGCCAATTGCTGCTGCTGACCGCCCGACAGGTCGCCGCCGCGCCGCGACAGCATGGTCTGCAGAACCGGAAACAGGCTGAAGATATCGTCGGGAATGAACCGGTCCTTGCGCGCCACCGGCGCAAGACCGGTCTCGAGGTTCTCCCTGACGGTCAGCAGCGGGAAAATCTCGCGGCCCTGCGGCACATAGCCGATGCCCTGCTTCGCCCTATTGAACGGCGCCATGCCGTTGAGCTTCGTGTCGCCGAAGGTGATGGTGCCGGCCGAGATCGCATGCTGGCCGGTGACGGCCCTCAGCAGCGACGACTTGCCCACGCCGTTGCGCCCCAGCACGCAGGTGATCTTGCCGGCATCGGCCCGCAGACTGACGCCACGCAGGGCCTGGGCAGCGCCGTAGTGCAGGTTGATGTTGTCGACGACGAGATCGCTCATGGGGCTGTCTCCTTCAGGAAGGCGTGGATGGCGGAAAACATCTCCGCATTATGTCCGATCCAGACATGGCCGCCGGTCGGATAAATCAGAAGCCTGGCGCCGGCGACCCGCCCGGCAATGTCGCGCGCCGCATCTGCGGTAAGATAACGGTCGTCCTCGAGCGAGATCGCCAGCGTCGGCGCCGTGATCCGCTCGATCGCTATGTCAGGCGGGTTGCCCGCCAGCCGCATGTCGTTGAGCAGTCCATCGGCGCGTTCGCTGACCGGCAGGATGGCGTCGAGGATGTCGCCGACCCGGCGGCGTTCATCCGCCCCGGCCTTTGCCAGCAGCGCCGGATCCGTGGCCAGCAGCGAGCCGATCATGGTCTCCGGCATGCTTGAGATTGCAGCCCAGAACACGAAGTCGGAATGCAGTGCCGCCTGGACCAGATATTCCTGCAGCGGCGACCAGGGCCGCGCCGGCGGCCGGCCCGGCGCATGGGCGGCGGGAACGACAGGCAGAACGGCCGAGCAGCGATCCGGATGGCGGATCGCGAAGGCCAATGCCGACAAGGCGCCCGCAGAACCTCCGATCACCGGAATTTTGTCGATGCCGAGCGTATCGAGCAGCTCGACAAAGGCATCCGCCTGATTCTCCGACGACGGATCGGCAGGAAACTGCGAACCGGGATAGCCGAAGCGGGACGGCGCGATGACCCGCAGGCCGGCCGCAACCAGGGGTGCCGCAAACAGCAGGCCCTGGTCATATCCCCCGCCGCTGCCATGCACCATCAGCACGGGCGCGCCGGTACCGGCCTCGGCATAGGCGAGCGCACCAAAGCGGGTGGCAACGGTGTGCGGACGATAGGCGGCAAGGCGTCCGCGCGCCGCTTCCATGGCCCGCGAAAAGGAATGCCGCGTCCAGCCGGCGCTCAACGCCGCGCCCATGCCGCCGGCGGCGAGGGTGAGAAGCAACCTGCGCGTCAACATCGTGCCGATCTCCGAAACCGTTTCAACGATGCCCTGCGGCATCGGCTTGGCGGAAACGACAGTATCGACGAACCGGGTTGCGACCTTGACCATGATCAACTCATCGGCCCAGATAGTTTTCGATGACCTTCGGATCGGCCGAGACGAAGTCGATCGAGCCTTCGGCCAGCACCGAGCCTTCGGCCAGGCAGGTCACCTTGACGCCGAGGTCGCGGATGAAGCCCATGTCGTGTTCGACGACGACAACCGAGCGGGTCTTGGCAATCTCTTTCAGAAGGATTGCCGTTTCCACGGTTTCGGCATCCGTCATGCCGGCTACCGGTTCGTCGACCAGAAGCAGCTTCGGCTCCTGGGCGAGGAGCATGCCGATTTCCAGCCACTGCTTCTGGCCATGCGACAGGTTGGCGGCCAGATCGTCCTTGCGGGCAGTGAGGCGCACGGTCTCAAGGATTTCCTCGATGCGGGTCCGGTCGTCTGCCGTCAGCCGGTAGAACAGGGTGGCGAACACGCCGCGCCGGCGGTTGAGCGCCAGTTCCAGATTGTCCCAGACCGTATGGCTTTCGAACACCGTCGGCTTCTGGAATTTCCGGCCGATGCCGAGCTGGGCGATTTCCGCCTCGTCCTTCTTGGTGAGGTCGACCTCGCCGTTGAAAAACACGACGCCGCTGTCGGGCCGGGTCTTGCCGGTGATGATGTCCATCATGGTCGTCTTGCCGGCACCGTTCGGGCCGATGATCGCGCGAAGCTCACCCGGTTCGATGACGAAGGACAGCGAATTCAGCGCCTTGAACCCGTCAAAGGAGACCGAAACGCCATCGAGGTAGAGCAGGCTTGTCGGCTTTTTCTCGGTCATATCCATCACTCCGCTGCCTGCCCCACCGGCAAGCCGGTATCCCTGCCCTTTTCCGCCTCTGCCGCCGCCTTCAAATCATTGCGGGCGGTCCAGCGCTGCTGGATGGTTCCGACGATGCCCTTGGGCAGGAACAGCGTCACACCGATGAACAGACCTCCTAGCGCAAACAGCCAGAGATCCGGAAAGGCGCCGGTGAAGTAGCTTTTCCCGGCATTGACCAGGATGGCGCCAATGATCGGGCCGATCAGCGTGCCGCGACCGCCGACGGCCGTCCAGACGACCACTTCGATGGAGTTGGCCGGCGCAAATTCGCCCGGATTGATGATGCCGACCTGCGGCACGAACAACGCGCCGGCAATGCCGGCCATCATCGCCGAAACGACGAAGGTGAAGAGCTTGATATTCTCGACCCGGTAGCCGAGAAACCGCACCCGGCTTTCCGCGTCGCGCACGCCGACCAGCACCTTGCCGAATTTCGAATTGACGATGCCCGAGGCAATCAGCAGGCAGAGCGCCAGCATCAGCGCGGAGGCCGCAAACAGCACGGCGCGGGTGCCGCCGGCCTGGACGTTGAAACCGATGATTTCCTTGAAATCGGTCAGGCCGTTATTGCCACCGAAGCCCATGTCGTTGCGGAAGAAGGCGAGCAGCAGCGCGTAGGTCATCGCCTGGGTGATGATGGAGAGATAGACACCGTTGACGCGGGAGCGGAAGGCGAACCAGCCGAACACGAAGGCGAGCAGGCCCGGCACGAACAGCACCATGACCATGGCGAACGGAAACATGTTGAAACCGTGCCAGAACCACGGCAATTCCTTCCAGTTCAGGAAGACCATGAAGTCGGGCAGAACAGGATTGCCGTAGACGCCGCGCGAGCCGATCTGGCGCATCAGATACATGCCCATCGCATAGCCGCCGAGCGCGAAGAAGGCGCCATGGCCGAGCGACAGGATGCCGCAATAGCCCCAGACCAGATCGAGCGCCAGAGCCAGCAGCGCATAGCACAGATACTTGCCCATCAGCGCCATGGCATAGGTCGGGATATGGAAGAAGCTATCTTCCGGGGTGAGCAGGTTGAGCGCCGGGATCAGCACGGCCACGCCCATCAGGATGGCGATGGCGACGATGATCCGACCTTCGAGCGCGCGGAGGATGAAACCGGTGATCATGCTTCGATCGCCCTTCCCTTGAGCGCGAAGAGCCCGCGCGGTCGTTTCTGGATAAACAGGATGATCAGCACGAGAACGAGGATCTTGCCCAATACCGCCCCGACCGATGGTTCAAGGAACTTGTTGAGCACGCCGAGCGACAGCGCCCCGACCAGCGTTCCCCACAGATTGCCGACGCCGCCGAACACCACGACCATGAAACTGTCGATGATATAGGCCTGGCCGAGGTTTGGCGAAACGTTGTCGATCTGGCTGAGCGCCACCCCGGCAATGCCGGCAATGCCTGACCCCAGCGCAAAGGTGAAGGCATCGACCCAGGGAGTGCGGATGCCCATGGAGGAGGCCATGCGGCGGTTCTGCGTCACAGCGCGCATCTGCAGGCCGAAGGCAGACTTCTTCATCAGCACCAGCAGCGCAAAGAAGATCGACAGCGAGAACAGGATGATCCACATGCGGTTCCAGGTGACGGTAATGCCGCCGAGCGGAAAGGAACCGGACATCCAGGACGGATTGCCGACCTCCTGGTTGGTCGGACCGAATATGGTGCGGACGCCCTGCTGCAGGATCAGCGAAATGCCCCAGGTGGCCAGCAGCGTCTCAAGCGGCCGGCCATAGAGGAAACGGATGACGCCACGCTCGACGACCAGGCCGATGAAACCCGTGACCAGGAAGGCAACCGGCAGGGCGATGGCCAGCGACCAGTCGAACAGACCGGGATAGCTGGAGCGAATGACCTCCTGCACCACGAAGGTGGAATAGGCACCGATCATCACCATTTCGCCGTGCGCCATGTTGATGATGCCCATCACGCCGAAGGTGATGGCAAGGCCGATGGCCGCCAGCAGCAGCACGGAGCCGAGCGACAGCCCGTACCAGACATTCTGCGCCAGATCCCACAGCGCCAGATCGCCCTGCAAGTCGGCAATCGCCGCGTCGAGATCGGGTTTAAGGCTGGCATCGATCGACGAGGACACGGTCATCAGCATGCCGATCGCCTCGCGGCCGCCAATCGACTTGACGGTGTCGATCGCGGCGCGCTTCTCCTCGACGGAGCGGTCGGAGGCCAGAAGCGACACGGCGCGCGCCTCTTCCATGCGCGCCTTCACCTCGGCATCGGTTTCCTTCGCCAGCGCCGTCTCGACCAGGTCGAGGTTTTCGGCACTCGGCGATTGCAGCACGGATTGCGCCGCCTGCAGCCGCACCGATTTGTCGGGGCTCATCAGCGTCAGGCCGCCGAGCGCCGAGCGGATGGCGCGGCGCAGCGTGTTGTTGACCTTGATCTTGGTAAAGGCGGCCTTGGGCGCCTCGCCGGCGCTCTGCCCGGTCAGGGGATCGATCGCCTCGAGATTGGCGCCGGCCGCTTTGGTGATGACGACGGCGCCATCGGTCTTGCGCAGATAAAGATCACCCTCGGCAAAGGCCTCCAGCGCCGGCACGACGCGGGTGTCGCCGGTCGCCGCAATCTGCCCGAGCAGATCAGCTGCTTCCGTGAAGCTCGCCTTGCCCAGCGCGTTGATCAGGTCCTTCGGATCGCTCTGCGCCAGGGATGGCGTGGCGAGGGCGAGCATCAAAAGAGCAAAGAACGCCTGGATGAAAAACTTAAAGGTCATGAGATCGCCCCTCATCCGCCTGTCGCATGGATGCGCCATGGCGATGGTTTCGGGTGTCAGTGGATACTGACTCCCCCTCTGGCCTGCCGGCCATCTCCCCCACAAGGGGGGAGACAATTCGTGGCACCGCCCCGCGTCTCTTCAACAATAACAAGCAGATGCAAACGTCTGCCGAAAAGCCCCTCCCCCTTGTGGGGAGGGGTTGGGGAGGGGATTGCCCGATCAGGCGCCCTTGCCGCCGCACTTGCCGGTGGCAACGTTGAAGTTGCCGCATTCCATCGGCTTGCGCCAATCGGAGATCAGGTCCTTGGAGTCCGGCAGGAAGTCCGACCATTCGTCGCCGACCACAGCCGGGGTTTCCTGGACGATTTCGAACTGGCCATCGGCCTGGATTTCACCGATCAGCACCGGCTTGGTGATGTGGTGGTTCGGCATGACAGTGGAGTAGCCGCCCGACAGGTTCGGAACGGAGGTGCCGATGATCGTGTCGAGAACGGCGTCGGTGTCGGTCGTGCCGGCAGCCTCGACGGCCTTTACCCAGGCGTTGAAACCGATATAGGCGGCTTCCATCGGGTCGTTGGTGACGCGCTTGTCGTTCTTGGTATAGGCGTGCCAGGTCTTGATGAACTCGGCATTGACCGGAGCGTCGACGGACTGGAAGTAGTTCCAGGCGGCCAGATGGCCGACCAGCGGCGTGGTGTCGAGACCGGCCAGTTCTTCTTCGCCAACCGAGAAGGCGACGACCGGAATGTCTTCGGCCTTGATGCCCTGGTTGCCGAGTTCCTTGTAGAAGGGAACGTTGGCGTCACCGTTGATGGTCGACACGACAGCGGTCTTCTTGCCGGCCGAACCGAACTTCTTGATATCGGTGACGATGGTCTGCCAGTCGGAATGACCGAATGGCGTGTAGTTGATCATGATGTCTTCTTCGGCAACGCCCTTGGACATCAGGTAGGCTTTGAGGATCTTGTTGGTGGTCTGCGGATAGACATAGTCGGTGCCGGCCAGAACCCAGCGCTCGACGCCTTCGGTTTCAGCGAGATAATCGACGGCCGGGATGGCCTGCTGGTTGGGAGCAGCACCCGTATAGAAGATGTTGCGCGAGGATTCTTCACCCTCGTACTGCACGGGGTAGAACAGGATCGAGTTCAGTTCTTCGAACACAGGCAGGACGGACTTGCGCGACGACGAGGTCCAGCAGCCGAACACGGCGGCGACCTTGTCCTGCGAAATCAGCTGGCGGGCCTTTTCGGCAAACAGCGGCCAGTCGGAGGCCGGATCGACAACGACGGCCTCGAGCTTCTTGCCGAGAACGCCGCCCTTCTTGTTCTGCTCCTCGATGAGCATCAGCATGGCATCCTTGAGCGTCGTCTCGGAAATGGCCATGGTGCCGGACAGCGAATGCAGAACGCCGACCTTGATCGTGTCGTCGGCCGCAAGCGCGCCGTGGAATGCCGTGGTGGACAGCATGGCGGAAAGCAATGCGCCGGTCAGTTTGGCTTTCAGTTTCATCTGGAACTCCCCTCTTTTGTTGGGCAAGCGGTGGGTAAAGAAAACTTTAACCGTTGCTGAAGGGAACTATCCGACGCTGCACTGCAAAACCGTATACGTCATATGACGTAACGACGGGGGGAAAATGGGGGGATTCCCGTCAGGTGCAGCCCCGGCATCGGGCATCCCGCCCCGACATCCGCAGCCGAAACTTGCCGCGCAAGGAAATTTTTTCCACAACCCGGATTTTGGTCACAGAAACGAATAAATAATTTTCAGATTACCGGATCTGATAAAATAATTTTATAAAAAACTTGCTTTTTCGATGTCCAAACCTATATTTGACGCATCGATCCCTGTCTGCGACCATCACCCGTAAGCCCAAGCTTTCGCACGATTCCATTCAACATCGATCCGCCGCCGATGGATGTCCGTCGGCAAGATTAAGACGAATGGAGGAACGTATCATGGCTTCAGGCACTGTGAAGTGGTTTAACAGCACCAAGGGTTTTGGCTTTATTGAGCCCGACGATGGCTCGACGGACGTGTTCGTGCACATTTCGGCCGTTGAACGGTCGGGCATTTCCGGCCTCGCCGAAGGCCAGAAGATCCAGTACGAAGTCGCCAAGGACAGCCGCACGGGCAAAAGCTCGGCTGCCAATCTGCAGGCGATCTAAAAAATCGGATCTTGCGACCGGTGACCGCGGATGTACCGGCACCATAGGCGCAGGACACGGCAGGGGCCGAGCCAAAGCTCGGCCTTCTTTGTTTGCCGCGACCTTAGGCTTTGCCGAAGTCGCGTTCTGACCGAAAACGCATAATCTTGAAATGCGGAAATGGCCTAAGCCTTTTCGCCCACAACGACCACATGAAAGCCGACAGCCCGGTCCAGACGATCCGGGTTAAGGCCAAGGAGTTCCATTGCAAGTTCTGGTAAGAGACAACAATGTCGATCAAGCCCTGCGCGTTCTGAAGAAGAAGATGCAGCGCGAAGGCCTGTTTCGCGAAATGAAGGCACGCTCGGCTTACGAGAAGCCTTCCGAAAAACGGGTTCGTGAAAAGGCCGAAGCCATTCGCCGGACCCGCAAGCTGGCCCGCAAGAAGATGCAGCGCGAAGGCCTGCTGCCGATGCCCAAGCGCGTCGTGCCTGCGGCCCGCGCTTAAAATTTGCTGTGAGTTTGTCTCTTCGGAAATGGTCTCCATTTCCCTGACGAACTCGGACAGACCGACTCCGGTACGGGCCGCCATTACTGGCGGTCCCGCGCATGAAAACCGATCTGCGAGGATATGACATGACCGCAACGACTGAAGCATTTTTCAAGCCTGAGAAAGTCTCCAAGATCGCCAAGGCGCAGCAGACCGACGACAGCGCCAGGGCCATTATCGAGGCCGAGGCGAAAGCCCGGGAAAACAAGACCCAGAAGCTGCGCGAGCTGCGCATGAAGCAAGAAGGCGTGGCCACCGTCGAAGACGAGGCGCCCAAGAAAAAGCCCGTGCGCAAGGCTCCCGCCAAGACGGCGTCCTCGAAGAAATAAGACACTTCCTATCCAACAGGATCGAACGCGCCGGAATGTTTCCGACGCTGCGGCATGGTCGTATTCGCCTACCGGGCCTTCAGGATCCGCTTCCAGATCGTGCCGCCGAGATAACGGTTGAAGATCACGAAATAGGCGATCATCAGCGCAAACAGCAGGATGGCCGGGCCGCCGCTGAGATTGAAGCCACCCTCGGTCGTGCCGCCGAAGATGCTGGCGACCAGCAGGCCAAACACCCAGAACACCATGAAGAAATCGAGAATGAAGGCCAGCACGATCCGCCAGGTCGACGGCCGCTGCGGTTCGTTTGTGCTGTCCATGTCGTTTCCCTCGCGTTGATACCGCCCGCAGGCGCTACGGCCCAAGTTTTAGGACAAAGCCCCGGACTTTGAAAGCAGGGTCGGGCGACACGGCCAGACCATTTCTGACCCGGTCCGCCCTTTCGCAACGCAGCAATCCTCCCCTTGCAAATTGCCGATAATCCGCCGACACTTGGACCTCACGTCATCATCCCATCTTGTCGAGAAGTTAGTCAGGCCGCATGGCAGCACGCCAACGCATCATTCCCGTCCGGCGCGAATACAATCGCTGGGTCGCCAACCAGACCCTGGAAGACTATGCGCTGCGCTTCACCGCCAAGAGCGCCCGGCGCTTCTCCTCCAGCCGCATCTCCCAAACGGCCATCGGCGCGATCTCGTTCCTGGCGCTGGAGGCGATCGGCGGCACCATCACGCTGTCCTACGGCACCACCAATGCCTTTTTCGCCATCGTTGCCGCGGCGATCCTGATGCTCGGCATAGGCCTGCCGATCAGCCGTTACGCCATCCGCCACGGCGTCGATATCGATCTTTTGACCCGCGGCGCCGGCTTCGGCTATATCGGCTCGACCGTCACCTCGCTGATCTACGCCTCCTTCACCTTCATGCTGTTTGCCATCGAGGCCTCGATCATGACGGGCGCGCTGGAGCTGGCCTTCGGCATCCCGCTGTGGATCGGCTATATCGTCTCGGCCGTGGTGGTCATTCCGCTGGTCACCTATGGCGTGCAGCTGATCTCGAAATTCCAGCTGATCACCCAGCCCTTCTGGATCGTCCTCAACGTCCTGCCCTTCATCTTCATCGCCTTTTCCGACTGGGAAAAATTCGATCTCTGGCGTTCCTTTGCCGGCGTTGGCCATTCCAATGCCGAGCCGGGCCTGGCCGCTCCCTTCGACCTGCTGGAATTTGGCGCGGCTTCCGCCGTGATCCTGGCGCTGATGCCGCAGATCGGCGAACAGGTCGACTTCCTGCGCTTCCTGCCGCCGGAAGGCGGGCGCAAGCTGCATCATCGGTTCGCGGTCTTCCTGGCCGGCGCCGGCTGGGTGGTGCTCGGCGTGCCAAAGCTTTTGGCCGGCTCCTTCCTCGCCGTACTGACCCTGTCGACCGCCGTACCGATCCGCGAGGCGGCCGATCCGGCCCATATGTATCTGACCGCCTTTGGCTACATGATCCCCAACGACACCGCCGCCATGCTGCTGATGGCCGCATTCGTGGTGATCTCGCAGCTGAAGATCAACGTGATGAATGCCTATGCCGGCTCGCTCGCCTGGTCGAACTTCTTCTCCCGCCTCACCCACAGTCATCCCGGCCGCGTCGTCTGGCTGGTATTCAACGTGGCGATCGCCCTGCTGCTGATGGAGCTCGGCATCTACCGGCTGCTCGAACAGACGCTCGGCATCTTCTCGATCATCGCCATGTCCTGGCTCTGCGCCATTTCCGCAGACCTGTTCGTCAACAAGCCGCTCGGCCTTGCCCCGCCCGGCATCGAATTCAAGCGCGCCCATCTCTACGACATCAACCCCGTCGGCTGCGGCACCCTTCTCTTGACCGGCGGCATTGCACTCGCCGCCCATTTCGGCCTGTTCGGCCCGCTGCTGGCCTCGCTTGCCACCTACCTGACGCTGATCGCCTTCCTGATCTCGCCGCTGCTTGCCTGGGTGACCGAAGGTAAGTTCTACCTAGCCCGCAAACCCCGCCAGAGCTGGAAGAACCTCTCCTCGATCACCTGTTCGATCTGCGAACACCCGTTCGAGCCGGAAGACATGGCCTGGTGCCCCGCCTATGCCGCGCCGATCTGTTCGCTGTGCTGTTCGCTCGACAGCCGCTGCCACGACATGTGCAAGCCGCAGGCAAAGCTCAATGCCCAGGTCGGCACGGTGGCGGGCGCCTTCCTGCCGGCCGGCATCATCGCCCGGCTGACCACCCGGCTCGGCCGCTATGTCATCACCGCAGTGATCTCGATCTCGCTGATCGGCGCCATCCTGGCGCTGATCGCCCATCAGGTCGCCACCGCCTCGCCGGAAACCGCCGATGTCGTCAACAGCTCGGTGCTGATCGTCTTCTTCGTGTTTTCGGTCATCACCGGCGTGGCCAGCTGGTTCTATGTGCTGGCCCATGACAGCCGGGTGGTGGCGGAAGAGGAATCGTCACGCCAGAACACCCTGCTTTTGAAGGAAATCGCCGCCCACAAGAAGACCGACGCCGCCCTGCAATCGGCGAAGGAAGCAGCGGAAGCGGCCAACCGCGCCAAGAGCCGCTATGTGGTGGGCTTGAGCCACGAGTTGCGCACCCCGCTCAATGCGGTGCTCGGCTATGCGCAATTGCTGGAGCGCGACGAGACCATTCCCGCGCCGCGCCAGTCGGCCATTCGCGTCATCCGCCGCTCGGCCGATCACTTGTCCGGCCTGATCGACGGGCTGCTGGATATTTCGAAGATCGAGGCGGGTCGGTTGCAGGTCTATTCCAACGAGATCAACATCCAGGATTTCCTCGACCAGATCGTCGACATGTTCCAGCCCCAGGCCGAGGCCAAGGGCCTGACCTTCTTGCATGAGCGGCCGCGCAACCTGCCGCAATATGTGCGCGCCGACGAAAAGCGACTGCGCCAGATCCTCGTCAACCTGCTGTCGAACGCCATCAAGTTCACCGATGCCGGCACCGTGCGCTTCGACATCGCCTATCGCAGCCAGGTGGCGACCTTCACCGTCTCCGACACCGGCCGCGGCATTGCCGAAAAGGACCTGGCCCGCATCTACGAGCCCTTCCAGCGCGGCGAGGCCGAAAGTGTGCGGCCGATGCCCGGCCTTGGCCTCGGCCTGACGATCACCCGCCTCTTGACCAATACGCTCGGCGGCGAGATTGCTGTGACCAGCGAGAAGGACAAGGGCTCGACCTTCCGCGTCCGGCTGATGCTGTCGACCGTCGACCGGCCGAGCACGGCACCGGCGCCGGAACGCAAGATCGTCTCCTATTCCGGTCCGCGCCGCACGGTCGTTGTCGTCGACGACAACGAGGACCACCGCGACCTGATGCGCGAAGTGCTGGGACCGCTGGATTTCGTCGTGCTGACCGCCAATTCCGGACCGGACTGCCTGACCCTGATCGAAGGCGTCAAGCCGGATCTCTTCCTGGTCGATATCTCCATGCCCGGCATGAACGGCTGGCAATTGGTCGAAAAGCTGCGCGACGGCGGCCAGACCTCGCCGATCCTGATGCTGTCGGCCAATATCGGCGACGGTTCGGTGCGCAGCGCCGGCGAGGACGGCCACAATGATGCGATCTCCAAGCCGGTCGACGTCAAGAAGCTGCGCGACAAGCTCGCCATGTATCTCGGCCTCGACTGGATCTATGCCGACGAAATTCCGGCTCCCCTGAAACCCAAGCCCCCAGCCCGCCCGCAAAGCCCCGGCGCCGGTCATATCGAGGATCTCGTCCAGCTTGGTGAAATCGGTTATGTCAGGGGCATCGAATCCAAGCTCGCCGACCTTGCCAAAAGCCCGGAAAACCTGCCATTTACGGAAGCTCTGCGGGTCTTCGTACAGGCCTTCGATCTGGCCGGTTACGCAGCCTTCCTGAAGCAGTTCCAGACGGAGAAAGAAGACACCCGTGGCTGACGGCAACCAACCCCGCGACATCATCCTTTTGGTGGATGACAGCCCGGACGCACTCGGTTTCCTCACCGATGCCCTGGAGCAGTCGGGCTTTTCCGTGCTGATCGCCACCTCTGGCAAGGCAGCGCTCGGCATCGTCGAGCGCATCAGCCCCGATCTCATCCTGCTCGATGCCGTGATGCCGGCCATGGACGGTTTCGAGACTTGCCGCCGCCTGAAGGCCAATGCCGCGGTGGCGCAGGTTCCCGTTATCTTCATGACCGGCCTGACCGAAACCGAACATGTGGTGCATGCTCTGGAATCGGGCGGCGTCGATTACCTGACCAAGCCGATCAATATCGACGAGTTGCGCGCCCGCATCCGCGTGCATCTCTCCAATGCCCGCTCGGCCCAGAGCGCCCGCGTCGCGCTGGATGCTGCCGGCCGCCACCTTCTGGCGGTCAAGGGCGATGGCTCCGTACATTGGTCGACCCCGCAGGCAACCCGCCTGGTCAACGCCGCCACCGGCCGCGACGATGGGCTCGAAACCGTCGCTCGCTCGGTTGCCACCTGGATGGCCAGCCGCAACACGCCCGGCTTTTCGCGCGATACGTCCTTTGCCTTTGCCCATGACGGCGAGGCTGCCCTGCAACTTGCTTTTCTCGGCGCGATCGGCGCCGACGAATACCTATTCCGCCTCACCGCCTCCAGCCAGAAGAGCGACGACGAAACGCTGCGCCAGAGCTTTGGCCTGACCCAGCGCGAATCCGAAGTGCTCTTGTGGATCGCCAAGGGCAAGTCGAACCGCGATATCGGCGACATCCTCGGCCTGTCGGCCCGCACCGTGAACAAGCATCTGGAACAGATCTACGTCAAACTCGGCGTCGAAAACCGCGCCTCGGCCGCGGTCAAGGCGGCGCATGTGTTGCACGAGGGGTGATTTTTCTCACGTCTTTTGAGATATGACGGTGGGTGGGGTTACCCCCCTCTGCCCTGCCGGGCATCTCCCCCACACGGGGGGAGATCGAATCGCGGAAACGCTCGGCTCATCAGCAAGGGAGTGATTCCTGGTCATGGCCATGGTTTGACGGCACCGGCGGCTCCAGCCGATCTCCCCCCGTGTGGGGGAGATGGCCGGCAGGCCAGAGGGGGGTAACCGTCTCACGCAAGGGTCTGCATTAAGACCAAATGCGCCATCCCCTAAAGCGCCCTCGCCTTTTCCCGCAACAGGTATTTCTGGATCTTGCCGGTCGAGGTTTTTGGCAAAGGTCCAAACACCACGGTCTTCGGGGCCTTGTAATGGGCCATGTTGGCGCGGCAGAAGTCGATCAGGTCCTTCTCCGTAACCGACGAGCCGTCTTTCAAGCCGACAAAGGCGCACGGGGTTTCGCCCCATTTTTCGTCGGGCCGGGCGACGATGGCCGCCTCCATCACCGCCGGGTGGCGGTAGAGCACGCTTTCCACCTCGATCGACGAAATGTTCTCGCCGCCTGAGATGATGATGTCCTTGGAGCGGTCCTTGATCTCGATATAGCCGTCGGCATGGGTCACGGCCAGATCGCCGGAATGAAACCAGCCGCCGGCAAAGGCCTTGTGGGTCGAGGACGGGTTCTTGAGATAGCCGCGCATGACATTGTTGCCGCGAAAGAAGATCTCGCCCATCGTCTCGCCATCGTGCGGCACCGGCTCGAGCGTCTCGGGATCGGCGACCATCAGCCCGTCGAGCACCGAATAGCGCACGCCCTGCCGGGCCTTCAGCCGGGCCTTTTCCGAAATCTCCAGTGCATCCCATTCGTCATGCCAGGCGCAGACGACGGCCGGGCCATAGGTCTCGGTGAGGCCATAGGCATGGGTGATCTCGAAGCCGAGCGCCTCCATGGCCTCGATGACCGCCGCCGGCGGCGCCGCACCGGCCGTCATCACCTTGACCGAATGATCGATGCCGGCCTTCAGCTCCGCCGGGGCATGGGCCAGCAGGTTGAGAACGATCGGCGCGCCGCAGAAATGCGTCACCTTCTCGCGCTGGATAAGCCCATAGACGATATCCACCCGCACGGCGCGCAGGCAGACCGATGTGCCGGCGGCAGCCGCGATGGTCCAGGGAAAACACCAGCCGTTGCAATGGAACATCGGCAGGGTCCAGAGATAGACCGGATGGTTGGCCATGCTCCAGGTCAGGATATTGCCGATGGCATTCAGATAGGCGCCGCGATGGTGATAGACGACGCCTTTCGGATCGCCGGTCGTGCCGGAGGTGTAGTTGAGGCTGATCGCATCCCATTCGTCGGCCGGACGCTCCCAGCGGAAGTCGGCAATGCCTTCCGCCAGCAAGGCATCATAGGTCTTGGCGCCGACCCGGCGTCCACCGGCAAAGCTCGGATCGAGAATATCGATGATCTCGATAGCTCGGCCGGTGATCGCCACGGCGCGCTCGGCCAGATCGGCAAATTCGGGATCGACGATCAGAAGCTTCGCCTCGGCGTGATTGAGGATGAAGCCGATCGCCTCGGCATCGAGCCGGGTGTTGATGGCGTTCAGCACCGCGCCGCACATCGGCACGCCGAAATGGCACTCGAACATTTCAGGGATATTGGCGGCAATCACTGCAACGGTGTCGCCCTTGCCGATGCCGCGACCGGCGAGCGCGCTGGCAAGCTTGCGCACCCGATCATAGGTCTGCGCCCAGTTTCGCCGAAGGGTGCCATAGACGACGGCGGTGCGCGCCGGATAGATCGCCGCGGTGCGCTCGATAAAGCTCAGGGGCGACATCTGCGAGAAATTGGCGGGGCTCTTGTCGAGGTCGCGATCATAGATGCTGTCGCTGCCGGCGGCCGTCATTGCGTGCATGGTTCTGGAGCCTCCCAACTCGTTTCCCAAGCCTCAAGTATTACCGAAACGCCGATGCGCGCAACGTTATTGTTTCAGGAAATTCTTTGACATCGGCAGAGGCGGTCGAAAACAGAAAGCCCGGCACGATGCCGGGCTTTCCAGTATTTTCAGGCAAAAGCGAAAGGCTTATTGCGGAACGTAGGTGAACTTGCCGTCGGCGCCCTTTTTCCACTCGTACATGATGTAGCCCGGGATCTTCGGGTCGCCCTTTTCGTCAAACGACATGTCGCCGAGAGCGGTCGGGAACGGGCCCTTTTCCTTCATCGCGGTCGCAACGGCTTCCGGCTCAACCGAACCGGCGGCCTTGGCAGCGGCAGCGATCGTCTGCATGGCAGCGTAGGAATAGAGCGTGTAGGCTTCCGGGTTGAAGCCGGCAGCCTTGAACTTTTCGACGAGTTCCTTGTTGGCCGGGTTCAGTGTCGGGTCAGGGCCGAAGGTGTTGAGCGTGCCTTCGACAGCGTCGCCGGCAATCGAAGCCAGTTCGTTCGAAACGATACCATCGCCCGAGACGAGAGTGGCCTTGAGGCCCTGGTCGGCAGCCTGACGGATGATCAGGCCGGCTTCGGTGTGAAGACCGCCCCAGTAGATGATCGTGACGCCGGCTTCCTTCATCTTGGCGATGAGGGCGGAGAAGTCCTTGTCGCCGGTGGTGACGCCTTCGTACATGACTTCCGTCAGGCCGAGTGCGTTCATCGCCTTCTTGGTTTCATCGGCAAGGCCCTGGCCGTAAGGCGTCTTGTCGTGAACGACAGCGATCTTGGCGTCCTTGAACTTTTCAGCGAGATAGGCACCGGCAACGGCACCCTGCTGGTCGTCACGGCCGCAGGTACGGAAGGTGTTCCACATGCCGCGCTCGGTGAAAACCGGGTTGGTCGCAGCCGGGGTGATTTCGAGGATGCCGTTTTCAGCATAGACTTCAGACGCCGGGATCGAAACGCCGGAGTTGAAGTGACCGATGACGAACTTCACGCCGTCAGCCACGAACTTGTTGGCAACCGAGATGCCCTGCTTCGGGTCGGAAACGTCGTCGCCGAGAACGATCTTGATCTGCTCGCCATTGATGCCACCAGCAGCGTTGATATCCGCGGCTGCTTGTTCGGCACCCTTCTGGAGCTGCGCGCCAAAAGCAGCGTTCGGGCCGGTCAGCGGACCGCCGACGCCGACAAGGATGTCAGCCCAAGCGTTGCCGCTGAAGGCGACCATGGCCGACAGCGCAACGGCGGAAAGAAGAGTTTTCTTCATAGTGATACTCCCAATTTCTTAGGCGGGTTAGGTTTTTAAAACCCCTGCGCAATACCCACCGTGACTGCGCCGGAAAAGCTGTTCCACTCGTTGATAGCATCTGCTTCACTTGCCAATCTGAGACAAGAAAAGCGCGGCTGTCAATCTTTCTTCCGCCATGAAAAGGCGGAGGTCTTTTCGTAAAGCCAATAATAGTTATCAGCCATTTGATTGGTGCGTTTCGTGCGGAAACCCGCCGTCGAAAACACCAGCAGCAGCACCACATCGATGACGTAAAAGAAGGGGCTGATGAACGGGCCCTGAAACAGGGCATAGTGCAGAAAGCGCATCACGACGCCAAGCAGCAGCGTATAGATCACCACGGCCGGATAGTTCTTCCAGCCGTCGGCAACCGCTCGGCCGGCCCGCCACGCGGTCCAGAAACCGACCAGCATGACGAGAACACGCAATACATAGCGAACGCCGGTATCGGTATCGAAAAACAAACCCTGCATATCAATCGCTCCCCTGACCGCTCAATGTCGTCCGCCTTCGAGATAGGCGGCGCGAACCTGTGGGTCTGCCAGCAGTTCCTTGCCCGATCCGCTCATGGTCACCTGGCCGTTGACCATGACATAGGCGCGGTCAGACAGCTTGAGGGCCGCAAAGGCGTTCTGCTCGACGAGGAAGACGGTCAGGCCCTCTTCCTTGTTGAGCTTCTTGATCGCCTCGAAAATGCCCTTGACGATCAGTGGCGCAAGCCCGAGCGACGGCTCGTCGAGAAGCAGCAGCTTCGGCCGGGCCATCAGGGCGCGGCCGATCGACAGCATCTGCTGCTCGCCGCCCGACAGCGTGCCGCCGCGCTGGGCGCGCCGTTCTTTCAGCCGCGGGAAGAGCGTGAAGATCTTTTCGACGTCCTCATCGAAATATTTCAGGTTGTCGAGGCCGGCCCCCATCTGCAGGTTTTCCAGCACGGTCATGCGCGGGAAAATGCGGCGACCTTCCGGCGACTGGGCGATGCGGCGACGGGCGATCATGTGCGTCTGCATGCGGGTGATGTCCGTGCCGTCGAAGATGATCGAGCCGACGCGGGCCTGAGGGCTGCCGCAGATGGTCATCATCAGCGTCGACTTGCCGGCGCCGTTGGCGCCGATCAGGCTGACGATCTCACCCTTGTTGACATGAACATCGACCCCGGCCAGCGCCCGGATATTGCCATAATAGGTTTCGACACCCTGGACTTTCAGAAGGGCTTCATCGGTCATCAGATCGCCCCTCCGTCGAGTTCGTGCGCAATCACTTCTTCCACTTCGTCGTCTTCCACGCCCAGATAGGCCGCGATGACCTTGGGATCGTTCTTCACATGGTCCGGCGTGCCGTCGGAAATCTTCTTGCCGTATTCCAGCACGACCACATGGTCGGAGATTTCCATGACCACCGACATGTCGTGCTCGATCAGCATGATCGACGTGCCGTTCTCGTCGCGGATATTGTGCAGCAGCGTGTTGAGGGCCGCCGATTCCCGCGGATTGAGGCCTGCAGCCGGCTCGTCGAGGCACAGCAGTTCCGGCTCCGTACACATGGCGCGGGCGATTTCCAGGCGGCGTTGCGCCCCATAGGGCAGGTCGCCGGCCGGATCATCGGCGCGGTCGAGCAGATCGGCCTTGGCCAGCCAATGGGCCGCAAACTCCACCGATTGCTTGGCCGCCTTCTTGTAGGTCGGCAGGCCGAGCAGGCCGAGAACCGTATAGCCGGACGCCAGCATCAGCTTGTTGTGCTGGGCGACCAGCAGGTTTTCCAGAACCGTCAGGCCGGAAAACAGCCGGATGTTCTGGAAGGTGCGGGCAACCTTCGCCTTCTTGGGAATCTCGAAGTCCGGCAGGCGTTCGAGCAGGAACTGCTTGCCGGATTTCTGGGTCATGGTGATCATGCCCATCGTCGGCCTGTAGAAGCCGGTGATGCAGTTGAACACGGTGGTTTTGCCGGCGCCGTTCGGGCCGATCAGCGCGGTAATATCGCCGCGCTTGGCTTCAAACGAGAAGTCGTTGATGGCCATCAGGCCGCCGAACTTCATCGACAGGTGCTCGACTTTCAGGATCGTATCGGTGGTCATCGTTTCTGTTCCGGAGGTCATCAGCCGTGACCCTCCTTGGTAAAGCTGCCTGAGACGGACTTGCGCTCCTTGAGGAAGGCCGTCGGCTCTCTGGACCCCACGAAGCCACGCGGCTTGAAGAGCATGACGATGATCATCGCCAGGCCGAACAGCAGCATGCGGTAGAGTTCAGGCGTGAAATCGGGCCCGAACACATGCTTCAGGAATTCCATTTCGCGCAGCAGTTCGGTGCCGCCGACCATGACGATCGCCGCGATGGCGATGCCGGTCAGCGATCCCATGCCGCCGAGAACGACGATGGCAAGAATAACCGCCGATTCCAAGAAGACGAAGCTCTCCGGCGAGACGAAACCCTGGCGAGCCGCAAAGAACGAGCCGGCAAAGCCGCCGAACATCGCGCCGATGGCAAAGGCCGTCAGCTTGGTCGTCACCGTGTTGATGCCGAGCGAACGGCAGGCGGTTTCGTCTTCACGCAGCGCTTCCCAGGCCCGGCCGATCGGCATGCGGCGCAGGCGGATGGTGACATAGGCCGTCAGCATGCACAGCGCCAGGATCAGATAGAACAGGAAGAACTTGTAATAGGCCGACGACATCGGCAGACCGAACAGCTTGGCAAAACCGGTGGCCGACGCATCGAACTTGATGCCGAACAGCGTGGCCTTCGGAATGCCCGAAATGCCGAACGTGCCCTTGGTGACATCCGTCCAGTTGATCAGCACCAGCCGGATGATTTCCCCGAAGGCCAGCGTCACGATCGCCAGATAGTCGCCCCGCAGACGCAGAACCGGAAAGCCGAGAATGACGCCCCAGAGTGCGGCAAGAATGCCGGAGATCGGCAGCAGCACCCAGAAGGACAGGCCATATTGCGACAGCAATGCGTAGGAATAGGCGCCGACCGCATAGAAGGCGACATAGCCGAGGTCGAGCAGGCCGGCCAGGCCGACCACGATGTTCAGTCCCCAGGCCAGCATGACGTAGATCAGGATCTGGATGCCGAAGTTATCGACGAATTTCAAGGAACCCTGAACACCGGCCAGCCACATGATGACCGGCGGGTAGAGGATCAGCGCAATCAGCGCGATCTTCAGGAAATGCACCTTGACGAAGCTCGGCTTGGCGTCGATATCGGCATCGGCGGCCTTGGCGCGGTTCTGCTTGCGCTCGGCAAACCACGGCGCGAACACCGCCACCATCAGGAAGCGCCCGACGCCCGCGACTGCCACGAACACGGCCAGAAGGCCCCAGCGCGTGTACCAGATCAGTTCGTTGGAAATGTTCTGGTCGGTCTTGATGCCGACGAACAGCAGGAACATGCCGAACGCGATGGCTGCGGCAAAAAGGCCTTCCTTCACGGCCCGTCCGAACAGGTTGGACGGGGCCTTGTTGGTCTCGATTGCGGAATTTGCCATTCGCTTACACCTTCTCGACTTCGGGCCGGCCGAGAATGCCGGTCGGCTTGAAGATCAGCACGAAGGCCAAAAGGCCGAAGGTCGCGACATCCTTGTAGGCGATCGAGAAATAGGCCGACCACAGGCTTTCGATCAGGCCGATCAGCAGCCCGCCGAGAACGGCACCCGGCAGCGAGCCGATGCCGCCCAGAACCGCAGCGGTAAAGGCCTTGACGCCCGGAATGAAGCCGTCGTTGAACGAGGCCACGCCGTAATACATCAGGTACATCGTGCCGGCGACGGCGGCGAGTGCCGCGCCCATCACGAAGGTGATGGAAATCGTCCGATCGACGTCGACGCCGAGAAGCGCCGCCATCTTGCGGTCCTGCTCGGTGGCGCGCTGGGCGCGGCCGAGCGGCGTCTTGTTGACGATGTACCAGAAGATCGTCAGCAGCACGGCCGTCACGGCCACAATAATCAGCTGCTTCAGGGACACGGTGATCGCACCGAGATGGAACACGTCGGTGACCAGCGGCGGGATCGGCTTGTTGCGTGGTCCCTGCGTCACCTGGATGAAGTTCGACAGCACGATCGACATGCCGATCGCGGTGATGAGCGGCGCCAGGCGGAACGAACCGCGCAACGGTCGATAAGCAACCCGCTCGATCGCCCAGTTCCACAAACCTGTCATCAGCATGGCAATCACCAGCATGATCAGCAGCGCGAGCGCTACCGGAATGCCGGCGAAGAAGGATGTCAGGATGAGATAGACGATCAGGGCGGAGAAGCCGCCGAGCATGAAAATATCGCCGTGAGCGAAATTGATCATGCCGATAATACCGTACACCATCGTATAGCCGATAGCCACCAAGCCATAGATGGATCCAAGAGTCAGCCCGTTGATGAGCTGCTGGACGAAATACTCCATTTACTATCCCCCGGACGCGGTCCTTTGGACGCCGCGTCTCTTATATGTTGTCCCGTTCGGGTTCTTAACATGAGGGCGATTTGATAGCGTTTTCGTTCGAAATGTGAAGCGCAAAAGCTAAGCAGCGCGCATTTTGTTACCAGTTGCACACAATTTGGCGCAATCAGGATCAGTTTCATCAAAAAAACGGCATACACCGCCCATTAATTCACCAGGCCGAAGCCTCCGCCGGCCCGGTGACTTGATAAACGTTATACTTTAAGCCTAAAGTATTGGCACTTTGACCATCACGACCGCATGCGCGAGCCGTTGGCGTCGAACAAGGGCTGCGCCTGCAGCTTTGCGGCAAGCATCTCGCCCAGCAGTTCGATGCTCCAGCCCTCCGTCTCGTCGGCGATCTCTTTCGGCACATAGCCGAGCGCCACCGAAACGCCGCTGCCATGGGCATAGCCGCCCGAGGTCACCCAGCCGCGGACCTCGCCATTGAACGAGATCGGCTCGTCGCCGATCACGTCGGCATCCCTCGCCTCGACGACGAAAGTGCAGAGCCGCATCGTGCCGCCATCCGCCTTTTCCTGGGCTGTCGCCGCCTTGCCGATAAAGTCCGCCGGCTTTTTCAGCGACACGAAGCGGCCGAGCCCGGCCTCGTAAGGCCCATAAAGCGGTCGATATTCCCGCGACCAGCTGCCAAAGCTCTTTTCCAGCCTGAGCGCATTGAGGGCCCTCAGCCCAAACAGCGTGATGCCGAATTCGGCGCCGGCCTCCATCAGCGCGTCGAAGAGATAGCGCTGGTATTCCGGCCGCATCCACAGTTCATAGCCGAGATCGCCGGTATAGCTGACGCGGCCGACGATGGCCGGCGCCATACCAAGATCCATCTCACGGATGTCCATGAAGGGGAAAGCAGCATCGGACAGATCGAGATGGGTGAGCTTCTGCAGCACGTCGCGCGCCTTCGGCCCTGCGATCGACAGGCCGACCAGTCCGAGATTGAGCGGGCTGATTTCAACCGAACCATCCTCCGGCAAATGGCTCTCGAACCAGCGCATGTGATAGTCCTCGGCGATGCCGGAGCCGATGATCAGGAATTCCTCGTCATCGAGATTGGCAAGCGTGAAATCGCCGATCAGCTTGCCGTCGTCCTTCAGCATCGGCGCCAGCACCATGCGGCCCATCTCAGGGATTTTGCAGGCCAGCATCCTGTCCAGCCAGTCGCGAGCCCCCTCGCCGCCCACCGAATATTTGGCAAAGCCCGAGGTTTCCATCAGCCCGACGCCGGCGCGCACCGCCTTCGCTTCGGCGCCGACCGCCTCGAAATCGGTGGAGCGACGCCAGGAGAACTTGTCCTCGACCCCTTGCGGCGCAAACCACAGCGGCGTTTCCAGACCGTAGGATGCCCCGAACACGGCGCCAGCCGCCTTGAGCTTGTCGTAGATCGGCGTGGTCAGGAGCGGACGGCCGCCCGGCAGTTCCTCGTTGGGATAGCGGATCGAGAAGCGGCGCGAATAGTTTTCGCGCACCTTGGCATTGGTATAGCCAAGCGTCGCATAGTCGCCGTAACGGCAGACATCCATGGCAAAGACATCGAAGCCCGGATCGCCCTCGATGATCCAGTTGGCCAGCGCCAGACCGACGCCGCCGCCTTGAGAGAAGCCGGCCATGACGGCACAGGCCGACCAGAAATTGGTCATGCCGCGCACCGGGCCGACCAGGGGATTGCCGTCGGGCGAAAAGGTGAAGGGGCCGTTGATGATCTTCTTGATGCCGGCATTGTTGAAGGCCGGGAAATGCCGGAAGCCGATTTCCAGCTCATTGGTGATGCGCTCCAGATCTTCGGCCAGGAGTTCGTGGCCGAAGGTCCACGGCGTCTCGATCGGCGACCACGGCCGGCAGTCCTTTTCATAGGTGCCCATCAGCATGCCGTTGCGTTCCTGGCGGATATAGATCTCGCCGTCGAAATCGACGCAATGCATCAGCTCCTTGCCGCGGCTCTGGTTGAACTCGATGACCTCGGGCATGTCCTCGGTGATCAGATACATATGCTCCATGGCGAGAACCGGCAGTTCGAGCCCGACCATGCGGCCGACTTCGCGCGCCCAGAGGCCGGCGGCATTGACGACGTGTTCGGCACGGATCTCGCCCTTGTCGGTGATCACCCGCCAGGTGCCGTCGGGAAGCTGCAGCAGATCCTCGACCTTGGTGTGCAGATAGATTTCGGCACCGTTCTTCTTGGCGGATTTCGCATAGGCGTGCGTCGTGCCGTAGGGGTCGAGATGGCCTTCATGCGGATCGAAGACGGCGCCGACGAACTGCTTGGGATCGAGCAGCGGCATCATCTCATAGGCTTCCTCGGCCGAAATCAGCGTCGCCTCGCCGCCGGCATATTTACCCTTCGCGAGCAGCGACTTCATCCAGTCGAAGCGCTCGGTGGTGGCCGCCAGCATCAGGCCGGAGGTCATATGCAAGCCGATATCCTGGCCCGAATACTCCTCGATCTCCTTGTAGAGTTCGACCGTGTATTTCTGCAGCTTGGCGACGTTCGGGTCGCCGTTGATCGTGTGCATGCCGCCGGCCGCATGCCAGGTCGAGCCGGAGGTCAGCTCCGAGCGCTCGACAAGCACGACATCGGTCCAGCCGAACTTGGTCAGGTGATAAAGCACCGAACACCCGACGACACCCCCGCCGATGACGACGACCCTGGCATGGCTTTTCATGAAAAATCTCCGGTTCTGCGGGCGCGCACGGCCGGCCGATGCGCGCAATGGACGTTGAATTTGACGTCCAGCCTAGAGAGAATTGGCGATCGCCAGAAGTCCGGTCTGCGAAGCGAAATGTCGCTCCGGTCATATTTTTCGTTCCGATAACGCCATGGGTTTGGCATCGACGCAGCGTGCTGCCCTGCGCCGCCAACACCGGTTGCCGGCCCAAGGTCGTCAGGCAGCCTGACTCACTCGCAATCCGCCGCGCCGAGCGGGAAATGGGGCAAAACGGCCGAGCCTCCTTGACCGCTCGGGTAAAGGAGGCACGGGCAAGCAGCCGGGCGTGATAGGCGCGCAGCAATACGGCTTCCTGACCGGCCGTCTCAAGGCATCACCGCTAATCCGCAAATCCCGTCGTCATCGCGAATTCGCGGCCCATTTCCACCAGCTCTTCGAAAACGAAGCCGGCATAAGAGCGCATCACCATGATTTCGAAGGTGTTTTCGGCGCTGCGGGCGAGATTGGCCGCGACATGGCAGCACTGCGCATTGGTCGCCCGGCCGATCGCAAATTCGTCCGGATGCAGGTCGAGTGCGACGCATTTCTCCAGGATCTGCCGCACCCGAGGCCCGACGATCCGCAGCACCACGCGGCCGTCGCTCTGGTCCAGCGCCGAGACTTTTTCCGCCCCCAGCTCCGCCACATCGCGCAACAGGCTGTCGGCGCCGGCAGTGCTTGAGACCAGCAGCCATTCGCCGGGTCCGGCAAACCGGCAGGAAACGTCCGGCAGGGCCTGCAAGGCCTTGGCCACGTCGGCCTCGAAGCCGGCATGGACCATGACCGAGATCACGGTCGGACGCTTTAGTACCGCCAAATGATGCGGATTGGGCTCGGCCTCGAAACCGGTGATGAAGTCTTCGAGCGGATGCCTGTAGATGAAGGTCATGGCGCCCTCTCCTCTCAAAGATGCAGCTGGATATTGTCGGGATCGACGAAGACGGGGCTGCAGACTTCCGCCAGCACTTCCGTTCCGCGCAATCCATCCCAGACCACCACCCGCTCGCCGAGCCGCTCGCGGCCCGATTTCAGGAAGGCCAGCGCAATATACTGGCCAAGCACCGGCGAAAAGCAGACCGAGGAGACATGGCCCTGGTCATTGGTCATCGACGGCTTGGCATTCTCCTTCAACAGATGGGCGCCGGCCTTGATTTCCTTGTCCTTCTCGACCGGTTTCAGGCCCACCAGCTGCGGCCGGTCGGCGGCCGTCAGGCCAAACCGGCTCGACAGGCGCTTGCCGATGAAGTCGGGCTTCTGGGTCGAGACCATCTTGCCCAGGCCCACATCGTCCGGCGTGGTGCGGCCATCCAGCTCGTTATGGGTGACATGGCCCTTCTCGATGCGCAGCACATTGAGCGCCTCGACGCCATAGGCGCAGATGCCATGCGCCTCGCCGGCCTCCATGATCTGATCGGCGACCGCCTCGCCGTAACCGGCGGGAACCGCAAGCTCAAAGGCCAGTTCGCCGGAAAACGAGATGCGGAACAGCCGCGCCTTCAGCCCTCCCTTCAGGGTCACGGCGCGGGCCGACAGGAAGGGGAAGGCCTCGTTGGAAAGGTCGTCTTCGACCAGCGGCTGCAGAATGGCCCGCGCCTTCGGCCCGGCCAGCGACATCTGTGCCCACTGGTCGGAGGAGGACACGAAGCGCACGTCGAGATCCGGCCACAGCGCCTGCGCCGCAAACTCCATATGGCTCATCACCTCGCCGGCATAGGCCGTGGTGGTGGTGACGAAGAAATGCTGGTCCGACAGCCGGCTGGTGGTGCCGTCGTCATAGACCATGCCGTCTTCGCGCAGCATCAGCCCATAACGCGCCCTGCCGACCGGCAGTTTCAGGAAAGCGTTGGAATAGAGCCGGTTGAGGAATTCGGCGGCATCCTTGCCGAACACCTCGATCTTGCCGAGCGTCGAGACATCGCAAAGCCCGGCACTCTTGCGCACGGTCAGCACTTCGCGGTCGACGCTGTCGCGCCAGGTCTTCTCGCCCTCTCTCGGGAACCAGGACGAGCGATACCAGAGACCCGCCTCGACAAAGACGGCGCCGTTCTTCTTGGCCCAGCCATGCAGCGGCGACTGGCGCACGGGGCGCGAATGCTCGGCCCGGCTGGTGCCGGCCATCGCCCCGAACGACACCGGCGTATAGAATGGCCTGAACGTCGTCGTGCCGATTGCAGCCGGCGACACGCCGCGCATGCCGGCAATGATGCCGGCGGCATTGACATTGCCGAGCTTACCCTGGTCGGTCGCCATGCCGCCGGTCGTGTAGCGCTTGGTGTGTTCGACATGGCCCATGGCCTCGCGCTGCGACAGGGCGAGATCCTTGACATGCACATCGTTCTGGAAATCGGTGAACGCCTTGTCCTTGGCGCCCGGCACATACCAGAGCGGCGCAAACGAAGCATCATACTCGCCCTCGACCTCCGGCAGGTCGATATCGCCGACCAGGCGTCCGAGAGCGGCAATCGCCGCATGGCCCTTGGTGGCACCGTCCCTCAGGCAGGCGGCAAGCGAGGCAAGACCGGCAGCCGAGCCCGCCGGCACGAATTGTCCGCCGACATCCGGCGCCAGGAAAGCCTGGTGGCTGTCCGACCACACCGGCTTGGCGCCGCGCTGGCAGGCCAGATGAATGATCGGGCTGAAACCGCCGGACATCGCCAGCGCATCGCAGGCGATGGTTTCCTCCAGACCGGAGCGTTCGGCAATCAGGCCGGACAGCCGCAGCCGGCCCGTCGTCTTGGTGACCGAACCGCCGCGAAGGACCCGCACGCCCTGCGGCCCGGCATCCGTCGAACCGGCGCGGCCGTCGATGATCGCCGCCACCTCGACGCCGGCAGCGCAGAGGTCAGCCGCCGTGCGATAGCCGGCACCACCATTGGTGAAGACGGCGACCGTCTGGCCCGCCGCCACGCCGTAGCGGTTGAGATAGCTGCGCACCGCACCTGACGTCATGACCCCAGGCTTGTCATTGCCGCCGAACACCAGCGGCCGTTCTTCGGCACCCGATGCCAGGATCGCCCGCTTGGCGACGATGCGCCACAGCCGCTCGACCGGCAGGTCGGCGGACGGCACCGCCACATGCTTCTGCACCTTTTCCACCGCGCCGAAGACATTGTCGTCATACCAGCCGAACACGGTGGTGCGTGGCATCAGCGTGACATTCGGCAGGTTTTTCAGCTCCGCCACCACCTGATCGGCAAACGCGGCGGCAGCCATACCGCCCACCGAAACCCGTTCCGACAGCAGCGAACCACCGAGACGAAAGCTCTCGTCCACCAGGATCACCCGCAAGCCCGCACGACCGGCCGCCCGCGCCGCCATCAGGCCCGTCGGACCGGCGCCGATCACCAGCAAGTCACAATGGCCCCAGGCCTTCTCATAACGGTCGGGATCGGCCTCCATCACCGCCTTGCCGAGACCGGCAGCGCGACGGATGATCGGCTCGTAGACCTTCTCCCAGAAGGCGGCCGGCCACATGAAGGTCTTGTAGTAGAAACCGGCCCCGAGGAACGGCGACAGCAGGCTGTTGACCGAACCGATATCGTATTGGAGCGACGGCCAGCGATTCTGGCTGGCAGCCGTCAGCCCATGGTAAAGCTCGGCCACGGTTGCCCGCGTGTTCGGCTCGCTGCGGGCGCCCGAGCCGATGGTCAGCAATGCGTTCGGCTCAGCCGACCCGGCCGTCACGATGCCGCGCGGCCGGTGATATTTGAACGAACGGGCCACCAGCAGCTGGTCGTTGGCAATCAGCGCCGAGGCCAGCGTGTCCCCCTCGAAACCTGTCATCTCGCGACCGTCGAAGGTAAAGGACATGGCGCGGCCGCGGTTGACCAGGCCGCCCGAATTCAGCCGGAAACCGGTCATCGCGCCGCCTCCTTGGCCTTCACCGCCGCATCGGTTACCGCATAGACCTCATGGCTCATGGCATTGTCGCGCTCCACCACCAGCCAGCGCCGGCAGCCGAGCGTGTGATGCCAATATTCAGAGATGCGGCCCTTGGGATTGTCGCGCACGAAGACATAGGCATGCCAGGCATCTTCCGACGCACCGGGCGCCGGGCGCACCAGTGTCGCATCGCCGCGAATGGAGAACTCTTCCTTGGGACGGGTGCCACAATGCGGGCAGGGTATCAGGCTGGCCATGACAGGATCTCAATGCAAATTGGGTTGCGGGCCCTTGCCGCCTTCGTCCACGGCAAAACCGCGACGGAAGCGATCAAGCCGCAGCAGGCGGGCGACGGGATGGGGCTCGTTCTTGGCAATCAGATGGGCAAAGCAGAAACCGGAGGCGGGCGTCGCCTTGAAGCCGCCGTAACACCAGCCGCAGTTCAGGTAGAGATTGTCGATCGGCGTGCGGTCGATGATCGGCGAGCCATCCATCGACATGTCCATCACCCCGCCCCAGGCGCGCAGCACCCTGAGACGCGAGAGACCGGGGATCAGCGACACCCCCTCCTCGATCGTATGCTCGACGGTCGCCAGATTGCCGCGCTGGGCATAGGACGAGTAATAATCGATATCCGCGCCAAACACCAAGCCGCCCTTGTCGGACTGCGAAATGTAGAAATGCCCGGCGCCATAGGTGATGACATTGTCGATGACAGGCTTGATGCCCTCCGACACGAAGGCCTGCAGCACATGGGTCTCGATCGGCAGGTCAAGGCCGGCCATCTTGCCAGTCACCGACGTATGGCCGGCTGTGGCCAGCGCCAGCCGGTTGCAGCCGATAAACCCCTTCGAGGTCTCGACGCCGACAACCTTGCCGGCTTCGTCGCGGCGGATGCCGGTGACCTCGCATTGCTGGATCAGGTCGACGCCGCGGCTGTCGGCGCCGCGACCATAGCCCCAGGCGACCGCATCATGACGCGCTGTACCGGCCCGCTTCTGCAACAGACCGCCGAAGATCGGAAAACGGCCATGGTCGAAATTCAAGTAAGGCATCATCTTGCGGACCTGCTCGCGGTCGAGCAGCTCGGCATCGACGCCGTGCATCTTCATGGCATTGCCGCGCCGTGCCGCCGCATCCCGCTGGCCGTCGGAGTGGAACAGGTTGACGATGCCGCGCTGGCTGACCATGGCATTGTAGTTGAAATCCTGCTCCAGCCCCTCCCAGAGCTTCATCGACAGCTCGTAGAACGGCTCATTGCCTTCCAGCAGATAGTTGGAGCGGATAATCGTCGTGTTGCGCCCGACATTGCCGGAGCCGAGATAGCTCTTTTCCAGCACCGCGACATTGGTGATGCCGTGTTCCTTGGCCAGATAATAGGCGGTCGCCAAGCCATGTCCGCCGCCGCCGACGATGATCACGTCGTAATGAGCCTTCGGCTCCGGCTCGCGCCACATCGGCGCCCAGTCGCGATTGCCCGACAGGGCGTTCTTTAAAATGGAAAAGGCGGAATAGCGCATCGGGCACCCTACAAAGATTTCGCCGCACATTTGCACATGGGCCGAAAAGGGCAAGTCCAATTGGGACGTAAAGTGGCGTGATTGGGACAGAGGAGAAAGTGGCAAAGAATGTCAGGCCCAACATCCTGGGCCGTTCCGGCATACGGACCGGGCCGCCCAGCACGCGACCTCATTGTGTTCGATCGGTGGTGTGGCGGACTAAGGTTTGTTGAGATTCAGATTCCCAATTTGCCTGAGAAGTGATTCAAACTCCAAAATGGAGTTTGTCATGGAACGATTTGTTTTGACGGACGCGCAATGGGCGAAGATGAAACCTCATTGCCTCGGTAAGCCGACCGATCCCGGTCGCAGCGGTAACGATAATCGACGCTTTATCGAAGCGGTTCTGTGGATTGCACGGACGGGCAGCCCTTGGCGCGATCTTCCCGACCTTTTCGGCAACTGGAACACAGCCTTCAAGCAGTATCGCGATTGGGTCAAAGCCGATGTTTTCTTTAGGCTTTTCGAGGCATGCTCCGACGAGCCGGACATGGAATACGCCATGGTTGATGCCACTATCGTCAAGGTCCAACGCCATGGACAGGGCGCAAAAGGGGGACTCAGAGCCAGGCCATAGGGCGCTCCAAGGGCGGCATGACCACCAAAATCCCGGCATTGACCGATGCTTTGGGAAACCTGATGCGCTTTGTTCTCCTGCCGGGGCAGCGGTTCGATACGGTTGGCGTTGCAGCGCTCATTGATGGCGTCGAATTCGATGGCCTGATCGCCGACAAGGCGTTTGACAGCAATCATATCATTGCTGATCTCAACGAACGCGGCGCAAAGATTGTCATCTCACAGCATCCAAGACGGGCATCGCCACTGCCGCTCGACGCCGAACTCTACAAATGGCGGCACTTCATCGAGAATTTTTTCTGCAAACTCAAAGAGTTCAAGCGTATAGCGATGAGATCGGACAAAACCGATCAAAGCTTCGCGGCCATTATCCATCTTTGCTCGGCGGTCATCAATCCAAGATGAAGCTCAACAAACCCTAGAACTGAGAGACGAAGTTTTTGTGCAGACCAAAGTGTTCGTCGAGGACCAACCGATATTTGCGGGCGCCGGTAAAGCTCACGGCGGCCGGTACAATGGCGATGTCTCCGGACTTGGCGACCGTCTGTGGCCGGATTGTATAGCTGGCGTCTATGCCCAGCAAACTGTTGAGCATAGCGGCAATGGTTGCCCGGTCCGGCGGATGCGATGTTTTGCGGTAATTGACAATGAGCTTCACAGTATCAAGATCGAAAGCATCGCACGAAATCGGGCCTGCTTGTTTCTGGAAATGCGCTCTTGCCGCACTAAACACCTTGGACTGTGCTGTGAACGGTTCAGTTGCAGAAGGCTTGGGAGTTCCTGTCGTCGTAGAACTCGCACCAGCGTTATCTCGCTTGATGGCTTCCAGCAGTCCAAGCGGTTCCGACAAGCGGCGGTAGACCGGCTGCACCTGGTTCATGTCGAAGTAATGGGCGAGATATTGCATGAGTTGATCGTGGAAGACCTCGGGCGCCGATTTCAACGCCTTCAGACGATCAACCACGATCCCACCGTCCTGGTGCCGCAACAGCCGAACCACAAACGGTTCCTGACAATAAATACCTTCGCCTAGCACGACGGGCAGGCTTCCTTGCAAAGCAGCCTCAAGCCCGACCGTGCTGTTGATGGTGATGGTGATCTCACTGGCGCACAGCGCCTCGGACAACGTCCCGTCGCGCTTGATGACCAGTCTATCGGCAAGCGGAATATTGAGGACGACGTCGGGGCTCTCCTCTGGATGCGGTCGCACGACGATGCTGTAGTCCGGAAAGAAATGGTCTCGGATATAGATAGCCTGAAGGACGAGCTTGCGCATTGATTTCAGTCGGGGCGAATGCAGGATAATATTGCTGTCGCTTTGCACCTGGAGCGGAACAAAAATCGTCTTCGTTCGGGCCTGTTGCATGCCTTTCAGAAACAGTTCGCGCTCGACGCTTGGAATCAATGTTTCGATAGCGGCAGCATGACGCTCCCGGTAATCGTTGCTCGGCATTCCCTCCGCCGATGAACTTCCACGCGCGATCGACGCGTCGCCATTGGTTCCGATCGGATCGAAGAACACGCCATCCGGCAAAAGGCCACGCTCCATGTAGCCGCCAGGAATTCCTTTCGCTTCCTTGTAGACACGCCACACATTTGCGACGAGGCCCGTGTGGCCGTTCCACACCAACAGACTGTCGATACCCTCGCCTTTGACGATCTCGTCAAGACCGATCATGGTTCGATTCATCATGTGGGTGTTTTTCCGGATGTCAAATTTCGCGCCTGCCAGTTTGCTCCGTAGAACCTCCAGAGCGAAGATGTCGGCCGCATCGGGCTTAAAACCGACTGCCCCTATACGCTCTGACGTGACGGCAAGCGGACGGGCGTCAAAAAACGGCAGGGACTGAATTCCCGCCGAGGAGAAGAAGCCCGTGTACTCTTTGTTGTAGACGGCAACGACTGGCTGCACCCCATGATCACGCAGCAGGGAAGAAATCGACAACACCCGCCGGCTATTTTCCAGATTGTTACCGCATTGAATGAGGACACGCATAGGTCAATCCTGTCTCGCTGATTCAGAGGCCCGTGAGGTCTGCCGCGCCCAGCTAGGAGCCGAGCCCCCGGATGATCGCCTGTACTGCGTGATCAGGCGCGAACGTCTGCATCAGCTTCTTCTGAGATGCGTTTCGTCTATCGTATTCCTCGTCAGCGTTGAGTTCGATGCTCCTGAGGCATTCGACAAGCTCCTGCTCGTTATCCGCCACATGCAGATCGCCGACATCACCAAGCGTTTCCGCTCCTTGGCGGTTGGTAATCAGGCTCACACCGGCAACAATTGCCTCGGCATTCTTGAAATTCATGCCGCCCGCGACGAACACCGGCGAAAGGAGCACGTCGATCTTGCCAAAATATCCGGCCAGCGTCTTTACGAAGCCGGCGAGTTCCACAGTATCGTTCAAGAAGGCGAGCTTCCGGATGCTAGGAGCACTGCAAACGCTTCCCGCCACGATAAATTTGCTGGCCGGGCTGAGCCTGCTGACCGTCGGCCACCATTCCTTCAGCACATGCTCCAGTGCAATGACGTTGGCGGGCATGTTGTGGCCAAGAAAGCCAAACGTAAACGGTCGCAGTTCCGGTCGCCTCCGGACACCCATGTAGCAATAGCGGTAGCTGCTGGGACCGACCAGAACCTTTTCCGGCGGCAATTCGGACTTCAGAAGAGCTGCATCTCTTTCCGAGATAGCAAGGACGAAATCGGACGCGCCGAGCAATCGGAGTTCCTCCTTCTTGGAACTGTCCAGGGACAGGGATTGCGCGGAGCCACCACCATGCTCAACCAGCGACAGCGCTCTGAAGAACTGCACGTCATGAGTATCGCAAACCAGCAACTTGCCTTTTGGCTTCGCCGCCAGAACAGCCGGCAGCATCCAAGCATAATTCACATAGATTCCGTCGAAACGTTCCAGTCCAAGCCTTTCGATACATCGACGCAAAGCGCCCGAATTTCGAATGAAGGCCCGATCAACGAACGATTCGGCCACGGGTGTCTTCTGGCTGGACAGCTTGACCATCAAGCGGGCAATGGACTTCTTGATCTCAAGGACGATCCTGCGCCACTTGTCCTGGCCATTGGAAAAATTCGTGCTGTCAACGGCGAAAAGGCTCAGAGCCTGTGCTGCAACGAGGCGCTTGGCATAGGTCGGCCCCGTAAACATCACCGTGACGTCGAGACCGTGATCAACCAATGCGGCAAGCATGCCGATTGCACGACGATGCGACCCCATGGAGACAGGAAAAATGGAGCCGGGGAATAGAAAGAGGATTGTCTTGCCCTCCTTCTTGGCGCGCTGGTAGGGCCAGACGTCACCTTCGAAATTGAATTGGGAGACGCTTCTCAAATCGCATTCGATAATGCTGAAAAGCAGCCCGGTCGGCAGCCCTTCATCCGGTTTCTTCCCGTCGCCTTGATAGACAAGCAGTTCTGTCGGCACATCATAGTCGGCCAGTGTGGCGGCAGGCAATTCAACCATGCCGTCCAATGCTGCCGTCACGTGCCCTAACACGATGACAATTAATCTGAGGCCGGTCATGGCCTGCTTTTCGCGCAAGAAATCAGAGGCCTGACGTGCATTTCGCTCCAAATCAGCAGCACGGAAAACCAGTATGGCCACCTTTTTGAAGGTGTTGATCTCATTGGCATCCAGCACCGAAAAGACTTGGTAGCCTTCTGATTCGCTCATCATTTGGAGTCCTTCCACAACAACAAAGCAGCTCCAAAAATATGAAGCCTTCCGTCGAAATATGCCTCTTTGACAGGAATGCTGTCGCTGATCGGGTTGCGAATATACCCCCTCATTCAGTCGAAAGCTCTGCTGCAGCCACTGGAATCCTTGCTGTCGGGCGCATTAAAATCGATCATTGACCCCTCGCTCCTTCCGTATAGATGGGCAGCACGAAATGCGTGCATAAACGCTCACATTCACAAAGACAACAAAGAATGCGCTCCTGCAGCACGCCGGCTACAACCAGCAATCGCCCCAACGTCAGACCCCGTGCCAATCGGCATCCTAACAAAAATAGCTACCTGTTGAAGAGTCACAAGGAATCGGCTTGGGGTTTGCCGCCTGAAAAGGCCACCATCCGACCATCGAAACCTTCCGAACATCCGGCTGGAAGAAATCGTGAAATCCGGCCTATGTCGCCGGAATCGAATTCGAGCGCCGGCACGATGATCGGGCGGCGGCGCACCAGAACGCTGATATTATAGCCATAGTTCATAACGACAGCATCGGAGCAGTCGTTGCCCGCCAACACCATCTGGTAGAGAACCAAGCCCGCATTCCACAGGGACACATGGCCCCCGACAATCGGGTGCTTGAGCGGCGGAACCGTGATGGCGAGCCAGCCTTCATCGGCGACAAGATCGAAACAGCGCTTCAGGAAGAGGTTGGCATTAGGTTGGTGCTCCAGGACATGGCTGCACCATACCAGATCATACTTGGCGACATCCTGCAGTTCCATGAAATCGCCAATGCTGCGCCGAACACTTGACATGTCGGCCAACTGATCGAGAACCTTGGATTGCCGGGCATAGACCGACACGCCGAAATCGACACAATGCACCTGTTTTCCCGCCAGGGCGAATTGCAGTGCATGCTCGCCGCCGCCGGAGCCGACATCCAGGACACTATGCAACTGTGGCTGCGCCAGCAGATAGGATAAGGCCACGCCGGACTGCATTCCCCGCAGGTCATCCCTCGTCTGCAGCATCCAGTAAGCCACTTCCAGATCCCGCAGGACCCGTTCATCCGGATTGCGAAGCCATGCCGCCTCAAGCACCCGGTAAGCCTCCTCCCACCGTTGCGCCACAAAAAGCAGCTTGCCGTAAAAGGCCTGGGACGCAACATCGGAATCGCCGTCCGCACTGTGTTCACCAAGAATGGCGTCAATGCTTGGCGAATCGAGTAGCCGCACGAACTCCTTCAAGCGGAGGATCAGTCTGTTTTTTTCAGCGGGTGTCGGCATTGCGGGCTCCTCGGGCGTCGAATGGGTCTGGTCGCAGACAGGCAGCGAACAGCAATAGGCTGGAAGCCCGTCGTGAACTTACACAGGTGTTTCCGCTTGGCAAATCTCGCAGCCTGTTCAAAGACATTTTTTGACCGCGATGTTGGGAACAATGCCTTCTCCCTTGCATAGGCCTTGCATCGATAGAGATTTACAGGCTATCGCAGCGGTAAACAGGAATACTGCGGCAAAGCGGACTCGTCATATCGGCAAGCCTGCCAATGTTGCAGGCCAACCCTTAGAACAGAGATTGCCGAATGCCACTTACCCATCTTCAGCGTCTCGAAGCGGAAGCTATTCATATCTTCCGCGAAGTCGCGGCCACGTTTGCCAAGCCGGTGATGCTTTATTCCGTCGGCAAAGATTCCTCCGTCATGCTGCACCTGGCGATGAAGGCCTTTTATCCGGCCAAGCCGCCGTTTCCCTTCCTGCATGTCGACACCACCTGGAAATTCCGCGAGATGATCGCGTTTCGCGACATGATGGCCAAGACGCTCGGCTTCGACCTGCTGGTGCATGTCAATCCGGATGGTATCGAGCAGAATGTCGGCCCCTTCACTCATGGGTCGAGTGTGCACACCCATGTGATGAAGACGCTTGGGCTTCGCCAGGCGCTCGACCAGTACGGTTTCGATGCAGCCTTCGGCGGCGCGCGGCGCGACGAGGAAAAGAGCCGCGCCAAGGAGCGCATCTTCTCCTTCCGCAATGCCCAGCATTCCTGGGATCCGAAGAACCAGCGCCCGGAAATGTGGAAGACCTACAATACCCGCGTCGGGCCCGGCGAATCGATCCGCGTCTTCCCGCTTTCCAACTGGACCGAACTCGACATCTGGCAGTACATTCTGAAGGAAAATATCCCGATCGTGCCGCTCTATTTTGCCGCCAAGCGGCCCGTAGTCGAGCGCGACGGCATGCTGATCATGGTCGATGACGAGCGCATGCCGCTCACCGAGGCCGACAAGGTCGAGGAACGCCTGGTGCGTTTCCGCACGCTCGGCTGCTACCCGCTGACCGGCGCCATCGAATCAGACGCCGATACGCTGGAAGACATCGTGCGCGAAATGCTGACCGCCCGCACATCCGAGCGCCAGGGCCGCATGATCGACAAGGATGAATCAGGCTCGATGGAGAAGAAGAAGCGCGAGGGTTATTTCTGATGAACGCCGTCACCCCCCCCGAATTCCCCAAGGGCGTCGTCGAATACCTGCGCGAGCAGGAAAACAAGTCGCTGCTGCGCTTCCTCACCTGCGGCTCCGTCGATGACGGCAAGTCGACGCTGATCGGCCGCCTGCTCTACGATACCAAGCTGATCTTCGAGGACCAGCTGGCAGCGCTCGAGCGCGACAGCCTGAAGCACGGCACCAATGGCGAGGATATCGATTTCGCGCTGCTGGTCGACGGCCTGGAAGCCGAACGCGAACAGGGCATCACCATCGATGTCGCCTATCGGTTCTTTGCCACCGCCAAGCGCAAGTTCATCGTCGCCGACACACCCGGCCATGAGGAATATACCCGCAACATGGCAACCGGCGCCTCCACCGCCGATCTGGCCATCGTGCTGGTCGACAGCCGCCAGGGCATCCTGCGCCAGACGCGCCGTCATTCCTTCATCGCCTCGCTGCTCGGCATTCGCCACATCGTGCTGGCGGTCAACAAGATCGACCTGGTCGGCCATGACCAGAAGGTCTTTGACCAGATCGTCGCCGACTACATGGAATTCGCCAAGGATCTCGGCTTTGCCTCTGTGCAGCCGATCCCGCTGTCGGCCCGCTTCGGCGACAACGTCTCCAGCCGTTCGACCAAGATGCCCTGGTATATCGGCCCGGCACTGCTGGAACATCTCGAAACCGTGCCGATCGAGAACCTCTATATCGACAAGCCGTTCCGCTTCCCGGTGCAGCTGGTGTCCCGCCCCAATCTCGATTTCCGGGGTTTTGCCGGCCAGGTCGCCTCGGGTTCGATTTCGATCGGCGATGCGGTGACGGTGGCGAAATCCGGCCAGTTGTCGAAGATCAAGGACATCGTCACCCAGGACGGCTCGCTTGCAACCGCCGTCGAAGGCCAGGCCGTCACCATCGTTCTGGAAGACCAGATCGAAGTGTCACGCGGCAACATGCTGGTGGCGCCTGACAACCGTCCGCATGTCGCCGACCAGTTCCAGGCGCATATCATCTGGTTCGATGCCAATGCGCTGATGCCGGGCCGCAGCTATGTGCTGCGCAGCGAGACCGACAGCGTTGCAGCGACGGTTACGACGTTGAAGCACAGCATCGACGTCAACACCTTCGCCCATATGGCCGCCAAGTCGCTGCACATGAACGAGGTCGGCGTCTGCAATATCTCGACCCAGACGCCGATTGCCTTCGACAATTATGCTGACAACCGCATTACCGGCAATTTCGTGCTGATCGACCGTTTCACCAATGCCACGGTCGCCGCCGGCATGATCGATCATCCGCTGCGCCGTGCCGACAACGTCCACTGGCAAGCGCTTGACGTCAACCGCAAGTCACGTGCCGAACTGAAGCACCAGCGCGCCGGCGTGGTCTGGTTCACCGGCTTGTCCGGCTCCGGCAAGTCGTCGGTTGCCAACAACCTCGAAAAGCTGCTGCATGCCGAAGGCAAGCACACCTACATGCTTGACGGCGACAATGTCCGCCACGGGCTGAACCGTGACCTCGGCTTCACCGACGAGGACCGCGTCGAAAATATCCGCCGCGTCGCCGAAGTCGCCAAGCTGATGGCCGATGCCGGCCTGATCGTGCTGGTCTCGTTCATCTCGCCGTTTAGGTCCGAACGCCGCCTGGCGCGCGACCTGATGGAGCCCGGCGAATTCATCGAAGTGTTCATCGACACGCCGTTCGAGGAATGCGTGCGCCGCGACCCGAAGGGCCTCTACAAGAAGGCATTGGCCGGCGAGATCGGTAATTTCACCGGTATAGATTCGCCCTATGAGATCCCGGAAAACCCGGAATTGCATCTGAAGACGGTCGGCCATACGCCGGAGGCGCTGGCCATGCAGATCGCCGATTTCCTGATCAGCAACGCAAAGGACTGAACGACCATGCTGGCAATCTTTGAAACGACGGCGTTGGCCGCCGGACGAGCCATTCTCGATGTTTACAACGCAGGTCCGAATGTCACGCTGAAGGCCGACGCTTCACCGGTGACGGAAGCCGATGAGCGGGCCGAAGCGATCATCCTCGAGCATCTGGCCAAGGCCTTTCCGGACATTCCCGTTGTGGCCGAGGAAGCGGTCGCTGCCGGCCACATCCCGCAGACAGCGGGCCGGAGCTTCATTCTGGTTGACCCGCTGGACGGCACCAAGGAATTCATCAACAAGCGCGACGATTTCACCGTCAACATCGCGCTGATCGAGGCCGGCGTTCCGGTTGCCGGCATCGTCTACGCGCCGGCCAAGGGTGTCGCCTATATCGGCTCGAAGGCTGGCGCCGAAAAACTCACGATCGATGCTGATTTCACCGTCACCGATCGCAAGCCGATCACCATCCGCAGACACGAAGGCGCACCAATCGCCGTGGCCAGCCGCTCGCACAACAGCCCGGAAACCGAAGCCTTCCTGCGCGACAATGGCGTTGCCGATTACAAGTCGGTCGGCTCCTCTCTGAAATTCTGCCTGCTAGCGGAAGGCCATGCGGATGTCTATCCACGCTTCGGCCGCACCATGGAATGGGATACGGCAGCGGGCGACGCCGTGTTGCGCGCTGCCGGCGGCATCACACTCGGCCTCGACGGCCAGCCGCTGCCCTATGGCAAAATCAGCCAAGCCACCGATTCGGATTTTGCCAATCCGTTCTTTGTCGCCTGGGGCGAAAAGCGCGGCTGATCCCAAGACATCACGACATCATCCGCCCCGCATCGGAAAAACCGATCGCGGGGCGGATGCGCTTTCGGCCATTGGCAATCTTTTCAAGCCGCAAACCCGCCGGTCGTCCCCATCCCCGCGCCTCGCTCCATAATGCTCCCGACGCCAACCCGCGGAGCAAACCATGTCGGACACCACAGCCAATCTCGCCCTTCCCTATATCCTGCCGTCCCAGGCGCAGAAGCATGTGACGCATAACGAGGCCCTGCAGCGCCTCGACGCGGCGGTACAGCTGGTTCTGGCCGCACACCTCGCCACACCACCGGAAGACCCGAGCGAGGGCGCCTGTTATGCCATCACCACGCCAACTGCGGGCGCATGGAGCGGCAAGGCCGGACAGGTGGCGCTGCGCCAGGACGGGGCCTGGATCTTCCTGCAGCCCCGCCATGGATGGCGGGCCTACGACCTGGCGAACCAGCATCCGGTCGTCTTCGTCGATGGCCAATGGACCGATCCGCCGCTGCCGCAGGATCCAACGGTCTCGACGCTTGGCGTCAGCGCTTCCGCCGATGTCGTCAACCGTCTGGCGGTCTCCTCGCCGGCAAGCCTGCTGAACCATGCCGGCAGCGGCCATCAGTTGAAGATCAACAAGGCCGGGCCATCCGACACCGCCTCCCTGCTCTTCCAGTCGAACTGGCAGGGATGCGCCGAATTCGGCCTGGCCGGCTCCGACGAGTTCGCAATCAAGGTCAGCGCCGATGGGTCCCTGTGGAAAACAGCCCTGGCCATCTCTGCGGACGGCCATGTCCGCACCGCCCACCGGCCCCTGGTCCGCGCCGCTCTTGCGGACAGTTCCTTCACACCGGCAAACGGCAGCCAGACAGGCTTCGACACGCTTCACCTCCAGCAGGGCGGCTTTTCGCTCGGCCCGGCTCTGCCCTCCGGCCACGGCAGCAGCCTGGTGGTACCAGCCGATGGCATCTATCTGCTCAGCGTGCATCTCAGCATTCTGACTTCGTCCGGCCACGGCTTGGAATTGACCCTCAACGACAGCACGATCCTGGCCACATGCCAGGGCACGGGCGGCCCCGTGACCCAGTCTCTGACGGCCTTGGCGGCCCTATCGGCCGGCGACCGGCTGACGCTCTCGCACACCGGCACGGCGCAAGTGCAGTTCGGTTACGGCAAGACCGAACTTGCGGCGGCGATGCTCTAGCTCCGGATCCTTCCAGCACCTGGAACGTTAGGCCTCGCTTCATAAAGTGAGGTCGCAGCCACGCAAAACATCAAAGAATTGCAGCTTTGTTGCAGTTAATGAATCATTCAGAAACAACGTGTGCCACACATCGTCACACTTGCTTTGTGGGTTAACCAATTATTAAGAATAAGAATGACTTTACCACGGGTCTAATATATTCAAGTCGCATTGACGAGAAGCGAACAGTGATAAACCAGGGTCGGATTAAGAACTTGAGTATCCCCCAAACACATAATCGCGCGGCTACACGTCCTTTTGATTTTGAGGGCAATAGCGATTGTCTTGCCGAGTTTTATGGCAAGAATATACTTTCTGCTAAAAACAAAGCAGGAAGCGCTCATTTTTTCGCCAAAAGAATTCTGGATATCGTCGTATCTCTCGCAGCATTGATTCTGCTGCTGCCATTTTTGTTGGCAGTTGCATTGATTATCCGCCTCGACAGCCCAGGACCGGTACTGTTCACCCAGACCCGTTGGGGCAAGAATTGCGCGAAGATCCGTGTTTATAAGTTCCGCTCCATGCGCACCGACCTCTGCGATCAGTCCGGCGTACAGCAAACCGTGGCTGGTGATCCCCGGGTGACCCGGATTGGCGCAATCATCCGCCGGACCAACATCGATGAACTGCCGCAGCTCTTCAACGTGCTGAAAGGGGACATGTCGCTCGTGGGCCCGCGCTGCCACGCCATCGGCATGCTGGCGGCCGGTCGCCCTTACGAGGAGCTTGTGCCCGATTACCATCGCCGCCACGCCATGCGCCCCGGAATGACCGGCCTGGCGCAGATGCGCGGCCTGCGCGGCCCGACGGAGCGCCCGCGAAAGGCGCGCGCCCGCATTGCCTGCGACCTGCACTATATCGACAACTTCTCGATCTGGATGGACCTGCGCATCATCGTCGGCACGGTCCACGCCGAACTGACCGGCGGCAACGGCTTCTAGAAACCGGCCAAAGACCGAAAGCCGATCGCCCTGTGTGTCAGAGCAAGCGATACCGGCAGGCCCGCGCCACCGCCTGCATCCGGTTGACGGCATCGAGCTTGCGCATGGCGCTCTTCAGATAGCTCACCACCGTATGGGCCGAAATGTTGAGGATAATGGCGATCTCTTCGCTGCTCTTGCCGGCCGCCGACCATTTCAGACATTCCAGTTCGCGTGCCGAAAGACGCTCGCGCGGGCCTTCCTGGGACCGGATGCTGTTGAAACAGGTGTCGAGCAATTCCATGCAACCGAAATAGAGCGCGGAAATCTCGCTCTGCTCCGGCCTATCCTTGGTGCCCGAGAACACGAAGATATACTGGTTGAGTTCGGCATCATGCAGCGAGAAGGCCAGATTGTCGTGCAGGCCGACGATCAGGAATTCGCTGTCGAGTTTCTCCGCCATTTTTGACGAGCGATTGGAAAACAGCCCCTTGCGGGAAAAGGCCGGAAGAATGCTGTCCTTGAGGCGCGAGACCAGCGTGCTGATGCCGAACATGTCGCTGGCGCCGTAGCTGTCCTTCAGGGCGCGTGGCCAATTGCTCATCAGATGATTGGTGACAAAATCGATCCTGTCGCCCTGAGGAAACCGTGTGACCAAAAAGAAGTCAAAACCGGCATTGCGCGCCAGCGAGTGGAATTGCCGGCCGACGGCGCTAAGGTCGCGGGTGCCGCCATCGGCAACCCCGCCGGCGGCATCCGGGGCCGCCCCACCATATGTCGATTCCATCACTCTCACTGTCGCTTCCCCTTCGCGCCGACGAGCCTATGTCTTTGGCCTGACGGCGACCTGAAACGCTTCAACGCCCAGAAAGGAACCATTTCCCTTCCGGACTCCAAACTCGATTTTTGGAATTATCCGTGGCCGCACCACGACAGCGTCAATTAAGATTAGGAACCGGACGCTTCAGTTCTTCTGGCCCTTTTACTCTAATTTTAAAATAAAAATAACTCTAATTTAGCATAACTCCTATGCAACTGCCGCAAGTTTACGCAACGGCAGGCAAAGGCCCTCACAAGCCGGAATCCGGTTCTGCGAACTCGCTCAATTTATTAGCAAATTGTTACGACGGGCTTAGCCAAATTTTAAAGGTGCGCCGCTAGGATGCGCTTCTGTGGTCTTGAGTATGTGTAGAGAGTCCAATGACCGAAATGATACGCCCCCGAGTAAAATATGTCATCGGTCCCGATGGCAGCCCTTTGACGATTGCCGATTTGCCGCCTGCCAACACCCGCCGCTGGGTCATTCGCAGAAAGGCCGAGGTCGTCGCTGCCGTTCGCGGTGGATTGCTGAGCCTGGAAGAGGCTTGCGAGCGTTATACATTGACGGTCGAGGAATTCCTGTCCTGGCAGTCATCGATCAATGATCACGGCCTGCCCGGTCTGCGGACCACCCGGATCCAACAATACCGCCACTGATTTCTTGATACAGTCGGGTATTTTATTTTTTTGAGATACGATCAGGCCGTCCTGCGCAGCAGGACATTCAACAGCCCGGCCATCACGGACGAGATAGCATAGAACCAAAGGCCTGGCTGAGTGAAAGCGCTTGCCAGGCCGCTGGTCTTGGCTGCGAAGATGACGATGGCCACCAGCATGACATCCATCATCGACCACTTCGACAGATGCGGCACGATCCGCCGCACCAGTGCGGCGGCAGCGCCGGTGTCGAGAGGCGCCAGCGCTTCAGCCATCAGCCCGATCATCTTGACCACGGGAAAGACGATCGACACCAGACCGACCAGCACGGCAAGTCCCGGTGATCCATTTTGCCACAGCGACAGCACGATACCGATCAGCGATGGGTCCTCGCTGAAGAAATAGAGTTTCTCAAAACGGACCAGCGGCAGCACCAGTCCGAGCGCCAGGCAGAACGGTGTCAGCGCCAGCATCGCGGATTTCACCCAGATCATCGGATACCCCACCCTCGCCTGGCCATCATCGGCCGTGCCGCAGGATCGGCCGGTCCGACATATCTTTGCCGTGCGAATCGACAGATGTTAAGGCAGCACGATCCAAACGGCGGAGAACGATATGACCATCATCCATGAAGAAACCAAGTCCGGCGGGCGCTATCTCCTGGGGACGGAGGAACCGCGGGCGCTGATGACCTATTCGCGCAGCTCTCCCCAGTTGATCATCATCGACCATACCGAAGTGCCCGACAGCATGCGTGGCCAGGGCGCCGGTCAGGCGTTGGCCTTGCATGCGGTGGAGGAAGCCCGGCGCGGCGGCTGGAAGATCATACCGCTCTGCCCGTTTTTTCACGCCCAGGTCGACCGCCACCCCGACTGGCAGGATGTGATCAAACGCTGATGCTGGCGCCCGCAGCACCTGCGGCTGCAGGCGCCTGACAGCGCGCGGACGGCAAATGCCGCCGCCGCGGACAGCCAGAGGCCGCCGCGGAGTTTGAAGTCATGGCTTCGGGGCGTAGAGCTCTACGCCCGGACGCGCATCTGGCCGTCCCGCTCCTCGAGCGCCGCGGCCTTGGCATATTCGGCCTCCGCCTCCTCCAGCGCCAGGTCGGCTGCCTCCTGCTGAACCTTCAGTTCCCGGATGGAGATCTGAAGATTGTCGGCCCGCTGGCGCGCGGCCTTGGCAAAAGTCGGGTAGGCGAAGTGGTTGGGGTCGGTAATCCCGGATTTCTTCTCTTCCACGGTGATCTGGTTTTCCAGGTCCTTGGACATGCGCTCAAATTCCGACATCATCAATTGCAGCTGCTGCAACTGCCGACGCTTTTCGGTGACCTGAAAACCTTTCAGGCGCACCAGGCTCTCACGCGACTTCATACGCAATACTCCCGTGATGCGAGATGGCCCGCTTTCACACGCTTTACAAATGCGCCCGCACGCAAAAAAACGAATCACCAGCGAAAAAAATCGGCGGCGTTAACAAAAAACTACCGTTGGTAACCTTTCGTTTACGGGCATCGTTAATGATAAGGAGGATCACTTAAGGGTCAGTAAATGCCAGGGTCTAAATATGGGCCAATGACAATGATGAGTCATTTGAATCGGTTAAGGGTAAAGCCTGACAATCCGATTCATCTATGGCAATGGCGAAATCGCATTCAAAATCAGGAGACTGCTCTAATAATTTAATAAATTCGATACACCTTGCCAGAGGGAATCAGAATTTGTTAACCATTTGGTGGCAGCCTTCAAATCAGGCAACGACTGGATCCGTATCGCGTAGGGGGCCAATACGACCTGTCGGCGGCGGTAAAGGGGATAATTATGCGGGTTCTACTCATCGAAGACGACAGCGCGACAGCGCAGAGCATCGAATTGATGCTCAAATCCGAGAGTTTCAACGTCTACACGACGGATCTCGGGGAAGAAGGCGTCGATCTCGGCAAGCTCTACGACTACGACATCATTCTACTGGATCTCAACCTGCCGGACATGTCCGGTTACGAAGTGCTGCGGACGCTTCGTCTCTCCAAGGTTAAGACCCCGATCCTCATTCTCTCCGGCATGGCCGGCATTGAAGACAAGGTTCGCGGCCTTGGGTTCGGCGCCGACGACTACATGACCAAGCCGTTCCATAAGGACGAACTGGTGGCGCGCATCCATGCGATCGTGCGCCGTTCGAAGGGCCACGCCCAGTCGATCATCATCACCGGCGAACTGATCGTCAACCTGGATGCCAAAACTGTCGAAGTCGGCGGCCAGCGCGTTCACCTGACGGGCAAGGAATACCAGATGCTGGAGCTGCTTTCGCTCCGCAAGGGCACCACGCTCACCAAGGAAATGTTCCTGAACCACCTCTACGGCGGTATGGACGAGCCGGAACTGAAGATCATCGACGTTTTCATCTGCAAGCTGCGCAAGAAGCTGGCAAATGCTGCCGGTGGTGCCAATTACATCGAAACCGTCTGGGGCCGCGGCTACGTTCTGCGCGAACCGGACGCTGCCGAGTACATGGAAACCGCCTGACCCTTTAAGACCCCTGCCGATACAACCAAAAAGCCTGCCCTTCGGGGCGGGCTTTTTGACGTTTGCGGCAGCCCGTCCGTCAAGAATGCGAAAAGCCGGGCGTGTCCTACACGCCCGGCTTTTCGACTGTTTCAGATGGGAGAATTTTCAGGCGGCGATACGATCGCTAAAGATCGTCGTCAGGATCTTGCGATCGAACGGCTTCAGCAGGAAATCGTTGGCGCCGGCACGCTTGCCCATCATCATGGTCTTGAGACCGGCCTCGATGACGCAATAATAGATGCGCACACTCTTGCCTTCCGGCAGGGCGCGAATATTGGCGATGAGATCGAGAGCGCCTTCAAGGCCTGCATCGACGATGACGATATTGGGCAGTTCGCTTTCGCAGCGCATCAGCGCTTCGCGCGCCGTCGGCGCTTCCACCACCAGAAAACCAAGCTCAGATAGGATTTTCTTGCCCACCTTGCGAACGACATCCGACGAGTCAGCGATCATCAAGCGTTGCATGTCCATCTCCATCTTTGCCACGCTGCAACCTGCAGACGCGGGACCTCCGTATAAAGTGTAGAGCCATTCGACTAACGAAAGGTTACCGCCGAATGTCCCGTTTCGCACCACCCCGGCGCGGCTATCGTCGGCGCAATCCATCAAAAAAGGGGCGATCGCCCGCCCCCCTTGCCCCCATCATGATGGGATGGGCCAGCCGGCCGCTGTTCAGGCCGCCACTGTCTCGGCCGTGAAGACGATTTCTTCTTCGGTGGCCACGTATTTCAGCTCCATGCCCGACTCCTCGGCCAGCAGCACCGTGTAATACGGCTGGATCGAATGGGCATCGACGGCCTCGTCGAGACGACCAGCGCAGATTTCCGCAAATTTCGCAGGAACCCGCATCATCCGGCCGCGTGCCGCCAGGCGGAACTTCGCCTTGTCCTCCGGATCCTCCAGCGTCACGTCGATCACGCCGCCCCTTGGGATCGCGCTGTAGGCGACGAGAAACAGGTTGAGCAGCAGCTTCACCTTGTTCTTGGCAATGATCGACCGCGGCCCCGACCAGGTAACCTCGGCCTTCTTCTCGGCCGCAGCAAAATCCTTGGCGGCCTTTTCGGCCTCGCCCGTGTCAATCGAAGCCCCGACCGAGCCGGACGCACCGAAAGCCAGGCGCGCGAACTTCAGGCGAACCGAGGCATTGAGCGCGCTGGTGCGGATCAGATCCATGGCATCGGCATCGGCGCCGCCCTCATCGAGCAGTTCCAGGCCGTTGTTGATCGCGCCGACCGGCGAAATGACGTCGTGGCAAACCCGGCTGCACAACAGCGCCGCGAGATCAGGACCAGCAAGGGTAAGCGTGGGATTCTTCAGCATCGAGTTCTCCTGAACTGCGGGATCGGCACATATCGGCTTCAGTTGCCACGCTTATCAAGCGCGCGCATCTGGCCGGATGCCATTGCCGCCATAATGACACCATATTTGGTAAACCGATTATTAAGACGATCGAAGCAAGATACGCCAACCTGTCTCAAGGACAGCCCTTTATATTGACTTTGGATGGAGGACGCCATGCGCCTTGTCAGAATTCGCGGGACCGCTCGTCTTTGCCTGCTCGTTGCGGGCCTTCTGCTGTCCGCCCTGACGTTGAACCCACGGCACGCCGAAGCTGTCGACAACGGCCAGTACTCTGTTCAGGAAGTGGTGGATGCCGGCCACGGTTTCTTCGGCTCGACCAGCGGCGCGCTCGCCAAGGTGCTGGAAAAAGCCTTCCAGCAATACGGCCTGCCGAACGGCTACATTCTCGGCCAGGAGGGCTCCGGCGCCTTTATCGCCGGCCTGACCTATGGCGAAGGCATGCTTTACACCAAGAATGCCGGCCAGCACGATGTGTTCTGGCAAGGCCCCTCTCTTGGCATCGACTATGGCGGCAACGGCACCCGGTCGATGATGCTGGTCTACAATCTGCCAGCCGTCGACAATCTGTTCACCCGGTTCGGCGGCGTCAGCGGCTCGGCCTATGTGGTGGCCGGCGTCGGCATGACCGTGCTGAAATCGAACGATGTCGTGCTGGTGCCTATTCGAACCGGCGTCGGCGCCCGCCTCGGCGTCAATGTCGGCTATCTCAAGCTGACCCGCTCGCCCACCTGGAACCCATTCTGATTGCTTTATAATGTCGAAAAGCCCGCCGCCGGCGGGCTTTTTTGCGCGCATCCCATGGGCCACGACTTGTCGCCGGCGGGGCGCGTCGGTAAGGATCGGATGATGGCATGGAATCGAGCTGAAATGGCGCCGCCGTGATTGAATATGCTCTGCTGTTCGGACTGGGCTTTTTGAGTGCGGCGCTGCTGGCCATGCTGCTGGTACCGGCGATCCATCGCCGCATCGTGCTTTATACGGAAAACCGCCTGAAGGCGACCACGCCACTGAGCGCCCAGGAAGTGCGCGCCCAGAAGGACATGGCCCGGGCGGTCTATGCCGCCGAAAATGCTAGGACCGCCCAGGAGTTGACCCGCGAGCGGGAAAAATCCATGGCGCTCGAAATCAGCAACGATACGCTGGCCAAGGAGACCAGCCATGCGCTCGCCGAAAGCCAGGACCTGCGCATGCAGATCGAGGAGATGAGCACCGAGGCCGGCAGCCTGCGCTCGCAGTTGCGGCGCGAGGCCACCAATCTGGAGCAGATGAAAGACGCGCTGCAGCGCGTCGAGGAAACCTCCATCACCAAGGACTTGGCAATCGAGAAGCTGACACAGCGGATCACCCGGCTCAACAGCGAGATCGACAATCTGAAGATCGAGGGCACCACCCGCGACACCCAGATCGAGGATCTGCGCATGCGGGTCCAGACCCTGCGCGACGAGCGCGAAGCCTTGCGCCAGGAGGTCAAATCGGCTGGCATCCGCGCCAAGCAAGCCGAACAGCGCCTCGCCCAGGAAGAACACAAGCTGCTGCGGCTGGAGGACAAGCTGACCCGCGCCATGGCAACCTCCGTGGACAAGGACGGCACGATCGAGCGTCATCTGAAAGAAATTGTCCGGCTGAAGGAAAAGCTGCAGGAAACCGCCCCGAATGGTCGCGCCGCGCTGCGGTCCTCAAGACCAGCGAAACCCGCGCCGGCCGGACATGCGCCGGCGCGCATGCCGGTGGATATCGTCGGCACGGTTCCAGATATGGCTAACCTAGTTTCGGATCCGGCCGCCGAGGCGCTCGCCGACGAACTGCGCCATCAGCATATCGCCCTGACCGAACGGCTGCTGAAGGCCCGCACCGCCGCCAGCGACCCGGCCCTGCGCGAGGAAGTGGCGGAGATCGCCGCCAAGATGATCGCCCTGACGGCGCTGCGCGAAGGCAGCGCATCGCCCATTCCGGCTTTGCTGGCCGGCCCGGCCGACACATCCGGCGTCAAGCCCGGCTCGCTGGCCGACCGGGTCGCCAGACTGGCTCCGGATATGCTCGACACGCCGCAGCGCTAAACGACCTCAGAGCCGCCCCATGGCCTGCGCCAGGCCATAAAGTGCGATGCCGCTGGCCGTGCCGACATTGAGGCTGTCGAGACCGGGCGCCTGGGCGATGCGCGCCGTGTGGAAGCGTTCCAGCACCTCGGCCGGCAACCCCTCGCCCTCGGTACCGACCACCAGCGCCATGCGCGCCGACGCCGGTATAGCGCGGATCTCGGTCATTCCGGACGGCGACAGCGCCCAGATGGCGAAACCGGCATCGGCCAGACTGCCGAGCAGCTCGACCGCATTGCCCTGCCGGTCATAGGGCACCGTCAGCACCGAGCCGACCGACACCCGCAGCGCCTTGCGATAGAGCGGATCGCAGCAGGTCTCGTCGAGCAGCACGGCGTCAGCCGTAAACCCCGCCGCGTTGCGGAACATCGAGCCGATATTGTCATGGTTGGAAATGCCGCAGCCAACCAGCACCAGCGCATGCTGCGGCAGGCTTTCTATCAGCCTCGACGCCGTCGGCGCCTCGTCGCGAATGCCAAGCGCCAGTACGCCGCGATGCAGGTGAAAGCCGGCAATGGCATCGAGCACGGCACCGTCAGCCACATAGACCGGAATATCGGCCGGGAAGGATGCCAGCAGCTCGTCGAGACCGCTAACACGGTTCTGCAGCAGCAGGATCTTTTCCGCCTTGATGCCGCGCCCGGCCCCATGCGCCTGCGCCAGCATGCGCAGCACCACCGTGCCCTCGGCAATGAACCGGCCCTGCCGACCCGTCAGGTCCCGTTCGCGGATCTGACGGAACTCGGCAATGCGCGGATCCTCGGGGTCGGTTATGACAATCAACGCCCGTTCGCTCATCAGGGCATCCGCCGATCAGTTGCCGGCAACGGTGACGTCGGCGACGATCCGGCCGACCGAGAGATCGAACACCAGCGCCTTGCGGGTGCCGTCCGTTGTCGTCCCGTAGAACAGGATCTGGTTGTTCGACAGATCCGTGGACAGCACGGTGAAGCCTGCCGGCAGCAGGGCCGCCGCGACGATCGGCTGGTCGGCCGGAATGGCAAGACCGGGCTGGGCGACCGGTCGCGCGCTACCGTCCGGGCGGGTCACCTTGTAGACAATCGCCGCCAGCACCGCCATAAACATCAAAAGCATGATGCCGCCCGACACGAGCTGCAGCTTCACCATCTTGCGGCGGACGTTTTCCATGGCCGGATCGAGCGGCTTTTCGTCCTGGTCGTCGGTATCGATATCGGCCATCGGCTTTTTTGTCTCTGCTTCTCTGGTGTCCGCGGGATCTGGGCGTTTTCCCTGGCTGCGAACCTCGGTTCAGGGAAAAAGAGCCACGTTACATGGCTGTTTGATTGTAGAATGCGGCAGTCTGTGCCAAGTGGCACCGAAACCAATGCGCCGCAAGCCGGTGGTGCACACGCGGGATGACAGAATGAACGACCCCTTTAAACAAGCCGATCCCTTAAGAAAAGCCCTGATTGCCGGAGAGGACGCCGAAGGGCGGCTCGACGCATGGCTTGCCGGCGCGCTCGGCGGCGATCTGTCGCGCAACCGCGTCAAGGCGCTGATCGAGCAAGGGGCGGTCTTCATCAACGGCACCGCCGTCACCGAACCCAAGCGCAAGATCAAGCCGGGCGACAGCCTGGCCATCGTCATGCCCGAGCCGGAAGACGCCGAACCGCAGGGCGAGGACATTCCGCTTGAGGTGCTTTACGAGGACAGCGACCTGATCGTGCTGGCCAAACCCGCCGGCCTGGTCGTGCATCCCGGCGCCGGCAACTGGACGGGCACGCTGGTCAATGCCCTGATCCACCATTGCGGCGACAGCCTGTCGGGCATCGGCGGCGTCAAGCGGCCGGGCATCGTGCACCGGCTCGACAAGGAAACCTCCGGCGTCATGGTAGTGGCCAAGAACGATCTCGCCCATCGACACCTCGCCGACCAGTTTGCCGACCATGGCCGCACCGGGCCGCTGGAGCGCGCCTACCGGGCCATCGTCTGGGGTCGCCCCCGCACCCTCCACGGCACCATCGATGCCCCTCTGGGCCGCGCCGGCGACCGCACCAAGCGCACCGTCAAGAAGGAAGACACCGACGACGCCCGCGAGGCGATCACCCATTACACGGTGGTCGAGCGCTATGGCGAGAAGCCGGACTCCACCTGCATCGCCTCGCTGGTCGAATGCCGCCTGGAAACCGGCCGTACCCACCAGATCCGCGTGCACATGGCCCATATCGGCCATCCCCTGATCGGCGACCCGGAATATGGCGCCGCCTTCAAGACCAAGGCCAATCTCCTGCCGGACGCAGCAAGAGCCGTGGTCAACGGCTTCCACCGCCAGGCCCTGCACGCCTATCTGCTGGCCTTCGAACACCCCTCGACCGGCAAGACCATGCGTTTCGAAGCGCCGGTCCCCGCCGACATGCAGGCGGTGATCGACGCCCTGCAGGCGGTTTAGGCCCCTCTCTTACGAGGGGCAGGCACTGCGGTTGAGCACCGTGGTGGAAACAACGTGCAAGGTGACGGCCGAAAGCACGACGGTTCCGCCGACAAGGGTCGTGATCGATGGTGCCTCGCCGACGAACAGCCAGACCAGGAGCGGTGCCAACGGCGCATCCAGCGCACCGATCAGGGCGGATTCGACCGGCGGCAGCGCCCGCGAGCCGACGATCAGCAGCACGACGCCGAGCGAGAAGCCGAACACGGCAAAGAGGACGACGACAGCCAAGTCCTGGCCGGACACGGCAAGCGGCGTTGCAAACGGCACTGCGAAAGCAGCACTCAGCAGCGTGGACAGCACCGAGCAGGCCAGCACCGGCTTGTCCGGATACCGGCGCACCAGCACCGTCCACAGCGCGATCGTTGCGGTCATGGCAAAGGCCAGGAGGTCGCCGAACAGGGCGCCCTCGTCTCCCGTGCCGATCATCAGCAGCACGCCCGCCATCGCCACGCCGCTGGCGATCAATGCACCGCGGCCCGGCCGTTCACCGAGAACCACAAAGCCAAGGCCGGCAGCCAGGAACGGGCATGTGGCGAAGATGATGGCGACATGGGCTACGGTCGTTTCATGCAGGGCCGAGATGAACAGGGAGGCACTGACGGCAGACGCGATGCAGATCGCCAGGCCGGCAAGCCCGAGCCGGGCAAAATCGCCGCGCACGCCCCGCCCCTTCCAGACGAGCAGGCAGAGCAACAGAAAGGCGCCACTGACCACCCCTCTCCAGAACAGCAGGGTCGGTGCATCCATGGTGATGAGCCGCGTCATCAGCCCGGCGGTGCTGAGCGCCACGGTGGCAGTCAAGACAGCGATCAGGCCGACGACATAGGGAGAGATTTTCATGGAGGCATCCTTGGCGGTTGGAAAGCATCGCAAGCTGTAGCAAGGTGCTGCTGACAACAGCCTGTCAGCAGCATGGGCGACACAATCGAAGGAAAGACCGTGGCGCAGTCCAGCCGCATGTTCGACATCATCCAGATGCTGCGGGCATCGCGCGTGCCGCTCACCGCCGACGCCATCGCTGCACGGCTGGAGGTGACCAAGCGCACCATCTACCGCGATATCGCCGCCCTGCAGGCATCGCGCGTGCCGATCGAGGGCGCGGCCGGCATCGGCTACATGATGCGACGCGGTTACGACCTGCCGCCACTGATGTTCTCGCACGAGGAGATCGAAGCCATCGCCGTCGGCCTGTCGCTGGTCGCCCGCACAGGCGACAACAGCCTGGAGGCCGCCGGCCGCAGCGCCGCCGCGAAGATCGGCGACGTGCTGCCCTGCGACCGGACCAGCATCGACGCCATGCCGCTCTACGTCTCGACCTGGCATGCCATTCCTGAGGCAAGCGTCGATCTCAACATCATCCGCCGTGCCATCCGCGACGAGCGCAAGCTTTCCATCACCTATCGCGATGCCGTCGGAAGCCAAACGCAACGCACCATCCGGCCGCTGGCCCTCGTCTATTATGTAGACGGCATACACATTGCGGCCTATTGTGAGCTGCGCAACGATTTCCGCCATTTCCGGCACAACCGGTTCGAGGGTTGCCGCCTGATGGACGAGACCTTTTGCGATGGCGAGACATTGAGGAAACAATGGCGCGAAAGCCACATTCTGTTCGACTATTGAGCCGCCGGAATATTACCAAAACGTAATGTCATTACATTTTCGTGATCCCTTGAATCCCTAATTCGCCACACTTATTTGTTACATGGATTTTTGTGGGATTTGGAAAATCCACAAAGGTCTTGGCTTGCCCGAACAGTCCGCAAGGGAAGCCAATAGCGAAAGGGGGTGCTTTATGGCCCGCAATTATCTGCCCACCATTACTGCCGGCGAAGCGGGATTGAACCGCTATCTCGACGAGATCCGCAAATTTCCGATGCTGGAGCCGCAGGAAGAATACATGCTTGCCAAGCGCTATGCCGAGCATGGCGACCGCGACGCCGCCCACCGGCTGGTGACCAGCCATCTGCGTCTGGTCGCCAAGATCGCCATGGGTTATCGCGGCTACGGCCTGCCGATCGGCGAAGTGGTGTCCGAAGGCAATGTCGGCCTGATGCAGGCCGTCAAGAAATTCGATCCCGAACGCGGTTTCCGCCTGGCGACCTATGCCATGTGGTGGATCAAGGCGTCGATCCAGGAATATATCCTGCGTTCGTGGTCGCTCGTCAAAATGGGCACGACCGCCAACCAGAAGCGGCTGTTCTTCAACCTGCGCCGCCTGAAAGGCAAGATCCAGGCGATCGAGGAAGGCGATCTGCGACCCGATCAGGTCGCCGAAATCGCCACCAAGCTGAACGTCTCGGCGGAGGAGGTCATCTCGATGAACCGCCGCCTGTCCGGCGACGCCTCGCTGAATGCCCCGATCCGCGCCTCCGAAGGCGAGTCCGGCCAGTGGCAGGATTGGCTGGTCGATGACCACGAAAGCCAGGAAGCCGTGCTGATCGAGCAGGACGAGCTGGAAACCCGTCGCCGCATGCTGAGCCGCGCCATGAGCGTGCTCAACGATCGCGAGCGCCGCATTTTTGAGGCTCGTCGCCTGGCAGAAGATCCGGTCACACTGGAAGAGCTGTCGAGCGAATTCGACATCAGCCGCGAGCGTGTTCGTCAGATCGAGGTGCGCGCCTTCGAAAAGGTGCAGGAGGCGGTTCAGAAGGAAGCGCTCGAACGCGCCAAGGCCGTCCGCCTCGTCAATGCCTGATCGGCGGCATCCCCGCTAACGTCATGCCCCAAATGCAGAACGGCCGGCAAATTGCCGGCCGTTTGTTTTTGTCGATTGTGCTTGAGCGACCTCAGCCGCCGCGGGCGCTGCCCATGGTGGCCCATTCCTTGATGACGCTGTCGAAGACCGCCTTGCCCTGCACGCCCTTGTCGAGGGTCAGCAGCGCGCGGCGGCCATTGCGGTAGGTCACCGGAATGTCGATCCAGTTGCGGCTCTGCAAGAGTTCCAGATTGCGCGCCACTACTTCGGCAAAATCGTTGAAGGCGATCATGTAGGTGTCGTCGGTGATCTTCGCCGAGACGGCGATCAGCGGATCGCCGCGGTCCTGCTCGGTCGCTTTCATGGCAATGCGCTGGATGCTGTCGATCGCCCCGCCCTCGAAATCGGCCGGCACGGAAAACACCACTTCCGCCAGATGGCTGGCCGGCAGGGAGTTGTCGGCATTGCGCTTGAAGGTGATCAGTGCGCTCAGGCCACGGCCGGGAATGGACAGGCTGCCCTGGATGACCGGCTCGGCCTTGCCGTTTTCGGCAGTTTCCCGCAAGGCGGTCCAGACGATATGACCGGGAACCGTGGTCGGCACGGTCTGGCCCAGCCGTTCCTCGTAGAGAAACGCCTTCTGGCCATCGGTCGGCATGGCAATGTCGCCGGCAGGTGCCGCACCCGGAGTGGCCGGCGGCGTGGTGGTCGGCGTAGCCGGCGTGCCTTCGGCGGCCGGTGCCTGAACCGGGGGCGTCGTCGGCGATGTGTCGGACGGCACGTTCTTTTCGGCAACCGACGTGCCTTCGCCAGCCGGCACGGCGCCGCCCGGCGTGGCAGCCACGCCCTCGTCCACTTCGCCGCCATCCGGCAGCAGCCGTTGCGTAAATTTCTGGCCGGTGACCGAGCCGTCAGGCGCGGGCGTGCCATTGCCATTGGCCACAGGATCGGCAGGGACCGTCCCGTTGCCGGACGGCACGATCGTTTCGGGCGTCTCCGAGGCCGGCGGTGTCTGCTCGCCGGCCGTCTCCGTCGAGGGAACCGAACTTACCAGTCCATCGACAAGACTGCTGACAGTATCGCGGTTGACCCACAGCCCATAGCCGGCGCCCGCCAGAAGCAGGACGCCCGCCACGCCAAGCACGACCGGCGCATAATTACGGCGTGGCTTGTCCTCGCGGCGGTAGGCCTTCTGCTCGGCATTGGCCAGAAGCGCATCGATATCCTCGGTCGAGGCGCGCGCCTTGGTACCGTTAGCTTTGCCTTTGGCCGCGGCCGGGGCGGCGCTGGCGCTGGCTGCGCCTTGCTCGAACTCCTTGAACCAGCCGGCATCCGCTCCCTCCAAGGGAGCTGCCTCCGGCGCGGCATCCTTGCCGACAAAACTGGTCTGATGGTCGGCTTCGTCCCATTCGAGAAGATCCAGCGCCGGCGGCATCTCAGGCGCCGGGCGCTTGCTCTGGCCGCTGCGAACGAAGTCGTCGAATTCGCCCAGCGCATCGGCCTCGTCGAAGGCGGCGGCTTTGGGTTTAGGCTCGTCCCGTGCAACAGGGGTCGCCGACGGAGCCGGTTCGTCCGGAAACACGAACGGATCAGATGCATCTTCGCGATAAGGCGGCCAGTCTCCGAAGGCTGCGGGTGCGGCAGCAGGCTCGACAGCACTGGCGGGCTCATCGGCGTGAACCACCGTCTCGGCCGCTTCCGGCCATGGTGCAAAGCCGTGCTGTTCCTGCGGTTCGTCCGGCACCGGTTCGGCGGGAGCCTCCGGTGTCGGCACGGGCGCCGCCTCTGGCCAGGGCGCATACACGTCTTCAGCTGCAGAGCTTGTGCCCGAAGCATAGGGATCCGGCTCAACGGTCTCCGGCTCCAGTGTGCCCGCAGGCTCGGCGGCCGGCCCCTCGGGATAGTCATAGAACGGTGCCCCGGCAGCCGCGGCGTCGCGCCGTTCGTCGGCAGCCGGCGCAAACACATCAGGGTTCTCGGCGACGTGCTCGACCGGATGCGCCGCATCCGCCTCGTCCACGCCGACATAGGCATGCTCGTCGGTTTCCTCAGCCGGGCTGACGTAAGCTTCCGGCGCAGGGTTCCACGGCTCAGGTTCGACCGTTTCGACCGGCGCCTGCTTCTCGGTATATGTCGGCGCAGGAGCGGCCGGCGCCTCGGGTTCGACGGGTTCAGGCTCGGCTGGCTCCGGTTCGACGAAAGCCGGCGCTGCGGAGACCGCAGCCGCGTTCATCGCCTCCTCTTCCTCCGCCGCCATCAGGGCCTCGGCATGCTCCGCCTCGACCTCCACGATGGCCGCTTCGAGCTTGTCGAGCTGACGGCGCAGCATTTCCTCCGGCGGGCGGGGCGACATGTTCTGAAGCTGGCGCATCACCGCGCCACGAGCCTTCTCGTACACCTTCGCGCGCATTTCCGGGGTATTGTTCGACAGGCCGTCAACGGCCCGTCGAATAACTGCTACAAAGTCAGCCATCAGCACTTTCTCATGGTCGACGGCCCATGCCGTATGACAATTGGTTAATTATTTCCGACATTAATCCTCAAACGGGTCGGTCACAAGTATGGTGTCGTCGCGCTCCGGGCTGGTCGAAAGCAGGGCCACCGGCGCCCCGATCAGCTCTTCCACCTGGCGAACATACTTGATCGCCTGGGCCGGTAGGTCTGCCCATCTGCGGGCGCCGACGGTCGATTCCTTCCAGCCTTCCAGCGTGATATAGACCGGCTCGACACGAGCCTGCGCGCCCTGACTTGCCGGCAAATGGTCGATTTCCACGCCATCGAGCGTATAGCCGACGCAGATCTTCAGCTCGTCCAGCCCGTCGAGAACATCGAGCTTGGTGAGCGCGATGCCCGTGATGCCATTGGTGGCCACCGACTGGCGCACCAGCGCCGCATCGAACCAGCCGCAGCGCCGTTTACGACCCGTAACCGTGCCAAATTCATGACCTTTTTCCCCAAGAAACTGTCCGATCTCGTCGGTAAGTTCCGTCGGAAACGGTCCCTCGCCGACGCGTGTCGTGTAGGCCTTGGTGATTCCAAGGATATAACCCAGCGAACCGGGACCCATGCCGGAGCCGGCAGCGGCCTGGCCGGCGACGGTATTGGACGAGGTCACGAAGGGATAGGTGCCGTGATCGATATCGAGCAGAGAGCCCTGCGCACCTTCGAACAGGATGCGCGACCCCTTGCGACGTTCCTTGTCGAGCAGCAGCCACACGGTCTCGCGGAACGGCAGCACCTGATCGGCGACCGAGGTCAGTTCGTCCATGATCGTCTTGTGCTCGACCTCCGGCGCGCCAAAACCGCGACGCAGCGCATTGTGGTGGGTCAGGATGCTCTCGACCTTGCCTTCCAGCGCGTCCAGATCGGCCAGATCCATGAAGCGGATGGCGCGGCGGCCGACCTTGTCTTCATAGGCCGGGCCAATGCCGCGGCGCGTCGTGCCGATCTTGGTGCCGCTATTGGCGCCGCTGTTGGTGGCGGCGTCTTCGCGCATGCCGTCGAGTTCGCGGTGCAGCGACAGGATCAGCGTGGCGTTGTCGGCAATCCGCAGATTGTCGGGGGTCACTTCGACGCCCTGCGCCTTCAGTCTGCCGATTTCAGCCAGCAGCGCATGGGGATCGACGACCACGCCATTGCCGATGACGCCCATCTTGCCGGGACGCACCACGCCGGAGGGCAGCAGCGACAGCTTGTAGGACACGCCGTCGATGACCAGCGTATGGCCAGCATTGTGGCCGCCCTGGAACCGAACCACGATATCCGCACGTTCCGAAAGCCAGTCGACAATCTTGCCCTTGCCTTCGTCGCCCCACTGCGAACCCACCACCACGACATTGGTCATTTCAAAATCCTGTTCAATGCGCGAAAACGCGCCTACCCCAAACCCGCGCATCTATACTGCGTTGTTTTGCGGAAATCGACCTGTTTATGTTCGCCGATTTGGCTTTTTGCGTGACAAAGCCATGCCCCTGCCCTATTCCGGCCTGGCAACCGGCGAAGTGGCCTTCCAAACAACGGTATCTCTCCATTGCCTTTTAGAGCTTATACCTATCTGATCGTCACCACGATGCTATGGGGCGGCAATACCATGGTCGGCAAGCTTGCCGTCGGCCATGTCAGCCCGATGGCCCTCAATTTCAGCCGCTGGCTGATCGCCACCCTGATCATCCTCTTGATTTCCGTTCCGCAGCTGAAGAAGGACTGGCCGCTGCTGCGCCGCCACTGGAAGCTGCTGCTGGCTTACGGCGCCATCGGCTACACCGCCTTCAACGGCTTTCTCTATTCGGCCCTGCAATATACAAGTGCTGTTAACGGCGCGATCGAACAAGGCGGCATTCCGGTGCTGATCTTCATCATCAACTTTGCCATCTTTCGCATCCCGGTCTCCGCCATCCAGATCGTCGGCTTCCTGATCAGCTTTGCCGGCGTGGCGCTGACCGCTGCCCATGGCGACCTGGCGAGCCTGCTCGGCCTGACCCTCAACTATGGTGACGCGCTGCTGCTGCTCGCCGTGATCAGCTATGCAATCTATACCGTGGCGCTGCGCTTCAAGCCGCCGGTGCACTGGAAGAGCCTGATGGCCGGCCCGGCGCTGGCAGCCACCCTCACCTCCCTGCCGCTCGTCTTCTGGGAACTGTCCAACGACCGCTTCATCGCCCCCGACACGCTCGGCTGGGCGATCATGCTCTATGCCGGCATCTTCCCGTCGCTGATCTCGCAGATTCTCTATATTAAAGGTGTCGAGGGCATCGGCGCCAACCGCGCCGGCCTGTTCATCAATTTGGTTCCGGTGTTCGGCACGCTGTTGTCGGTACTGGTGATCGGCGAAAGCCTTGAAATCTTCCACGTCATCGCTTTGGCGCTGGTGCTTGGCGGCATTGCCATCGCCGAATGGGGCAAGCCCAAGACGGACGTTTAAACGCCTCCCGGCTTTGAAGGACGGCTCGCACAGAAAAAAGAGGAGCAGCAAACCGCGGGCACAGGGACGTGGCCAGGGCTTGCGCTCCCCCGCAAAAGTGGGAACGTCTAGAAATGACAGGCGGCGGCAAACCTACATCGTATACCAGAGGCGCGGATTGTCGCCGGACTGGATTTTTACCCAGCGCAGGTCGGTCGAAGCCCATGGCTTGATGCCATTGGTGCGATTGTCGAGCACCAGATCGCCCTGGCTGGTCTTGACGACCAGAACCGCATGGCCTTCGCCTGTGCCGGTATGGGCCACCGCGATGCGCAGGGCGCGCGGCGACCAGCCCATGGCGATCAGCCGCTTGCGCTTGGTCAGCGCATAATCTTCGCAATCTCCGGAATTGGCGCCGATCTGCCAGATATCGCCGTCGATCCGGCTGGCATCATTGATCGGGCGGATCGAACGGTTGACGCTTGCATTGATGCGCTTCAACTGGCTGTAGCGGTAGGACGAGAGCACCACGGTGGAGACGCCATAGCTACGGCTGCATTCGCCGGGGTTCTGCAGGCAGAACCGCACATGGGCGAACGGCGCAAGCGTCGGCTTGTTGGCGACGATGTAGCTGACGCCGGGAGAATTCATCAGATTGCGCGCAAAGCCGCCAGGGCCGGCTGCCTGCGCAGGCTCAACGCCCAGAACGATCATCGCCGAGAGTGCGGCTACATTGAGATATTTCTTCCACATGTCCTTGTCCCCGTTCAAAGGTCTCGTCGTGCGCTTCTTCTTGTCGTGCGCGCTTAACTGGCTGACGGAATACATTCCGACACTCCGGACTGCTTCATGCATCAAGAAGAACCACGTTCTTGACCGCCCGTAATGCAGACAATACACGCCGGCTTTTTCAGGCCGCTTAAGTGGAAAGTGAAAATTTTAGTGAAACTCGATTTTTGTTGTCACGACCTCTGCTGACGAGCTTTATTGGTCAAAGACAACTGCAGGCGTCCGCTTCATAGTGTCGGACACAGGCATAGGCTTGATGAAGTGCGGCGAGGCACAAGAAGATATCAAGAGGATATACTGCGTGGCGGAACACACGATTGCAGTCATTGGACGTTCATCGGCGGCGCGCGACTGGCTGGTCTATGGCTATATCGCCGTTACAATCGCCGCGCTCCTGCCGCTCGGCTCTGTCGGCACGGCGCCGTTCATGCTGGTTGCCATCGCTGTCTGCGTTCTGGCGCTGGCGGCAGCCGGCCTGCTTGGCGCGCCATCGCGCGCCAAGCCGCTGTTTCGCCTGAGCCTGATGCTGCTGGCTGTGCTGTGCGGCTGGGTGCTTCTGCAAAGCCTCGACCTGTCCTGGGCCGGCCTCGCCCACCCCGCATGGAAAGATGCCGAGCCGGTCACCGGCCCTGTCGGCGGCGCCATATCCCTGGCGCCGGGCGATACGCTGGAATCCCTGCTGCGCCTCGCCATTCCCTTCCTTATATTCCTGACCGGGCTCATCCTCAGCACCTCAGACGAGCGCGCCGCCATGATGGTGCGGTGGCTGGCGCTGGCCGGAGGGCTCATCGCCATCTTCGCTCTCGTCCAGTTCCTGTTTTTTCCAGGCACGCTGCTCGTCATGGAAAAGCGCTATTATCTGAACAGCCTGACCGCCGTCTTCGTCAACCGCAACACGGCAGCGACCTTCCTGGGGCTCGTCGCCCTCCTTCTGACCGGACTCGTCACGCTGTCGCTGCAGCAGGGTGCGCTACGGGCGCTGCGCGACTGGATTCTCAACGGCGCATCCCGCCAGTCGGCCAAGCTGCTGCGCGACCTGCTGCTGCAGGTCACCCTGCTGCTGGCAACGCTTGCCGCCCTCATCCTCACGACATCCAGGGCCGGCGTCGCCAGCACCTTCGCAGCCCTTTTCTTCCTGCTTCCGGTTCTGGCAGCCAATTGGCAGGACCAGGCCTCGCCGATGCGTCAGGGCCGTCGATCCGGCCCGCTGCGCAAAGCCGTCCGCATGGTCATTGCAACCGTTCTCATTCTTGTTGTCGCCTACGCCCTGACCGGCCGGGCGCAATTGCGGGCCGAGATGCAGGGACTGGAAGACGGCCGCTTCTGCATCATGCCGGGGCTTCTCGATGCCATCGCGGGCAATTGGTGGACAGGAACCGGCTTCGGTACATTTCTCCAGGCCTTTCCGCCCTATCGCCCGGCCGAATGCGGACTGGTTGGCATCTGGGACCGCGCCCACAACTCCTACCTCGAAGCCCTACTCGGGCTGGGCGTCATTGCCCTGCCGGCTATCGTGTCTGCACTGGTGATCCTGCTGTCCTCCTTCGTCAAAGGCTTGCGACACAGGCAGAAGGCCAGACTCTATCCAGCCGTCGCCATAGCGGCGGTGATTCTCGTCAGCCTGCACGCGCTGCTCGATTTCTCCCTGCAGATCCCCGGCGTCGCCCTCTATTTTGCCGCTCTTCTGGCACCGTTGGCCTCGATCTCCATCGCCCGATCGGAAAAACCGGCAAAATCCAGGCGTCGTCAGTGAAAATTCAAAACAGCAGCGCCATTTTTTAGCGATAACGACATTAAAAGGAAGATAGCAAAGAAACGTCGAGAATTGCACAAATACTTGGCGATTGGTGGAATGAACGGATACAATATTGGCTTTTTAAAACTCACTGCGATTAAAAAATAGTCAAAAATCAGGAGTCTAATTTGATTCTAGCCAAACTGAATTGAATAAAGATCGTGTCACAAATGCAACATAGACACTACAGTCACAATAACTGTGAAAAATAGTCACGGAGTCACTCTGGAAAATAGCAACAAGCGATGGCATTAGAGTCTTAACAGACATTTAGGATGGGCTATCGCGTATGCTTTCATTGAACCGGAAGATTACAGTCATTGCAATCTCGGCTCTTCTTTCGAGCTGCACGTCCTTTCCGAATTCCGGGCCGTCCTACCGTTCGATCGATGGTGAAGCATCGATCAAGGTAAGTACCGAGGGCCGCAAGGTCGGCATAGACTATGTGTTGATCGATATTGAAAAGAGCATGCTCGGATACTTTGAGACGGAGACCGTGTCGTCATTGAAAGACGGCTTCGGCGGCGGGCGCGGTGGGCCGCCGAGCATTCCGCTGGGGATCGGCGACACGATCGAGGTGTCGATCTTCGAAGCCCAGGCCGGCGGCCTGTTCATTCCAAGCGATGCCGGCAGCCGTCCCGGCAACTATATCACCCTGCCGCCCCAGTCGATCGACAGTGCCGGCAATCTGAGCGTGCCCTATGCCGGCCGCATCCATGCCGCCGGACGGCCCAAGGAACAGGTCGAACGGGAGATCGAGGATCTGCTGGCCAATCGCGCCATCGAGCCGCAGGTCGTCATAACCGTCACCGCCAGCAGATCGAGCCAGGTGGCGGTTCTCGGCGACGTCAACGAGCCGCAGAAGGTGGAGATCACTGCCGGCGGCGAACGGGTTCTGGACGTCATCTCGACGGCCGGCGGCATCAGCTCGCCGGGCGTGGAAACCTACGTGACCCTGCAGCGCAACGGCCGCACGGCAACGGTGTCCTACGAGAAGCTATCCAATACGCCGGCCGAAAACATCTACCTGGCGCCCAATGACACGGTCTTCGTCGACCGCGAACGCCGTACCTACCTCGCCTTCGGCGCCTCCGGTCTCAACGGTCGCTTCGATTTCGAGGAATCCAATCTGTCGCTCGGCGAAGCGCTGGCCAAGGCTGGCGGCCTTCTCGACAGCCGCGCCGATCCCGCCCAGGTGGCGCTCTATCGTTCGGTCGACCGCAAGATCCTGGAGAAGATGGGGATCAATACCTCGCAATTTACCTCGTCCAGCATACCGGTCATCTTCCGGGCCAACCTGCGCGATCCCTCGGCCTTCTTCGCCACCCAGAAATTCGCCATGCAGGACAAGGATCTTCTCTACGTGTCGAACTCCGACTCTGTTGAGCTGATCAAGGTCCTCGATATCGCCAACGCCGTCACCTCGTCGGCGTCCGGCATGTCGTCCGATGCAGTGGCAACACGCGATGCAATCGAGGAACTTGCAGACTAAGAAGACTCGGGATCGAGCAAATTAAACATGAATCGATCCCGGGATTTACTGGCATTGCAAAGTCTTGTTGCTGACGTTAGACTGATTAACAAAGTTTTAAAGAGTTACGAAGGGACACTAACGAGATGTCGAACACTCTCCTCAAGATCGGAGCCAGCGTTGTTCTCGCTTTGCTCGCCTCCGCCGTTACCACAACCGGTGCCTTTGCGCAGTCGGCCGGCTGCTTTCAGTCGCCGGCAAAACTGAGCGATGCAGATGTCAACGCCTTTATCGCCTCGCCGACGTCTCTGCTGAACGAGAACCCGACCGGCGGCCTGCCGATGTCCACCAAGGTTCGCTCGCTGGCCGGCTCCAGCATGGCGTCGATCGACATGATACTCAGCCTTCTCGATCAGGCCAATCCCGACCAGAAGTCGGCGATCGGCTCGGGTCTTGCCCGCGCCGCAAAAGCCTGTGCGGCCATCAATCCCGAATATGCAGCCCTGATCCAGGAGAAGGTTGCCGGCGTCAGTTCGCCGGAGGTCATCACCGCCTTCCTGGCGGCTTCCAATGAAGTGCAGACTGCGGCAGTGGCAGGCGGCGTCACGGCAAGCGCTGTCGGCGGTGGCGGCACGGCGGCTTCGGGCATTGGCGGCGGCGGCACCGCTGGCACCGGCTCCGGCAGCCTTTCGGGCAGCACCAGCGTCGCCCAGAACGGCGGCGGCTATTCGACCAGCGGCAGCGGACAGTACTTCTCAAGCACGGATTCGTCCGTCAGCGTCACCAACCAGTAAGGTTCTGACGCAACGGCCCGTCTGCGACGCAGCGGGAATTCGATTTGTATGAGGTGCGTGTTTGTTATCACCAGATAGGATCGCTTCCCGCCACAGAGACGGCCAGAGAGACGATTGGGACAGCAACGACACTGCCGAAGATGGCCTTGACATCGACAAGCTGATCTCGATCTTCCGCCGGCAATGGCGGGTCGGGCTGGTGGCGATTGTCGCGGCCGTCGTTGTTGCGGCGCTCTATGTCTTCACCGCCGTGCCGATGTACACCTCGGCCGCCAGCGTGCTGATCGACCGCAGCAATAGCGAGATCGTCAACCAGCTGTCGACCATCGGCAGCATGGTCGATGACGAAGCCTCGGTGCTGAGCCAGGTCGAACTTCTCAAATCCGACACGATCGCCTTGGCCGTCGTGTCGAAACTGAAGCTCGCCGATGATCCCGCTTTCCTCAACAACGCGAACTCTCCGCTCTCTTCGGTGATCGGCTTTGTCCGATCTCTTTTCGATGTTTCGAGCTGGTTTGCCGCCGAAAAGCCGCTGATCGACGAGACCGAGGCCCGGACCCGCCAGGCCGTCGGCATCATTCTCGACAATCTGAGTGTCGTGCGAGCCGGCCGCAGCTATGTCCTGCAGATCGGCTATACCTCCCGGTCCGCCGAGCAGGCCGCCTACATCGCCAATGCGCTGGCCGACGCTTATCTGCTCGACAAGCTCAACTCGAAATACGACGCGACCCGACGGGCCAGCGACTGGCTCCAGGAACGCATCGACGAGTTGAAGCTCAAGGCGCTCGAATCGGACTTCGCGGTCCAGAAGTTCCGCGGCGAAAACGGCCTGGTGGCCGCCGATGGCAAGCTGATCACCGACCAGCAGCTGTCCGAACTGAACAGCGCCCTGATCGTCGCCCAGGCGGAAACCGCCAAGGCGGCGGCCCGTTACGATCGCATCAAGTCGATCATCGATGCCGGCCGCACCGACGCCATCGTCACCGACGTGCTGGAAAGCTCGATCTCCAACGACTTGCGCAAGAAGTTTCTCGAAGCCTCCAAGATGGAGGCTGAAATCTCCAGCCGCCTTGGCCCGAACCATATCCAGGCCGTCCGGCTGCGCAGCGAGATGCGCGAGTTCGAGCGCCTGATGTTCGAGGAACTCGGCCGCATCGCCGAAAGCTACCAGAGCGAAGTCACCGTCGCCCAGTCGCGCGAGAGCGCCTTGCGCCAGAGCGTCAAGGAAGCGCAAGGGGTCAGCGCCATTGCCGGGGAGACGCAGGTGCAGTTGCGCGAATTGGAGCGCACCGCCGAGACCTATCGCAACCTCTACCAGACCTTCCTGCAACGCTTCCAGGAAGCGACCCAGCAGCAGTCCTTCCCGATCACCGAGGCTCGAGTGATCTCCCGCGCTACGCCGCCGACCGCACCCAGCCACCCGCGCAAGTCCCTCGTGCTGGCGCTCAGCATTGTGCTTGGCGGCGCGCTGGGGGCCGGGCTTGGCGCCTTCCGCGAATTCCGCGACCGGTTCTTCCGCACCGGCGACCAGGTGCGCGAGGCGCTTGGCCTGGAATTCCTCGGCACCGTGCCGCTGGTTGCCATCGAGCCCTATAAGATCGGCCCGAACGACAGCGAACACCCGCGCAATATCCGCAAGGTCAACAGCATCAACAATTATGTCGTCGATCATCCCTTGTCGATGTTTGCCGAAACCCTGCGCAGCGCCAAGATCGCCATCGATCTCAGCGTCAAGGAGAACCGCGCCAAGGTGATCGGCATCGTCTCGACCCTGCCCGGCGAGGGCAAGTCGACGGTGGCCGTCAATTTCGCCGAGCTGCTGGCCATGCAGGGTGCCAGAACCCTGCTGATCGATTCCGATCTTCGCAATCCCGGCGCCACCCGCGCCATCGGCCGCAATGCCGAGGCTGGTCTGCTCGAGGCCCTCATCGACAACCGCCCGGTGCGCGATCTCCTGCTGTTGAACCAGAAGACCAAGCTTGCCTTCCTGCCGGCCGTCGTCACGCGCCGCGTGCCGCATTCCTCCGAACTGCTGGCCTCGCCGGCGATGAACGCCATCATCGAAACCGCCAAGACCGGCTTCGATTACATCGTCCTCGACCTGCCGCCGCTCGGCCCGGTTGTCGACGCGCGCGCCATCGCCTCGCGGGTCGACAGTTTCATCTACGTCATCGAATGGGGCAACACTTCGCGCAAGGCCGTCAAGTCCATCCTGGCCAGCGACATGGAGGTCTATGACAAATGCGCCGGCGTCGTGCTCAACAAGGTCGATGAAGACAAGATGAAGCTTTATCGCGCCTATGGCTCGAGCGAATATTACTCGTCCCGTTATCTGTCCTACTATCGTGAAGACTGAGAGCCCGCAAAAGGGGCCGACCTATTCTCCGGCCCTGCTCGGCTTTGCGGCCATCGCCGCCCTGCTGCTGGCATTTTCTATCTGGCAGCAGGTCACGACCGCCCGCTTCGCCACATTGATGCTGCTGGCCAAGAAGATCGAGCGGGCCGAGCCGATCTCGGCCGACGCCATTCCGACCTACATCAAGCAAACGACCGGCATCGTGGCTGCGGGCTATTGCCGCTCCGACATCGTGCGTGCCGGGTTGACGGTGCTTCTCGCCGATCTCGATCGACAGAATTCCACCGACGATTACGAGGCCTGGGCGGCGGCCATGGCGCGATCGGAGGATTACCTGCACCATGCCCTCGCCTGCTCGCCGGGCGACGGCAATCTCTGGGTGCGGCTGGCCATGGTGCGGTTTGCCATTGCTGCCGAGCCCCGCGAACTGGCCCATCTGATGACCCAGTCCGTCAATCTCGCCCCCGCCGAGCCGAACATCGTCGCGGCGCGTTTCGTCCTGTGGAACAAGCTGAATGCCGCAACCCTGCAGGAAGCATCGCGCGCCGTCGACAGCGATCTTCGGCTGCTCCTGACGCAAGCGCCGATGCCCATGCTGAAATCGACGCTGGCAGCGCCGAGCGAAACCCTGCTGCCCTATCTAAGAAGTGCAGCGGCCCTGATCGGCGAACCGCGCCGCTCCCGGATCGAAGCGGCCGGCATCACCCTGCCTCGCCCTTGAGCCGAACTGCCCGGCAACAGCCCAGGAATCAGATCTCCTCGGCCGCCCCGTCCGCCAGCTTCAGCGCCGTCAGCCGCCCGGTGGCAAAGGCCGCGGTATCGATACAGACACGGGCCGTGCCATACACCACTTCGGGTGATGGCGTGTGGCCGTGGATTACCAGCACCGGCAGATCCGGGCCGCGGCTCAGGAACGGCTCGCGGATCCACATCAGGTCCTCGTCGATCTGGTCTTCCAGCGGCACCCCCGGCCTGAGCCCGGCATGCACGAACACCAACCGGCCAACGCAGAGCAGGGACGGCAGGCCTTGCAGGAAATCCACATGATGCGCCGGGATGGTCTGGCGGACGGTATCCGCCAGCATCTTTTCGCCACCGGAGCGCTGCAGGATATGGCTGGCATCGATGCCATAGGAAAAGAGCGTCTCCCGCCCGCCCAGTTCGAGCCATTCCATATGGTCGCGTGGCGTATCGATGAACTGCAGGAAGACGTCGTCATGATTGCCGCACAGCGCCACCCGCTCGAAACCCGGCGGCGGCGGCCGGCAGAGATGGTCGAGCACCTGGCTGGAATTGGGTCCCCGGTCGATATAATCGCCGAGCATGACGATCAGCTTGCGGCCTTCCCGCTCGCTGGCATCGCGCAGGATACGCCGTTCTGCGTCCAGAAGCTCCGCATAACACCCATGCACGTCGCCGATCGCATAGATGGCAGAAAAATCGGCCCCCTTTCGCGACAGGCGCGGCCGGGCGGCGTTGCCCTTGCCGTGTCCGGGGCTGTTGGAGAATATTCTGCGCAGCAAACGTCTCATAGGGACTCCGGCCATTCCATGCTTAGCCCTCTCTATCGCGCTTGATCCACCTTCACAACCAGGGGCCGCCACCGCCCACTGTCCCATCCACCGCGGTCCATTGCGTGCCGATGTTCATGGGGTTTGCCATCCTGCCGGCCCAGACTGATGCCCGCAATGTCATCGCAGCCTTAAAAGCATCATAGCGGTGACAAATTGGTGCTTTTCCAAGCCTGCAATCTTGTCCTATCGGTATTGTCTGCAAACAAAGGAGCGGCCATGGGCACGCCATTTTACTGGAACGAACTGAACACCGCGGACTTTGCGCTCCTGTCCCCCGATACAACCATCGCCATCCTGCCGATCGCCTCGACCGAACAGCATGGCCCCCACCTGCCTGTCGCCACCGATGTGGCGATCGCCAACGGCATGCTGGCCGAACTGCGCGTCCAGCGTCCCGACGATCTCGATATCCTCGTCCTACCCACCCAGGAAATCGGCAAGGCCAACGAGCATATCTATGGCCCCGGCACGCTGTCCTTCGACCCGGAGATCCTCATTCCGGCCTGGACCGCCATCGGTGCGAAAGTGGCCGAGGCCGGCATCCGCAAGCTGGTCATCGTCAATTCCCATGGCGGCAATGTCGATGTGATGAGCATCGTCGCCCGTGAACTGAGGGTCCGCCACCAGATGGCCGTGGTCAGTACGCAATGGGGACGCTTCGGCAATCCGGACGGTATGATTTCTGAACATGAAACGAAATTCGGCATTCATGGCGGCGAGGTCGAAACCTCGCTGATGCTGCACTTCCGGCCCGATCTGGTGCGCATGGACAAGGCCGAGAATTTTGTCTCGAAGGCCGAGGACATGAAGGCCAATTCCCGCTTCCTGCAGCCGCTGCCGCCCCATTCGCTGGCCTGGATCGCCCATGACCTCAACCCGCATGGCGTGGTCGGCGATGCCTCCAAGGGGACCGCCGACAAGGGTGCGGCCATCTGCCGGCATCAGGTCGCCGGCTTCATCGACCTGTTGCGCGACCTGCGCGATTATCCGCTGTCCAATCTCTACAGCCGCTAAGGAAATCCGCAGCGCGCTTACCCTGGATCGCGGTCCGGTCCGCCGCGCTCCAGCGCCGTTTTCTCGACGGGTGGAATATAGCCCCGCTCCTGCAGTTCCTGCACCAAATTGAGCAGTTCCTGCATCAGATACTCGACGAACAGGCTGGTGGCGGCGTCAAGCGGCGCGCGGGCGCGGGCAAACAGCTTCATCGGCTGGTGGCGCGCATGCTGGTCGGCAAAGGCCCGAAATACCAGTTCGCCGCGCCGGCATTCCATGATCACGTCGAGCGGATTGAGGATGGTCAGCGCCGTGCCGTATTTCACCAGTTGCTTCAACAGTTCCGAGGCATTGGTCTCGACCACGGGCTCGACCGGCAGCGGTAGCGGTGCCAGCGCCAAGTTGATGACATTGCGCAGGCTGGTGCCCGGCTGTGCCAGCACCAGCTTTTCCTGCACCACGTCGATCAGGTCGATCGGCCCGGCCTCCTTGGCCAGCCGATGCCCGGGCGGCAGCACCGCACCGATCGGAATGTCGAAATTGGCCAAAGTCCGGATGCCGGGGGTGGCTGGAATGTTGAAGCCGAGGCCGATATCCACCTCGCCGGTCAGCACCGCGTTGATCGTCGTCGAGCCGCCATCGTTGCGCAGTTGGATGCGCACCCGCGGATGCGCCTCGATGAACCGGCTGATGATCTCCGGCAGCGGGCCGGCCGCAAGCCCGACGGTGGTGACGATCGACACCTTGCCGGCCTGCGGCATCTTCAGGCTGCGGATCCGGCTCTCCAGCCGCTCGTAGTTCTTGAGCACATCGCGGATATGCTCGACGCAGAGTTCGCCGGCCGCCGTCAGCCGTAGCCCACGCGGCAAGCGCTCGAAGATCGGCGCACCGAATTCCTCCTCCAGCGCCAGGATCTGCCGGTTGACCGCCGACGAGGCGACATTGAGCCGTGCCGCCGCCTTGCGGATCGAGCCGCAGCGGGCAATCTCGTCAATGTATTGCAGCTTTCTTGAGTGTAGCATACGCTGGGTCTTGCCTATTTTTTGATCATTGCGCTTAATCCGAGAACAAAGCGGCGAGCGATGCCTCAAAGGCATCAATGCGGACGAATTTTGATGCTTTTCAAAGCGCAACGCAACGGCTCAAATGAAGAAAATGGGCGTCAATGAAGACGCTGCATGGCTCAAAAGGGGAACAGATCGACATGCTCCAGACACTGAAATCCACATCCCTTCTCGCCTTTGTCGGCCTCGGGGTGGCGTTTTCGACGACCGGCCAAGCCTTTGCGCTGGACGAAGTGAGCTATGGCACCAACTGGCTGGCCCAGGCTGAGCATGGCGGCTTCTACCAGGCCGTCGCCGACGGCACCTATGAAAAATACGGCCTCAAGGTCACCATCGTGCAGGGCGGTCCGAATGCCGCCAACCGCGCGCTTCTGATCGCCGGCAAGGTCGATTTCTACATGGGCAGCCCGCTTGGCGAAATGGACGCCATCAAGGAAGGCGTGCCGCTGGTCGACATCGCCTCGATCTTCCAGAAGGATCCGCAGGTTCTGCTCGCCCATCCCGACCAGGGCATCGAAAAATTTGCCGATCTTGCCAAGCTCGACAGCATCTTCATGGGCAAGGACGGCTACGTCACCTATTTCGAGTGGATGAAGAAGAATTACGAAGGCTTCAAGGACGAGCAATACAAGCCCTATACCTTCAACCCGGCGCCGTTCATCGCCGATCCGAAATCCGCCCAGCAGGGCTATCTGACCTCCGAGCCCTACGAGATCGGCAAACAGGCCGGCTGGGAACCAAAGGTGTTCCTGCTCGCCGACAATGGCTACAACCCCTATTCGACGATGATCACCACGACCGCGACCATGGTCGAGACCAAGTCGGATCTGGTGCAGCGCTTCGTCGACGCCTCGATCGAAGGCTGGTACAACTATCTCTACGGCGACAACAAGCCGGCCAACGACCTGATCAAGAAAGACAATCCTGAGATGACCGACGGCCAGATCGAATATTCGATCGCCAAGATGAAGGAATATGGCATCGTCGAGTCCGGTGAAGCGCTTGAGAAGGGCATCGGCTGCACGACCGACGCGCGCTACAAGAAATTCTTCGACGACATGGTCGAAATCGGCGTCGTCGATGCCAGCCTCGACTACACCAAGGCCTTCACGACGAAATACGTCTGCAAGGGCGTCGGGATGGCGCTGAAGAAGTAATCGACGATTGCCGCTTGAAGAAGGGCAGTTGCCCAAGAAAAAAGACCCTCTCTGGCCTGCCGGCCATCTCCCCCACAAGGGGGAGAAGACTTGTGGAAACCGCTCGGCTTCATCCGCCGACGGTGCGGCTAGGTTAAGCCCTCCCCCCTTGTGGGGAGGGTTGGGGAGAGGTCTCTTTTCACACGCGATGGCCCTCCTCATCCAGGGGGGTAAAGCCAAGACCCGACGCCGAACCAAGCGACCGTCGAGACCCAGTATCCAAGGCCTGTAATGATCATTTCAGACGCACCGATGACCAACCTGCCGCCCGAAGCCCTCAAGCGTCCGCTGGTGGTGATGGACCGTGTGTCGAAAATGTTCTCCAACGGCACCCTGGCACTGTCCGATATGTCGCTGTCGGTCAATCCAGGCGAGTTCGTCAGCCTGCTCGGGCCGTCTGGCTGCGGCAAGTCGACGGCGCTGCGCATCATTGCCGGGCTTGGCGATGTCTCGGCCGGCTCGATCGATTGGCCAAGCTCCCGCATCAATTCGCGCGGCCTGCCGGAGGGCGATATCAGCTTCGTCTTCCAGGAGCCGACGCTGATGCCCTGGCAGACCGTCTTCGGCAATGTCTACCTGCCGCTGAAGCTGCGCGGCCAGTCGAAATCCTCCGTCAGGCCCGAGATCATGGCAGCCCTGTCTGCCGTCGGCCTTGCCGATTTTGCCGAGGCCTATCCGCGCGAACTGTCCGGCGGCATGAAGATGCGCGTCTCGATCGCCCGCGCCATGGTGACCAAGCCCAAGCTGCTGTTGATGGACGAGCCCTTTGCAGCGCTCGACGAGATCACCCGGCAGAGACTGAACGACGATGTGCTGCGGCTCTGGAAGGAGACCGGCATCACGGTGATCTTCGTCACCCATTCGGTGTTCGAAAGCGCCTACCTGTCGAACCGCATCGTGGTGATGAAGGCGCGGCCCGGCCGGGTGCATGCCGATTTCCCGATTCACACCAGCCTCGACCGCGATGCCCATTACCGCACCTCGGAAGAATATCGCGCCACCTGCGAGAAGGCCTCCAACGTGCTTCTGGAGGCCATCGGCTTCCCGCTCGAACCCGGCAAGGACGGTCACTGATGGCACCGCTCGACACCCAGACCCTGCTGCAGCCGAAACCGCAGACCTTTCTCAGCCACTATGGCGAGACGCTGCTGCGCATCGCCGTTCCGGTCGCCGTCGTCGCCGTGCTGATCCTCTTCTGGCATATCGGCGTGCTGGTCTCCGGCGTGCCGCAATATATCCTGCCGGGGCCGGTCGCGGTCGCCGGCGCGCTCATCAAGGACTGGGGCACGCTGGCGCCCGCCCTTTGGGTGACCACCAAAATCACCTTGGCCTCGCTCGCTCTGGCGCTGATCGGCGGCGGTGGCATTGCCATCTGCCTTGTCCAGTCGAAATGGATCGAGACTGCTTTCTATCCGATCACCGTCATCCTGCAGGTCACCCCGATCGTCGCCATCGCGCCGCTGATCCTGATCTATGCGCCGTCGACCCAGGTGGCGCTGTTGATCTGCGCCTTCCTGGTCGCCTTCTTCCCGATCCTCTCCAACATGGTGCAGGGCCTGAAAAGCGTCGATCACAACCTGCTCAACCTGTTCGATCTTTATGGCGCCAACCGCTGGCAGACCCTGCTCTATCTGAAGCTGCCCTCCGCCCTGCCCTACTTCATGACCGGATTGAAGATCGGCGGCGGCCTGGCGCTGATCGCCGCCGTGGTCGCCGAATTTGCCGCCGGCTCGGCCGGCGCAGGCTCGGGCCTCGCCTTCCGCCTGCTCGAGGCCCAGTACCGCCTCAATATCCCGCGCCTGTTTGCCGCCCTTTTCCTGCTCTCCGCCCTCGGCGTGACGATCTTCGCCATCACCTCCACCATTGCCTGGGCAAGCCTGCATCGCTGGCATGAAAGCAGCCTGAAAAGAGAAAACTGATGACGTCCTCCTTCCTGTCGCTGCCGACCGCCGATCGCTTCGTGCTTGCCAATGCCACCCTGCCGGCCGTCGCCGTCGATGGCTTTGCAGCACCGGCGAAAGAAGGCCTGATCGCAGCCGATATCGTCGTCTCGGGTGGCCGCATCGAGGCCTTGCTGCCGGCCGGCACCGCCCCCGCCGACCTGCCATCCGCCGATCTGCAACGCGGCATGGCCTGGCCCTGCTTCGTCGACATGCACACCCATCTCGACAAGGGCCATATCTGGGAACGCCGTCCCAATCCGACCGGCGATTTCATGGGCGCACTGGATGCGGTCAGAAGTGACCGCGAGGCCAACTGGTCGGCCGCCGACGTGCGCGCCCGCATGGAATTTTCGCTCAAGACAGCCTATGCCCACGGCACCCATCTGATCCGCACCCATCTCGACAGCCTGGCGCCGCAGCACCGCATCTCGTTCGAAGTGTTCTCGGAGGTTCGCGACGCGTGGAAGGACCGCATCGCCCTACAGGCCGTCGCCCTCTTCCCGCTCGATGCCATCACCGACGAGGCCTTTTTCAAGGATCTGGTCGAGGTCATCGTCGCCCACAAGGGGCTGCTCGGCGGCGTCACGCAGATGTGGCCCGATCTCGACGCCCGCCTCGACCTGCTGTTTCGCACCGCCGCAGACAACGGGCTCGATATCGACCTGCATGTCGACGAGACCCAGGACAAGCAGGTGCTGACGCTCAAGTCCATCGCCGAGGCCAAGCTGCGCAACGGCTTCGAGGGCGCCGTCACCGTCGGCCATTGCTGCTCGCTGGCCCGCCAGGACGAGGACGTTGCCAAGGCGACCATCGATCTGGTGGCGGAGGCGAAGATCGCCGTCGTATCGCTGCCGATGTGCAACATGTATCTGCAGGACCGCACGCCCGGCCGCACACCGCGCTATCGCGGCGTCACGCTGTTCAAGGAGCTGGCAGCGGCGGGCGTTGCCACCGCCGTCTCCTCCGACAACACCCGCGACCCGTTCTACGCCTATGGCGACCTCGATGCCGTCGAGGTGTTCCGCGAGGCGGTGCGCATCCTCCATCTCGACCATCCGCTCGACGAGGCGGCGCGCATCGTCACCCGTTCGCCCGCCGATATCCTCGGCCGGCCGGATCTGGGGCGCATCGCCGTCGGCCAGACCGCCGATCTCGTGCTGTTCAGCGCAAGGCGCTGGAGCGAATTCCTTTCCCGTCCGCAGGCTGACCGCATCGTGATGCGGAATGGCAAGGGCATCGACCGTCGCCTGCCGGATTACCGTGACCTTGACCCGATCGTGAAAGACTGACCATGCCCGATTACACAGAGATCAAGGCCCTTCTCGAGGCCGAAGGCATCGCCGTCGAGGACAATCCGGCCCTCGTCAAGCAGAAGAGCCGCGACTTCTACTGGTATTCGCCGATCCTGAAAAGTCAGCTGGACAATGTCACCGGCGACCTGATCGTCTCGCCGAAGAGCGAGCAGGAGGTGATCACCACCCTCAAGGTCGCCTTTGCCCATGGCGCGCCGATCACCCCGCGCGGCGGCGGCACCGGCAATTACGGCCAGGCCATGCCCCTGTCGGGCGGCATCGTGCTCAATCTCCTGGGCATGAACAAGGTCAGGGATATCCAGCCCGGCCGTGTCATCTGCGAGCCCGGCGTGATCATTGCCCAGCTCGACAAGCAGACCAAGGCCCATTCCGGCCAGGAGCTGCGCTTCCATCCCTCGACCGCCCAGACGGCGACGCTCGGCGGCTTCATCGCCGGCGGCTCCGGCGGTGTCGGTTCGATCACCTGGGGCGGCCTGCGCGACCTCGGAAACATCCTGCGGCTGCGCGTCGTTACCATGGAAGCGGAACCCCGCGTTCTCGACCTGTCTGCCTGGGACCTGCAGAAGGTCAGCCACGCCTATGGCACCAACGGCATCATCACCGAAGTGGAAATGCCGCTCGCCCCGGCCTATGACTGGGTCGATGTTATCGTCGGCTATGATACGTTCATGGACGCCGTGCGCTTCGCCGATGCGCTGACCCATCGCAACGGCATCCTGCTGAAGGAAGTGGCACCGATAGCAGCCCCCGTGCCGTTCGACTATTTCACCCGCCACAAGCCCTACCTGAAGGAGGGCCAGTCTGTGGTGGTGCTGATGGTGGCGCCCCATTCCATGGGTCCGTTCCTTGCCTATGCCGAGAAGATGAACGGCGATGTGCGCTTCCGCTCCGACACGGTCGAGAGCATGAAGGGCATGCCGCATGCCTATGAACTGGCCTGGAACCACACGACGCTGCGCGCCCTGAAGGTCGATCCGACTTTCACCTATCTGCAGGTCCAGTATCCCGGCCCGGACCATGTCGCCAAGGTCGAAAAGATGGTCGAGCTGTTCGGCGATGAGGTGATCGGCCACCTCGAATTCATCAAGTTCAGTGGCGCCATCCAATGCTCCGGCCTGCCGCTGGTGCGCTATACGACGCCGGAGCGGCTCGAAGAGATCATCCGCCTGCACGAGGAGAACGGCTGCCCGATCTTCAATCCACACCGCTACACGCTGGAAGAAGGCGGCATGAAGCAGACCGACACCGTGCAGCTCGACTTCAAGAAGGAGACCGATCCCAAGGGTCTCTTGAACCCCGGCAAGATGATTGCCTGGGACAATCCCGATTTCGATTTCAAGGCCGGCAAGAACTATCTCTTCCCCGGCCTGCAATCCTTCATGGAGGCCTGAGACCTCTTTTGAAATGCCATATTCCGAAGGTACTCCCGATCCCGGCCGCCCCTCAAGGTGACGGGATCGATGATCGGTGACGGTCATGGATGCTGCTCCCCCAACTCGGGGAAACGGCATTCGGACAAACGGCGCGGAAAGTTTTGAATTTGCACTCGAAGGCTTTTGGCCGACGGGCAATGACTTGGAGCTTTGACAATGCGCGTTCTCGTTCTGCACTCCCATCCCCTCGACGAAAGCTATGGCCGGGCGCTTTATCGCCAGACCTGCGAAAGCCTAATGAAGGCCGGCCACGAGGTCGACGGCTGCAATCTCTACGAAGAGGAGTTCGACCCGGTTCTCTCGGCCCATGACCGGGCGATCTACCACACCTATCCCGACAATACGGCGCTGGTGAAAACCCATGTCGACCGGCTGCTGGCGGCAGAAGCACTGGTCATCGTCACGCCGGTGTGGAATTTCGGTTTCCCGGCCATGCTGAAAGGCTATTTCGACCGCGTCTGGCTGCCGGGCGTGTCCTTTGCGCTCGAGGACGGCAAGCTGACGCCGACGCTGCGCCATATCAGGAAGCTTGCCGCCGTCATGACCTATGGCGGCACCAGCTGGCGCGCCTTCCTGGTCGGCAATCCCCCGAAGAAGATCGTCACCCGCGTGCTGCGCGCCCAGATCAAGCTCGGCGCGCCCGTCAAATATCTCGCCCATTACGACATGAACAACTGCACAGACCAGACCCGCGCCCGATTCCTCGACAAGGTCAGGCGCGAGATGGAACGGTTCTAGGGCCTGATTGGATCGGCGCCGTTCACACAGAAAGGCTACACAACAACGTTACCCCAAACGATTGTTGTAATTTATAGCTTGCGTCGCACCGATGCAGGTGGGACAGAGCGAAATATTCCGGATCGCCTTCTGCACCACCGCAGATCTGTCAGACCCCTTGATAAATATTGTGGCTTGAATGCAATTTCATATCAGCACAGGCTCCGGAATGAGAAATCACTTGGAGTCTCTCTCAGCATGTCGCAGTCTTCCTCCTCCCCGACCATTCTCGGACGCCTTTATCTGGTCCTGCTCGGCCTCGTGGTCGTGCTGGCCGGCCTGGCGCTGCTGGGCGGCGGTGCCTATCTCCTGTCGCTTGGCGGCAGTGCCTACTTTGCCCTGATGGGTCTGGCGCTGGTCGTCTCCGGCCTTCTGATCGTCAAGGGGCGCCCGCTCGGCGCCTGGATCTTCGCCATTGCCGCCCTGGCCACCATCGGCTGGGCCATCTGGGAAGTCGGCCTGGACTATTGGCCACTGATCTCGCGCCTGCTGGCGCTCGGCGTCGGCGCCACGGTCATCGCCCTGTCCTTCCCGCTGCTGCGCCGCAGCGTCGGCAAGGCGCCGGCCTACAAGGGATCGTTTGCCATCGCCCTGATGCTCGCCATCGCCTCGGGCGCCGGCTTTGCCGCCATGTTCATTCCCCATCCGACGGTCACGGCCAGCGGCGCTCTTCCTGAGCGCGTCGCGGTCACGCCCGAGACGGAACAGAAGAACTGGGAACACTACGGCAATACGCCGGGCGGTAGCCGCTTTGCCGCCCTCGACCAGATCAATCTGGACACGGTGAAGGGCCTGCAGGTCGCCTGGACCTATCACACCGGCGATACGCCGATCAGCCCCGGCGCCAATGGCGCGGAGGACCAGCAGACCCCGCTTCAGGTCGGAGAGCGCGTCTTCCTGTGCACCCCGCACAACAACGTCATCGCCATCGATGCCGATACCGGCAAGGAAATCTGGAAAGCCGAGATCAATGCCAAGTCGTCCGTCTGGATGCGCTGCCGCGGCCTGGCCTATTTCGATGCGACACGGCCCGTCGCGCAGCCGACCGCACCGAACTCCACACCGGTGACCGCCGTCGCCGTGGCGCCCGGTGCGCTCTGCGAACGCCGCATCCTGATGAACACCATCCAGGCCGAACTGATCGCGCTTGATGCCGATACCGGTGCCTTCTGCCCGGACTTCGGCACCAATGGCCGCGTCGACCTGAAGATCGGCATGGGCGATGCGCCGGATCCAAGCTATGTGCTGACCTCGGCACCGACCCTTGCCGGCACCACGGTGGTGGTCGGCGGCCGTATTGCCGACAATGTCAGCACCGACATGCCGGGCGGCGTCATGCGCGGCTTCGATGCCGTCACCGGCGCCCTGCGCTGGGCCTTCGATCCGGGCAATCCGGCCATCACGCTGCTGCCGCCTGAAGGCCAGACCTATACCCGCTCGACGCCGAATGTCTGGGCGTCGATGTCCTACGACCCGGCCTCCAACACCGTCTTCATGCCGGTCGGCAGCCCGTCGGTCGACCTCTGGGGTGCCGACCGCACCACCCTCGACCATAAATACGGCGCCTCGATGCTGGCGCTCGACGCCACCACGGGCCGCGAAAAATGGGTCTACCAGACCGTTCATAACGACCTCTGGGACTTCGACGTGCCGATGCAGCCGACCTTCGTGGATTTCCCGCAGAAGGACGGCAAGACCGTTCCGGCGCTGGTCTTCGGCACCAAGGCCGGTCAGCTCTACGTGCTCGACCGCGCCACCGGCAAGCCGTTGACCGAAGTGGTCGAACAGCCGGTCAAGCCGGGTACGATCACGGACGAGCCCTATGCCCCGACCCAGCCACGGTCGGTCGGGATGCCGCAGATTGGCACGCAGACCCTGACCGAGGCCGATATGTGGGGCGCAACGCCCATCGACCAGCTTTTGTGCCGCATTGCCTTCAAGTCGATGCGCTATGACGGGCTCTACACGGTGCCGGACACCGATATCTCGCTGAGCTTCCCCGGCTCGCTTGGCGGCATGAACTGGGGCGGCCTGTCCTCGGACCCGAACTCCAACTACATCTTCGTCAACGATATGCGCCTCGGCCTGTGGATCCAGATGATCAAGGTCGAGACCAAGACCGCAACCGGCACCAATACCGGCGGAGAAAGTGTCAATACCGGCATGGGCCTGGTGCCGATGAAGGGCACCCCTTACGCGGTCAACAAGAACCGCTTCCTGTCGCAGTTGGGCATCCCTTGCCAGAAGCCGCCTTTCGGCACGCTGACGGCCATTGACATGAAGACTCAGAAGATCGCCTGGCAGGTTCCGGTCGGCACCGTCGAGGATACCGGCCCGCTCGGCATCAAGATGGGCCTGCAAATCCCGATCGGCATGCCGACCCTCGGCGGCACATTGACCACCCAGGGTGGCCTCGTCTTCATCGCCGGCACGCAGGACTACTATCTGCGCGCCTTCAGCACGCAGACTGGCGACGAAGTCTGGAAAGCCCGCCTACCGGTCGGCAGTCAGGGTGGCCCGATGAGCTACAAATCGCCGAAGACGGGCAAGCAATATGTGCTGATATCGGCCGGCGGCGCCCGCCAGTCGCCGGACCGCGGCGATTACGTCATCGCCTACGCCCTGCCGGATGGCCAGTAATCCCATCCTCTGAACAAGAGAAGGCCACGCCATCATCGGCGTGGCCTTTGTCATTTCTGGATGGCGACAGCCCGCTCAGTTGCTGGCAGGCGGGGCGGCTGGTGCAGGTGCCGCCGGTGCCGGTGCGGCTGGAGCGGGCGTTGCCGGAGCGCTTGCGGCAGGCGCGTCGGTGGCTGCCGGCGCCACGTTCACATTGACGTCGCCGCCGGTGATCCGGCCGTCGGAAAAGACGAAATAGGCGCCAAGTGCCACGAGCACGGCCAGAATGAGGGCGACAGCCCAGCCGGCACCGCCGCCGCCGGCATTGATAACAGTCGGACCTTTGTTGTCAGTCATAGCGTCACTCCTTTTGAGGACAAGTCTCAATCCCGGCCAACGAGATCGAGGGCTTTCTCAGGATCGGTATAAAAGCGGGGACCGACCCTGCGAATGGTCGAGGCATCATGAAGGATAGGCAGCCCGGCATTGTTTTCGATGGCACTCGCAGGCGTCGCCGACACTGCAGACGGCGCCGCGGGCGATGGATCCGCCGAGGACGCCGTCGTCGAACCAGTGGCCACGAAAAAGCTTCCAATCGCCAGCACCGCCGACGCCAGGAATAGCGACAATGCCGAGGCCATCATCAGAAACTGTTTCATGGCTGCTGCCCCCCGCTTCCCGGGCCTGGAAATAGCCATCGCGGCAGCCGGAGAAACCGGTCTGCCGCGATGGCCACTCGCAATGCCTACTCCACCACGCCGACGACCACATAGGTCTGCGGATCGACGATGACGCGCTGATTGTTGACGATCGCATAGGAATAGGTCGGATCTTCCGGGATCGGCGTCAGCACCACCTGCGGCGGGATAGGCTCGCCGACGGCCACGCGCTGTTCGATAATCACGGTTTCCGCAGGCACCGGCTGCTGGCGCACATAGGTGACCACGGGCGGCGGCGGCGGTGCAACGGCCGTGCCGGCAATCGCGCCAACCACGCCGCCTACGGCAGCGCCAACCGGTCCGCCAACGATGGCGCCGGTCACGGCACCGCCGGCAGCCCCGGTCACGGTACCTTCCTGTGCGAACGCCGTGCCGGCAATCGAACCGATCATGGCGGCCGTTATAAGAATGAGCTTCGTCTGCATGGCTTAGTCCTTTCTCCCTTAATTTCAGTGGGAGAGGAACGGCCCGGCGCGCCATTTGTTCCCCGAAGGTCCCGGAAGGGTCGCCCGTCAGAAGTTCCTTGCCGCCGTGACCTCCACCTCGACCAGGAATTCCGCACGGGTGAAACCCGATACGATGATCAGTGTCGAAACCGGTTTCGGATCGAGCGTATAGCGGTCCCGCACGGCCATGTAGGGCGCAAAATCCTCCCGTTTGGTGACGAACCCCGAGATGCGGATGACATCGGCGAAGGTCATCTCGGCCTCTTCAAGAATGGCCTTGATGGCGTCAAAACAGAGCTCGGCTTGCGATGTCACATCCTCTGGAACCGTATCGTCCGGACGGATGCCCAACTGCCCTGACGTGACCAGCAGGCTGGCCCCGGCCGGCACCAGCAGGCCGTGATTGTAGTGACCGAAAGGACGGCGCACCGACGGTGGATTGAAGACCTGTTTCATGGACAAAACTCGATTCTCGAAGAGGACAGGGCAGCGAAGAACGATGGCCAGTGAACCGCCTTTTGTCTGCCAGTTCAAGCCTTTGCAGCAGGTTAGGCCAGGCTCTCAGGCGCCGCCACGCCGCCGCGATCGCGACGGACCTCGTAGAGGATGTGGCCGAACAGCGCCGCCAGCACGATGGGCCCGCCGATCATCGTCGAGGCCGATGGCAGTTCGCCGAGGAACAGCGCCACCCAGAGCGGCGTCAGCGGCACTTCCAGGGCCGTCAGCAGGCTGGCGTCGGCCGCCGGAATGCGGCGCGAGGCGGCGGTGTAGAGAATGAGACCGAAGGCGTTCTGGACGATGCCGAAGGTGACGATCAGCCCGAGATCGGCGGCAGACACGGAAAACGGCGCGGCAAACCAGAAGGTCGCTGCCGAACACAGCCAGGCCGAGCCCGCCATGGCCGGTAGCATCGGCACGGTGCGATGCCGGCGCATGACGGTCGCCAGACCCGCGACGCTGAGCGTCATCACCACGGCCAGCAGCTTGCCCACCCAACCGCCGGGTTCTCCCTCGCCATCGGCCAGCATGACCAGCACGCCGATCACCGCGACCCCGCTGGCAATCAGCGTCGAGCGGCTTGGCCGCTCGCCGATCGTCAGGTAGGCGACACCCGCCGTCACGAAGGGCACCGTTGCATAGATCACCATGGCGTCGGCAATCGAGGTGTAATACATCGAGCCGATGCCGCTGATCATGCTGATCGCCGACAGCACCATGGCGGCAATCGACGGCCCCCGCATGCGCTTCAGGATCGCCGCTGCCTCGCCCCGTTCCATGTAGAGAAAGACCAGAAAGACACAGCTGCCCGACACGATGCCGCGCAGGAACAGCATGGTCATCAGGTCTGTGGAAATCGAGCGGATGAACAGGCCGGATGTCGACCAGGCAAGAGCCGAAGTCGCGGCATAGACCACACCGGCCCGATACTGGCGCTGATTGTCAGAAGGCATGGAGGAACCGGGACTAGTGAAGAATGACCGACCCTATCGCGACGATTGGCCCCGAACAAGCGCGGTCCGCGCTGTTTCCTGTCGCGATGGGAAAAGGCCGGGACGACTTTCGTCACTCCCGGCTTCAGGCGTTTCTGGGATCAGTCGCCGTAGCCGACGATGCCCTTGATTTCAAGGAAATCGTGGATCGCCCAGTCGGCATATTCGCGGCCATTGCCGGATTGCTTGTAACCGCCGAACGGTGCGAACGTGTCCCAGTCGGGATAGTTGATATAGACCGAACCGGCCCGCATCCTGGCCGCCACCTTGCGGGCATGGCCAATGTCGCCGGACTGGATATAGGCCGCCAGCCCATAGACCGTGTCATTGGCGATCGTCACGGCCTCTTCCTCGTCCCTGTAGGGCAGGATCGACAGCACCGGCCCGAAGATCTCTTCGCGGGCGATCGTCATGTCGTTGGAAACATTGCCGAACACCGTCGGGCGGATGTAATAGCCGCGGTTGAGGTTTTCCGGGCGCCCCGGACCACCGGTCACCAGCGTCGCGCCTTCCGCGATACCCGCCTCGATCAGCCGCTGGATCTTGTCGAACTGCACCTGGCTGACAACCGGCCCGAGCATCGTATCGTCGGAGCGTGGGTCACCGGTCACGAAAGTCTCGGCGGCCGTCTTGGCGATCGCCAGCGCCTCGTCATGGCGATCGGCTGGCACCAGCATGCGGGTCGGCGCGTCGCAGGACTGGCCGGAATTGCCGAAGCAGCCGGCAACGCCATCGGTCACCGCCTGCTGAAGATCGGCATCCGGCAGGATGATATTGGCCGACTTGCCGCCGAGTTCCTGCGCGACGCGCTTGACCGTATCGGCGGCCGTCTTGGCGACGATGATGCCGGCCCGCGTCGAGCCGGTGAAGGACACCATGTCGACATCGGGATGGCCGGCCATGATCTGCCCGACATCCGGCCCGTTGCCCTGCACCATGTTGAACACGCCCTTCGGCGTGCCGGCGGCTTCCATGACCTCGGCGAAGATTACGCCGCTGATCGGCGCGATTTCCGACGGCTTCAGCACCACCGTGCAACCGGCGGCAATCGCCGGGGCCACCTTGCAGACGATCTGGTTGAGCGGCCAGTTCCACGGCGTGATCAGCGCGCAGACGCCGATCGGCTCCTTGACCACCATGGTGGTGCCGCGCTTTTCCGAGAATTCATAGGTCTCGAAGGCGGCGATGGTCGATTCCATATGACCGCGGCCGGCGGCGGCCTGGCTGTCGCGGGCAAAGGACAGCGGCGCGCCCATTTCCTGGCTGACGGCCTGGGCGATGTCCTCGAAGCGTTCGTTATAGACCTCGAGAATGCGCTTCAAGAGCGCCATGCGCTCGTCCTTCGACCACAGTGAGAAGCTGGCAAAAGCAGCCTTGGCGGCGGCCACAGCCTTGTTGACGTCCTCTGCCGAGCCAATCGAAATCTGCGTATAGGCCTCTTCCGTCGACGGATCGATGACGTCAAGCACGGCCGGCTTGACCGGATCGACCCACTGGCCGTCGATGAAGAACTGCAGATGGTGACTCATGGCTTACTCCTCTGGATACGGTTTGTGCCGCGCACTATCAATCAAGCCGCTGACCGCCGCAAGCCGCAGAAGCGCACCCGCAAAATTTTCAGGAATTATGCAGCAGAGAGAAGATCGGCCACCATAGCGCCCGCCAATCAACGCTTAGCCAAAGCCACCCGTCCCTTCTTCATCGTCTCCTGAAGTTTGGCTTTAAGCCGTTCGAAGAGGTCCGGCGGGATCATTCCATAATGACAACGGCTCGGATCAGAGGGCAGTGACCTAAGGTGAACGCCGGGCCATTCAAATCTGTTGACCTCGCTTACGCGAATCCAGTTGGCGTCATCGTCCAAGCCGAGCTGGCGGCAGAGTTCCGGCGGAACCTCAAGGGAGAGGTCTTCCTCACCAAGGTCGGGTGGAGAATGCGTGATCGGCACGACGATGGTGTCGTTGGTCTTCGAGTGATAAACGACAATGGCGCAAGGCCTGTCCTTGCTCCCCAAGGAAAACCCCTCGCTCTTTTCCTTGTCCCACAGGTAATTGTAGCGCACGACGAGGCCCGCAACCGGAGTTGGGTATTTCACTCGGATGCTTTGCCGTATTCAGAATTCATGATCAACGCCATGGTTTCGTCGTCCATTTCGCTGACACGAATGACTTCGCGCTCACGTTTTTTCATGTCGTGATAGTGGTTGAGTTCCGCTGCAGAGAGGAACCCACCGATCGTGCGGTTATGCGCCGTGACTTCAATCACACCCGCCGACTGGACCTGTTCCCTGAATGTCGTAAATTTACGGGCGAACTCAGTTGCGGAAACTCTTAAAGCTTGGGCCATGATTGCTCGTCTCCTTTTTGTGTAAAATACGAGTTTTACGCATTTTGTCAATGGACGCGCAAACTGCTGTCGATACCCCTCCGAACCTAACGCAAAGGAGCTTCCGTGAGAACGCAATAACTCGACGTTCCGCATGCCTTCGAAGCTGTTTGTATTTGCTCCTTAATCTCGCAAATTTCGGTCGGCACCGAAAACACTTAGCGCTCGAGCCCGTCGAGCATGCGATACCAGGTGATCATGGCCGCGACGCCGACCTGGCGCAGGGCATGCAGCGGGATGGGTCGGATCGGCGAGATCGGGAATGGCAGCGTCAACGGATCGCCGCTTTCGATGTAATCGGCAAAACGCTTGCCCAGCGCCGTCATCAGGCCGACGCCGCGCCCCTGGCAGCCGGCGGCCATCAGCAGGCCCTTCTGCGGTTCGTGGATATGCGGCAGGTGATCCGCCGTCATCGCCACCCGTCCGAACCAGCGATGCTCGATGTCGATGCCGGTCAGCGCCGGAAAAAGCCGTAGCAGGGCGTGCTCCAGATGCGCCCAGTCCTCGGCATGGCGAGGCGTCGCCATCCGACCCCGACCGCCCAGCACCAGACGCCCGTCGGGGCTCTTGCGATAATAAACAAGGATGCGCCGGCTGTCGGAGACCGCCTGGCCATGCGACAGAATCAGGTCCTGCTGAAGAATAGGCAGCGGCGCGGTGGCGATCTGGAAGGAGTTGAGCGGAACGAGGCTGCGGGCAAGGCCCGGCACCAGCGCATCGGAATAGGCATTGGTGGCGATGACCACCGTCTTGGCGCGCACCACGCCACCGCCGGCCGTTTCCACATGCCAGCGGCCGCTTTCCTGCCTGAGGCCCGTTGCCCGCTCGCCTTCAGCGATCCGCACACCGGCCTCGCCGGCCAGCCGCGCCAATTCCAGCACGAAGGCCAGCGGATTGATGACCCCGGCGCGTCGGTCGAGCCAGCCGCCGAGATAGCCGCGTGCACCGGTCATGAACGAAATCTCGGCATCGTTCAGCAGCGTCGCGTCGGCACCCCTCGTCTTCCATTGGCGGTTGCGCTCCGCAGCAGCGGCCAGCGCCGTTTCGGTATGCGCCGCCTGGATCCAGCCGTTGCGGCAATGCTCCACATCGAGCCCCTCGGCCTCGATCAGGTCGAAGACGGCATCGGCCGTTTTCTCAGAAAACGCCGCCAGCCGCTCTCCGCGCTCATCGCCGAAATGCCGCAGCAGCCATTCCGGGTCGTATTTCAGGCCCGGTATGACCTGCCCGCCATTCAGCCCCGAAGCGCCTTCGCCAATTCGGCCGGCCTCGATCACCCGGACAGACAGCCCCTTTCTGGCGGCATGCAATGCCGTCGACAAGCCTTGAAAGCCACCGCCGATGACGACGAGATCAGCCTCTTCGTTTCGCTCAAGCTCGACGGCGGCAACAGACGCACGGTTCGGGCGCCTCCACACCGGACGGGAGAAGACTGACGGGTTCATCGGTATTGATCCTAGGAATTCAACGGAAGTATTTCCGGAGTATGCCGAAATTGTTCCGTATGAAAAGCACTAAGATTTTAGGGGCCTAGCTGACATCGGGGTCTGTGATCGCACTGCAACATCAGACAGTATGTGGCTCTTCGGGCAGACGCCAGTCGATCGGCTCCAGCCCGCGCGACATCAGAAATTCATTGGCCTTTGAAAATGGCCGACTGCCGAAAAAGCCGTTATGGGCCGACAGGGGCGAGGGATGCGGCGACTTGAGGACAAGGTGGCGTTTCTGATCGACAAAGGCCGCCTTCTTTTGGGCGTACGCCCCCCACAGGATGAAGACGACATTCTCGCATTCGTCGTTGATGATGCGGATCACCGCGTCGGTGAAACGTTCCCAGCCCCGCCCCTGATGGGACGCGGCGCGCGCCTCTTCGACCGTCAGCACGCTGTTCAGCAACAATACGCCCTGCCGTGCCCAGCTTTCGAGAAAGCCGTGACGGGCCGGCGGAATGCCGAGGTCCGCCTCCAATTCCTTGTAGATATTGACCAGCGACGGCGGCAGGCGCACGCCCGGCTGAACGCTGAAGCACAGCCCATGGGCCTGGCCGGCACCATGATAGGGATCCTGCCCGAGGATGACGACGCGCACGTCCTCAAGCGGCGTCAGGTCGAGAGCCCGGAAATACTCGCCTCCCTTCGGGAAGATGCGCTTGCCATCGGCCTTTTCCGCCAGCAGGAATTCGCGAAGCTGCTGCATGTAAGGGCTCGAAAACTCCGGCCCGAGCACCCGCTTCCAGCTTTCCTCCAGTCTGATCTCCGTCGCCGTCATACCGAGGTCACCCTTTACCGTTCTGCGCTTTCCTGATTGAAAGGGCGGTGTCCGTCGTGTCAAGCCCCGACGGCCGGGGCACTGTGGACAGTGCCGGCACGGAGCCCTCATGCGACGACTGTCATCCCTCTGGAAACGCCACGCGCTCCTTTTAAGCGCCTTCGTCGCTGCTACGGCGGTGACGCTGTTCTTCGCCGTGCGCTTTGCGCTGTGGGTGCTCTACTGGAACGACCCCGCCCATCGTAACCAGCCGCTTGAGGACTGGATGACCATCGGCTATATCGCCCATTCCTACGATGTGCCGCGCGATGCCCTGATCGATGCCTTGAACCTGATGCCGCCGGAAAAGGGCAAGCGACCCACCATCGAATCGATGGCACAGGAACGCGGCCAGACGCCAGAGGCCTTCGAGGCCGAGATCCAGGCCGCCATCCAGCGCCTCCGGGAGGAAGGCGCCGGTCGATGACGGAAGCGTTCCTGGCGCTGGTGCCGCTTTACGGACTGCCCTTCCTGGCGATCGTCACGACACTCAGCTGCCTCGGCCTGCCGGCGCCGGTGTCCGTGGTGATGATGCTGATGGGCTCGCTGGCTGTTGCCGGCGATTTCAGCCCCGTGACGGTGATCATAACCGCCCTTGCCGCCGCCATCGGCGGCGACCAATTGGGCTTTTTCATCGGCCGCGCCGGCGGCGGCCCCATCATGGCGCGCATTGTTCGAAAACCGTCCGGCCGCCAGGCGCTCGACAAGGCCCGCCACGAGATCGACCGCCATGGCGGCACTGGCGTGTTCTTCACCCGCTGGCTGCTGGCGCCGCTCGGCCCCTATGTGAACCTCATCACCGGCGCCACCGGTTTTTCATGGGCCCGCTTCACGCTGTTCGGGGCGCTCGGCGAAATTGTCTGGGTGGGGCTCTATGTCGGTCTTGGCATGGTGTTCAGCGACAATGTCATCACCATTGCCGAACTGGCCAGCGATCTCAGCGGCTTTGCCGTCGGCGCCGCCGTCACGCTCTATCTCGGCTGGCGGCTGGTCAAGGTTCTGCGCAACGGCTGAAGCGCTTTGCCCCCGGCCTGCCTCCCATGCTATTTCATCGAACTGTCACACAGCCTCTATATCCCGGATAGGCCGGGTATAAGGAAAGCACCATGTGGGCACTGTCGATAGTCTGCGCGATTGCCTTGATCAGCCACCTTGTCAGCATTGCCGTCGCCGCCCGTCGCATCCGCAAAGCCGCCCCGACCGCCACCGACTGGCAGATCAAACGGCCACCGGTCAGCATCCTGCGGCCGGTCTGCGGCCTTGAAAACAATCTGGCCGAAACGCTTGAATCGACCTTCCACCTCGACTGGCCCGAGGTCGAGATCATCTTCTGCGTGGCCGCCACGGATGACCCGGCCATCCCGCTGGTCGAACGGCTGATCGCCGCCCATCCCGATGTCGCGGCGCGCCTTCTGGTCGGCGACGTCAAGGTCAGCGTCAATCCGAAACTCAACAATGTCGTCAAGGGCTGGAATGCGGCGTGCCACGACTGGATCGTCCTTGCCGACAGCAATGTGCTCGCGCCGTCCGATTATCTCGACCGGCTGTTTGCCCGCTGGCTGCCCGGCACCGGCATGGTGTGCTCGCCGCCCGCCGGTTCAGCGCCGGAGGGATTCTGGGCCGAGGTCGAATGCGTCTGGCTGAACAGTTTCCAGGCGCGCTGGCAGCTTGTCGCCGACGAGATCGGCTTCGGCTTCGGCCAGGGCAAGACCATGCTGATGCAGCGCAGCCTGCTGGATGCCAGTGGCGGCATCGAAAGCCTTGCCGAGGAGGTGGCAGAGGATGCGGCCGCCACCAAGATCGTGCGGACAGCAGGCCTTTGCGTGCGCTTGACCATCGAGCCGTTCCAGCAGCCGCTCGGCCGGCGCAGTTGGGGCGGCATCTGGCGCCGGCAATTGCGCTGGGCGCGGCTGCGGCGGGCCTCCTTTCCGCTCTATTTCGCACCGGAAATCTTAAGCGGCGGCGCCCTGCCGATGCTTTCGACTGCAGTTCTCGTGGGGTTCGGCGACTGGCCGCTTTGGGCCGGGCTGCTCTATGCCGCCCTGTGGTACGGTTCTGAAATCCTGCTGACCCGTCTCTTTCGCTGGCCACTGTCGCTGCGCACGCCGGCGGCCCTCTTGCTGCGCGATGCCGCCCTTCCGGCCCTCTGGGCCGCGGCCTGGTTCGGCAACGGCTTTGTCTGGCGCGGCAACCAGATGGCGGTTCCCCCTGCCCGCCACCGCCGGGACAAGATGGCCGCCTGAGTGAGAAATCCACGCGCCCGGATATTGCGGACGCGCGGATTGTGATCGTTCAAGCACCCGCTGTCAGATGCTGCCGGCGGCCATTTCCGAGGCGATGTGTTCGGCCTGGCGGATCGCCAGCGACACGATGGTCAGCGTCGGATTTTCCGCCGCCCCGGTGGTGAACTGGCTGCCGTCCGAGATGAACAGGTTCTTGATGTCGTGCGTCCGTCCGTGTTTGTTGACCACGCCATCCCCAGCCTTTTCGCTCATGCGGTTGGTGCCGAGATTGTGGGTCGACGGATAAGGCGGCGTCGGGAAGGTGCGGGTCGCGCCGACAGCCTCGTAGATCGCCATGCCCTTCTTGTAGGCGTGGTTGCGCATCGCCACATCGTTCGGATGGTCGGTGAACGAGACATCCGGGATCGGCATGCCATACTTGTCCTTGAGCGTTGCATGCAGCGTTACAGCATTCTGTTCCTGCGGCATGTCCTCGCCGACGATCCACAGGCCGGCCATATTGGCATATTGGTCCATGGCCGAGGTGAAGGAGCGGCCCCAGCCGCCCGGATCGAGGAAGGCCGCCATGAACGGAATGCCGAGCGACAGGGTTTCCAGCTCATAGCCGCCGACGAAGCCGCGCGACGGATCATGCTTGGCTTCATCGCGGATAATGCCGGCCATGGTGGTGCCGCGATACATATGCACCGGCTTTTCAAACACCCCATAGACCGAACCGGTCGTGTGGCGCATGTAGTTCTTCCCGACCTGGCCGGAGGAATTGGCAAGACCATCCGGGAACAGCGACGATGCCGAATTCAGCAGCAGCCGCGGGCTCTCGATGGAATTGCCGGCCAGACAGACGATTCGGGCCTTCTGGCTCTGCAGCTTGCCGTCCTTGTCCGCATAAACCACGGCATTGACCTTGCCGTCCTTGTCATGCTCGATCTTGACCACATGCGAATTCGGCCGCACCTCGAGCTTGCCGGTCCCCTCGCCCTTGGGGATTTCCGTATAGAGCGTCGACCACTTGGCGCCCCATTTGCAGCCCTGGAAGCAGAACCCGGTCTGCTGACAGCTGTTGCGGTCGTCACGCGGCGCCGAGTTGATCGCCATGTTGCCGGTGTGACATTCCTTGTAGCCGAGCTTGTCGGCCCCGGCCTTGAGGATCTTGAAATTGTTGTTGCCCGGCAGGCCCTCGATGCCGTTGGTGCGGGTCACGCCCATCTTGTCCTCGGCCTTGGCGTAGTAAGGTTCGAGATCGGCGAGCGTGATCGGCCAGTCGAGCAGGTTGGCGCCTTCGACCTTGCCGTAATGGGTGAGGTCCTTGAACTCGTGCTCCTGGAAGCGCAGGGATGCGCCGGCCCAGTGGGTCGTGGTGCCGCCGACCGCCTTGACGATCCATGCCGGCAGGTTGGGAAAATCCTTCGACACCCGCCAGCCGCCACCGGTTGTGCGGTTGTCGAGCCAGGCCAGCTGCGAGAAGCTCGCCCATTCATCGTTGACGAATTCCTCGTATTCGATGCGGTTGCCCGCTTCCAGAATGACGACGTCGACGCCCTTCTGTGCCAGTTCGTTGCCGAGCGTTCCGCCGCCCGCACCCGAACCGATGATGACGACCACGCTGTCGTCGTTGAGATCGTAAGGAGCTGCCATGTTTTCCTCCCAGAAAGTCGAAATCAGCTATGAATTGATGTCGCGTGGCGGCGCATATCGAGGCGCCGGCTCCACGCAGGTCTGTCGAAGCGATGAAGGCTCAGAGCCACTCGATGTCGCTGAAGCCGCGCTCGATATAACCGCCCTTGGAATAGGACTCGCCCTCGTAGCCGAAGATCGGCCAGAGCTCCGGCTGGTTATAGAGGCTGACGACGAGGTCGCCGCGGATCGCCTGGAAAAACGGCGTGGTCTCGATATCCCGAAGGATCGCCACCCGGTCGTCCTCCCAGCCGAGCCCCGAATAGCCGCCGGCCCCGGCGCGGGTATTGAGATCGGCGATACCGTCCTCGATCAGCGCCTTGTGGGCGGCATCCTTGCCGGCACGGGCATCCTGTCCCTTGACCGCGATCGCATAGAAGCGATCGGCAAGCTGGTCGTGCGGATAGATATCGCCGGCAAGCGTGATCAGGGTTGCCATGGTCTCCGGCTTCAAGGCGGTCGCCTCCAGGCCCCAGGCATTGTGCGGACTGATCACCGCCGTCCCGCTGATCACCAGCATGGCGCCGATGCTGCCGCGCTTCAAAAGATCGCGGCGGGAAAGCCCATTCGTTTTCTCGTAAACTGTTACCACGTCAGTCTCCTCCCAAAGTCCTGCGGTTCATGAAACGGAGCCGGCCTCACCCAGTCCGCTGTCGGACGGCACCATCAAGTGCCGGCCCCAATTCTCGATCAGAGCGGCGGACCTCCTATCCGCCGCAGCCGGTCGACTTACTTGTAACGTCCGTGCCGCTGCAGCACCTCGATCTTGTAGCCGTCCGGATCGGTCAAGAAGAAGAACCGCGCCAACAGCGCGCCGTCCCGTTTGAGCTCGATGATCTTGCCGGGGTTCAGCCCGAGATCGGTGACGCGCAAATGCTCGGCATCGAGATCGGTGACCGAAACCGCCAGATGACCATAACCATCGCCGAGGCCATAGGCCTCGGTCCGGCCCTTGTTGACCGTCAGCTCCAGCTCGAACTCGCTCTCGCCATTGCTGAGGTAAAGCAGGGTGAAGGTTTCGAAATCGAGCCGCTCGGCAACAGTGAGCCCGAACGCCGCCCCATAGAAGGCGAGGGACCGGGTCTCGTCGAGAATGCGGATCATCGAATGGATCATCTTGGCCAATGGCAGCTCCTCAAGGCACGTCAGGCAAATCATCTGATGTCGCCAGTCTGCTACCGACAGCGTCGATGCGGGTAGCAGCCCATTACCGCACCCCTGATTTTCCGCCGGAATCCGACCGATGACTTCGAATTGACCCCTGTCGAAACCGGACGCATAATGGCCGTCAAAACAAGAAACGGAGGAGGATTTACGCCATGTGTGAGGTGTTTGCAGGACAGGACCCCGGCCGCTACCGCGCCGTCAACCGGTCGGTGCGGATCGGCGGTCATTCGACCAGCATCCAGATCGAAGCGGCCTTCTGGGATCTGATCGACGAGATTGCCGCAGGCCAATCCATGTCGACGTCGCGTTTTCTATCGACGCTCTACGACGAAGCGCTCAACATCAACGGCCAGGTCAGCAATTTCGCCTCGCTGCTGCGGACAAGCTGTCTGATCTACCTGATGGGCAAAGCCCAGAATCCCGGGCGCCTGCACGAATTCCACATCATCGCCGCGGAATGAAAAAAGCGCGGTCCGCTTCAGGCAGACCGCGCCTTGGTTCCGGCTTACCGTCTTGGGTCGGCGCCGAAGATTATTCCGCCGGGTTGAGAACCGGCGCGGGCAGGTCTTCCTCGTAGACCTTGCCGCCAAGGGCTGCATGCAGCAGGCTTTCGTCCAGCTCGCCTTCCCAACGGGCAACAACCACGGTTGCGACCGCATTGCCGATGAAATTGGTGATCGCCCGGCATTCCGACATGAAGCGGTCGATGCCGAGGATCAGCGCCATGCCGGCCACCGGCACGGAAGGAACGACGGACAGCGTGGCCGCCAGCGTGATGAAGCCGGCGCCGGTGATGCCGGCAGCCCCCTTGGAGCTCAGCATGGCCACGGCCAGAAGCAGGATCTGGTCGCCGAGCGGCAGGTGAATATCGGTCGCCTGCGCGATGAACAGCGCGGCCAGCGTCATGTAGATATTGGTGCCGTCAAGGTTGAAGGAATAGCCAGTCGGAATGACCAGGCCGACGACCGAGCGCTTGCAGCCGGCCTTTTCCATCTTGTTCATCAGGCCCGGCAATGCGGCTTCCGAGGAGGACGTGCCGAGCACCAGCAGCAGCTCTTCCTTGATATAGCGGATCAGCGCGAAGATCGAGAAACCGTTGTAGCGGGCAACGGCGCCGAGCACGACGACGATGAACAGGAAGGACGTCAGGTAGAACGTGCCGATCAGCATGGCGAGGTTGGCGACCGAAGCGATGCCGTATTTGCCGATGGTAAAGGCCATCGCCCCGAAGGCACCGATCGGCGCCGCCTTCATCAGGATGGCAACCAGCTTGAAGATCGGGTTGATGACCGCATGCAGGAAATCGGTGACCGGCTTGCCGGCATCGCCGACCAGCGCCAGCGAAATGCCGAACAGCACCGAGAAGAACAGCACCTGCAGGATATCGCCATCAGCAAAGGCACCGACGATGGTGGTCGGGATAATACCCATCAGGAAGCCGACGATCGAGGATTCATGGGCCTTCTCGGTATAGGTGGCGACCGCCTTGGCGTCGAGCGTGGCCGGGTCGATATGCATTCCCGCGCCGGGCTGAACGATATTTGCAACCACCAGGCCGACGACCAGCGCCAGCGTCGAGAAGGTCAGAAAATAGAGCATGGCCTTGCCGGCGACCCGACCGACCTTCTTCATGTCGGTCATGCCGGCAATGCCGGTCGCGACCGTCAGGAAGATCACCGGCGCAATGATCATCTTCACCAGCTTGATGAAGGCATCGCCGAGCGGCTTCAGCTGTGTTCCGATGTCGGGATAAAAGTGGCCGAGCAGGATGCCGGCAGCAATAGCGGCCAGGACCTGGACATAGAGATGCTTGTAAAGGGGCTGTTTGGCGCGTGGGGTCTCGCCCGCGGATGCGATGATCATGGTATCCTCCAATCATGCCCGTCGGAAAGAGTTCCGCCTCCCGGGCAACCTTGCGTTCGTCGATTCAACGGCCTTGACCGATGATAGATCTGAACAGCAAGGGACGTGCCAACTGATGTCGCCAGATACAACCTATTGATTATGAATAACAATAATTTCTGGAGACGTAGAAATCATTGTGGTGTGTGTGGATATTCGCACGAGGCTATTTGAAATTCGTGCGGATACATGCACAATGTAGCATGAGCGGAAACGGCAAAGACAGGACATCACCATCGATAGAGCGACCCGGCCGGGCGTGGCTGGGCTTTGCAGCCGTCGCCGCCGTCCTGCTGGCGGCAGTCCTCTATGCGGCCGGCGACTATGGCCGGGCGGCGGCGCTTGAGCGGATCGAGGCCGATGCCCGCACCGATGCCGGCCTGAAAGTCGCCCTGCTGCAAGCCGTGCTGGAACGGCCGCGCGCGCTGCCGCTGGTGCTGTCGGCCGATGCCGACCTGCGCGGCGCGTTGGCCACCAAGGACAAGGGCCGGCTGGATGGCCTCAACCGCAAGCTCGAAAGCCTGATCGACGAGACCAAGGCCTCGGTCATCTACGTGATCGGCATTGATGGCGTGACGGTCGCCTCCAGCAACTGGCGCGAGGAAACGAGCTTCGTCGGCAGCAGCTATGCCTTCCGCGACTATTTCCGGTTGGCCATGAAGAATGGCACGGCCGAACACTACGCGCTCGGCAGCGTCAGCAAGCGGCCCGGCCTCTATATCTCGCGGCGGGTCGAGACTGCCGGCGGCGGCGTGCTGGGCGTCGTGGTGGTCAAGGTCGAGTTCGACGGGTTGGAACGGGAATGGGGCGCCTCCGGCAAGCCGACCTTCGTCACCGACCAAAACGGCATCGTCCTGGTGACCAGCCGGCCGGAATGGCGATTTTCAAGCTTGGCACCGATCGCACCCGACCGGCGCGAGGCGATCCGCGACAGCCTGCAATTCGGCGAAGCGCCGCTGACGCCCCTGCCCTTCCTTGAAACCGTGGACCGGCACGGCGGCCTGATCGCCGTGCACCCCTCCCCAAACGCTGCCGGACCAGTCCAGCAGATGCTGACCCTGCAGGCAGCGGTGGCTTCCACCCCCTGGACCCTGCACCTGCTGACACCGGTCGATGCGGCCATCCAGTCCGGCGCATGGCAAAGCCGTCTGCAGGCGCTGCTGATCCTGCTGCCGATGATCGGCCTTGCCGCATGGCTGCTCTATCGCCGTCAGCAAGCCCTGCGCCGCGCCGAGCAGGAACGCAGGAGCCGCGACGAACTGGAGCGCCGGGTGATCGAGCGGACCCAGGCGCTGAGCCTTGCCGGCGAGCGTCTGCAGGCCGAGATTGCCGGGCACCGCAGCACCGAGATCAAGCTGCAGACCGTGCAGCAGGAACTGGTGCAGGCCAATCGGCTGGCCATTCTCGGCCAGGTGGCGGCCGGCGTCGCCCACGAGATCAACCAGCCGGTCGCCACCATCCGCGCCTATGCCGACAATGCCCGCACCTTCCTCGACCGCGGCCAGCCCGATCCGGCTGCCGAAAACCTTGTCCTGATCGCCGGCCTGACCGAGCGGATCGGCGCCATTACCGACGACTTGAAGACGCTGGCCCGCAAGGGCCGCGGCGCCGCCGAGCCGATCGCTGTGGCAACCGTCCTGGACGGCGCCCTCTTCCTGTTGCGCAGCCGTTTTTCCGGCCGCATGGACACGCTGCACATCGCCGAAATTCCGCCGTCGCTCTGCGTCAACGGCAATCGCATCCGGCTCGAACAGATCTTCATCAACCTGCTGCAGAACGCCCTTGAGGCAATCGGCGACAGCCCCGGCGGCCGCATCGACGTGTCGCTTGGCGAGGCCTCCGCCGGCGAGGTGGTGATCGAGGTTGCCGATAACGGACCGGGCATTCCCGACGCCATCCTCAAAAGCCTGTTCTTTCCCTTCAACACCTCCAAGGACGGCGGCCTCGGTCTCGGCCTGGTGATCGCCAGGGACATCGCCGCCGATTATGGCGGCGGCATCGATGTCACCAGCAACAGCGACGGCACGACCTTTGCGGTGACCCTCAAGAAGGCAGACCCGGCATGAGCACGGCGATCGAGATCATTCTGGTCGATGACGACGCGGACCTGCGCCGCGCCACGCAGCAGACGCTGGAACTGGCCGGCTTTGCGGTCCGCGCCTTTGCCAGCGCCGCCGCCATGCTCAGCGAAACGACAGCTGAGACCAGCGGCATCGTCGTCACCGATATCCGCATGCCCGGCATGGACGGGCTGCAGCTGTTCAGCCGCCTGAAGGCGATCGATGCCGACCTGCCTGTGATCCTGATCACCGGCCATGGCGATATCCAGATGGCGGTGCAGGCGCTGCAGGACGGCGCCTATGACTTCATTCCGAAACCCTTCGCCGCCGACCGGCTGGTGCAAAGCGTGCGCCGCGCCGCGGAAAAGCGCCGGCTGGTGCTGGAAAACCGCGCCCTGCGGCAAATGGCGGAAAATGCCGGCGACGACCTGCCGCTGATCGGCCAGACGCCGGCCATGGAGCGGCTGCGCGCCACGCTGCGCCAGATCGCCGATACCGATGTCGACGTGCTGGTGGCCGGCGAAACCGGCAGCGGCAAGGAAGTGGTGGCCACCCTGCTGCATCGCTGGGGCCGGCGGCGCAACGGCCATTTCGTGGCGCTCAATTGCGGCGCCCTGCCGGAAACCGTCATCGAGAGCGAATTGTTCGGCCATGAACCCGGCGCCTTTACCGGCGCCCAGAAGAAGCGCATCGGCCGCATCGAACATGCCGGCGGCGGCACGCTGTTTCTCGACGAGATCGAGAGCATGCCGCTGGCCACCCAGGTCAAGATGCTGCGCGTCCTGGAAATGCGCGAGGTCATGCCGCTCGGCACCAATGAGGTCAGACCGATCGACCTGCGCGTCGTCGCAGCCGCCAAGGTCGATCTCGGCGATCCCTTGCAGCGCGGCAGCTTTCGCGAGGACCTCTATTTCCGGCTGAACGTCGTGACCATCTCGATCCCGCCGCTGCGCGAGCGGCGTGGCGACATTCCGCTGCTGTTCTCCCACTTCCTGCATCGCGCCGCCCAGCGTTTCCGCCGCGACGTGCCCGACCTGCCGTCCTTCATCCATCACCATCTGAAAAGCCATGACTGGCCGGGCAATGTCCGCGAACTCGCCCACTACGCCGAACGCACCGTACTGGGCCTCGCAGACGACAATACAGCACCAGCCAAAGACGACACGCCACCGGGCCTGTCGCTGCCCGACCGCATGGAGCGCCGCGAGGCGGCGCTGATCCGCCAGGCGCTGGCCGACAATAGCGGCGACGTGCGCCGCACGATTGAGGCGCTCGGCATTCCGCGCAAGACCTTTTACGACAAGCTGCAGCGCCACCAGATCAGCCGCACCGACTTTGAGGCCTAAACGATCCGCGTCAGGCGTTGCGCGCTGCCACAATCACGTCGTCGTCGATCTCGATGCCGCCCTCCAGCGCCTTGGCCCGCAAGGTCTGGCCGCGACGGCCCGGAATGCGCACGCCCTCCTGCGCGCCGATCTCGTCGGCCAGGTCCCGCAACCGGTCCAGCACGCCGGTCCCTCCGGTCGCCATCGGGTCGATGGCGATGATCGTCTGGCCGAGCGCCACCGGCGCGCCCTGGTCGTCGAACAGCGACGAGGCCTCATAGGCATAATTGGCGCCGATCATGCCGGCCGAGAGGATTTCCACCATCATGGCCAGCGCCGCGCCCTTTGCCCCGCCGAGCGGCGCCATGGTGCCGGCAAGGGCTGCACGGGAATCGGTCGTCGGATTGCCGTCGACGTCGAAAGCCCAGTCCTCCGGCACCGGCTCGTTCTTCTGCACTGCCGCCATGATCTTGCCGCGCGCCACCTTCGACAGCGCCAGGTCGATGACGATCGGCTCGGCGCCGGCGACCGGCGTGGCAAAGGCGATCGGATTGGTGCCGTAGAGCGGCTTGCGCCCGCCCCAGGGCGCCATCGAGGCCGGCGCATTGGCAAACATCATCGCCGCCAGCCCCGCTTGCGCAAAGCGCTCGACGGTCAGCGCCATCACGCCGGCATGATGGGAGCGGCGGATCGCGGCAATGGCGATGCCCTGTTCGCGCGCCATCGGCACCAGGTGCTCGACAGCCAGATCCAGCGCCGGATAGGCATAGCCGTCCTGGGCATCGATCAGCAGCACGCCGGGTTTCGGCCGTGTCGCGACAGGCACCGCCTGGCCGTTGACCTTGCCGGCCACCGCCTGCGCCGCATAGGCCGGAACGCGGCGCAAGCCATGGCCGCCCTGCCCCGCCGCTTCCGCCGCCACCAGCGCGCGGGCCACCGAACGGGCATTGCCCGGCGCCACCCCCTTGCCCATCAGCACCTCGGCAACCAGGGTTTCGGCATCAGGGATCGACAATTTCATGGCAGGTCCATTCGAGTTTTGCGGCGTCGTTGTGCCATGCGGTATCGCCGCTCGAAAATGCCCGGTCAACGGGAAAAATGGAAAAAGCGGAAACCGCCGGAACCGCCGCGGACCATTCTGCTGGCAAAGTCTTCCCCAACGTCTTCCGTCATTCCAGCGAAAGCTGGAATCCAGCCACGGCGCGTCTGCGCCGTGAAAAAATCTATAGCGAACAAGGACTTGATCGCGCTGGATCCCGCATCAAGTGCGGGATGACGGATAACTCCCCTTGCAGACAAAGCGAGCAGATCAGCTCTTGATACGCGCCATGCCGGGGTCGTAGAGCGGCGCCAGCGATACCGTGCAGGCAAACCGCGTCATCGCCACATCCAGCTCGTAGGTGCCGGACAGCACATAGTCTTCCGTCACGCCGTCGGGGTTGCGCACAAAGCCGTAGCCAATCGGTTTGCCAAGCGTATAGCCGAAGCCGCCGCTTGACAGCCAGCCCACCCGCTGGCCATCGCGGTAGATCGTCTCGCGGCCGAGAAGCACCACGGCCGGATCGTCGACGACGAAGGCTGCCATGCGTTTCCTGACGCCGGCGGAGAGCTGCCGCTCGATCGCCTCGCGGCCCTTGAAGGGGATCTGCTTGCGGGTCTTGACTGCCCAGGCAAGGCCCGCTTCCATCGGCGTATGGTCCGGCCCGATATCGGAACCCCAGGCACGGTAGCCCTTTTCCAGCCGGCAGCTTTCGATGGCGCGGTAGCCGGCATTGACGAGACCGTCATCCTTGCCGGCCGCCATCAGCGCATCGTAGACGCTGCCGGCATATTCGACCGGCAGATGCAGCTCGTAGCCGAGCTCGCCGACATAGGTGACCCGCAGCGCCCGGACCGGGCAGCCGGCAATACCGATCGTCTTCACCCGCCCGAACGGGAAAGCTGCGTTGGACACATCGGCCCGCGTCACTTTTTCCAGGATGGTCCTCGCCTTCGGCCCCATCAGCGACAGAACCGTATAGGCCGAGGTGACGTCGACCAGTTCGGCATGCAGGCCTTCGGGAATATTTTTGGCGATCCAGACGAAATCATGGGTGGCAAAGCCGGTGCCGGTGACGATGTAGAATTCGGTCTCGGTGATCCGCGCCACGGTCACGTCGCATTCGATGCCGCCCTTGTCGTTGAGCATCTGGGTATAGGTCAGCGTACCGACCGGCTTTGCCACGTCGTTGGCGGCAATCCACGACAGGGCGGCCTCGGCGTCGCGGCCCTTCAGCACGAATTTGGCAAAAGAGGTCTGGTCGAAGATCACAGCGTCTTCGCGCACGGCCTTGTGTTCACGGCCGACGGCTGCAAACCAGTTCTGCCGCTCGTAAGTATAGATATCCCGCGGTTCTTCGCCGGCGGCCAGATCGGCAAACCAGTTGGGCCGCTCCCAGCCGAGCTTTTCGCCGAAGCAGGCGCCTTGCGCCTTCAGCCGGTCATAGAGCGGCGACTTGCGGCAGGGGCGGCCGCTTGAATATTCCTCGTGCGGGAAGGCCAGCGTATAGTGCTTGCCATAGGCCTCCAGCGTGCGGGTGCGCACCCAGTCCGTGTCGAAATGCGGACGGCCGAAGCGGCGGATGTCGACCGGCCAGAGATCATAGGGCGGCTCGCCCTTGTGCACCCATTCGGCCAGCGCCATGCCGGCCCCGCCACCCGACGCGATGCCGAAGGCGTTGAAGCCGGCGCCGACGAAGAAATTCTTCAGCTCCGGCGCCTCGCCGAGAATAAAATTGCCGTCGGGGGTGAAGCTTTCCGGCCCGTTCAGCAATTGCTTGATGCCGGCCGTCTCAAGGGCCGGCACGCGGCCGAGCGCCTGTTCCATGACCTGCTCGAAATGGTCGAAATTGCTGTCGAGCAGCGAATAGTGAAAGCCGTCGGGAATGCCGTTCACCGCCCAGGCGATCGGGTTCGGCTCGTAGCCGCCCATCACCAGCCCGCCGACCTCTTCCTTGTAATAGGTGAGCCGGTCCGGATCGCGCAGCGTCGGCAGGTTGGACGGCACGCCGAAACCCTCGGTGATCATGTACTGGTGCTCGACGGAGACCAGCGGGACGTTGACGCCGAAGCGCGCCGCAAAGGCCCGCGTCCATTGCCCGGCGCAGACCACCACCCGCTCGCATTCGATACGGCCGCGCGAGGTCAGCACGGCGCGGATCCTCCCTTTGTCGATCTCAAGGTCAAGCACCTCGGTATCCTCGAAGATCGACGCGCCGGCCATGCGGGCGCCGCGCGCGAGCGCCTGGGTGATGTCGGACGGATTGGCCTGGCCGTCGGTCGGCAGGAAGGCAGCACCCACCAGGTCGTCGATGGTCATCAGCGGCCAGAGGTTCAGCGCCTCCTTCGGCGTCAGCAATTGCATGTCGAGCCCGAAGGATTGCGCGGTCGTTGCCTGCCGCTTGACCTCGGTCCAGCGCTCGGCATTGCAGGCGAGCCGCAAGCCGCCATTCATCTTCCAGCCGGTGCCAAGCCCGGTCTCGGCCTCCAGCGTTTTGTAGAGTTCGACCGAATAGCCGAGCAATTGCGTGATATTGGCGCTGGTGCGCAATTGGCCGACCAGGCCGGCGGCATGGAACGTGGTGCCGGAGGTCAGCTTGTGGCGCTCCAAGAGCACGGTGTCCGTCAGGCCGAGCTTGGCCAGATGGTAGGCCGTCGAGCAGCCGATAATGCCGCCGCCGATGACGACGGCCTTGGCCGTGCTGGGCAGTTCTTTCATGGTCATGTCCTCACCGCGTGCTGGAAGATGTAATAGGCCTCGTTGAAACGGGCCAGGTTCTCGACCGTATAGGCCGAGTAGTCGAAGTGGATCGCCGAGTGGATTTCCGAGATCATGCTCCACAGGGTCTCGCGCAGCAGCGAGGCGCATTTCATCGCCCGGTATCGCCGCATCTGTGCCTCGCCCTGCGCCGTGTCGAAATAGGTTTCGAGCAGGACCCGCTCGTCATCTGCGGAAAATCCGTTGTTGGAGGCGAGCCCCCCGAGATCGAACAGCGGCGTGTTGAAACCGGCATAATCCCAGTCGATCAGCCACAGCCGCTTGCCGTCGTCGAGAATATTGGCCGCCAGCAGGTCGTTATGCCCGAAGGCGAAGTCGAACGGCCCCGCCGCCTGTTCCAGCCCTTCGGCCTTGGCCACCAGCGACGGCAGCAGGGTCATGTGCCGGCTGCCGCTATCGGCAAGGCTCGCAGCATAGTCGCGGATCACATGAAAGACCCAGAAGATCATCGCCGGTCCGCGGAAATATTTCGGGATGTCGTGGTGGCAGGCGCGGATCAGCGGCACGATGCGGGCCAGCATCTGCGGCTGGCGGACCTCTTCGGCCTTCAGCGTGCGTGCCTCGATATAGTCGAGCACCAGCATGCCGGGGGCGGCATGCACCACCGCCGGCGATATGCCCGCCGCATGGGCGGCCCGGCTGGCGGCAAGCTCGTTGGCGCGGCTGATATGGTGCACGGGAATGTCATCGCCGAACCGCACCACGCAGCGCCGGGCGCTATCCTGCACCAGGTAATTGCGGTTGGTCATGCCGCCGTCGAGCGGCGCGATGCGGACCGGACCCGACCAGATGTCGAGCCCGGAGATCCTGTCCTCCGGCGAAGTGACCATGACTATCCTCTCGTTCCCGTCGCCCATATCCGAACCGGCTGGAGGTTCAAAAACCTTTGCCCGTTCGCCTGCGCATTTGCCCGAAATGGTTGGACACAACGCCGGCCCTGTCAAGAAGAAACCACAGAAAGAAACGAAATATTGGGAATATGTGGATTTTCATCCGCAGTCGCGGTAGGATTAAGACGTGGCGATCCGGGCCGATCCCGTCTTATTGGGTCGGGAAGCGATCGAAGCACGCAAGCATTGATGTCGACGACAAACCCCATGGACACGTCAAGAATGGCAGAACCGGACCCGCAACAGGCCTTTTCCAACCACCGCGAACGGGAAATACTGGAAGAATTGCGGCTGGCCGGCGGATCGGGCCGCATCCAGTTCCTGGCCGAACGCCTTGCCGTCTCGGAAGAAACCATCCGGCGCAATATCCGCACGCTCGAGGCCAATGGCCTAGTGACCAAGGTGCATGGCGGCGTCCATATCAAGGACAGCGGCAACGAGCCGCCTCTGCATTTCCGCATGGGCGAAAACCCGGAGGCCAAGCGCTCGATCGCCGCCGCCGTCGCCAGCCGGATCGCCGACGGCGACACGCTGTTCCTCGACATCGGCTCGACCACCGCCTTCATTGCCGTGGCGCTCCAGAAGCACCAGAACCTGTTCGTCGTCACCAATTCGCTGGCCGTCGCCCAGACGCTGGCGACCCGCAACGGCAACCGGGTGTTTTTCGCCGGCGGCGAACTGCGGCCCCACGATGGCGGCGCCTTCGGGCTGGAGGCCATCACCTTCGTGCGCCGCTTCCAGGTCCGCTACGCCATCCTGTCGGTCACCGCCATCGATGCCGCCCACGGCTTCATGCTGCAGGACATGGACGAGGCGGATTTTTCGCGCGAAGCGGCCAAGCAGGCCGAATGCCGGATGATCGTCGCCGACACCGGCAAATTCGGCCGCAGGGCGCCGATCATCATCGACGCGCCCTCGACCTATGACATGCTGGTCACCGACCGGCGCCCGCCGGACGATATTGCCGCCATGCTGGCCGACAACCAGGTGGAACTGGTGCTGGCATCCCACCGGAACCCGGCCTGATCGGCGCCCGCTCGGCAATTGACAGCCAAATCCGGCAGGGTTACTCAGATTAAGGCAAAGGGGTTCCATGGCACGCAAAGCAGGCAGCAACGGACGGTTTGACGATGCGGCGAGGGCCGGATGGCTCTATTACGTGGCTGGCCGCACCCAGGACGAAATCGCCGCCGCCATGGGCATTTCCCGCCAGAGTGCCCAGCGCCTCGTTTCGCTGGCCGTTGCCGAAAAACTGATCAAGGTCCGCCTCGACCACCCGATCGCCGTCTGTCTTGAGCTCGGCGAAGCGGTGAAGCGCAAATACGGCCTGCGGCAGGTGGAAATCGTGCCGAGCGATCCGGGCTCGGACTCGGCCACGACAGGCCTTGCCGAGGCCGGTGCCGCGGAAATCGAGCGCTGGCTGAAACAGCCCGAACCGCTGATTCTCGCCATCGGCACCGGACGAACTCTGCGCGCCGCCGTCGACCAATTGCCGCCGATGGCCTGTCCGCAGCACCGCATCGTCTCGCTCACCGGCAATATCAGCCCGGACGGCTCGGCTGCTTATTACAACGTCATTTTCTCGATGGCCGACGCCATCCAGGCCCGCCACTTCCCCATGCCGCTGCCCGTGCTGGTCTCGTCGCGTGCAGAGCGCGACCTGCTGCACCAGCAAGCCCTTGTCATTCCAACGATTTCACTGGGCACCAAGGCCGACGTGACCTTTGTCGGCATCGGCGAAATGGGTCACCAGGCGCCACTCGAAGTCGACGGTTTCCTGCAAGCCGACGAGATGGAAGGCCTGCTGACAGCCGGCGCCACCGGCGAGATCTGCGGCTGGATTTTCGACGCCAACGGGCAGCTGCTCGACAACCCCGTCAACGAGCGGGTCGCCAGTATTCCGCTGCCGTCGCGCGACACGTCCTGCGTCATCGGCATTGCCAAGGGCAAACGCAAGCACGCCGCCATCCGCGCCGCCGTCCAAGGCCGCTTCGTCAACGCGCTGATCACCGATGAAGACGCCGCGCGCTACCTTCTGAAAGCCTGACAGCCCTCGGCCACAAGTTTTTTCCAAGCCCATTCAGACCGTTAGCCCCCCGCTTCGGCAGTGCAGCATGGATTCTGCATTGACTTTCGTCGCGCCAAAAGTGAGTAATTGCCCATGAGCAAAGCGAATGCTCATTTCTCTTCTGGGAGGAAGACATGACATTGAAGACTTTTCTGCTGGGCGCATGCTCGGCATTGGCACTGGCTGGAATGGCCTCGGCCGAAACCCTCACCGTTGCCACCGTGAACAACGGCGACATGATCCGGATGCAAAAGCTGACGGAAGATTTCACCGCCAAGAACCCCGACATTCAGGTTGAATGGGTCACGCTGGAAGAAAACGTGCTGCGCGAACGCGTCACCACGGATATCGCCACCAAGGGCGGCCAGTATGACGTGATGACGATCGGCACCTATGAAGTTCCGATCTGGGCCAAGCAGAACTGGCTGCTGCCGCTCGACAATCTCGGCGCCGATTACGACGCCGCAGACATCATCCCGGCGATTGCCGGCGGTCTCTCCGTCGACGGCAAGCTTTATGCAGCCCCGTTCTACGGCGAAAGCTCGTTCATCATGTACCGCAAGGACCTGATGGAAAAGGCTGGCCTCACCATGCCCGACGCGCCCACCTGGGACTTCGTGGCCGACGCGGCCCGCAAGATGACCGACCGTAGCGCCGAGATCAACGGCATCTGCCTGCGCGGCAAGGCCGGCTGGGGCGAGAACATGGCCTTCCTGACCGCCATGTCCAACTCGTTTGGCGCCCGCTGGTTCGACGAAGAGTGGAAGCCGCAGTTCGATCAGCCGGAATGGAAGAACACGCTGCAGTTCTACGTCGATCTGATGAAGGATGCCGGCCCGGTCGGTGCCTCCTCCAACGGCTTCAACGAGAACCTGGCGCTGTTCCAGCAGGGCAAATGCGGCATGTGGATCGATGCCACCGTGGCAGCCTCCTTCGTGTCCAACCCGAAGGACTCGACGGTTGCCGACAAGGTTGCCTACGCCCTGGCACCGGACACCGGTCTCGGCAAGCGCGGCAACTGGCTGTGGGCATGGTCGCTGGCCGTACCGGCTGGCACGCAGAAGGCGGAAGCCGCCCAGAAATTCGTCTCCTGGGCAACCGGCAAGGCCTATCTCGAGCTGGTCGCCTCCAAGGAAGGCTGGGCCAACGTTCCCCCGGGCACGCGCTCCTCGCTCTACGCCAATCCCGAGTATCAGAAGGCGGCTCCGTTCGCCAAGATGACGCTCGACTCGATCAATGCCGCCGACCCGACCAAGCCGACTGTCAAGCCGGTACCGTATGTCGGTGTCCAGTTCGTCGCCATTCCTGAATTCCAGGGCCTTGGCACGACGGTCGGCCAGCTCTTCTCGGCAGCCCTTGCCGGCCAGATGAGCGTTGACGAGGCACTGAAGCAGGCCCAGGATGTCTCGACATCCACCATGACCGAAGGCGGCTACATCAAGTAGTCCTGACGAAAACGACTGAGCAGGGCCGCAGATCCACTCGACCGGCCCTGCCCATGGTCGCCCCCTCATCAGGCGGGCGGCCATATGTCTCTCAAGGCAAGAACCGCGGCGGCGGACGCGATGCGCCCCAGGTCACCGAAGCTGCGGCCGCAGGACGGTCGAGACCGCCCTGACGATCCCGGCAACGACCTTCGCGCGATGACGCGCCGACATGCAGCAAGAGACCGAACGGTCCAGATCAATCAAGGGAGGACTTCATGGCCACGCGACAGACGCAAACGCTTGCCAGGCTGATGCTGGCGCCATCCGTGCTGATGCTGTTCATCTGGATGATCGTACCGCTCGCCTTCACCCTGTGGTTCTCCTTCCAGCAGTATAATCCGCTGAACCCCATGCGCGATGGCTTCGTCGGTTTCGCCAATTATGCGCTGTTCTATTCCAATCCGGCTTTCCTCTATTCGATCATCAACACCCTTTTGATCGTCGGCAGCGTGTTGTTGATCACCGTGATCGGCGGCACCCTTCTGGCGCTGCTGCTCGACCAGCCGATCTTCGGCCAGGGGATCGTGCGCATCCTGGTGATCTCGCCGTTCTTCGTCATGCCGCCGGTGGCGGCACTGGTCTGGAAGAACATGATCATGCATCCGAGCTACGGCGTCTTTGCCGACATCTCGCGTTTCTTCGGCCTGCAACCGGTCGACTGGTTCGCGCAATATCCGCTGTTTTCCGTCATCATCATCGTCGCCTGGCAATGGTTGCCGTTTGCTACCCTCATCCTGCTGACCTCCCTGCAATCGCTGGACGGTGAGCAGAAGGAAGCCGCCGAAATGGACGGTGCCGGCTTCCTGTCGCGCTTCTGGTATCTGACGCTGCCGCACATGTCGCGGGCGATCACCGTCGTCATCCTGATCCAGACGATCTTCCTCTTGGCCGTCTATGCGGAGATCCTGGTCACCACCAATGGCGGCCCCGGCTACGCCTCCACCAACCTGCCCTTCCTGGTCTACCAGAAGGCCTCGCTCGAATTCAAAATCGGCCAGGCATCGGCCGGAGGCATCATCGCCGTCATCCTTGCCAACATCGTCGCCTTCTTCGCCATGCGCGCCGTCGGCAAGAACCTGGACAAGTAGGAGAAGACATCATGGCACGCGCTATCAGCACAAAACGCAAGGCAGTCTTCACCGTCGCGGCCTGGATCGTCGCCCTGATCATTTTCTTTCCGATCCTCTACACGATCATCACATCGTTCAAATCGGAAACGGAAGCGATCGCCGGCTTCAACATGATCCCCTCCGGCACGCTGGAAAGTTATGCCGAGGTCCAGGGCCAGTACAACTACTTCAAACCCTTCATGAACTCGGTGATTCTGTCGATCGGCTCGACGCTTCTCGCGCTACTGATCGCCGTCCCGGCCGCCTGGTCCATGGCCTTCTCGCCGACGAAGCGCACCAAGGACATCCTGATGTGGATGCTGTCGACCAAGATGATGCCGGCGGTGGCGGTGCTGTTTCCGATGTACCTGATCTTCCGCAACCTCGGCCTGCTCGACAGCCGCATCGGCCTGACCGTCATGCTGACCATGATCAACCTGCCGATCGTCGTCTGGATGCTCTACACCTACTTCCGGGAAATTCCGTCGGAAATCCTCGAAGCGGCCCGCATGGACGGCGCGTCCCTGTGGAACGAGATCATCTATGTCTTGACCCCCATGGCCGTGCCGGGCATCGCCTCGACCATGCTGCTCAACATCATTCTCGCCTGGAACGAAGCCTTCTGGACGATCCGCCTGACGGCGACCAATGCCGCGCCGCTGACGGCCTTCATCAGCTCGTTCTCCAGTCCGCAGGGGTTGTTCTGGGCCAAGCTGTCGGCCGCATCGACGCTCGCCATCGCACCGATCCTGATCATGGGCTGGTTTAGCCAGAAGCAACTGGTGCGCGGCCTGACCTTCGGCGCGGTGAAATAAGAGACGTCGGCAATCCAATAAGCCGAGAACGCTCGGGGAGAAAACAACATGGGCAATATCGTACTGAACAAGGTCTCGAAGTCCTTCGGGGCGACCATCGTCATTCCGGGCATCGACCTGGAGATCAAGGAAGGCGAATTCGTCGTCTTCGTCGGCCCGTCGGGTTGCGGCAAGTCGACGCTTTTGCGCCTGATCGCCGGCCTGGAGGACACCACCAGCGGCCACATCGTCATCGACGGCCGTGATGTCACCGGCGAAGCGCCCGCCAAGCGCGGTCTTGCCATGGTGTTCCAGTCCTATGCGCTTTATCCGCATATGTCGGTGCGCAACAACATCGCCTTCCCGCTGAAGATGGCCAAGCTCGATCCCGCCGTCATCGACAAGAAGGTCAACGACGCCGCCCGCGTGCTCAACCTCACCAATTATCTCGACCGGCGTCCGGGCCAACTGTCCGGCGGCCAGCGCCAGCGCGTCGCCATCGGCCGTGCCATCGTGCGCGAACCCTCGGCCTTCCTGTTCGACGAACCGCTGTCCAACCTCGACGCCTCGCTGCGCGGCACCATGCGGCTGGAGATCAGCGAGCTGCACCAGCAGCTGAAGACGACGATGATCTACGTCACCCACGACCAGGTCGAAGCCATGACCATGGCCGACAAGATCGTCGTGCTGAGTGCCGGGCACATCGAGCAGGTCGGTTCGCCGCTCGATCTCTACAACAAGCCCGACAACATCTTCGTCGCCGGCTTCATCGGCTCGCCGCGGATGAACTTTGCCACCGGCGCGGTGGCTGCACCCTACCAGGCCCACACCATCGGCTTTCGCCCGGAACATATCAAACTCTCCAAGGAGAGCGGCACCTGGCCCGGCATCGTCGGCGTCGCCGAGCATCTGGGATCGGACACCTTCCTGCACATTCAAGTCGACGGGATCGGCATGGTGACGGTGCGTACCAGCGGCGACTTTCCCGTTGGTCACGGTGACAAGGTCTTCCTCACCCCGGATGCCGACCGTATCCACCGCTTCGACGACAAGGGACTGGCAATACGATGAACAGACTGGCTGGAAAAAGCGCCCTCATCACCGGCTCGGCACGCGGCATCGGCCGGGCTTTTGCTGAAGCCTATATCGCTGAAGGCGCGACAGTTGCCATTGCCGATATCGACTTCGTGCGGGCCAGCGACACCGCCGCGGCCCTCGGGCCGAATGCCTATCCGGTTCTGCTCGACGTGACCGAACAGTCCTCCATCGATGCCGCCATCCGGGCCGTCGAGGAGAAGACCGGCGGCATCGACATCCTGATCAACAATGCCGCCCTGTTCGACCTGGCGCCGATCGTCGAGATCACCAGGGCCAGCTACGACCGGCTGTTCTCGATCAATGTCGCCGGCTCGCTGTTCATGCTGCAGGCCGCCGCCAAATCGATGATATCGAGGGGCAAGGGCGGCAAGATCATCAACATGGCAAGCCAGGCAGGACGGCGCGGCGAAGCGCTGGTCGGTGTCTACTGCGCCACCAAGGCGGCGATCATCTCGCTCACCCAATCGGCCGGCCTAGACCTCATCAAGCACGGCATCAACGTCAACGCGATCGCCCCCGGCGTGGTCGACGGCGAGCATTGGGATGGCGTCGACGCGCTGTTTGCCCGCCACGAAAACTTGGCACCCGGCGAAAAGAAGAAACAGGTCGGCGACGCCGTGCCCTTCGGCCGCATGGGCCGGGCCGAGGACCTGACCGGCATGGCGATCTTCCTCGCCTCGCCCGAAGCCGACTACATCGTCGCCCAGACATACAATGTCGACGGCGGCAACTGGATGAGCTGAGCGCCCCGGCGCCCATTTCGCAAAGACTATGCGTCTCGCTACCCGAGGACCGTGACATGACCCATACCCTATCGCTCGCCAATCTCGCCGACATCGCCTCGACGGCTGCCGTACCGGCCTATCGCCGCGAGCAGCTGAAAGCCGGCATCCTGCATTTCGGCGTCGGTAATTTCCACCGCGCCCACCAGGCAATCTATCTCCACGAGCTGTTCAACAAGGGCAAGGATCTCGACTGGGCCATTGTCGGCGCCGGCATCATGCCGTCGGACCGGCTGATGAAGGAGAAGCTCGAGTCCCAGGATTACCTGACCACCGTCGTCGAGCAGGACAACAACCGCAGTGCCGCCACCGTGACCGGACCAATGACCGGCATCCTGACCGCGCCTGACTTCGACCAGATCATCGCGGCGCTCGCAGACCCGGCGATCCGCATCGTCTCGATGACCATCACCGAGGGCGGCTATTACATCGACCCGGCCACCGGCAAGTTCGATCCGACCCATCCGGCCATGGTCGCCGATGCCGGCGATCCGAGCCATCCCAAGAGCGTCTTCGGCCTGATTATCGCCGGCCTCAAGGCCCGCCGCGCCGCCGGCATTCCGTCCTTCACCGTGATGTGCTGCGACAATATCCCCGGCAATGGCGAAGTGACGGAGGCAACCATCACCGGTCTCGCAAAACTGTCGGATCCGGATTTCGCCCACTGGATCGAGGAGAACGTATCTTTCCCCAATGCCATGGTCGACCGCATCACGCCGGCGACCGGCGAGCGCGAGATTGGCATTGCCCGCGACACCTACGGCATCGACGACAAATGGCCGGTGTTCTGCGAAGAGTTCAAACAATGGGTGCTGGAGGACAAGTTCCCGCTCGGCCGCCCGGCGCTTGAAGAGGTCGGCGTGACCTTCGTGCCGGATGTCGCCCCTTACGAGCTGATGAAGCTGCGCATCCTCAATGGCGGCCATGCGGCCATCGCCTATCCGGCCGCCCTGATGGACATTCATTTCGTGCACGAATCCATGGAAAACCCGTTGATCCGCGCCTATCTCGCCAAGCTGGAAAACGAGGAGATCATCCCGATCGTGCCGCCGGTACCCAACACCAGCCTGGCAGACTATTTCACCCTGATCGAAAGTCGCTTTTCCAACCCGAAGATCGGCGACACCATTCCGCGCCTGGCGCAGGACGGCTCCAACCGCCAGCCGAAATTCATCCTGCCCTCGACTGCCGATCGCCTTGCCAAGGGCCTCGACGTCACCGGCCTGGCGCTGGTGTCGGCCCTGTGGTGCCGCTATTTCGAGGGCGTCACCGACAGCGGCAAGGACATTACCTTCAACGATCCGAGCGCCGACCGGCTGCATGCCACGGCGCTCGCCTCGAAGTCCGACCCGCTCGTTTTCCTGGCGCAGGGCGACATCTTCGGCAAAGTCGGGGAAAACCCTCAATTCATCAAGCGCTTCGCTGAGGCTCTTGCTAGCTTGCGCGCAGTCGGCACCGCTGGAACCCTTCAGCGTTATCTCGACGGTACACTCGGCGGATAGGATGATCGGCATGGCGCAGACGGCACGACAGCTCATCATCTTCGATTGCGATGGTGTGCTGGTCGACAGCGAGCCGATTTCCGTCGACGTGCTGGTCGATGCCCTGGGTGCGGCCGGTGTCTCCATCGACAGCGATGAGGCCTATCGCCGCTTTCTCGGCCGCAGCCTTGGCGCCGTCATCGAGACGGCCCGCGACGAATTCGGCCTGGAGATCGACGAGGCCTTCCTGCTGAAACTGCGCACCGATCTCTATGCGCGGTTCCGGCGCGACCTGCAGCCCATTCCCGGCGTCGCCACGGCGCTCGACGATCTGCAAACCAAAGGCTTTTCCTGGTGCGTCGCCTCGTCCAGCCAGCGCGAGCGCATCGAGCTGTCGCTGACCGTCACCGGCCTCATCGACCGCTTCGTGCCGAATATCTTCAGCGCCAGCATGGTCAAGCACGGCAAGCCGGCGCCGGATCTGTTTCTCTATGCCGCCGGGCAGATGCAGCGGGATCCGAAGGACTGTATCGTCATCGAGGACAGCCCGGCCGGCATCGAGGCCGCGCAGGCGGCCGGCATGACGGTCTTTGCCTTTACCGGCGGCTCCCATGCCGGTACAGCAGGCCATCGCGACGCCGTGACACGGCTGAAGCCGGACGCCGTGTTTGACGCCATGGCCGAATTACTCCACCTTATCGCAAAATGAAGAACCGGGACGGAAACAGGCCATAATGCGGGACCACGTGATTGCGGTGGATGTCGGAACGGGCAGCGCACGCGCCGGCGTGGTCGACCGCAACGGCCAACTTCTGGTGCGCTGCGAACATCCGATTCTGCTGCGCCGGCCGCAGGACGAGCGCGGCGAACATGGCTCCGAAGACATCTGGCGCGCCTGCTGCCATGCAGTGCGGGGCGCCCTGCAACAGTCCGGCATTGCGCCGGATCGTATCGCGGCGCTGGCCTTCGACGCCACCTGCTCGCTGGTGCTGCGCGACCACGACGGCGCGCCGCTGGCGCTTGAGACAGAAGACGGCGAGGCCTTCGACACCATCGCCTGGCTCGACCATCGCGCCGCAACGGAAGCGGAGGAATGCAACCGCACCGGCCATCCGACGCTTGCCCATTGTGGCGGCAGCATTTCGCCGGAGATGCAGATGCCCAAGCTGATGTGGCTGAAGCGCCATCGTCCCGACCTTTGGGACCGCGTCGGCTATCTCTTCGACCTCTCGGACTTCCTCACCTGGCGGGCGACCGGCTCGACCGAGCGCTCGGTCTGCACGCTGACCTCCAAGTGGAATTTCGTCGCCGGCCGCGTCAGCGGCTGGCAGGCCGATTTCCTGAGCCTGATCGGCCTCGATGACCTCGTGCAGAAGGGCACGCTTCCAGACACCGCCGTCCCGGTCGGCGCGCCGGTCGGCCGTCTCTCGGCGGCAGGCGCGGCGGAATTGGGCCTCGACGAGACGGTCAGCGTCGCGGCCGGCATGGTCGATGCCTATGCCGGGGCGCTCGGCGTGCTCGGCGGCGTGGCGGCCGATCCGCACACGCTGCACCAGCAGACGGCGCTGGTCGGTGGCACGTCCAGCTGCATCATCAGTTTTGCCGGCGATCCGCAATTCGGCAAGAGCCTGTGGGGGCCTTATCGCGAAACGGTGTTTGCCGGCCAATGGCTGATCGAGGCCGGCCAATCGGCAACCGGTGCCCTGCTTGGCCATCTGCTCAGGCTGCACAGCCTTGGCGGCGACCCGACGCCCGAGCGCCACCAGCAGGTCATCGCCCGCGTCCAGCAGCTCCGCGCAATCGAAGGCGCAGGGTTTGCCGACCGCATCGCGATCCTGCCGGATTTCCACGGCAACCGCTCGCCCTTTGCCGATCCGCACCTGACCGGCGTGATATCTGGCCTGACGCTCGATACCTCCTTCGACGGCCTCGGCCGGCTCTACTGGCGCGCTTGCGTCGCCATCGCGCTGGGGCTCAGGCAGATCCTCGAAACCATGGCGGCAAGCGGCACGCACAGCAGCGTGCTGCACCTGACCGGCGGCCATGTGAAGAACCCGCTGCTGGTCGAGCTCTACGCCGATGTCACCGGCTGCGACCTCGTCATTCCCGACAGCCGCGACGCCGTGCTGGTCGGCACCGCCATGAACGCTGCCGCCGCCGGCGGGCTCTATAAAAGTCTCACCGCTGCCGGCGCCGCCATGGCCCCCTCGGGCCAACGCATCGCGCCGAACCCGGCCCGCAAGGCCCTCTACGACCGGGATTATGCAAAATTCCTCACCATGCAGCGCCACCGGGTCGAGCTGAACGGGCTCTGATCGGGCCGACGGGTGAAGACAGCGCCATCGGTTCCCCCCTCTGCCCTGCCGGGCATCTCCCCCACACGGGGGGAGATCGGCAGATCGCGACCGCTCGCCCTTCAGTTATGACGGAAGTAACGATGCTGCCATCCAGGTCTTCGTTGTTTCCAATCTCGCCGTTGTTTAACGGCTTGGATGCAGCGCCAGCCCCGCGTCGATCTCCCCCCGTGTGGGGGAGATGCCCGGCAGGGCAGAGGGGGGTAAACCACATATGATACCGGTCCTACCGTGCCCTACCCCCACAACCCCGCCGCCGGCGCCTGCATCTGCGACCCCTCGTAGCGGATCGCCTCGTGGCGGTCGCTAGCCAGCAGCAGGGGGCCGTCGAGATCCGCGTAGGGCGCGCCCTGTGCCACCAGGAAGGCCGGTGCCATGGCAAGCGAGGTGCCGAGCATGCAGCCGACCATGATCTGAAAGCCGGCGGCCACCGCCGCATCGCGCATGGCCAGCGCCTCGGTCAGCCCGCCCGCCTTGTCGAGCTTGATATTGACCGCATCGTATTTGCCGATCAGCTGGCCCAGCGACGCCCGGTCGTGGCAGCTCTCGTCGGCGCAGACCGGCAGCACGCGCTCGATCGTCGACAGCACCTCGTCATGACCGGCCGGCAGCGGCTGCTCGACCAGCGCCACGCCGAGCCGCACCAGTTCCGGTGCCAAGGCGAGGTAATGCTCCGCCGTCCAGCCCTCGTTGGCATCGACAATGATCGTCGAGTGCGGCGCCCCGGCCCGGACCGCCAGGATGCGCTCCAGATCGGCATCGGTGCCGAGCTTGACCTTCAACAGCGGCCGACCGGCATTTTTCTCCGCCGCGGCGCGCATATTGGCGGGCGTGTCGAGCGACAGGGTAAAGGCCGTCTGGATCGGTTTTGGCGGGCTGAGCCCCGCCAGCTGCCAGACCGGTTGACCGGCCCGCTTGGCCTCGAGATCCCACAGCGCGCAATCGAGCCCGTTGCGCGCCGCCCCGCCCGGCAACCGCTGCTGCAGGCCGGCCCGATCAAGCCCTTGCGCAAAGTCCGGCCCCAGCGACAGGATCGTCTCGATCACCCCGTCGACCGTCTCGCCATAGCGCCCATAGGGCACGCATTCGCCGCGCCCGATATGCACACCATCCGAGATCTCCACCGTCACGACCCGGATTTCCGTGCGCGAGCCGCGCGAGATCGTAAACGTGCCGGAAACCGGAAACCGCTCCTCGACGACGCTGAGCGTCAAACCTTTTTGCATCCAAATCCTCTTCTTGGCCCCATCCGGCCCTGACCGCGAATCAGCAACCCCTTGCATGCCGGAGCAATCCTTTCTATATCCCTCAACAATCGGATCGATATCGAGAATTGCCGCAGACCCGCAATTTGGCGTCTTTCGCGGCGGCTGAGCCTTTGAGGACGCGATCCCATGCAACGCTTGAGAATGGCGGAACGCCCGTGAATAGTCTGGATTTTGACAAAAGGCCGGAAGACACCCGCGTCGTCGTCGCCATGTCGGGCGGCGTCGATAGCTCCGTCGTCGCCGGCATCCTGAAGCGCGAAGGTTACGACGTGCTCGGCATCACCCTGCAGCTCTACGACCATGGCGCCGCCGTGCACCGCGCCGGCTCGTGCTGCGCCGGCCAGGATATCGACGATGCGCGCCGCGTCTGCGAAACGCTTGGCATTCCCCATTACGTGCTGGATTACGAACAGCGCTTCCGCGACACGGTGATCAACCCGTTCATGGAAAGCTATGTGGCCGGCGAAACACCGATCCCGTGCGTAGCCTGCAACCAGACCGTCAAATTCGCCGATCTGCTGGCAACGGCCAAGGAACTCGGCGCCGATGCGCTGGCGACCGGCCATTACATCCGCTCGAAATCCGTGCCGCTCGCCAACGATCCCGGCCACCGCGCCTTGTTCCGGCCGATCGACAACGAGCGCGATCAGAGCTATTTCCTGTTTGCCACCACCCAGGAACAGATCGACTACCTGCGCTTTCCGTTGGGGCACCTCTCCAAGGCAGAAACCCGGGCGCTGGCCGAAGACATGGGCCTGGTCGTCGCCAAGAAGGCCGACAGCCAGGACATCTGTTTCGTGCCGCAGGGCAAATATGCCGATATCATCAACAAGCTGCGCCCCAATGCGGCGCTGGCCGGCGAGATCGTCCATCTCGACGGACGCGTTCTCGGCACCCATGACGGCATCCTTCATTACACGATCGGCCAGCGCAAGGGCTTGGGCGTCGCCACCGGCGAACCGCTCTACGTGGTCTATCTCGACGCCCGCTCGCGCCGCGTCATCGTCGGCCCCAAGGAAGCGCTGGAAACCCACCGCGTCTATCTGCGCGACATCAACTGGCTGGGTGACCTGACACTTAATGAAGAAGCCGCCGACGGCTTTGCCTGTTATGCAAGGGTGCGCTCCACCCGCCCGCCGGCACCGGCAACCCTGCACAGCGACAGCAGCGGCACCTATGTCGACCTGGAGATCGGCGAAGCCGGCGTCGCCCCCGGCCAGGCCTGCGTGCTCTATTCCGGCCTCGGCCCGGATGCCCGCGTTTACGGCGGCGGCTTCATCGAGCGCTCGGAACGCTCACACGAGGCCGAAGCAAGCCTCCAGGCCCTGCTGCAAAGGCCCGTCGCCGCCTGAACCGGCCCGGCCGGCGCGAGCCGACGGACCATGCAAAAGCGCAGGCCGATTTTTCACGACACAAAGATGAAGGCGGCGCTTGACAGGATGACGAGCCGCATCTTATAAGCCGGCCAACCTAAGGCCGGAGCGGCGAACGCCCCTTCGGACCCCTGTGGCGGGGTAGCTCAGTTGGTTAGAGCGTGGGACTCATAACCCCAAGGTCGGCAGTTCAACTCTGCCTCCCGCTACCATTTTTTCCCGGATGTTTTTGTTTTGTGGTGCGGCCGCCGCGAGTCGGTGCTCGAAGTGCCATTGGCTTTGGCCCACACCAGAACTCTCGCAGCAGCCGCGTGGTGTTACCCCACCTCTTCATGCTATGCATGCTTCGTTTCAGCATGGCGAACCACAAGGAGCCAGCCGTCATGAAGTGCCTGCGCATCTATGCCACCCCGGATGGCGAGTCGCATTTCGACGAAGTCGAACTCCCCACCACGAAGATATCGGTGCACCCCGATGCCGCGCCGTTCGACGTGACGGCCAGTTGTCCGGCGTCCCGCGTCCGCCTCACCCACATCCCGGCGGGCATGCGGCAGGTTGCCTGGCACAAGGTCCCGGAGCCTGTGCTGACGGTGAGACTCGATGGTTCGGTTGAATACGAAACCAGCGACGGCGAGGTTCGCCACGTTCAGGCGGGCAGCTTCGTGCTCGTGGAAGACACACACGGCAAGGGCCATCTGTCCCGCCATTCCCCAGAGGCACAGACTGTCATCTGGATCTCGCTCCCGAACGGCCTCGACTTGCCGCCCGCATAGTCCGGGCAGGCTGTCATCGACACATCCTTGACGTCCGATAGGGTCGCTTGCCGACAGGTGACCGCATATCGTGCTGGCACTTTGGCTGTCGACATTATCGGAATCGATGCAATGTCCGCAATTGGCGGAACCGGAAATCATTTCCGCTCTGCGCCAATAGGAGACATAACAGCACAGCTCGATATTATCGTCTTTCAACCTTTATTGCGGACGTCGGCTCAGTCGAGCCGCCGAAGACCTGACATTGACCTACCGGAAAAGCATGTCGCAGATTTCGGGAATGCTGAGACAATCTAGGTCGGTATTCAGAGATTTGAGATATATTTAGTCGGCCGGACCAGCAAACAGTATGAGGTTTTCGTCCGGGTCCCTAACAATGAAATTTCGAGCACCCCACGGCTCCTTCTTGAGCGCCTGGTGAAAATCCACTCCGGTAGCTTGGAAATCCAGAAAGAGTCGCTTGATCTCACTTGCGGTGTTAACCGTGATCGAGGCGGAGAGCAGATGTTCGCGTTGTCGCATGTCGCCGACAAACACAGGCTCACAAACTAGCCTCAGAGCGAGGCGCGCATTGTCACGAACAACCTGTCCATAAAATGGAGGGTCGCCGTAAGCAAAGTCGAGCGCGAAGCCGAGTTTGTCGGTGAAGAATTCACACGACGCTTTGATGTCGGAGACGAAGAGTTGCGCGGAGACAGAACTCAGAACCGGGTGGGATGCGGTCTGTCTGCTTTGATTGGTCATGCCACAGGCTCCTGACTTGAGCGCCAGCCACCCCTCGAATCCCAATTGACGTGCGACAAGTTCTTGCGCGTCATTCAGCTTGAAACTAGATTCCAATATCTGATTATCGTCGAGGTGTTGAAATCGTGGCAAAGCAGCGCGGATATGGGCCGCGACTGGATAATACCGCTCGCGATGCCACCGCAGATACTGCTTGGCTTGCTTCTTGAGGTTTTCGAGATTCGGCATAAGCGCTACCTTTGAAGTTGTAGGCGGGCGTTGCCCAGTCGGCTCAAAGGCCGGTGCACCCTACGAAGCGCCATTTTCAGAATGCAGAATATGCGTGAGACTGTCAACACTCACGACTTTGTTGCGCTCCGCGACTAATCCGGCGACACATTCTGGAACAATCGTTCCTTATGAAAGAGAATCGGCCACCGCTTATCACAAAGCTTCCAATCCAACTCCGAAGAGTTTCCTCTACGACGCCGAGTGGCGAGTGCTCCGAGAACCCAATGGTAAGGCGACTGCCCGCTTTTTACCCGATCTCAGTTTTCTGGAGACCGGCCCCTGAATGTCTCCTTAGGGCCGATAGCGACCATTCCACCCGACACACCTCGTCTCTCACCACTCCGCCCCCTCTAAAGCACATCATCCGGATCCCGCCCCGGCAGCGCCTTGCCCCTGGGCAGCTGCCAGCCGTAATAAAGCGCCCCGCCGCGCACGGCGAAGGCTGAGAGGAAGCCGAGTACGGAGGCGGCCGATTGCGGCAGGCCGACCCAGCTGGCCAGCACGAAGACGAAGGAGCCGCAAAGAGCGGCCGTCACGTAGATTTCCGGGCGCAGCAGCACCGAGGGTTCGCCGGCCAGGATATCGCGCAGCACGCCGCCGAAGGTGGCGGTCAGCGCCCCTGTCACCAGCGCCACGGTGAACGAGCCGCTGGCCGCGAAGCCTTTGGCCGCCCCCATTACGCAATAGGCGGCCATGCCGACCGCATCGAGCCAGACCAGCACGCGGTAGCGTGATTGAAACAGATGAGCGGTGAAGAACAGCACGATCGCAACCGCCGTGCTGATCAGCAGATAGATCGGGCTTGCCACCCAGAAGACCGGCGTGGCGCCGAGCACGACGTCGCGCATGGTGCCGCCGCCGATCGCCGTCACGCAGGCCAGAAAGACATAGCCGATGATATCGAGCTGCTTGCGCGACGCCGATAGCGCGCCGGTGGCGGCAAACACCGCGATGCCGGCATAGTCGAGAATTTCGAGAATCGGCATGCCCATCTCCACCCGGTCGTCTTTTTTATCACGAAGCGACGCATTGCGCATCGCCCGCCGCCGTTCAGCTCACCTTATCAAACCTATTCCCTGCCATTCGGCAATGGGCCGGTCATCGACGCCGCCCCGCCCCCGCACGTCAGTCCAGAACCCGCCCGTGTCCATTTCGCCACACCAAGGGAAAGCTGATTATAATTGTCACCTTTAAAGTTGACTCATTTGGTTCAGTTAATAATGTCCCGTCGAAACAGGCCAATGTGATCGGGGACAGGTCGCATCGGCACTGGCAGTTTTGAGAGACAGCATCAAGGAGAGACGGAGATGGGCTTAACAGTTCAGGCGGGGGCCGGGAACAGGAATAGGGCAAGGGTCGCCGCCCATTGCAGGGCACTATCGGCCGGCGCAGCTCTTCTGATCCTCGTGGCACCTTTGGCTCCGGCTCTTGCCCAGGATGCGACCTCGACCACCAGCCAGGATGGAACGACCCAGCTCGACCCGATCACCGTCACGGGAACACAAGGCGGCGGCCCGGTCGGACCGGATGCCTCGATCGTCGCCACCCAGTCGGCGACCGCCAGCAAGACCGATGCGCCGATCATCGACGTGCCGGCCGCCGTCTCGGTCGTCACCGAGGAAGAACTGGAAACCCGCGGCGTCGAGAGCCTGCAGGACGCGCTGGCCTATACATCGGGCGTATTGGTCGATGAATTCGGCTCCGACGACCGTTACGACTATTACCGCATCCGCGGCTTCGCGCAGACCGTGCTCGGCACCTATCGCGACGGTCTGCCGGCGCGCATTCCGGCCTGGTTCACGGCCAGCCGCCTCGAGCCCTACGGTCTGCAGCGCGTCGAGATTTTGAAGGGATCGACCTCCACCCTGTTCGGCCTCAACGGCCCGGGCGGCCTGGTCAATTCGGTCACCAAGCGTCCGCAGGACGAGTTCCATGCCGAGGTCTACACCACCTTCGGCGAAGAACATCTGGAAGTGGGCACGGATTTCGGCGGCGCCATCGATCCGGAAGGCGTCTGGAGCTACCGCTTCACGGGCCTCTGGCAGGATGGCGACCACGGCAGCGACTATTCCAACGACGACCGCGTCTATATCGCGCCGGCACTCACCATCAGCCCGGATGACGGCACATCGCTGACCATCCTCACCGATTACAGCAAACGCGACGGCAACGGCGCCCGCGGCTTCCCGACCGGCCTCGACATCGACCCCGACACCTTTCTCGGCGAGCCGGAATACAACAAGTTCGATACCGAACAGACCGATATCGGCTATCTCTTCGAGCACGATTTCGACAACGGCCTGACCTTCCGCCAGACCGCCCGTTATTCCCATCTGAACCTCGACTACGAGGAAGTCTACGGCGCCTCGACCGACCCGACCGCCGACCGCACCTCCTTTGCCACCTACGGCACCTCGGATCGCTTCGCCATCGACAACCAGCTGCAGTATGACAGCAGCTGGCAGACTATGGACAGCAAGCTGCTGGTCGGCGCCGACTTCGCCTATGACGATACCCATGAGGATATCCGCTATGGCACGGCGGGACCGATCGACATCAACGACCCGGTCTATTGCGGCCGTGCCTGCGTCGTGGATACGCCTTATGTCGACTGGGTGGTCAAGCAGAAGGCCGTCGGCATCTATGCGCAGGAACAGCTGACCATCGACGAGCGCTGGATCGTCACGCTCGGCGGGCGCTACGACTATGTCGACAACACCGCGGATTACCTGTTGACCGGCACCTCCGATCACACCACGGCCGATGCCTTCACCAAGCGCGCCGGCCTCACCTACAAGATCAATCCGCAGCTGGCCGCCTATGCCAATTATTCGGAATCCTTCCAGCCGCTGGTCGCCCCGACCGGCAATGGCTACACGGTGGAGGGCTCGCTGAAGCCGCAGGAAGGCATCCAGTACGAAATCGGCATGAAATATCAGCCGGAGGGTTTTGACGGCCTGTTCACCGTCGCCCTGTTCGATCTCAGCCAGACCAATGTGCCGACCTATATCAGCCCGGCGGTGCAGCGCCAGATCGGCGAGGTCAACGTGCGCGGCGTCGAGCTGGAAGGCAAGATGGCGCTCAACGACCGCTGGAACCTGACGCTGGCCTATTCCTACTGGGATGCCGAAATCGTCGAGGACGGCATCAGCGGCAATAAAGGCAACCGCCCGGACCGCGTGCCCGAGCACATCGCCTCGGCCTGGCTCGACTACACTTTCCCGGGCGATGGTTTCCGCGGCGACCTGACGCTGGGCGGCGGCATTCGTTTCGTCGGATCGACCTATGGCGATGCCGCCAACACGGTTCCGGTCGACAGCTACACGGTGGTCGATGCCTCCGCCAAATATGCCGTCACCGAAAATGTCAGCCTGGCGGTCAATGTCTCCAACCTGTTCGACAAGAAATACGAGACCACCAGCTATTACGGCACCTCCTATTACGGCGACCGCCGCAAGATCGTCGGCACGCTGAAATACACCTGGTAAGCGGATAAAGCCTCTCCGCATCGGTGACGGCCAAATTGAAACCCCGGCAGCCTTGTCAGAACGCCGCCGGGGTTTTTTGGTCTTTGGAAGATGCTGAAGGGACGGCAATCGTGCTGGAAAAAGATCCCCTCCCCCTCCCCACAAGGGGGAGGGCATTAACCCGGCCGAACGCTAAGCGGACACCAAATAAGATCCGAGCGGCGTCCGCGGGTCTTCTCCCCCCTTGTGGTGCGGTGAGCGACGGTCCGCGCAGCGGAGAAATCGATCCAGTGAATCGATTTCAGTGACGAACGCCGGCAGGCCAGAGAGGGACTTTTTCTCATAAGCGAATGTCAGCCACCGCTACCCGATCAGCCGCGGCGGCGCATCAGCAGCATCAGGAACGGCGCCCCGACCAGGGCCGAGACCAGTCCCGCCGGGATCTGGTAGGGATAGACGATCGTTCGGCCCACCCAATCGGCCATGACCATCAGGGCAGCACCGATCAGGGCGGCGCCGATCAGCTGCGGACGGGCGCGGGTCAGCCCCGCCTCGCGGGCCAGATGCGGCCCCATCAGCCCGACAAAGCTCAGCGGCCCGACGCAGAGCGTCGCCGCCGCACTCAAGAGACCTGCCAGCGCGAAGAGCAAAAGCCGGGTGCGCGACAGAGGCAGGCCGAGAGCCGTTGCAGCCGTCGGCCCGAGCGGCAGGATATCGAGCCAGCGGCGGGCGAGCACCGCCAGTGCGACCAGGATCAGCGCCGCCCCGCAGACCGTCACGGCGGTCGTGCCGGTGACATTGTAGGTCGAGCCGCTCATCCAGCGCATCAGGAACATGGCGCGCGGATCGCCGCTCGCCGCCAGCACGCCGACCACGGCATCGACCATGGCGCTGAGCGCAATGCCGGCCAGAAGCACGCGCTCCGGCGCCAGGCCCGAACGCATCGCGAAGAGAAAGATCACCATGAGGACAAGGAGCGAGCCCGCCGAGGCAAAGCCGAGCTGCGCGCCAAGACCGGGCACTGCGAAGACGAACAGGGCCACCGTCACGCCGATCGTCGCACCGGCGCTGATGCCGAGCACCTCGGGGCTTGCCATTTCATTGCCGGTCAGCCGCTGCAGGATCGAGCCGGCCACGGCCAGCATGGCGCCCGAGGCCAGCGCCGCAAACACCGGCGGCAGCCGCAGAGGCAGGATATCGGCAAACAGCGACCGGTCGAGCAGCGTCCACTGCCCCTCGACGCTGCGCCCGAAAAACAGGGCAAGCGCCACGATCAACCCAAGGCCGGCGACAGCCAGCAGCCCGGCGCGCAGGCCCGGCGCATGCCGGTGCACGTGGCGGATCTGTTCCTGCAGAACCCGGTGGCGGGTTTTCAGACGCGGCAGGAGCAGCAGCAGCAGCGGCGAACCGAAGATCGCCGTCACCGCCCCGGTCGGCAGGAAATCGGCCATGGGACCGGCCAGATACTGCACCGCGCCATCGGCGAACCACAAAAGGCAGGCGCCGATCAGGCTCGACCAGATAAGCATCTGCGCCGGCCGCCGCGCGCCCGACAGCCGGGCAATGGTCGGCGCCACCAGGCCGATGAAGCCGACCACGCCGACCGCACTGGTGACGAAGGCCGCCAGCGCCACGGCCGCAGTCACCGCCAGAAACCGCAGATGCGACAGGCGCACGCCCAGCGCGCTGGCGCCGCTGTCGCCGAGATCGAGCAGCGACAGCGGGCGGATGATCAGCCCGGCGAGCAGCGCGATCACCGCCAGCTTCGGCAGCAGCGACAGAGGGATGGCCCAGCTCTGCTGCGACAACGAGCCGGCGCCCCAGATGAACAGGCTGACGAGATAGCGCTCGTTGAGCAGCATCAGCACCGCCGACAGCGCGCCGCACCACAGGCTGATGACAAGCCCCGACAAGACAAGCGAAAAGGGCGAGAAGCCGCGCCGTGCACCGAGCAGGAAGACAAGGGCTGCCGCCGTGCCGCTGCCGATCAGCGCAACGATATCGCGGCCGATGCCAAGCAGTCCAGGCACCCACAGCATGGCCAGCACCAGCGCCAGATTGGCGCCGGCCGAAATGCCGAGCGTGGTGGGAGAGGCCAGCGGATTGCGCAGCACCTGCTGGAACAGCGCGCCCGACAGCGCCAGCGCAGCACCACAGATCAGCGCGGTCGCCATGCGCGGCAGGGTCGAATAGAGGAACACCATGCGGCCGATATCATAGCCCTCGCCGGGTACCGCCTGAAGGGCTGCCCGAATTGGCATGAAGGCAAAGCCTGCCGCCAGCACGGCCAGCGCCAGTGTCGTCAGGGCCGGACCGGTCCGCTGCCAGTGGAAGGTCATGGTGGTCATAGGGTGTCTTCCAGATGGGCCGTGATCAGCCGCGCAAACCGCAGGGCCTCGTTGACCATGCCGAACATCAGCGCCGGCTCGAGCACGGCAAAATGCCCCGGTCGGGCAAAGGGCAAGGCATTCCACAGGGGACTTTGGCCGAGCTTCGGCAGGACGTCGGCCGGCACCGGATCGAAGGCGATCAGCCGCGCGTCGGGCGACGTGACCCCAGCCAGCTGCTCGATGCCGATCGTCTGGAACCCCCAGTAATTACCCGGCCCCTCCCAGGCATTGGTGAGCCCCATGCGGGTCAGCACGTTGTCGTAGAGGCCTGATTTGGTGTAGATGCGTACATGCCGGGCATCCATGAAATTGACCAGCGCCAGCGGCGGCGCGGAGCGACCCGAAAGACGCTGCTGGTAATCCTCAAAGGTATCGTCGGCGCGTTTGAGGAAATCCTCGGCCTGCTCGGCCCGGCCGATGCGGCGGCCGAGCTTTCGCGTCGCGGCAATCGCCTTGGGCAGGATGTCGCCGCCTTCGGCGATGAAGATCTCCAGCCGCTCGACGGGCGCCACCGTTTCCAGCCGCGGCTGCAGCGCATCGAGATAGGGCGTGGTCAAGATGAGATCCGGCTTGAGGCTGACCAGCATCTCGAAATTGACCTCCCAGGAATTGCCCAGATCGATGGCGCTGGCCGGCATTTCCGGCTCCACCACCCATTTGCCCCAGTCAGCAAGCGAGGCCACCGCCGCCGGCACGACCCCGAGCGACAGCAGGGTCGAGGCAAGGCCGTAGTCGAGGCTGACGATGCGCGACGGCAATGGATCGGCAAGGGCCGGGAAAGCCGGCAGCAGCGCGCTGCCGGCCATCAGGCCCAGCACGGCGCGGCGGGTGTGCAACGTCGAGAGGTGCATGGGATCAGCAAACATAGGCAAGCGGAATGTCGAGACCCGGATGGGGCGTGATATCCATGTCGATGCCGTAGATGTCGCGCAGCACGGACCCCTTCATCAGGCTGGCCGGCCGGCCGCTGGCGACCACCTCCCCCTGTTTCAGCGCATGCACGTGATCGCAGAACCGCGCCGCCATGTTGATGTCATGCAGCACGATGACGACGCTCAGGCCCTTTTCGCGCGACAGCCGCCGGATCAGCGCCAGAACCTCCATCTGATGGGCAATGTCGAGCGCCGAGGTCGGCTCGTCCAAGAGCAGGCACTGGCTGTCCTGCGCCATCAGCATGGCGATCCAGGCCCGCTGCCGCTCGCCGCCCGACAGCGTGTCGACCATGCGGTCCGCCATCGGCTCGATATGGGTGAGCGCCAGCGCCTCCTCCACCTTGGCGGCATCGGTGGCCGTGAAGCGGCCGAGCGCGCCATGCCAGGGATAGCGCCCGCAGGCGACCAGCTCGCGCACCGTCATGCCATGCGCCGCCGTCATGTCCTGCGGCAGGTAGGCGACGCTGCGGGCAAAGTCCCGCGTGCCGATCGATGCGAGTTCGGTGTCACCGAAACGAATGCTGCCCGATGTCGGCTTCTGCTGGCGGGCCAGGAGCTTCAGAAGCGTCGATTTGCCGGAGCCGTTGTGGCCGACAAGGCCGGAAATCTCGCCCGCCTTGAAATCCAGAGAGACGCCCTTCAAAAGACTTCTCCCGTCGACCGCAAAGGTCAGATCCGTGACGGAAAACGCATTCGCGTCACCGATGACAGTGCTATCCCGCATTTTTTGTCCGTTCATGCCGTGGTCCTTCCCGGCCCACAACAACAGGCCTTGAATGCCCGTTACTAAATATGATATTTTTAATCAAGTATCTATTGCAAATGGCCTGCCGGGACGATCCGCCAAAGCCTGATTTGTCCCAAGGAGACGGCATGACCTATCTGCCGCGCATGAACAACAAGATCGACGGTTTCTCGGTGCTGGACGGCTATCACCGGCGCTACTGGAACGGCATGGTCGCCGATCTGTGGAATGTCGACTGCGCGCCGAGCGCCGGCGGTTATTATGTCGGCAATGATCCCCGCCTGTTCATCGTGCTGGATGCGCGCAGCACCGAAACGGGGAATTTCACCATGGCGGAGATCGGCGGCCCGGTGCTGAACGGCTGCCAGCGCCGGGCGGTGTCCTTTATCCCGGCCGGCATGGAGATGCGCACGCAGGTGCGCGACATCCAGTATCTGCGCCATCTGGACCTGCATTTCGACACCGACGCCCTGAAGCGCCGGATCGGCGAGGACCTCGATATCGAGGCCCTGAAGCAGCCGCGCTTCCTGCTCAACGAACCCAAACTGATGGCGCTGGCCGAACTGATCGCCGCCGAATGCAGCGCCGCCCAGCCGCTGCACGACCTCTACGGCGACAGCCTGACCCTGGCGCTGCTGATCGACGTGCTGCAGATCGCCCCTGCCCAGAACCGCAAGCGCACCAAGCTGGCCGGCTGGCAATTGCGCCGCACCTGCGATTTCATCGAGGAGCATTGCCTGCGCAGCATCCGGCTGGAGGAACTGGCCGACCTGACCGGCCTGTCGCAATCCTATTTCAGCCATGCCTTCAAGGCCTCGACAGGCCTCTCGCCGCACCAGTGGCAGATGAAGGCGCGCATCGCCCGGGTCAAGGAACATCTCGCCAACCGCACAATGCCGCTGACCGCCATTGCCGCCGAAACCGGCTTTGCCGATCCCGCCCACTTTGCCCGCGTCTTCCGCCAGCAGGTCGGCATGTCGCCATCCGCCTGGCGGCGCACCCATGCCCTGTAAGGCTCAGAAACTGATTTATGGCAATTTCATGGGTGCAGTGCGAAGTTTACCCAAATCCGTTCAAGTCGGCACGGGTTCAGACAAGCGCCACGTTAATTCCTGAGCTAACTACTCATCTTATACTTTGAGTGGGGACCGGCAGCGCCAACCGCGCCTGCCAGCTAGTACGGGGTGCTTCATGCGCAGCAAGACAGGACTGAATTCCATCAACCGCTATCTGAAGACCAGCGTCGCGCTTCTGGCGCTCGCCCTGCCAACCTTGGCTCTGCCGGCCTCGGTCTATGCCCAGGACGCCGAGACGGAGCTTTCCACCATCACCGTCGAGGGCAAGGGCGAGACCGCCACCGGCCCGGTCGACGGCTATGCCGCGACGCAATCCTCGACCGGCTCCAAGGCCGATACGCCGATCAACGAAATTCCCCAGGCCGTTTCGGTGATTGGCACGCAGGAACTGTCCGACCGCGGCGTCGTCAACAAGGTGGATGAGGCCCTGCGCTACACGGCAGGCGTCACGACCCAGCCTTTCGGCGTCGACGGCGATACCGACTGGATCTATATCCGCGGCTTCGATGCCAGCCAGACAGGCCTCTTCCTCGACGGTCTGAGCCTCTACGGCTACAGCTACGGCAGTTTCCAGACAGATCCTTTCACACTGGAACGCATCGAAGTGCTGAAGGGACCGGCTTCCGTCCTATATGGCGGCGCCAATCCGGGCGGCCTCGTCAACATGGTCAGCAAGCGGCCGCTGGATGAGAAACACGCCTATACGGAAATCGGCATCAACAGCGACGGCAATGCCTTTGTCGGCCTGGACGCCGGCGACGTCGCCGAGGATGGCACGATCAGCTATCGTTTCACCGGCAAGTTGGCCGGCGGCGACCAGGCCGGCGACTATGCCGAAGACTTTCGTGGCGTCTTCATGCCGCAGATCACCTGGGCACCGGACGAAAGCACCAAGCTCAATGTCTTCGCCACCTATTCAACGCTCGATCAGACCCGCTCCAGCAACGGCTTTTTCCCCTATGTCGGCACCGTCGTCGACGCGTCCTTCGGCCGGATCGATCCCGACGCCAATTATGGCGAACCCGGTATCGACGACAGCGAATACCAGCAGAAGACCATCGGCTACGAATTCGAGCATGAGTTCGACAATGGCCTGACCTTCAGCCAGAACGCTCGCTACGGCCATCTCAACAAGCACGAGATCGGCCCTTACACCTACGGCTATTACGATCCGGAAACCGATACCGGCTATCTCGAAGAGCCGACCAGCGCGGATGCCTATCTGCAGCGCATCGGCTTTGAAGGCATCACCAAGGTCGATACCTTCGTCATCGACAACCGTCTGAACGGCAAGTTCGACACCGGTGCCCTGAAGCATGATCTGACGATCGGCATGGACTACAAGTATTATCGCCTCGACAACGTCCAGAAATGGAGTTCCGCCACACCGATCAGCGTGACGGATCCGGTCTATGGGACGACGCAGCCGGAAAATACGACGCAGATCGACGAGGTGCTGACCCAGCAACAGCTCGGCCTCTACGCTCAGGACCAGATCCATTTCGGCGCCGGCTGGGTGGCGACCCTCAATGGCCGCTATGACTTCGTCAACACCGAGGTGGACGATCGCCTCGGCACCGATAGTTACGAGTCCGACGACGGGGCGCTGAGCGGCCGCGCCGGTCTCGCCTATGAATTCGCCAATGGCCTGACGCCCTATGTCAGCGCCTCGACCTTCTTCAACCCCCAGATCGGCACCACCGACGGCGATGCCCTGAAGCCGGAGGAAGGTTTCCAGGTCGAGGGCGGCTTCAAGTACGAGCCGAGCTTCCTGCCGGGCATGGTCACGGCGTCCGTCTTCCATATCAACAAGGAAAACTGGACCGTCACCGATCCGGCCACCTACCTCTCCACGCAGATCGGCGAGGTGACCTCGACGGGCATCGAGCTGGAAGGCAAGTTCGACATTGCCCCGGACTGGAAGATGCTCACCTCGTTCACCTATCAGGATCTGGAAATCCAGGAGCATGCCGATACCAGCCTGATCGGCAACACGCCTTATCTCGTTCCGGCCCTCCAGGCCTCCGCCTGGCTCGACTACACAGTTCCGACCGGTGTGTTCGAAGGCGTCAGCATCGGCGCCGGCCTGCGCTACCAGGGCGAATCCTGGGCCGACATGGCCAATACCAAGAAGGTGCCTGATGTCGTCCTGGCCGACGCCGCCATCCGCTACGAAAAGAACGGCTGGGGCGCCTCGCTCAACGTCACCAACCTGTTCGACAAGGAATATGTCACGGGTTGCCAGGGCACCCTGGTCTGCGGCTACGGCCAGGGCCAGACGTTTACGCTGAAACTCAGCAAGACCTGGTAAGGGACGCGGCCGCGGGCACCCCCTGCTGAACCGCTCGACGACAAAGGCCCGGCTGATTGGAAGATCGGCCGGGTCTTTTTAGATGGCGCCGACGATATCACTCGGCATCGGGAGCGGCCAGGATATTGCCAAGTCCGGATACTGAAAAAGCATAAGCCAGATTACTCTTCCGCCGCGTTATAAGACAAAACACAAGCCGCGAATTCCGCAGCGTCCCGCATTACGTTTTCCGTTTCAGCACCCTTGAAGCCTCCGTGGAAATTGCTGACAGTCACTCGAACATGGATGACGTCATCGACGAGCAAGGACATGCTGTCCATTGTGCCTGGCAGGATGTACATTTTTGATTTTGCCGTATTCGTGATGCCATCAATATAGATCCATTTTATATCGTGGCCACAAATACTTCCGTACGCCCCACTTACTTTGTATGTAAATTTTGACCAAAGCTTTGCGTATCTTAGGGAACCTATAACAGCCGATGGCGCGGGCTTTATATATTTGCACTCCGGTATTTTAGCCAATTCGCAGAGGTCTTTAGGATAGAATCCATAACCGCGAATGGGCACGACACCGGGATGGCGCGCCACTTCTTCGTCCAGCTTGAGGTATGCCTCACGCAAGTCCTGCTGGCGTCCAGCGATATGGATCTCCTGTTCCAACAGGTCGACACTCACACCCCTAAAAATCGGCAGTGACACCTCGACACCACCTATGCTGGCGCGAAGATGCGTGCGCTCGCGCGGATCTTCGGCCGCAAGACCGAAGGCTGAAAAGCTCGATAGACACAGGGCACCCACGCCCATCAAACGCGCTATTTTCCCGAATACCCCTTGCCGAACTTCTGGCATGCGTCCCACCTTGCAGCCTTGCAATCAACGCTAGACAGATAGCATGCGGCACAATCGGATCAAGGGGTATTGTCGTTGGCACTCCATGGGTGCGATGGCGGCTGAGCGGACTAACCCTGACATCATTTTCAAACTGTGGGGCAATACCCCAGCCCGATCAGTGCCGATCGCCCTCGCCCCTCACTCCGGCATCGGCACTTCGACGGCACCGGTAATAATCGGCGCAGGCGTCGGGGCTTTGGCGGGCGACGGCACGCTCGGTGCGGCAGCCCTTGGCTTCGGGCGTTCCGCCACCTCCACCGGCTGCGGGCGCACCGCCGCCGGTATCGTAGCAGCGACGGGCGCAATGGGAGCAAACGATGCCGCGGCCGACGAACCGGAGGCAAAGCGCAGCATGTCGAGGGTCTGGCTGGTGATCGGCTTGATGCGCAGGTCGCCGAGCAGGGCCGCCAGCTGAACGGGGGTTGCGGCCGCATCGCAATAGCGCAGCCGGATGCGCACCGGCTGTTTCCGCTGCATCAGATTGCCGACCACTGGCGCGCCACCCTCGGACTGACCATTCTTGATCAACTGCCAGGCATAGACGCAGGCACCGCCGGACGGCAGCGAGCCGGTCGCATGGCCGTAAATACCATAGGCATTGCGGCCCATGGCTTCGGTCATCGTCATCGGCACGCCGCGCAGCGCCGCTTTCATCTCGCGCATCACATCATTGCGGCTCGGCGCCTGCCGGAAGCCGCTTTCGCCGGCAAGACCCACTTCGATCGTTAGGGCATTTTCACCGTCCTGGACCGTGTCATTGGCAAAGACGATGGTCTGCACGGCGGTCTCCGCCGTCAGGTTCTGCCGGATCGACAGAGTTCTGGCCGACAGACCCGGCAGCGAAGCCAGCGCAAACTGCGGCGCCACTTCGCTGGTGGAAGCCGAACCGCCGGCAATCCTCGGCGCATTGACCGTCGAAGCCGTCAGAAACGGATCCTGAACCGAGGTGCAACCGCACAGCAGGGCAAGAGAGAGCGAGGCGAGAAGGGTTTTGATCATTGTCCACTCAATCGGTCGTTGATGACGGCGATGCCGCGCAGGTTGGCCGGATCACTGATCGCGGCATTCAGCTGCGCGAAGATGGCCTTGGATTGGGAAAGATTGCCGAGATGATAGTGCGACCAGGCCCGCATCTGCGAAATGCCCGGAGTTTCCGGCGCGATCAGCAGGCGAGCGTTGAGCGCCTCCAGCACCTGCTGGTATTGCTTGCGATCGAAGGCATCGCGCGCCCGCTGCCAATAGACCTCGCTGCGGATCTCCCTGTCGCGCCCGGCGGTCAGCGGATAGCGCGACAACACCGCCTCGGCATCGTCGGTGAGTTTGGCGCGCAGCAGCGTCAAGCCCAAGCCATAGGCAGCATCCTCCCCCTTCTGTCCGCCGGCAGACAGGGCCGCCGAGAAGGCGGCGCGCGCTTCGGTCAGGTGATTGAGCTCCAGATGGCACCAGCCCTTGACCAGCTGCGCATCGACGGACAGGCTGCCGCGAGCTTCCAGAGCCTTGAGATCGGTGATGCAGGCGCCGAATTTCTTGTTGCGGAAATTCGCCACATAGGTCGCATCGATATTGGCGGCCGGTGCGGCTACATCCTTGCCGCGCTTTCCCTTCGGCGCCGTCATCGCCTTCAGATCCTCGAACGCCGCGGGATAGGAGGCGGCATAGTCGGACTTCAGCGCATCGACCCTTGCCGTGTCTTTCAGCTGGGCCGCACTCAACACCAGGCCCTTCAAACTGTCGGGACGCTTCTGCCACTCGAAGGACTTGCCGAACCAGGCGGCAGAGGCGGCAAACTGCCGGGAATTGTAGGCATACCAGCCCAGCACCGCCGCATGGTCGGCCGACAGGCTCTTCTGGATCGCTGCCGAATAGGCTTTGACCACCTCCGCGTCGATCTCTCCAGGCTCCGGTTTCTGGAAGCGCAGCGACAGCGTGTCGGACAGGAATTCGCTTTCGTCGGAAAGCTCTGCCAGATGATCGACCACGACCTGGTAGGCCTGGTCGTCCAGCTTCTGCCGCGAAAGGCTCAGCGACAGACCCTTGATCGTCTCGACCGATGCTTTTTGATCCAGCGCCAGGCGAAACCATTTTTCCGCCTCTTCCGGCTTCTCGGTTTTCAGCGCATACCAGCCGAGCAGCGTCAGGTCTTCGGGACGCTTGCCCTCGCCCGCCACGACCCGCAGCTTTTCGATCGTGCCCGGCGCCACGGCAGGACTGCCGGCGGCTGCGCTGTTGAAGTCGCTGACCTCACGGCGCAACAGGTCGAGCGACAGGTCGCGCATGCGTTCGGTCATGCTCGGCGAGACGGCAAACTGTGCAACGGCCTTGCGAAGCTCGGCCACCGGAAAATCCTCGACCGCCTTTTGCAGCGTCGTCATGATGATATCGTCGCTCATGCGCGCCTCGCCGTCGCGAAACAGGATGCCGCGATAGACCGGCACCAACGCCTCGGCCATATGGCTTTCGCGATAGGCCTCGATCAGCATCCACAGCAGGTCGACCTCGGTTTCGCGCTGCGGATCGAGCGTCTGCCCGGCGGCGATCACCGACGACCAGTCATGGTTCTTGTAGGCCTCGCTCATCAGATGGCGCTGCTTGCGGCGTTCCAGCTTGGTGCGGAAATCCTCAGACGGCTCCCAGCCGGGATTGGCAGCGGCAATCCGCGTCACCTCGGTCTCGATGCCGCTGTAATCGTCGACTTCGTAAAGCGCCCAGAGCGAACTTTCGTCCACGGGGGCTGTGGCCTCAGGCGCAAAAACGTCGTCGGGCATGGAGAAACCGGGATATTTCAACTGCAGCCGCCTTGTCTCGGCGGTGACACGGTCCATCCGGCCTTCCTTGGCATAATAATAGAGCGCCGCCAGCTCGACGGCATCCGGTGTCGAGCCCTGTGCATCACCGGCAGCCGCATCGTCCTTGACGACAAGCGCTTGTGCCGCGGGTGCGGCCGGCGCAAACAGCGAAACGGTCTGCTGGGCCACGGCAGCCGTCGCCAGCGGCAACAGCACGGTGCCTTGCAGAAGGAGCGAGGTGATGCGGGTAAAGCTCAGGGTCATTGATCGGTCCTCACGCCCTTGCGGGGAACAGCATAGCCAAGCCACAAGCCGAACAGGCCCATGCAGGCGATGACCAGCAGCACATAGATCTGGAAGTGATCGGACAGCCAGGCGGCCGCCAGCCGGCGCAGGTTGGCCAGGCTGGTATCGTCGGGGGCCGAAAACGAATAGCTCACCGGCATATAGGTAACGAGCGAATGACCGTCGCGCTTCATCAGCGCCGTGCCGCCTTTCAGCGCGCCCCAGACGGCCGGTGCCGTCAGGCCGCGCACACCGGCCTCCAGATCCTGAGGGCTGTCGGCCTCGACAACCGTCCACACGCCATTGCCGAGCGGCGCGCGCGTCTGGGTCATGCTGACCAGCACGTCGGACCGGTCGAGCCGCGCCACCTCGTCCACGGCATCCTCGTATTTCAGCCAGTGACTGATGACGCGGGACGCCTTGCTCATCCAGGCCCACACCCGTGTCTTCAGCGACAGGTTTTCATCCTCGAGCGCCGTGCTCTGCTGGAAGGCATCGAGCAGCGCTTCCGACTGCGAGACCATATCGGGGCCGCCGGCAATGGCCGATCCGATCGCTGCCGTCTTGACCATATCGATCTGGCCGGCATCGTCGACCGTCGAGGCCACCGGCTTGCTGTCGCTGCGCGACGGAACGCCATCCTGCCGACCATTGGCGGTGACGATCAGCGCGTCGCGATCGGCCGACGCATCGGGCGCGCCGACCTTCAGGGACGCATTGAGCGGCTTTTTGGCGGCCAGCGCCAGTCGCGTCACCATGGTCATCGCCGCACCCAGCGACGCGCCATCCGGCCGGTCGACATGCACGTCGAACGGCACCGCATCCTGGAACGGATAGGCCTTGCCGGAAAAGGCCGCCAGATCCGGCAGGCGGCCGATATGGGCGACGTCGGGGAATTCGAAGGCCGAATCCTCCAGCAGAAGGAACCGCGGCCGCTCCTGCGACCGGCCGGCCGGCTCGCAGGCCTTGTCGGCCTCCATGGGCAGTTCGGCCAGGATCTCGACCTGGTTGACGCCGGGGTGGAAGGCGCGCAGCGGCAGTTCGATGCGCTTGCCGTCGAATGTCGCGCCTTCCGGATTGTAGAGAACATGACTGGTGACGGCCCGCTCGTTGACCCGGAACAGCAACTGGGCGCCAGGCGCCAGGCCGGGGGCGGTCGCCGCCTTCAGATAGAAGTCGATCGCTCCGTAATCGCCGGGATAGAAATCGGCCGGCATGTCGATATCGAGCGTGGTGCGGAACAGGCGGCCGGTAAACGGCGCCGTGCGATAGCCGGCATCGGCCAGCGTGACCCGTCCGGTCTCGGTGCCGTCGACCATGCCCGGCCGGGCGTTCAGCACGCCGGCCTCGAAGCCAGGGCGCATGATATTGCCGACGGCGGCTTTGAGCGAGGCCGACAGATCGGCAGGACTTGCGCCGTGCATGATGACAGCGGCGCGATCCGCCGTCCCGCCGCCGCGCACGGACAGACCGTTCGGCGCACCGGCCAGAACCAAGCGGGCCTTGGCAGTCTGCGGATAGGAACGGGTGTCACCGAAATAAAGATCGATGCCGGCGCCCTCGCCCGGCTTGTCGGCAATCGAGATTTTCAGGTCGTCGCGGTTGAGGTAGAGCGCCAGGGCCTGCACGGTCGCCAGGCTGTCGGCCGCCATCACCGAGCGATCGCCCTCCGGAGAAATCAGCCGCAGTTCGGTCACGCCCTCGCCCGTCCGGCCGATCGCCAGGAGGTCGTCGAGCGTCGCAAACTGTCCGGCGGCACGCGTCACAAAGCCGCTCTGCACCGGATCGACCTGGGTCCAGAGTTCATAAACCGCATCGAGCGAACAATCGACGCGGTGATGCTGGCGGGCCCGCAGCCGCACGCTGTTGCGGCCGGGGATCAGATCGGTCGGCGACAGGGCCAGCTGCTCGGTGAGAAAACCGTTCGACGAGCGGATGGCAAACGAACCGACGGCACGGCCGTTGACCTCGACATCCATGATCGCGTCATCGGGGAGAACCGACACGGCGTTGGTATAGGCGATGCGCAGCGTGCCCGGCTGGCGGGCCTGCTCGCCGCTGAGGTGGAAGCTCAACAGGCGGGCGGCATCCTCGCCGATCAGCCGGAGCGTGTCGCCGGACTGCTCGAAGGGCACCAGCCGGCCGTCGATCGTGGCGGCATAAGTCGGAGCCTGCTCACCGCCGGCCGTTGCCGGCTCGGCGCCTGGAAGCAGTTGCAAGGAGGCAGCGAGGCCTGGCGCGGCAAACAAGCCGGCGCTCAGCGTCAGGAAGAGCGCGGTGGCGCTCGGGAGCTTAGCCATAGACGACGCCTCCAACCAGAACCGGATAATCATGGGCATTGGAATTGCCGCCCTCTTCGGAAAGCGCATCACTTCTGTCCTTGATGACCATCGGCGCATCGGAGAAGGACTTGACCTGCTGTTCGCGCACCAGACCGCCGGCATACTGTAGGGCACGCAGGGTCTCGGCCACGGTCCATACGGCAAAGCGCACGGTGCCTTCGAAAAAGCCCTGGCGCTTCTGGCGGCGGGTCAACCGGTCCTGCAACACCGACTGGTCGGAATACATCAGCTCGGCAATCACCATGAAGGTCTGCGGCGTGCGCTCGGCATAGGCAAAGCCATGCACGGTATCCTCGTCACGCTTGCTGGTGCTGCGATAGACGACGTTGAGGCCCAGGGCCTTGCCATTGCGGCGCAACTCGATGAAGGCCTCCAGCGGCTCGCCCTTGTCCATGACCGGCTTGCCGTCGAGGAACTGAATGGAGACACCGCCGCTCGAGGCGTCCTGGATGATGATCGTGTAGACCTTGTCGCCGACACGCATCAGCGCATGGCGCTTGACCGGCAGGCGCTGGTTGCGGCGCCGTTCGCGACGCTCCGAAACGACGCCGAGGGCAGCACCGGCAATGCCGAGATTGATGATGTTCCAGCCGGCGACGATCAGCAACAGTTCGGACGGCATCGGCTCCGTCATGTAGCGCCAGACCGCATAGAGGCTGGCACCGAGCAGCAGGAAGAAGATCGCGAAGTAAGGCCGCGCTAAGGGCGACAGCTTGCTTTCGTCCAGGGTCTGGCCCTTGGCCGTCACGTTGAAGGTCGGCTTGCGCGGATTGCGCACGACGCTGATGATCGAGCCGAACAGCAGCACCGACTGCACATATTCGTAGAGTTCGGAGATCCACGGCCAGCGCACCTTGCCATAGAGATAGCTCTGCATGGCGAAGGACGAGATCAGATAGGTCACCGTATAGGAGGCGAATTCGATGATATTGGCCTGGAAGATTTCCAGCGAGAAGAAGATGTAGAGCAGCGGCGCGAACATGAAGGTCAGCCGCGTCATCGGGAACAGCCAGAACAGGTTGGTGCCGGCGTAGCAGATGCGCTGCGCCATAGTCAGGCCGCGCGCCAGGAACGGCCGGTTGAGAATGAGGATCTGCAGCATGCCCTGGCTCCAGCGGGCCCGCTGGCCGATGAAGGAGACGAAGGTTTCCGGCTGCAGGCCGGCGATCAGCGGCTTGTCGACATAGACGCTGTGCCAGCCGCGGCTGTGCAGCGACAGCGCGGTTTCGCAATCCTCGGTGATCGACTGGCCGGAAAAACCATCGGTCTCCAGCAGCGCCTCGCGGCGCAGCACGGCGGCCGAGCCGCAGAAGAACGAGGCATCCCATTTGTCGAGGCCGCGCTGCACGACGGAGTAGAACATCTCGTTCTCGGACGGCATGCGGGCGAAGGTCTCGAGGTTCTTTTCCAGCGGATCGGGATTGAGGAAGAAATGAGGGGTCTGGACCAGGAACAGCTTTTCGTCCTCGGCAAAGAAGCCGACCGTCTCGTTGAGGAAATCGCGCACCGGCGCATGGTCGGCGTCGAAGACCACGACCAGTTCGCCCTTGGAGATCTGCAGGCCGGCATTCAGATTGCCCGCCTTGGCATGGCTGTTCTCGGCGCGCGCATGATAATGCACGCCCATCGCCTCGCACAGCGACTTCAACTGCTCGCGACGACGCAGCGCCGACAGGGCCGTGCGCGGATCCTTGTGGCTGCATTTGGCATCCGTGCCGCCGTCATCGAGCAGGTAGATGTTCAGCTTGTCCTTGGGATAATGCATCGAACGGGCGGCGGCCAGCGTCAGCGCCAGCAGTTCCGGCTCCTCGTTATAGCTCGGCACGAAGACGTCGACCGTCGGGCAATCCTTGTCGGCGGCCCGCGCCGGGGTCTTGCGCTTCAACGGATCGGCCAGCATGAAGAAGCTGATCGCCAGCATGACGAGGCAATACATCTCGGCCACATAGAGAATGAGGCCCGGAATATAGTTGAGCGGCTCGGAAAAATTCGGAAGGGTCTCGGTCGTGCGCCAGAAGGCGTAACGAAGCGCCAGAACGGCAGCGAAGACGAAGGTCATCAGCCGGAGCGTCTTGTTGTCCGGACGCGTCATGCAGAGCAGCATAAGGCCAAGGACGGAAACGCTCAACACAAGCTGCGCCTGCAGGCTCATCGGGAGCCAGATCAGAAACAAGCCAAAAACGCCCGCAATGATTGCAGGCCACTTAACGCACTTCATGTGCCCAGTCCCCATTTTTCATTGCCCCGCAAGTCATCTGCGAAGGTCCCATATCGGAACAGGGCGACATTAGAGAGCAAGTTCTCAACGAATTGCTAAGAATTGAACGGCGGACAAGCCTCTGATTTTAAATGGTTAATAGGATTTTAATTCGGCAGAAACCCAAGCTTTTGCGGGCTTTTGCGCCGCTTTGTCCAAACCGCGGAAAAATCCCGCTCAAAAACGGCGGCCATCAGATATTAAAAAGGCCTGAACGAATTGCTTCGCATTTTCTCCACCTGCGGGTCGCCCGGTTGGGGAACTCCAGTCAGGTTTTCCGCCGATCCTGCCGGCAAAGGTTAACCATTGCGCCGCACAGCCGCCGTTTTTCGGCCGATTTCCTTAATAATCCGGGGGTTTGCACGGATCGACGGTTAACCCAATCACCAAACGTTTCGTTAAATTTTACCTAATACAATAGCGGGTCAAAGAGAGGTCCCGCGATGCGTAGCGTATTAATCGTCGCCCTTTTCCTGGCATTGGCCGGTTGTGCCAAGCCACCGAGCCAGACCAAGAACGCCTGCGCCATTTTCGAGCAGCGCGATGGCGTGTTCAACAACTGGCGCAGGGAGGCCAACAAGGCCTCGCGCGAGTACGGCATTCCCGTGCCGATCCTCATGGCAACGATCTATACGGAGTCCGGTTTCCGCCACAACGCCCGGCCGCCGCGCCGCAAGCTCCTAGGTTTCATCCCGTGGAAGCGTCAATCGACGGCGCTCGGCTATTCCCAGGCGCTTGACGGCACCTGGGAGCGCTACAAACGCGAGACCGGCCGCGGCCTGGCGCGCCGCACCGATTTCGGCGATGCCGTGCGCTTCATCGCCTGGTATCACTACCAGAGCCATCGCCGCAACGGCATCGCGCTCAGCGATCCCTACAACCTCTACCTCGCCTATCATTCGGGCCACGAAGGCTTCAAACGCGGCGCCTATCGCGGCCGCCCGGAAGCGCTGAACGGCGCCAAGCGCTTCACCAATATCAGCTACACCTACGCCCGCCAGCTGAAGGATTGCAGCAACTATTAGGATAGCCACGGCACGTTTACGGCTTTATGAGCCTGCATTCGTGCCGGTTACGCCGTGCGTCCATCAGGATACTCCGCAGGACCTTTGATCTCGATTTTGTTGCCGAATGGGTCGTGGATATAGAAGGAATGCCCCATACCCCGAGCTCCGCCGTGAAAGGCTTCCCGGGAGATTTCGACCCCATGGCGTTCCAGATGGGTACGGAGTTCTTGGTGATCAAAAGGGCTCGTTGCGATACAGATATGATCGACATTGCGACCGCCGGCGACAGGCGGGAGCGCCGTTCGGCCGCCTGGGTGCGTAATGTCCCACAAGACGATCAACGACGACCCGCACCAGACCTGCTCCATGCCGAGCGCCGGATAGGAATAGCCGGGCCGGCACCCCATGACCTCGAAATAGAACTGGAGAGCGCGGTCCATGTCATCGATCAGCAGGACGACATGATCGATGCCAACAGGGGAGAAAGGAGGTGCCATGCCAGGTGCCCGTCATTTGGCGCCGTCGTGGTGCAACGACGATCACACGATCAATGGTCCAGCCGTCCGGGTAACGGCGAGCGCCCTCACCTGTCACCCTGCCGCCATCATCGCACATCTAAAACGGAAAAAGACCCGAAGCACAATCAGCGCTTCGGGTCTTTTGGTCTTTATGGTCAGGCTGCTTCCGCGCCCTGGATGGCGGAGACCTGCCAGCCGGCGCCGGGGCGGCGCACGAATGTCCAGATCTCGACCGAGTCGGACGCATTGTCCGGGTCGCCGCTGATGACAGCGCCGGTGGTGCGGTCGCGCATCACGTCGATCGCCTCGTAGCGCATGGCGATGGTGGCATAGTCGACAGTGCCTTCCCGCCAGCTCTCCGCCACATCGCCCTGCACCAGATGCACGTCGCGCACCTCATTGCGCAGGCCCTTGGTGGCGTTGTCGCTCAGTTCTTCGGCGAGATAGGACATGGCTTCCGGCGTCGTCAGGCGGCGCAAGGCCGAATAGTCTTCCGCCGCATAGGCGGCCTGCACATCCTTCAGAATGCTCTCGAACGTGTCGAGATCCTGCTTCTGGATGCCGATTTCGTCAGCCGATACGGGCTTCGAGCCGCCGAGCAGCGCGCCCATGCGGGGAATTTCGAAACCGGGCGCCTTGTTGCCCTGCGGCGGCAGACCACCGTTCGGGGTCGAATGGGCCGCCTGCTGGCGGCTGCGGAAGAACCGCATGGCAAGGCTTGCCAGGACCGCGATCAGAATGACCTGGAAGATCAGGCCGAGGAAGCCGATGCCGCCGCCCATGCCGCCGCCGAGCAGCATGCCGATCAGGCCGCCCATCATCAGGCCGCCGAGCATGGAACCGCCAAGGCCGCCGAAGAAGCCGGGACGCTGCTGGTTGGCGGGCGTGGCATTAGGCTGGGTGGCATTGGTCTTCGGCGTCATGCTGCGCTCGATCGGCGCTGCAGGTGCCGGCGCCGTGCGGGTGGTCGGCGGTGCCGAGAAGGTCTTGGTTCCGCGGCTGCCGAAGCCGCTGAAACCACCGGCCTTGCGGGCTTCGGCCATGTCCGTGGTGGCGATCGACACCATCAGGCCGACGGCCAGAATTCCCAGATATTTCGAAATGCTGCGCATAGACACCAGATTACCCTTTCCTCCGGGCGCTCCCGCGCACCCGTTTTCATTCATATGGCGACCGCATGCCGGCAATTGAAGGGCACGCCGTCGCTTTTCGCCAAATTCGTCCGGCAAGGCTAGACCGCCAGTGCCAGCTTGATCACCAGCGCCACTGCGCTGACGGCCAGCAACCCGCCGAACCACAGTCCGACAAACCACACGAGACGCTTGGGCAGAGATTGCTTCTCCATCAGTGATAGCCCTCCTCCGGATCGACCTTGCCGCGAAACACCCAATAAGCATAGGCGGTATAGGCCAGGATGACCGGCACCAGCACGGCCGCCCCGACCAGCAGGAACTTGAGGCTGGACTCCGGCGCCGCCGCATCCCAGATCGTCAGCGAGGTCGGCACGATATAGGGATAGAAGCTGATGCCGATCCCGGCATAGCCGAGCACGAACAGCCCAAGGGCGGCCACGAAGGGCCGGACGTCCTTGTGGCCACGCACGCCGGTGACGATCAGATAGAGGCAGCCAAGCACCAGCACCGGCACGATGACGCTGAACACCGCCGTCGGGAAGCTGAACCAGCGCTCCAGATAGAGCGGCTCGAGCCATGGCGTCCACAGACTGAACACGCCCATGGCGCCGACTGTCAGGAAAGCCGTGACCACGGCGAAACGCCGTGCCCGCGACGCCAGTTCATCCGTGGTCTTCATGACCAGCCAGGTCGACCCGAGCAGCGCATAACCGAGCAGCAGGGCGAAGCCGGTCGCCACCGAAAACGGCGTCAGCCAATCCCACCAGCCGCCGGCATAGGCGCGGTCGACGACCGGAATGCCCTGCACCAGGGCACCGAGCGCCACCCCTTGAGAAAAGCCCGCCAGGATGGAGCCGCCGGCAAAGGCATAGTTCCAGAGATGTTCGGCCCGCCTGGTGCGCCAGCGATATTCGAAGGCCACGCCGCGGAAGATCAGGCCCAAGAGCATGGCGATGATCGGCGCATAGAGCGCTGGCAGGATGGTCGCATAGGCGAGCGGAAACACAGCCATCAACCCACCGCCGCCCAGCACCAGCCAGGTCTCGTTGCCGTCCCAGACCGGTGCCACCGAATTCATCATCTGGTCGCGGTGGCGTTTTTCCGGAAAGAACGGGAAGAGAATGCCGACGCCGAGATCGAAACCGTCGAGCACGACATAGGCGAGAACCGCGAAGGCGATGATCGCCGCCCAGATGAATGCGAGATCAATGATCATGCTTGCCTCCCTTGGTCTGGGCAGCCGGCAGGATGCCGGACGTGCGGATCGGTCCGTCGTCGAGATCGGGCATCGGGTCGCGCGGCAGGCGCGCCATCAGCCGCAGGATGTAGAAAGTGCCTGCACCGAACACCAGGAAATAGACGATGATGAAGGCGATCAGCGACGTGGCGACGGCCGGTGCGCCGATCGGCGACAGCGAGTCCGACGTCAGGAGATGGCCGTAGACGGTATAGGGCTGCCGACCGACCTCCGTGGTGATCCAGCCGGCCAGCACCGCCACGAAACCGGCCGGTCCCATGAGTACGGCGGCCCGATGCAGCCAGTCGTCTTCATGCAATGTGCCGCGATACCGACACCACAGGCTCCAGAGGCCGATACCGAGCATGGCAAATCCGATGCCGACCATCACTCGGAACGACCAGAACACGATCGGGACCGGCGGTTCCAGCTCGTCCGGTACGGTATCGAGACCGGAAAGCGGTGCATTGAGGTCATGCTTGAGGATCAGGCTCGACAGCTTCGGGATTTCGATTGCGTAGTCGACGCGCTTTTCCGCCGAATTCGGCAGGCCGAACAGGATCAGCGGCGCACCGTCCGGGTGGCTCTGGTAATGGCCCTCCATTGCCATGATCTTGACCGGCTGATGTTCGAGCGTGTTCAGCCCGTGCATGTCGCCGGCGAAGATCTGGATGGGCGCGACGATCGCCGCCATCCACATGGCCATGGAAAACATCTTGCCGGCGCGGCGCGGCGCGGTCTTGCGCAAGAGGTGCCAGGCACCGACGGCACCGACCACGAAGGCGGTGGTGAGATAGGCGGCCAGCACCATATGCAGCAGGCGATAGGGAAAGGACGGGTTGAAGACGATCGCCCACCAATCGACGGGAATGAACTGGCCGGCATCGTTCATCGCAAAACCGGCCGGCGTCTGCATCCAGGAATTGACGGCAAGAATCCAGGTGGCCGAGATCAGTGTGCCGAGCGCCACCATCAGGGTGGCCAGGTAATGCAGCCCCGGCCCGACGCGCTGCAACCCGAACAGCATGACGCCGAGGAACCCGGCCTCCAGGAAGAAGGCGGTCAGAACCTCATAGCCCATCAGCGGCCCGATCACCGGCCCGGCCTTGTCGGAAAACACGCTCCAATTGGTGCCGAACTGGTAGGACATGACGATGCCGGACACCACGCCCATGCCGAAGGCAACGGCAAAGATCGTCTTCCAGAAGTTGAAGAGCTCCAGATAGACCTCTTTCTTCGTCCAGAGATAGAGGCCTTCGAGCACCGCGAGATAGCTGGCGACGCCGATCGAAAACGCCGGGAAGATGATGTGAAAGGACACCGTGAAGGCGAACTGAATTCGCGCCAGCAGTTCCGCATCGAAATTATCAAACATGTCTAGTGCTTCCTCTGGACGGAGCCGACCATAACCTGATGAAAATCAAATAGGCCTATCGCCCGAAGGATCAATGCGACATCCGGTCTGCACGATGCGACAGGACCGCACACTGCGACCCTTTGACCCCTCCGGCAAGCCGGAAATGAAAAACCCGACGCGGATGGGGTCCCGCGCCGGGTTCTGAAGGTCACAGATTGAATGTCGACGGATTATTCGATGTTGAAAGCCAGCAGCTTGGCCTGCTTGATGGCCGGATGCGCGGTCAGCTTGTCGAGCACGGTCTGGTCGATCAGACCATCCACGTAGAGCAGAGCGATGGCATCGCCGCCTTCCTTCTCGCGACCGAGCTGGAAGTTGGCGATGTTGACCTTGGCATCGCCGAGCGTCGTGCCCATGAAGCCGATCATGCCGGGCACGTCGGTATTGGTGATGTAGATCATGTGGGCGCCGACATCGGCATCCATGTTGATGCCCTTGATCTGGATGAAGCGCGGCTTGCCGTCGGAGAACACCGTGCCGGCGATCGAGCGGGTCTGGCGCTCGGTGGTGACCGTGAGCTTGATGTAGCCGTCATAGACGCCCGTCTTGTCGCGCTTGACCTCGGACAGGATGATGCCCTTTTCCTTGATCATGATCGGCGCCGAAACCATGTTGACGTCGGCCACCTGGCTGCGGATCAGACCGGCCAGAAGCGCCGAGGTCAGGGCCTTGGTGTTCATGGTGGCGGTTACGCCATCGTAGAGAATCTCGATTTCCTTGATCGGGTCTTCCGTGACCTGGCCGGCAAAGGCGCCGAGTACGTCGGCAAGCCGGATGAAGGGTTTTAGGATCGGCGCTTCTTCCGCCGTGATCGACGGCATGTTGATGGCGTTGGAAACGGCGCCCTTGATCAGGTAGTCCGACATCTGCTCGGCCACCTGAAGGGCGACATTTTCCTGCGCTTCCGTGGTGGAGGCGCCCAGATGCGGCGTGCAGACCACGTTCGGCAGGCCGAACAGCGGGCTTTCCGTGGCAGGCTCGACCTCGAACACGTCAAATCCGGCACCGGCGACGTGGCCCGACTTGATCGCTTCGGCAAGAGCCGCTTCATCGACCAGGCCACCGCGGGCGCAGTTGATGATGCGCACACCGGGCTTGGTCTTGGCAAGATTGTCCTTGCCAAGGATGCCGCGGGTCTTGTCGGTCATCGGCACATGCAGGGTGATGAAATCGGCCTGGGCCAGCAATTCGTCCAGTTCGACCTTGGTGACGCCCATTTCCTGGGCGCGCTCGTTCGACAGGAAGGGGTCGTAGGCCAGCACATGCATGCCGAGGCCGATCGCCTTCTTGCAGACGATGCCGCCGATATTGCCGGCACCGATGACGCCGAGCGTCTTGCCGGTGATTTCGACGCCCATGAACTTCGACTTTTCCCACTTGCCGGCCTGGGTCGAGGTGTCGGCCGCCGGCAGCTGCCGGGCAACGGCGAACATCAGCGCGATGGCGTGTTCGGCCGTGGTGATCGAATTGCCGAACGGCGTGTTCATGACGATGATGCCGCGGCGCGAGGCGGCCGGGATATCGACATTGTCGACGCCGATGCCGGCGCGGCCGATGACCTTGAGATTGGTCGCCGCGGCGATCAGCTTTTCCGTCGCCTTGGTGGCGGAGCGGATGGCCAGACCATCGTAATTGCCGATGATCTCGGCAAGCTTGTCCTTGTCCTTGCCGAGCTTCGGCTGGAAATCCACTTCGACGCCGCGATCGCGGAAGATCTGGACGGCGGTTTCCGACAATTCGTCGGATACGAGAACGCGAGGTGCCATGACGAGGCCTCCTTCAAAGAGTTCGTTTCAATTGAGATGACGAGAATTTAAAAGGGCTCCGCCGTTTGGGCAGCGGAGCCGAACCGCTTAGGCCGCAGCCTTGGAAAGCGTCGCCTTCTGGGTCTCAAAGGCCCAGGCAAGCCACGGCATCAGCGCTTCCATGTCTGATGTCTCGATGGTCGCACCGGCCCAGATGCGCAGGCCGGACGGGGCATCGCGATAGGCGCCGATATCGAAGGCGACGGCCTCCTTCTCGAGCAGGCCGACAACGCCCTTGGCAAAGGCCGCCTGGCCGTCTGCGTCAAGCGCCAGAACGTCCTTGTCGACGATGGTCAGGCAGACAGAGGTATTCGAGCGGGTCTCGTCGACCTTGGCCAGGTTGGCGAGCCAATCGGTCTTGGCGGCGAAATCGAAAATCACCTTCGCATTGGCATCGGCACGGGCGATCAGGGCCGGCAGGCCGCCGAGCGACTTCGCCCACTGCAGGGCATCGATATAGTCCTCGACGCACAGCATCGACGGCGTGTTGATGGTTTCGCCGGTGAAGATGCCCTCGATCAGCTTGCCACCCGAGGTCATGCGGAAGATCTTCGGCAGCGGCCAGGCCGGTACATAGGTGGTCAGACGCTCGACAGCGCGCGGGCTGAGGATCAGCATGCCGTGGCCGCCCTCGCCGCCCAGCACCTTCTGCCAGGAGAAGGTGACGACGTCGAGCTTGGAGAAGTCCATGTCCTGCGCGAAAGCCGCCGAGGTGGCATCGCAGATCGTCAGGCCCTTGCGGTCGGCCGGAATGAAATCGGCATTAGGAACCCGCACACCCGAAGTGGTGCCGTTCCAGGTGAAGACCACGTCGCGGTCGAAATCGACGGCGGAAAGGTCCGGCAACAGGCCATAATCGGCGTTGAATTTGCGAACGTCGGCCAGCTTCAGCTGCTTGACGACATCGGTAACCCAGCCAGCGCCGAAGCTTTCCCAGGAAAGCATGTCAACGCCGCGCTCGCCGAGCAGCGACCACAGTGCCATTTCGACGGCGCCGGTGTCGGACGCCGGAACGATGCCGATGCGGTAATCCGCCGGCACGTTCAAAATTTCGCGGGTGAGATCGATGGCCTGCTTGAGCTTTGCCTTGCCGACTTTGGCGCGGTGCGAACGACCGAGCGGGGCATCGGAAAGCGCTTCGAGCGACCAACCGGGGCGCTTCGAGCAAGGGCCAGAAGAAAAATGGGAATTGTTCGGACGCAGGTCCGGCTTCGTCGTCGTCATGATGCTATCCTTCCAGATAGAAAGCCTCTCGTTAGGGAGAGGTGGCCTGCCCCGGTGAATAGCTGTGTCGCCCTTTGCCGTCAAGTCGTTTTTATCGAACAGAGTGTCGTTCTTTGGACGTATAAAACTGGGCCGCAACACTCAACTTCATTGATTTATGTCAACGGCATCGCTGCAGGCCCGTATAGTTTGACAGTTGTTATTTGCCGGCACCCAAGCACGGCAACCGTTCATGAAACCGCAGCACCTGTGCCAGACACGCCGATATCCCGTCGGCATGCTGACGGGCGCCTATTTCAAAGAAAGAGATAGAGATGACCGACCTCCCCTTTTCCAACGACCGGCAACGCCTGTGGATCCCAGCCCTTGGCGGATTTTATGATCGGTTTGCGCAACCTTTTGCCTGGACGGCCTTTCGCGTCGCGATCGGCGGCATGCTGGTGGTCGAAGGCTGGCCGAAGATCATGGCGCCGCTCGCCCAGGTCGGCTTCGTCGAAAATCTCGGCTTCTATCCCGGCTGGGTCTGGTCGCCGTTCCTGGCGGCACTGCAATTCTTCGGCGGCTTCATGATCGCCATCGGCCTTTTGACCCGGCCGCTGGCGCTCGCCAACATGGTGATGCTGGCCATCACGCTATGGTTCCATTTCGCCTTCCCCTATGGCCACGCGCTCTTGACGGATGCCGGCATCGAGGCCCTGAAAGCCGGCGGCGACTTCTTCACGCCGGACGGCGTCAAGCGACTTGCCGACGGAGGAACAAAATTCCTGGAACAGGTCCAGACCAAAGCCGAACTCGCCTCGCTGTTCTGGACGGGCGGCGCCGGCCTGTTGGCAGCCTTCGGCGGCGGTTACTGGTCAATCGACCGGCTGGTCCTGAAGAAGGAATTCTGATCAGCCAATCGCTTTATACAAACGAAAACGCCCGCATCCTTGTCGATGCGGGCGTCGTCATTGAGTCTGGGGCCGTGAAAGGCTTACTTGTAGACGATCGGCTGCGGAGGCGGCTCGTAGGCCACCGGCTGGTCGCAGGCGCCGAAGCTGTAGCGGGCGCCGACGCGGGCTTCATGCATGTTGAAGCCCTTGTCTTCGCCGGGGCCGCCGCCGAGATTGTAGCCGAACATGTCGCCGCCGGAGATATGACGGAAGCGATAGCCGATATCGGCCTTGATATTGCAGGTCACGTCGATCGACGCACCGGCCATCAGCGCATAGGTCAAACGCCAGCTGCCCTTGCCGTCGTGGTCGACGGTCGGATCGCAATTGGTCGGATCGGTCGTGTCGCACGATGTGTTGTGCAGGTCTTTCCACTTGACGTAGGAGCCACCGATACCGGCGCCGACATAAGGGGTTACGGCGCCATAGGTGCCGAGATCCACATAGGCATTGGCCAGCAGGCTGTAGACCGTCATGGACGAGATATCCGAAGAGGTGCAGTCGTCGGAAACGCCGCACGAACCGCTGGTCGAGCCGTCGAAGTCGGCCTTGGTCAGGTAATCGAAGGTCACGTCCGTGCGCAGGTAATTGTTGACCTGGTAACCGACACCGGCGCCGAGCAGGAAGCTGTCCTTCAGGTCCGCGCTGGCGAAGTCGACGCTGTTGGCGTTGGAGCCCTGGAAATACTTGGCACCCTTCATGTCGTTGAACGAATAGCCGATATCGCCGCGCAGGTACCAGCCCGACGCTTCCGAGACCACGACTTCCGGCGCCTCTGTGATCGGCATCGGCTCGGGCTGATAGACATCGGCGGAATAGGCGGTGGTCGCCGCCAGAAGCGCGAAAGCCGCGCTCAAAAGACCCAGTTTCATGGCGATATTCTCCAAATCCTCGTTGATCCACAGGCCATTTCGCGGCCACCATCCTGATCTCGCTTGGATAATGAAGAAGAAAAGTTAAAGGGCGATTAACTACGTCTGTTTACTTTAAATTGCATCGCGCATCGAACAGTACTGTTGCAGATAAAGACAAACCGGCGGCAACGTCTCCGTCACCACCGGTTGAATATGTCCTGGATAATGTTGCTTTAGCCGGCCCGCCGATAGGCCACTGCCAGTGGCCGCTGTCCGCCCTGGTTGCCTGTCCCCTCCGCCAGCCGGAAGTGACCAAGCCGTTGATCCATCTCGACGGCTTCCGAGGCCAGCTTGTGAATGGCCGCCGTCGTCTCCTCGACCATGGCGGCGTTCTGCTGCGTCATGCCGTCGAGAGCCGCAACCGAACCGTTGATCTCGACGAGGGTGCGTGCTTCTTCGCGGGTCGAATGCATGATCTCGCCGATCTGGCCGTTGATGGCCGTGACATGGGCGCCGATGGCCTGGAGGGCAGAACCCGCCTTTTCGACCAGGCTCACGCCGCTGTCCACTTCGACCGTCGACTTGGCCAGCAGTTCCGAAATCTCCTTGGCGGCGGTCGACGAACGCTGCGCCAGCGCCCGCACTTCCTGCGCCACGACGGCAAAGCCCTTGCCGCTTTCGCCGGCCCGCGCCGCCTCGACGCCGGCGTTCAGGGCCAGCAGATTGGTCTGGAAGGCAATTTCCTCGATCACGCCGATGATCTGGTTGATCTGGCGTGACGAGGTCTGGATGGCCTCCATCGCGGCAATCGTATCGTGCATGATCTGGCCGGACTGCTCGGCGCCGCTCTTGGCGTCCCCGGCAATGCGAGCCGCCTGCTCGGCCTTGGCGATCTGGATCTTCACCTCGTCGGTGATCATCTTGATGGCACTGGCCGTTTCGGTCAGCGCTGCGGCCTGCCGCTCGGTACGCTCGGCCAACTGATCGGCACCGGCCCGCATCTCCTCGGATCCTTCGCGCACCGCGATCGAGTTGCCGCCGATGCCCGACAGCGTGTCGCTGAGCGTCGAAATCGCCTTGTTGAAATTCTGCCGCAGGCCGTCGAGTTCCGGCGGGAAGCGGGTGTCGATCTGGTGGCCCAGATCGCCCGCCGCCAGCCGGTCGAGCCCGGCATCCAGTGCCGCGACAACCTCCTGCAGGGTCCGCGCCTCGGCATCCCGTTCCGCCAGACGTTGGCGGCGTTCAAGCTCGGATTGCGCACGGGTCGCGTCATTGGCCGCCTCAAGCCGGCGCTGTTCCAGCAGTTTTGTGCGGAACTGCTCCAGCGATCGGGCCATGGTGCCGATCTCGTCGCGACGCTCCTGGTTTGCCACGACATCGTCGAGCTTGCCCTCCGCCACATTGCCGGTGACAACCGCCAGGCGCGTCAGCGGCGCAAACAGCCGGCGTGTCAGCACGCCGGTGGCAATGGCCATCACGACCAGTACACCAAGGCCGATCAGCGTCAGGAAGCCGGCGATCTGCAGGGAGCCGGCGCCCAGTTCCGACATCAGCAGGCTCTCGACCACCAGGATCGGTTCGCCACCGTAGGTGACCGACCGACCATAAGCACGCGCGGCACCATCGGCACGGCTGAAATCGTTGATCGCCAATTGATCGGACGGCGCCGCCTGGCTGGATAGGCCAAAGGCCGCGGGATCGATATCGACGAGCTTGCCGCCGGCATCCAGGCCGATGGCAGTGTTGCCCGAAACAAAAGCAGCCTGTTCGCTGCTGTCGGCGGCGATGCCCTTCGACAACAGGCTGGCGACGGCACTGTCGCGCAGCTGGAAGAGAATGATGCCTTTCAAAGCCGCGAACTTGACGACCGGCACCGCAAAGTAGATTTCGGGCGACGCCGCATCCGGACCAATCTTCAGCCCGGAAAATGCAGTCTGCGCCACATCGTCCACGGCCTTTGACGCCGCGTCGAGGCCTTTGGCGTAAGCGCGGCCGATGCCGGTTGCGGCCAGCGGTCCGCTAGCGATGTTTTCGGCGAAAAAGGCGTCCTTCTTGTAGGAATAGATGACATTGCCGTTCTGGTCGGCAATCAGCAGGTCGCTGAACTGGGTGTCGGCCAGAAAACCGGCGACATCGCCCTGGGCCTTTTCATGGGTCGAATAATAAAAGCCGCTTGGGCCCTCCGGCTTCAGCAGCTTTTCGCGCTCGGTCGCACCATGGGGGTTCTTGGTGACGAAGGCGTCGCGCAGCTCGGCCTTGGCATCGCCGGAGGTCTTGGTGATGGTGTTCCAGCCGCTCTTGAGACCTGACAGAGACTGCTGCAAGGCCTCGAACTTGGCGATAGAACTCGCCTGGCTTTCCATCTGCATCAACTGTTCGCGAAGCATGTCGCCGCGGAATATCAGCGTGCTCTGCATCGACTGGTAGGTCTGCCGGGCAAAGACCGAGCTGGAGCTGAAATAGGCAAGACTGGCCAGAACGCCGACTGACAATGCAGTCAGCAGGAGAAAAATCCCGATGACCTTGGAGGAGAGTGACCTGAATCCAAATACCATGACCGTTCCCGAACTTCGCTGGCGCCGCCGCGGAGAGAGCCAGGCGAGCGCGTTGAACGAAACACAACCCCGGTTACGGCCTCCTCCGACCACCGGGACTGCATTCCCATTCTGCCACCATTCCGTTACTTGTTTAAATGGCCGTTAATGGAGCCCGCAGTTTCTTGCAATTCGGTACGAAAGGCCTGGATTTGCGGGCTTTCAGGCTGCTGCCCGCATCAATTGCCCCAGTCCGGCAAAAAGCTCGACGGATCTAAGGCGCGCCTCGACATCATGGACAGGCATCGAGATGATCAGCTCGTCGGCACCGGTTTCCGCCAGGAACTGTGAAAGCTTGTCGCCGGCGGTGCGCTGCGAGCCGACGACGGCATAGCGCAGCGTGTGCTCGACGCTGAACTTCTCCATCTCGCTCCAGACCCCGTCCATGCTGTCGACCGGCCGTGGGAACGGCCGGCGAATGTTGCGGCGCAGATTGACGAACTGCTGCTGTGACGAGGTGAAATGCCGTTCGGCCTCGGCATCGGTGTCTGCCACCACGCCCATGACACCGACCATCATATAGGGTTCGGCCAGATCGGCAGAGGGCTGGAAGCGGTCGCGATAGATCGAGATTGCCTCCATCAGCGAATCCGGCGCAAAATGCGAGGCAAACGCATAGCGAAGGCCCAGCGCTGCTGCCAGATGGGCGCTGTAGAGGCTGGAGCCGAGCAGCCAGATCGGCACGTTGCTGCCCATGCCGGGTACCGCCAGCAGGGTCTGATCGTCACCGGGCGATCCCAGCAACCGCTGCAATTCGATGATATCGTTCGGAAAGCTCTCGGCGCCCGCCTCCAGATTGCGCCGCAGAGCCCGCGCCGTGCGCATGTCGGTGCCCGGCGCACGGCCGAGGCCGAGATCGACGCGGCCAGGAAACAGCGCCTCCAGCGTGCCGAACTGCTCGGCGATCACCAGCGGCGAATGATTGGGCAGCATGACACCGCCGGAGCCGATCCGGATCCGCTTGGTGGCCGCTCCGACATGACCGATGACGATGGAGGTCGCGGCACTGGCGATCCCGGGCATGCCGTGATGTTCGGCGAGCCAGAAGCGATTGTAGCCGAAGGCTTCCGCCGTCTGCGCCATGCGGCGCGACGCATCGAGCGCTTCGCTGACGCTATGACCTTCGGAAATCGGCGACAGGTCGAGAATGGAAAACGGGATCATCGGCAAGGGGCCTTCACAAAACGGGGAGCATAAAAAACGGTTTAGTTTCTCATGTAGTCACGTCCTTTGAAATTACCAATATTTAGCCATCCGACAGCCGCGCAATTGGCGCATGTTTTTGTTTTGTTCACTTTTCGCTGGCACTTCTGCAATTCGGAAGGATATCATCGGCCATGCACAACGCGATTCGCATTATCGGCATCGACCCCGGCCTGCGCCGCACCGGCTGGGGCGTCATCGAGACATTAGGCAATTCGCTGCGCTTCGTCGCCTCAGGCACGGTGACATCCGACGGCGACATGGATCTGGCATCCCGGCTCTGCCAGTTGCATGACGGCCTGGCGGAAATCGTGCACAGTTATCAGCCGCACGAGGCGGCCGTGGAGCAGACCTTCGTCAACAAGGATGCGGTGGCCACCCTGAAGCTCGGTCAGGCCCGCGGTATTGCCATGCTGGTGCCGGCCCGCGCCGGCCTTCCGGTCGCCGAGTATGCACCCAATGCTGTGAAGAAATCGGTGATCGGCGTCGGCCATGGCGACAAGAAGCAGATCCACATGATGCTGAAGATCCTCATGCCGAAGTCGGAGTTCAAGGGCGACGACGCCGCCGATGCGCTGGCCATCGCCATCTGCCACGCCCACAATCGCGGCGGCGACCGCATGCGCAAGGCGCTGCTGGCCGGCTAGTTTGTTCTTGACTTGTTCCGAACGTAAGATATTTTCTTACCACAAACGGAGCGGGATCATGCGCGTCACATCCAAGGGACAGGTCACCATACCACGCGATTTGCGCGAACTGGTCGGCATCACGCCGAACAGCGAGGTCATCTTCACCATTGAGGACGGAAAGTTGACGCTGGCGCCCAAGGATGGCCTTAAGCCCGACGCCGACCGGAAGCGTCTGGCCGCTTTCCTGCAATCGCTCGATGCCCTTGAGGGAACGGGCGACCAGACGATCGACGCCGATGCGTTGATGGCCATGACCCGGGACCGCTGATCCATGGCAACCCTTGTCGACACGAACATACTGGTGGATGTCGCGGTGCGCGACCCGGTCTGGCTCGGCTGGTCGCGGACCGCCCTGACCCGCGCCGCCGCCGAGCAGCCGCTGGTCATCAATCCGGTCATCTACGCGGAATTTTCCGTGCGCTACGACGATATCGACACCGTCGATCAACTGCTGCCGCAAACCGATTTCCATCGCGAGGGACTGCCCTGGGCTGCGGCCTTTGCCGCGGGCGTCGCTTTCCGGAAGTACCGTTTGCATGGCGGACTGCGCGACCGTGTCCTGCCGGACTTCATGATCGGCGCCCATGCCGCCATCCGCGGCTATTCGATCCTGACACGCGATCCGAAAGGCTACCGTGCGTATTTCCCGATGGTTCCCCTCATCTCCCCCGAAACCCATCCCTGACGGACATTCCCCATGATCGGCAAACTTAAAGGTACCATCGAGGAGATCGGCGACGATTACGTGCTCGTCGACGTGCATGGCGTCTGCTACGTCGCTTTTTGCTCGTCGCGCACGCTCGGCCGGCTCGGTTCGCCGGGTGAAGCGATCGTGCTCTACATCGAGACCTATGTGCGCGAGGACCAGCTGAAGCTGTATGGCTTCATGACGGCGCTGGAGCGCGAATGGTTCAACCTGCTGCAAAGCGTGCAGGGCGTTGGCGCCAAGGTGGCGCTGGCCGTGCTGTCGACGCTGACGCCGGGCGAACTGGCCAATGCCATCGCGCTGCAGGACAAGACCTCGATTTCACGGGCGCCCGGCGTCGGCCCCAAGGTCGCGACGCGGCTGGTGATCGAACTGAAGAACAAGGCACCAGCCTTTGCCGGAGACGCGGGCGCCAATATCGGCCTGAAGCAGGAACTCGGCGAAGGCGTCGCCTCGGCACCGGTCTCCGACGCTGTTTCGGCGCTGACCAATCTCGGCTACTCCCGCGACCAGGCCGCCAATGCGATTGCCGCCGCCTTGAAGAACGGCGGCGAGGACGCCGACAGCGCCAAGCTGATCCGGCTGGGGCTGAAGGAGCTGTCACGGTGACATCCTTGCTCGGCGAGCATTTCCTTACTATGATACAAAAGTAAGGACAGGAGGCAGCCATGGGCTACGGAGCAAAGCTGACATCGAAGGGACAAACGACGGTTCCCATCGAGATCAGGAAATTCCTGGATTTGACGCCGGGAGATCACATCGATTTCGTGATTGAAAATGGTGAGGTCAAGCTGAAAGCAAAAACCAGAAGCATCATGGAGTTTGCCGGGATACTAGGATCTCCTTCGACCGGCTCAGATAAGCCTATTGGCGAAGTCGATGACGTGATTGCCCAGTCCTTGGCCGACGACGACCGGAGAATTATGCGTGATTGGAATAGACACCAACGTGCTGCTAAGATTTCTGATGACCGACGATCCGGGCCAACACGCAAAAGCAGTTGAGTTCTTCCGCGGCCGATCCGCAGAGAGCCCCGCCTATGTGTCTCTCCTGGTTTTCGTCGAGACCTGCTGGGTGATGAAAAGTCACTATCGGATCACCAACAGAAAAATCAGCTTGCTGTTCAGCGGCCTGATGGACAGTCGTGAGATCGTATTTGAAGATCCCGACTTTATCGCCAGCATATTTTCTGCGAATGGCTTCGAAAAGCTGGATATCTCGGACTATGTTATCGCAGCGATTGCAACAAAGGCGGGCTGCCTGAAAACCGTCACCTTTGACAATGCCGCCGCCCGCCGCGTGCCCGGAATGGAACTGCTCGCATGACCGAACCAGCCCGTCTGATCACCCCGGAAAAGAAGGGCGAGGATCTCGACACCACCCTGCGGCCGCAGACGCTGGACGAGTTCACCGGCCAGGCGGAGGCGCGCGCCAACCTGAAGATCTTCATCGAGGCCGCCAAGAACCGCGGCGAGGCGCTGGATCATGTGCTGTTCGTCGGCCCGCCCGGCCTCGGCAAGACGACCCTGGCGCAGATCATGGCGAAAGAACTCGGCGTCAATTTCCGCTCGACCTCCGGTCCGGTCATTGCCAAGGCCGGCGATCTCGCCGCCCTTTTGACCAATCTCGAAGAGCGCGACGTTCTGTTCATCGACGAAATCCATCGGCTCAGCCCGGCCGTCGAGGAAATCCTCTATCCGGCCATGGAGGATTTCCAGCTCGACCTGATCATCGGCGAAGGCCCGGCGGCCCGCTCGGTGAAGATCGACCTGTCGAAATTCACGCTGGTTGCCGCCACCACCCGTCTCGGCCTGCTGACGACGCCGCTGCGCGACCGGTTCGGCATTCCGGTGCGCCTCTCCTTCTACACCGTCGAGGAACTGGAGGTGATCGTCAGGCGCGGCGCGCGGCTGATGGGCCTTGGCATGACCGACGACGGCGCCCGCGAGATTGCCAGGCGGGCCCGCGGCACGCCGCGCATTGCCGGCCGCCTGCTGCGCCGGGTGCGCGATTTCGCCGAGGTCGCCCGTGCCGAAGCCGTCACCCGCGACATCGCCGACGAGGCCTTGACCCGCCTGCTGGTCGACAATATGGGCCTCGACCAGCTTGACAAGCGTTACCTCAACATGATCGCCGTCAATTTTGGCGGCGGCCCGGTCGGCATCGAGACCATCGCCGCCGGCCTGTCCGAGCCACGCGACGCCATCGAGGACATCATCGAGCCCTACATGATCCAGCAGGGATTTATCCAGCGCACGCCGCGCGGCCGTGTTCTGACCGCAAATGCGTGGAAACATCTGGGTCTGCAGCCTCCGAAGGACATGGAGGCCGCGCAGTTCAGGCTGACGCTCGAGGACGATTGATTGATCAACAGACGGAATTTTTTGAAAACGCTCGGCGGCGGTGTCGCCGGCATGATGGTCCTTGGCTCCTATGCCTTCGCGATCGAACCCCTCGCCCGGCTCAACATCACCCGCTACGCCCTGACGCCACCCGGCTGGACCCCGGGCCTGAAGCTGCGAATCGTGGCGCTCGCCGATATCCACGCCTGCGAACCCTGGATGTCGGCCGACCGCATCGCCACGATCTGCGCCCGTGCCAATGACCTGGGTGGCGACGTCACCGTTCTGCTCGGCGATTATGTCTCCGGCATGAAGCTGACGACTGGTCAGGTCGCCCCGGACAGATGGGCGGCGGCCCTCTCGACGCTCAAAGCCCCCCTCGGCGTCCATGCGGTGATGGGCAATCACGATTGGTGGGAAGATAGCGAAGCCCAGGACGAAGGTGTCGAGACCTTCAGCCACCGCGCCCTGCGCGACGTCGGCATATCCGTGCATTCCAACACGGCGATCCGGCTGGAAAAGGATGGCGGCGCCTTCTGGATCGCCGGCCTCGAAGACCAGATCGCCTTGCTGCCCAATCCAAAGAAGAACCGCCATCGCGTGCAGGGCCTGCACGATCTCGACGGCACGCTGGCCAAAGTGACCGATGATGCGCCGGTGATCCTGCTGGCCCACGAGCCCGACATCTTTCCCGACGTGCCGCGCCGGGTGGCCCTGACATTGTCCGGCCATACCCATGGCGGACAGGTCCGACTGTTCGGCCACGCGCCGGTCGTGCCGTCGCGCTTCGGCGACAAATATGCCTATGGCCATGTGGAGGAGAACGGCTGTAATCTGATCGTCTCGGGCGGGCTCGGCTGCTCGATCGCGCCGATCCGCTTCGGCTCGCCGCCGGAAATCCTCGTCATCGATTTGGGATAGGCTGATGGCCAAGCGCACCATGATCACCATCAAGGCCAAACCGAAGCGGTTCAACTACCGCATCGCCGGCCTTGGCTTTCGCGATGGCCATGTCCTGGTCCATCGCGCCACCCATGAGGCCTTCTGGAGCTTTCCCGGCGGCCGCGCCGAGATCGGCGAGACATCGGCAGAAACCCTCAAACGCGAAATGGTCGAGGAACTGGGCGTCGAGGTTACCGTCGGTCCCCTGCTCTGGGTGGTCGAGAACTTCTTCCATTATGAGAAGCGCGACTGGCACGAACTCGGCTTTTACTACCGCATGGAGATCCCTCAGCATTTCCCCTTTCATCCGACCGATATCGTTCACCGTTTGGCAGACGGCGGCAACGATCTCGAGTTCAAATGGGTGGAAGCGACCACCGCCAGCCTGACCGCGCTCGATATCCCGCCCTATTTCATCGCCGAGCAGATCGAAACTTTGCCGGAAACGACACGCCATCTCGTATGGTTTGACGGGGAGCTTGACGACAAATGACCGACCCGGCCCGCGTCTTCCGAAAGCTCGCCTATGCCAATGTGCTGGCCAATCACCGGCTGCATGCCGCCTGTTCGGCCCTGCGACCGGGAGAATTCGAAGCGGCGCGCATCAGTTTCTTCCCCTCGATCCGCGCCACCTTGAACCACATCCTGATCGTCGACTGGTTCTATGTCGACGCGCTGGAAGGCGGGACGCTGGGCCCGAAGGCCTTTGAAAACCGCGAGCCCTTCCCGGAACTGCCGGCACTTGCCCAGGCACAGACCGACGTCGACCGCCGCCTGATCGCCCTTTGCGACGGTCTGAATGGCGAAAAATTGAGTGCCATCGTCAACGTCCATCGTGGCAGCCGCATCCAGCACGACCGATGCGACGATATCCTCAGCCATCTGTTCCAGCACCAGACCCACCATCGCGGCCAGGTGCATGCCATGCTGTCGGGCACCAGCGTCAGGCCACCGCAACTGGACGAGTTCATCGTCGGCGACGATGCGGCCGCCCGTACCCAAGACATGGCGGCTCTCGGATTGACCGAGGCGGATTTGATGCGTTAGCCGGCCTGCACCTCGGAACCAACCAGTCGCCGAACCGTCTCTTCCAGCAGCTTTTGCCCACCCGGTTGCCAGCCGAGTGCCCGGATCCTGGCCGTCGGCATTTCCGCGACAGCCCCTTTGTCCGCGACCTCCGGCAGCGGATGCGGACAGTGCGTCGCTTTCTGCACAAGAGCGAGAATGTCATACCGGTCGGCAACGATATCGGAGACGTTGAACACCTGACCGCTGATCTTCGGCGCCTCGGTCTCCAGCATCAGCCGAACCGCCCGGCCCACATCGCGCCCGTGCACCTCCGAGCCTGCCCGCGCCGCAATCGGCCGGCCCGCCAGGTAATCATCGACCAACGCGTCCCATTTGTTGGGCCGGAGATCGCCATAGACACCGGTCAACCGCAGGCTGGCGCCGGCGAAACCCGGCGATGTCAGATCCCGCAGCACCTGCTCGGCCGTCAGCTTGACTGCGCCATAAAGCGTCTGCGGCGAGAGTTCCAGGTCTTCGTCCAGCGCCGTCCCGGAGGCGACCCCGTCATAGACCGCGCGGCTCGACAGGAAGACGCAGCGCCGGACGCCGGCCCGTCTGGCCGTCTCGAACAGGCTGACCGTGCCATCGAGATTTCTGCGGCGGAAGCCCGAGGGATCATCCCCCTCCCCGCCGCGATAGTGTCCGGGCAGATGATCGAACGCGGCATGCACGAAGAAATAGGCCTCGTCGAAAGCCGAGATCTGGTCCAGGTCGGCATCAAGCAACAGCGGCACGGAACGCACCGGCTTGGAAAACAGCGAAGGCTGCGGTGCGTGGCGCCCGCCGACCGTCACGTCATAGCCAGCCGCCAGCAGATCCTCGACGATATAGCGTCCGACCAACCCGGTGCCGCCGGAGACCAACACCTTCATGCGGCCGCAACCCCTGTGGGATTGGAAAGCGACGCAATCTCCGGAATGTCCCTGCCGGTATAATAGGCCTGCCACAGAGCAATCAGCGGCTTCAGCCTGTCCGCCTTGGGATGATCCGCCTCCCACGGTTTTTCATACTGGTAATGCAGAACGGATATGCTCTTCCAGTCCCAGAGCTCCGGCAGGGCGAACCACACATATTGCAGCATGTTCATGAACACCGGCAGCCCGTGCCAGTCGGGAAAATAGTCCTCGAGAAAGGTCTGGTCGGTGCGCCGCCAGAAGGCACCCGGCTGGTCGAGCCGCTTCAGCATGGCCTCGAACGTCGCCAGCGACGGCCGAGCAACGAACACACCGGAATTTAACCGGTGAAAATCGGCAAGGCTTTCATAGACATTCGGCGCGGCGGAAAATTCGGGATAGTCGAACAGCCTGTCGATCGTCTTCAAGACGATCGCATCGGCATCGATGAATATGCAGGCTCGGTAGTCGATCAACTGCCAGAGCCTGAGCTTGCAGAAATTGTCGAGCGGCGAGTGGAAGGCCGGCTTGCGCCCCTTGGTAAAGGGCGCCGCGGCATGTACCTGGCTCTTGGCGTGGCGCGCGTTGAAACCGTCCGACAGCGGCAGATGATCGACCTCGACCAGCCGGCAACCGAAGGGCTGTAGCGGCTCCAGCTCGTCGGCCCGAACGCCGTCCGTATGCAGCACGACGATGTCGGCGTGGCTGCCCGTGAGCCTGATGGATCGGGCGAGCGCCAGTGCGCCCATGGCATAATCGCCATTCGTCACCAGCGTGACATAGGCCTCGCGGGAACTGGCGGGGGTCGCAGAGCGCATCCCCCGCAGCATCTCGGTTCCCATCATCATGACACCGATTTCAGCCGCTTGCCTTCCGGATCACGGTTGATGGTCTGGGCGATGTCCTTGGTCCAGGCGGAAACTGCCGGAACACGCGACCGGTCGACGCGATAGGAGAACTTTTTCGCCACATCGACGATCTCGGCCAGCAGGCCGCTTTCCAGCGTCGTCGGCTCCAGCCCGAGTTCCAGGAACTTGTCGTTCCGGACGATCAGTTCGTTCTCGGCCGCTTCCTTGCGCGGATTGGGCAGCCAGGCGACGTCGGCGCCGGAAATCTTCGCAATCATCTCGGCCAGATCGCGAACCCGATGGGTCTCGGTCATCTGGTTGAAGATCTCCACCCGCGCGCCACGGACCGGCGGATTGTTCAGCGCAATCTCGATGCAGCGCACCGAATCCTGGATGTGGATAAAGGCGCGGGTTTGGCCGCCGGTGCCATGCACGGTCAGCGGATAACCGATCGCCGCCTGGATCAGGAAGCGGTTGAGAACCGTGCCGTAATCGCCGTCGTAATCGAACCGGTTGATCAGCTGCGCATGGCGCCGGGTCTGCTCCGTATGGGTTCCCCAGACGATGCCCTGGTGCAGGTCGGTAATGCGCAGGCCATCATTCTTGGCGTAGAACTGGAACAGCAGCTGATCGAGGCACTTGGTCATGTGGTAGATCGAGCCGGGATTGGCCGGATAGAGGATCTCCTGGCTGACCGAGCGGCCGTCGGCCGTCTCGATGCCGACCGGCAGATAGCCCTCGGGAATGGCCGCGCCAACCGTCGAGTACCCGTAGACGCCCATGGTGCCGAGATGGACGAGATGCGCATCGAGATTGAGTTCGGTCAGCGCATTCAGGAGATTGTGCGTGGCGCTGACATTGTTGTTGACCGTGTAGTTCTTGTGGCGGTCGCTCTTCATCGAATAGGGTGCGGCCCGCTGTTCGGCGAAATGGATGATGGCGTCCGGCCGGTTTTCGGCAAGCCAGCTCTTCAGCAGTTCGTAGTCCTTGGCGAGATCGATCAGATGAAAATGAATGCGGCGGCCGGTCTCGGCATGCCAGATGCGGGTGCGTTCCTGAATGCTGTCCATCGGCGTCAGGGATTGCACGCCAAGCTCGGTATCGATCCAGCGGCGCGAAAGATTGTCGAGGATATGGATTTCGTGACCCGCATCGGACAGATGCAATGAGGTCGGCCAGCCGATAAACCCGTCGCCGCCCATTACTGCTATTTTCATGGAATCGTCTCCTGTGGTCACGTGATAGACGACCGTGATAATGCCGATTTGTGACAGAACTACAACGGCCGGCCCAGGTCGACCCTCCCTTCGGCCCCGGCCAAACTGCTGTAAAGGATAACAAGATGATAGATGTCAGTCCGCAGTTGAGCGGCGAACTGTCCGACAATGGACACCGGTTGTTCCAGCGGGTTTATTACGAGGACACCGACTTTTCCGGCCTCGTCTACCATGCCCGCTACCTGCACTTCCTGGAGCGCGGCCGTACGGATTACCTGAGATGTCTCGGGGTGGAACAAAGTGCCCTGCAGACGGTCGATGCGGAGGGCCTGGTGTTCGTCGTGCATCGCATGGAGGTCGACTTCAAGAGCCCGGCGCGCATGGATGATATCCTGCTGATCGAGACATCGACCGAAAAGGCCGGTGGCGCCAAGATGGTTCTCAAGCAGCAGATCAGCAGCGGCGGCCGCCTGTTGATCTTGGCCACAGTCATCATCGCCGTTGTCAACGCCAAGGGCCGCCCTCGCAGACTGCCGGAAGAACTGGCCGCCAAGTTTCTCGCATGATGCATCATATGCAATACTATGGTGCTAACGCTCCGTTAACCGTAATGATGTCTTAATCACTCCAATTGGATTTGTGCGGTGCACGCCTTCCTTTAACCAAATTTGAAGGCAAGAAGGCAGACTGGGTGCTTGGGGCTAGACCAGGGCGTTCCACGGAAGCCCCCGGACACATCTTGGCAGTAATACCACTTGAATCGCCCGGTCTCGCGCCGGGCGTTTGGATTTCGGGGACGAAAGAGCGATGGAACAAGTAGGATTGGCAGCGGCGACCCATGATGTAAGTCTGTGGTCGCTTTTCATTCAGGCCGGCCTTGTGGTGAAACTCGTCATGCTCGGCCTGATCGCCGCATCGGTCTGGACCTGGGCGATCGTGATCGACAAAGTCATGAGCTTTTCCCGCGCCCGGCGCCAGTTCGACCAGTTCGAACAGGTGTTCTGGTCCGGCCAGTCGCTCGAAGAGCTGTATCGCACGCTTGCCGAGCGCACCAATACCGGCATGGCGGCGATCTTCGTGGCGGCCATGCGGGAGTGGAAGAAAAGCTTCGAGCGCGGCGCCCGTTCGCCGATCGGCCTGCAGATGCGTATTGACCGCGCCATGGACGTGACGCTGGCCCGCGAGGCTGAAACGCTGGAAGCGCGCCTCAGTTCGCTGGCCACCATCGGCTCGGCCGGCCCCTTCATCGGCCTGTTCGGCACCGTCGTCGGCATCATGACCTCCTTCCAGGCCATCGCCGGATCGAAGTCCACCAACCTGGCGGTCGTGGCGCCCGGTATCGCCGAAGCGCTGCTGGCAACCGCCATCGGCCTGGTGGCCGCCATTCCCGCCGTCATCGCCTACAACAAGTTTTCCGGCGAGGCCGGCAAGCTCTCGGCGCGCATGGAAGGCTTTGCAGACGAATTCTCTGCCATTCTTTCGCGCCAGATCGATGAGAAGCTGCAGCCGCGTCAAGCCGCGCAGTAAGGGCAGCGCGTTAGTGGCAGCGCAGTAAACAAGCTTGAAGGCTGAGGGTTAGACGATGGGTATGGCAGCTGGAGGAAATGGCGGCGGAGGCGGCGGTCGTCGCGGACGGTCGCGGCGCGGCGGTGGCAAGCGCGGCCTGGTCAGCGAAATCAACGTCACGCCGCTGGTCGACGTCATGCTGGTGTTGCTGATCATCTTCATGGTCGCCGCACCGATGATGACCGTCGGCGTGCCGATCGACCTGCCCGAGACCCAGGCCAAGGCGATGAACTCCGATACCCAGCCGATCACCATTTCGGTCAATCCGGCGGGTGAGATTTATCTGCAGGAATCCGTTATCGCGCTGGAGGAAGTGGTTCCGAAACTCGAGGCGATCGCCACCACCGGCTACAATGAACGCATTTACGTGCGTGGCGACACGACCGCCGCCTACGGCACTGTCATGAAGGTCATGGCGCAGATCTCTGCCGCCGGCTTCAAGAATATCGGCCTTGTAACACTGCAACAACAGGACGAGTGATCCGCCGCAATGAAGGGCAGCCTTGTCACATCTGCTATTCTGCACGTCACCGCGCTGGCATTCGCGCTGATGTCGCTCGGCTCGCCGGCCTCTTTCGAGGTCGCCGATGTCGAAGCGTTGCCTGTCGATATCGTGCCGATCGAGGAACTGACGCAGATCCAGCAGGGCGACAAGAGCGCGCCGCTGAGCGAAAAGCCCGCCCCCGTTCCGACCAAGAAGCCGACGCCCGTCGAAAATGCCGAAAACGTCGGCGACAACGATGTCGACCTGAAGACCCCGCCGACGCCGATCAACAAGCCCGTGGTCACCGAGACCGCGGCCGCGCCTGAAAAGGTCGAGAAGGTCCAGCCGACGATCGACGACGAGACCAACGACGTCAAGGAAGTCGCCAAGGAAGAAACGGTGACGGCACCGGCCACGGAAGTTGCCGCCAAGGCCGAGCCGCCGCGCGAGGTGACGCCGGAGACCAAGCCCGAACCGACGCCGCAGGAACAGCCGCCGGAAGAAGCCCAGGCCGAAGAAATCCCGCTACCCGAAAACGTGCCAGTGCCGGCTTCCAAGCCGAAGCCGGAGCCGACCAAGGTGGCCGAGGCAAAGCCCGCCGAGACCAAGCCCGCCGAAGCCCAGACCGCCAAGACCCCGGACCGCAAGCAATCCGACAAGGCCCAGGAAACCGCCAAGTCGAAATCCTCCAAGGAGAGCGATTTCAATGCCGACGAAGTGGCGGCCCTGCTGAACAAGACCGAAGCCGTCGGCGGCGGCGCCAAGCGCTCGCCCGACAAGGCCTCGGCCGGCGGCAAGAAGACCACCGGAACCAAGCTCAGCCAGAGCGAGATGGACGCGCTTCGCGGCCAGATCCAGAACAACTGGTCGATCATGTCCGGCATTGCCGATGCCGACGGCATCCAGATCACCGTGAAGTTCAGCCTCGACCAGGATGGCATGCTGGTCGGGGACCCCGAAGTGTCCGCCAGCGGCGGTTCGCCATCCGCACAGCGGGTGCTGATGGGTGGCGCCAAGCGCGCCGTCCTCAAATCGGCGCCCTTTAAGAACCTTCCCAGAGACAAATATGATGCTTGGTCCGAAGTGATCGTCCATTTCGATCCAAGCGAATTGCTGTAAGAGCTGAAAGGCTTGCCCTTATGAAGACATTCTCTCTCTTTCGCCTCCTGATCGTCGTTGCCGGTCTCGCGGGCGCCTTTGCGACACCGGCTGCGGCCGTGGTCGAGATCAACATCAACAAGGGCAATGTCGAGCCCATGCCGATCGCCATCACCGACTTCGTGTCGGGCGATGGCATCGGTGCCAAGATCTCCGCTGTCGTCGAAGCCGACCTCAAGCGCTCGGGCCTGTTTGCTCCGGTCAACCGGGCCGCCTTCATCGAGAAGATCTCCAATCCCGACCAGGCACCGCGCTTTGAGGACTGGAAGGTCGTCAACGCCCAGGCACTGGTCGTCGGCCGCATCACCAAGGAGGCCGATGGTCGCCTGCGCGCCGAGTTCCGCCTGTGGGACACCTTCGCCGGCCAGCAGATGACCGGCCAGCAGTTCTTCACCCAGCCGGAAAACTGGCGCCGCGTCGCCCATATTATCGCCGACGCGATCTATGAGCGCATCACCGGCGAAAAGGGCTATTTCGATACCCGCATCGTCTTCGTCTCGGAAAGCGGCTCCAAGGTCGACCGCAAGCGCCAGCTCGCCATCATGGACCAGGACGGCGAGAATGTCCGCATGCTGACCGGCACCAAGGACATCGTCCTGACGCCGCGCTTTTCGCCGAGCCGCCAGGAAGTGACCTACATGTCGTTTGAAGGCCAGCAGCCGCGCGTCTATCTGCTGCAGCTGGAAACCGGACAGCGCGAGGTGGTCGGCAATTTCCCTGGCATGACCTTCAGCCCGCGCTTCTCTCCCGATGGCCAGAAGGTCATCATGAGCCTGCAGCAGGACGGCAATTCCAACATCTACACCATGGACCTGCGCTCGCGCACCACGACCCGCCTGACCAACACGGCGGCCATCGATACCTCGCCGTCCTACTCGCCGGACGGTAGCCGCATCGTCTTTGAAAGCGACCGCGGCGGCCGCCAGCAGCTCTACGTCATGGGCGCCGACGGCTCCGGCCAGCAGCGCATCTCGTTCGGCGACGGGTCCTATTCCACGCCGGTCTGGTCGCCGCGCGGCGATCTTATCGCCTTCACCAAGCAGTCCGGCGGCAAATTCTCGATCGGCGTGATGAAGACCGACGGTTCGGGCGAGCGCATCCTGACCACCGGCTTCCACAACGAAGGCCCGACCTGGGCACCGAACGGCCGCGTGCTGATGTTCTTCCGCCAGTCTGCCGGTGCCGGTGGCCCTCAGATGTACTCGATCGACCTGACCGGCTACAATGAACAGCTGGTGCGCACGCCGACCTACGCATCCGACCCGGCCTGGTCGCCGCTGCTGGAATAGGATGTTAGAATAGCCGAGAGGCGCTCTGCCTCTTTGTTGCCGCAAAGTCTCGTGTAAGAACCCTGATAGGGCGCGATTTTAGACAAAATTAACCACGTTCGTTTGAGGCCGGTTAACCGAGAATGGTTATTGTTCGGCAACCCTAATGGACAATGCAAGGAGACCGGCGATGAGCCGCATTCACACTCCGGCGAAAAGCCGTATGCAGCAGCTGGCAACCAATCCGGTGATCGTGGCCATCGCCATGACGCTGGCACTGGCTGGTTGCGCCTCGAAGAAGAACCTGCCGAACAGCGCGTCCGAACTCGGCCTTGGCGCCGGCGCCGCGACGCCCGGCTCGACCCAGGACTTCACCGTCAATGTCGGCGACCGGATCTTCTTCGACACCGATTCGTCCTCGATCCGTGCCGACGCCCAGGGCATCCTGACCCGTCAGGCGCAGTGGCTGGCCAAGTATCCGCAATATGCCATTACCGTTGAAGGCCATGCCGACGAACGCGGCACCCGCGAATACAACCTGGCACTCGGCGCACGCCGTGCCGCCGCCACCCGCGACTTCCTGGCCTCGCAGGGTGTTCCTGCCCAGCGCATGAAGACCATTTCCTACGGCAAGGAACGGCCGGTCGCGGTCTGCGACGACATTTCCTGCTGGTCGCAGAACCGCCGCGCCGTGACGGTTCTCGGCGGCGCCGGAATGTAAAGTGCATCCGTTTCGGATGGGATGAGCGGGGCGGCCGAAAGGCCGCCTTTTGCTTTTGTCCACACTTTGGCCGAACTTCAGTTGCTTTTTGCGGGCAATTGGAAAAACTCCTGTCCGCGCCGTTGCGGCGCTTGGATCAAACTCGAAACAGGAAAGAACGACATGAAGAAACTTGTCATGGCCGGGATGCTGGGGCTGGCAGCATTCGTTGGCTTGCATGGCAGCGCAAGTTCCTTGCCGCTCCTGCCGATGGACGGTGCGCCCAAGGCATCGGCAAGGGCGCAAGCCGGGCAGCCGGTTCAGCTGGTGCAATTGGCGGACCCCGCCGTCCGCGTTCAGCAGCTGGAAGAGGAAATCCGCGCCCTGAACGGCCGGATCGAGGAAATGAGCTTCCAGATCCTGCAGATGCAGGAACAGATGCGCAAGACTCAGGAAGACAACGAATTCCGCTTCCAGGAGCTGGAAAAGAGCGAGACCGGCGCGACCCGCCCGCGCGACACGCCGGTCGCCCGCAATGTCACGCCCGATCAGGGAAGCTCGGTGACCGATATCATCACCCAGTCCCAGGACACCGCAGTGTCCCGGGACACCGGGGCTGGACAGGCGCCGCCGGAGACCGTTCTGGGCTCGATCGAGCTGGACGCCAACGGCATGCCGCGCGCGGCAACCCTCAACGGAGAGGCCGGCGCAAATGCCAGCCTCCCCGGCGTGGAAACCACCAACGCCCCGAAAGTTGCCTCGCTCGACCGCGAGGCCGATGTCTACCAGGTGGCCTACGGCCATGTGCTGTCCGGCGACTACGGTCTTGCCGAAACGGAATTCAATGATTTCCTGGCCCGCTATCCCAAGAGTGCCAAGGCAGCGGATGCCAATTTCTGGCTCGGCGAGGCGCAATATTCGCAGGGCGATTTCGGCAATGCGGCCAAGACCTTCCTCAACGCCCACCAGGCCTATGGCAAATCGGCCAAGGCGCCGGAAATGCTGCTGAAGCTCGGCATGTCGCTGGCCGCCCTCGACAACAAGGACACCGCCTGCGCCACCCTGCGCGAAGTGTCGAAGCGTTATCCCAGTGCCTCGCGCGCTGTCCTTGGCAAGGCGACCAGCGAACAAAAGCGGCTGGCCTGCTGATCAAGCGCCGCCGCCCGTGAGCAACGCCTCTCTTTCTCCTGAAAATGCCACCCTTCAGTTCCTGCGCAGCCTGCGACATCCGACCCGCCTGCTCGTCGCCATCTCCGGCGGCAGCGATTCGACCGGCCTGCTGATTGCTCTGCATCAGGCTTTGCGCGACAATTCGTTCCCCCACGTCACATTGACCGCCGCCACGATCGACCATGCCCTGCGCGGCAATTCCGCAGCCGAGGCCGAAGACGTGGCAAGACTCTGCGCCAGGCTCGGCATTCCCCACCGCATCCGCCGCTGGCACGGTGAGAAACCGGCAACCGGCATTTCTGCCGCCGCCCGGAACGCACGCTACCGCCTGCTGGCGGATGCCGCCGTCGAGCTTGGCGCCACCCTCATCCTGACCGCCCATACGGCCGAAGACCAGGCCGAGACCATCGCCATGCGCGCCGCCCGAAGCGATGACCATGGCGCCGCCGGTCTCGCTGGCATGGCCGATGCCGTGCTGTATGACCGCCGCATCTGGATCGCCCGGCCCCTGCTCGCCTGCCGGCGCGCCGACATCCGGCGACTGCTGAGCGATAGCGGCACGGGCTGGATCGACGATCCGAGCAATACGGATACCCGCTACGAACGCGTCCGGACGCGCCAGACCTTCGCCGGGACCGGCCTGCCGGCGCTGGACCCGCAACCGGCAGCCCGGCGGCTCGCCCTGTCAGCCCGCGCCGCCGACCGGCTCCGCAGCCATGCAAAAGCCATCGCCGGCGCCGTCTTGCAGATTGCGCCGGCCGGCCTGGCAGAGCCCGACGACGATCTGCGTCATGCGCTGGGCGCGGCCATCGCCACGGTCGGCGGTCGTGTCCATGGTCCCGGCCGCGACAGCATGGACCGCGTCATGGCCTTCCTTCGCCGACCGCCCGGAGGCCAGTTGACGTCAGGACGCACGGTGCTTGCCCATGGCCGCGACGGCCTGTTCGTCCTGCGCGAGAACCGCGGTATTTTGCCGCTGGCAATAGCGCCGGGCGAAGTTGGCCTATGGGACGACCGGTTCGACATTGCCAATCTCTCGGATCAGCTCCTTACCGTCGAAGGCGACGGCGACAGTCCCAAGCTTGTTGGTCACCTGCCGCCGGGGCTGGCTCGCCTTGCCCGCAAGGGCTTGCCGCGCGTCAGCCGCGGCGATGACGGCCAGCCTGTCGCGCCGCACGAGGCGCGGATCTCCGCCCGGATCGCCCCTTATGATCTTTTCCTGCCGCGCTTCGATCTGCAACTGGCCGATGCCATGGCAACTATATTCGGTCGCGACGGCTATTTGCCGCCGCCGTTTTAGGGCTTATTGACGGAAAACACAGATGGCGGCGCGGTTTGCCTTGGCAAGGACGCTCTGCAATCCTATGTTACAGCAACATAAAGCAGCCGCCCTGCGCGCTGAGCACATTCCTGGGGAGTTCAATGAACCCGAATCTGAGAAATTTCGCGCTTTGGGCCATCATTGCCCTCTTGCTGATCGCCTTGTTCAGCATGTTCCAGACGTCGCCGTCCCAAACCAGTTCGCGCGAAATTCCGTATTCGCAGTTTCTGCGCGAGGTTGATTCCGGCCGCGTCCGCGACGTGACCGTGACGGGCAACCGGGTGATCGGCACCTATGTCGAAAATGGCACGGCCTTTCAGACCTATGCCCCTGTCATCGACGACAACCTGCTTGAAAAGCTGCAGACCAAGAATGTCATGATCGTCGCCCGTCCTGAAACCGATGGGTCCTCGGGCATTTTAAGCTATATCGGCACATTGCTGCCGATGCTGCTGATCCTTGGCGTCTGGCTGTTCTTCATGCGCCAGATGCAGGGCGGCGGCCGCGGTGGCGCCATGGGCTTCGGCAAGTCGAAGGCCAAGCTGTTGACCGAAGCGCATGGCCGCGTCACGTTTGAAGACGTTGCCGGCGTCGACGAAGCCAAGCAGGACCTTGAGGAAATCGTCGAATTCCTGCGGGATCCGCAGAAATTCCAGCGGCTCGGCGGCCGCATTCCCCGCGGTGTTCTCCTCGTCGGTCCTCCGGGCACCGGTAAGACGCTGCTGGCGCGCGCCATTGCCGGCGAAGCCAATGTGCCGTTCTTCACCATTTCCGGTTCCGACTTCGTCGAAATGTTCGTCGGCGTCGGCGCATCCCGTGTGCGCGACATGTTCGAGCAGGCCAAGAAAAATGCGCCCTGCATCATCTTCATCGACGAAATCGACGCCGTCGGTCGCCATCGTGGCGCCGGTCTCGGCGGCGGCAATGACGAGCGCGAACAGACGCTCAACCAGCTGCTGGTCGAGATGGACGGCTTTGAAGCCAACGAAGGCGTCATCCTGATCGCCGCGACCAACCGTCCCGACGTTCTCGACCCTGCTTTGCTGCGTCCGGGCCGTTTCGACCGTCAGGTCGTTGTGCCCAATCCCGACATCGTCGGCCGCGAGCGCATCCTCAAGGTTCATGCCCGTAACGTGCCGCTGGCGCCGAATGTCGACCTGAAGGTTCTGGCCCGTGGTACGCCCGGCTTCTCCGGTGCCGATCTGATGAACCTCGTCAACGAAGCCGCCCTGATGGCCGCCCGCCGCAACAAGCGTGTCGTCACCATGGCCGAATTCGAAGACGCCAAGGACAAGATCATGATGGGTGCCGAGCGCCGCTCGTCCGCCATGACCGAAGCCGAAAAGAAGCTGACCGCCTATCACGAGGCCGGTCACGCCATCTGCGCCCTGAAGGTTGCCGTCGCCGATCCGCTGCACAAGGCGACGATCATTCCGCGCGGCCGTGCCCTTGGCATGGTCATGCAGTTGCCGGAAGGCGACCGCTATTCGATGAGCTACAAGTGGATGGTGTCGCGCCTTGCCATCATGATGGGCGGACGCGTTGCCGAAGAGCTGACCTTCGGCAAGGAAAACATCACCTCCGGCGCATCCTCGGATATCGAGCAGGCCACCAAGCTTGCCCGCGCCATGGTCACTCAATGGGGCTTCTCCGATGTTCTGGGCCATGTCTCCTACGGTGAAAACCAGCAGGAAGTGTTCCTCGGCCATTCGGTGTCGCAGTCGAAGAATGTTTCGGAATCGACCGCCCAAAAGATCGACTCGGAAGTGCGCCGCCTGATCGACGAAGCCTATACCCAGGCCACGCAGATCCTTACCGACAACCATGATGGCTTCATCGCCATTGCCGAAGGCCTGCTGGAATACGAGACCCTGTCCGGCGAAGAGATCAAGGCTCTGATCCGCGGCGAAAAGCCGGCCCGCGATCTCGGTGATGACGGTCCGTCGAACCGCGGTTCCGCCGTGCCGAGCACCGGCACGAAGAAGGACGGCCCGGCCGACGCCAAGGGCGGCGGTGAGCCCGAAGGCGGCCTGGAACCCCAGCCGCACTGAGCCGGTTACGATTGAGTAAAACAGGGCCATGTGCTGAAAGGCGCATGGCCCTTTTGTTTTCCGGTAACGGGTTATAATCGATTTTGATGGTAATTTACGTGCTTGGCGCTGCGAATTATGCGATGAGCGGCGATTGATAACCGCGCGATATCTTCGCCTGCCGATCGGATGCGGCACCTGCGATGGCGCGGACGACAGGATTTTCGGGAGAACCCATGACACGACGCTATTTTGGAACGGACGGGATCCGCGGGCAGTCCAACCTGTTTCCGATGACCCCTGATCTGGCCATGCGGGTCGGCATCGCCGTCGGCACGATTTTCCGGCGCGGCCACCATCGCCACCGGGTGGTGATCGGCAAGGATACGCGGCTGTCCGGCTACATGCTGGAAAACGCGCTGGTCGCCGGCTTCACCGCCGCCGGCCTCGACGTCTTCCTGCTCGGCCCCATTCCGACGCCGGCCGTCGCCATGCTGACCCGCTCGCTGCGCGCCGATATCGGCGTGATGATTTCCGCCTCGCACAATCCCTTTGCCGACAATGGCATCAAGCTGTTCGGCCCTGACGGTTACAAGCTTTCCGACGAGATCGAGGCGCAGATCGAGGCGCTGCTCGACCAGGACCTCTATGCGCAGCTCGCCAAGGCCGAGGATATCGGCCGCGCCAAGCGCGTCGACGGCGACATCTATCGCTATATCGAATTCGTCAAACGCACCCTGCCCCGCGATGTCACGCTGAATGGGCTGAGGATCGCCATCGATTGCGCCAATGGAGCCGCCTACAAGGTGGCGCCGGCAGCCCTCTGGGAACTCGGTGCCGAGGTCGTGACGATCGGCAACACGCCGAACGGCACCAATATCAATCTGGAATGCGGCTCGACCCATCCCTCCGCCCTGCAGAAGAAGGTGCATGAGATCCGCGCCGATATCGGCATCGCGCTCGACGGCGACGCCGATCGCGTCATCATCATCGACGAGAACGGTGCGATCGTCGATGGCGACCAGCTGATGGCGGTGATTGCCGAGAGCTGGGCCAACGAGGGCACCCTGAAGGGCGGCGGCATCGTGGCCACCGTCATGTCCAATCTCGGCCTGGAACGCTTCCTCGGCGATAAGGGCATGTCGCTGGCCCGCACCAAGGTCGGTGACCGCTACGTGGTCGAGCATATGCGCCAGAACAATTTCAACGTCGGCGGCGAACAGTCCGGCCATATCGTGCTGTCGGATTTCGGCACCACCGGCGATGGCCTGGTGGCAGCCCTGCAGGTGCTGTCGGCCGTCAAGCGCACCGGCAAGACGGTCAGCGAGATCTGCCACCGTTTCGATCCCGTCCCGCAGCTCTTGCGCAATGTGCGTATTTCCGGCGGCAAGCCGCTGGAAGACACCAAGGTCCTGCAGGCCATCGCCGATGCCGAGAGCGAGCTATCGCGCAACGGCCGCCTGGTCATCCGCCCCTCCGGCACCGAACCGCTGATCCGCGTCATGGCTGAAGGCGACGACCGCAGCCAGATCGAGCGCATCGTCAACGACCTGATCGGCGTGATTTCCCAGGCCAAGGTCGCGGCGTGAGGTCCGCCTGATCCTATTTTATAGATCTCATAAAACCACAGCTGCCTAGGTGCTGAGGGCCGAACTCCATCGGCCCGAGGCGGGCCTCGCCGCCGTGGGCGCACGTATAAAAAAATCGGCAGGCAAGCACCTACAGATATTGTGGTACTTTTGCTTTCAGCAGGAGGACGAGTGCCGGATCCATGTAATCATACTCATCCGGAATATGAAGGCATATCAGTCTCTTATCTTTCAAGGCTGATCGGTACTTCTGTTGCATCTTGTTACGATGGGCCTTCTCCATCACAAAGATGATGTCAGCCCATTCAATCTCTTCGTCCGACAAAGGATTCTCGGCGTCATTGTTCGTGCCGGCAGAGAGTGTTTCGATACCTGGCCAGTCTGCAAAAACCTGTTCAGCAGTGGGGCTACGAAGCTTGTTCTGACTGCAAACGAAGAGAATCTTTTTCATCGAAACGCCTCACCATCAGCTAAACAAAAAGCCCGGCATTCTCAGGTGCCGAGCTTCAAGTTCGCTTTGGTCCCCCGCAATCAAGCCGACAGCTTGGCCATCACTTCATCAGACACTTCGAAGTTCGAGAAGACGGTTTGCACGTCATCGTCGTCTTCCAGGGTGTCGATCAGCTTCATCAGCGACACGGCGCGTTCTTCGTCGACCGGCACGGTGTTCTGCGGCTTCCAGATGATCTTGACGGTCTCGGCTTCGCCCAGCACGGCTTCCAGCGCCTTGGAGACTTCGCCGATGCTTTCGAATGCGCAGATGATGGTGTGGCCATCCTCATCGGTGGAGACGTCTTCGGCACCGGCTTCGATGGCGGCTTCCATCACCTTGTCGGCACTGCCGGCGGACAGCTTGTAGCTGATTTCGCCGACCCGGTCGAAGGAGAAGGAGACCGAGCCCGTTTCGCCGAGCGCCCCGCCGGCCTTGGTGAAAGTCGAGCGCACGGTGGAGGCGGTACGGTTGCGGTTGTCGGTCAGCGCGACCACGATGACGGCGACTCCGCCCGGGCCGTAGCCTTCGTACCGGACCTCTTCGTAGTTTTCACCATCGGAACCCGAAGCCTTCTTGATGGCGCGGTCGATATTGTCTTTCGGCATCGACTGCGCCTTGGCGTTCTGGATCGCCAGGCGCAGGCTGGCATTCATGGCCGGGTCAGGCAGACCCGACTTCGCCGCGACGGTGATTTCGCGCGCCAGCTTGGAGAACATTTTCGACCGCACGGAATCCTGTTTTCCCTTGCGGTGCATGATGTTTTTAAACTGTGAATGGCCAGCCATGGCACCCCTGCTTCAGGTCTAATTGTTCGGAATGGGCGCCTTATACGGGCGTTGCTGCCGCCATTCAAGAGGATTGCCGGCTTTTAAAGGCCAAGAGGCTTCCACCGTCGGCCGGTACCGGCCAAGAGCTCGAACCATCGGCATCACCCGCTCTTCGGAACAAACCGCCCGCTGCAACCGTTCGGCCTTTCGAATGCGACTGCAAACGAGAGGAAACGAAATGGCCAGTTTTTCTGAAGCACGGGAAGCCCCCGCCAGCCAGCTGTGGGACGAGATCGACAAGATCCATGCCGGCATGTTGGGCCTTGAAGGCAGCCATATGCATATGCAGCCGATGGCGCCGTTCGCCGATCCGAAGACCAATACGATCTGGTTCTTCTCCAAGTCCACGACCGATCTGGTGCAGCAGATCCGCCCCGGCACACGCGCCCATTTCTGCGTAGTCGGCAAGAACCACGACTATCACGCCTGCCTCTCCGGCGTCATCGAGCAACGCAACGATCCGGCCAAGGTCGACGAATACTGGAGCTCGATCGTTGCCGCCTGGTATGAACACGGCAAGAAAGATCCGACGCTCGTCCTGCTGGCGCTGCATCTCGACGATGCCGAGATTTGGGCCTCGACCGGCAGCACGCTCAAGTTCGGCTGGGAAATCGCCAAGGCTAACCTCAACGACGAGAAACTGCCGGATGTCGGCGTGCACCGCCGTCTGGCCTTCGCCTGACCTTTTTGTCTTCACGATCCAGACAGGCGCAGTCGATCGGCTGCGCCTTTTCGTATGCGGCGATCACACGCCTTTCAAGACAAGAATGAGCGGCTTCTTCGGCAGGGTCCGCATCGACACCGTCACGCCCGGACTGTCCGACAGCCGCCAGTCGAAACTGGCGTCGAACATCGACAGGAAGCCCTCGATCGGCGGGCCGCGCCGGTGCATCGGCAGGATCAGCGCCGAGCGCAACCGCTTGATGGTGCGGCTCATGCTGTCGGCCCCCATGGTCAATCCACCGTCGACCGGCACCATCACGATATCGAGGCGGCCGATCTCGGCATAGTGCTTGTCGGTCAATTCGTGGTGCAGATGACCGAGATGGCCAATGCACAGGCCCGCCACCTCGAAGATGAAGATCGAATTACCATTGGCCTCGAAGCCGCCGAACGAGCGAATGTCGGTCGCGACATTGCGGACATAGGCATCGCCCAGCACAACATGATGCTCGACCTTTTCGCCGGGACTTGCCGCATTCCAGCCCTGCAGCACATGGGCAATGCCGGGATCGGGCGACAGCGTATAGTGGCTCGAATGGGCCTTGTTCATCGTCACCACATCCGGCAGCCGCGCCGAGCGCAGCCAGCCATTGTAGTCCGTGGCGATCTGAATGCCGCCGGGCGTATCGATCTGGAAGGTCGAATGGCCGAGATAGGTGATTGTCACGTCTTCGGCCAGCGCCGCGAACTGTTGCGGACCGGGCTCCGGCTTGAAGCTCGCAAAGGTGACGGACGGCAGCGCCTCGGCCACCAGCTGGCATTGACTGACGGGCGGGCGGTCCTCGGCCGCGATGCCAGGCATCCCGGTGGTCAACAGACCAAAAACTGCAAAGGCAAGTTTCAGCAGCATCATGCCGCTCCCGCGCCGAACCATTGTCGACGTAAAGGATGCGGCAGGCACTCCGCGAGGTAAAGCCTGAAGACGAGCCTCTCCGCTCACATTTTCGTCAACACCCCGGCCTGCCCACAGTTGAGGCAGAACCGTTCCATCAGCGCCAGAAATCCGGGATGGTCTCGGCCAGCCTCGGCCCGAGCCGTAGCGGGGCTATCTTTTCGGCCAGACCGGTGCTGTCGGAGATGTCCACGCCGACGCCGCAGATCGTCGCCGGACCGTGGGCAGCCTCGAAACGGCCTTTCGGCATCTTGGAAATGAAGCGGTTGAGCGGCTCTTCCTTTTCCATGCCGAGCGACGAATCGTAGTCGCCGCACATGCCGGCATCCGACATATAGGCCGTACCGCCGTTGAGGATCTGGCAATCGGCGGTCGGCACATGGGTATGGGTGCCGACCACGAAACTGGCGCGGCCATCGACGAAATGGCCGAAACACTGCTTCTCGCTGGTCGCTTCCGCATGAAAATCGAAGATGATCGCATCGGCCTGTTCCTTCAGCGGGCACGCCGCCAGAATGCCTTCCGCCGACTTGAAGGGATCGTCGAGTTCGGGATGCATGAACACCCGGCCCATGATATTGGCGACCAGGATGCGGGCGCCGTTGCGGGCGTAATAGAGGCCGGAGCCCTTGCCCGGCGTGCCGGCCGGATAATTGGCCGGGCGCAGGAACTGGTCGTGGCGCGTACAGAAGGTCACCGCCTCCTTCTGGTCCCAGACGTGATTGCCGGTGGTCACCACATCGGCGCCGGCATTGATGGTCTCCAGATAGATGTCTTCGGTAATGCCGAAGCCGCCCGCCGCGTTTTCGCCGTTGACGATGACGAAGTCGAGTTTCAGGTCGGAGATCAATCCCGGCAGCCTCTCCCACACCGCCGTCCGACCCGTCTTGCCAACCATGTCACCCAGAAAAAGCAGCCGCATTCCGTTGTCCAGTCATCCCCTGAATTGCCGATATCCGCTTTCGGTGAGAATGGCGTCCAATCCCACGTCATGCGGCTCAAAGGGCACATGTGCCACTTCCTGGCAGTCGAATGCAATGCCGATCAGCCGCGGCACAAGGCCTTTTTCCCGCAATCGGGCAATCGCCCGGTCGTAATGACCGGCGCCATAGCCGATGCGGTGACCGTCGGCATCGAAAGCCGACAGCGGAACCAGCAGCACCGCCGGATCCACCACCGGTGCCTCCGGTCCCGGCCCACGTGTGCCGAAACCCGTATCGACCAGGTCCTGGCCCGTGATCAACTCGCGAAACACGATGGTCTGGCGGTCCAGGATGACCGGCAGGCAAAGCCTCGCGCCGCGTGCCTTGAGTCTGGCCATCAAAGGCCGCAGATCCGCCTCGGAGCGGATCGGCAGGAAGCCGGAAATGATCGTGCCGGGCTCGAAGGTGATGGCATCCCCACCGAATTCGGCCATGGCCAGGCTGTGTTCTATTCGGATCTCCGGCGCAATACTGTCACGAACGCCAAGCCGCTCCGCCCGCAGCTGCGCCTTTTTCTCTCTGCTTGTCATATACCCCGGTCGTGCTGATTGAATTGCGAGCACAATATTCAAACGCTCCGGCAATGCAATTATTCTACGATCAGACTCAGGACGAGAGCGACCAGCCCATCCTTGCTGGTGATGCCCCGCTCAAATGCGTGACTAAGAACCGTCGCGAGATCGGAACCATCTTCGCCATCTGGCGAAATTCCATGTTGCTCGCAGGCTTCGTTAAATGCTTCCAGAAGACTGCTGTCGGATGTCGCATCGATGGGCTTGTCAAAAGCGGAGGTCATGCTGCGTCCTCGAAAGGTTGCCGAGGTTGGAATGCACAACGTGTGTGTCAGACCGGCCCGGAAAGTGGTGCATCGTCCTTCGCAATCGGCTTCGAATTCCCCAGAGGAATGCCGGTCAATCGCTCGTATTCTTCCTCGGCCGGCCCATACGTACCTTTGGTAAGGCTTATGAGTCCCTCTCGGTCCTTAACGACAATTTCGCCGCGCTGCGACCTGATCAGGTAGCCGGATTCAAGAATCTGCAACGCCACAGTCACGCCCGGGCGCCGAACTCCAAGCATCATTGCAAGAAACTCATGGGTGACAAAAAAGCCGTCGTGATCTACGCGATCGTCCACCATGAGAATCCATCGAGCCAAGCGCTCCTCCAGCTTGATTTGGCCATTGGCCAAGGCCGTGTAGGTGGTCTGGATGCCGAGCGAGCGCGCATAGTGCATCAGCAGATCTGTGATCGCGACACTCTGGGACATGGCTTTATGCAGGTTGTCGGCCGAGATTCGCATCGCCGAACCGTCCATCTGCGTGAAGCAATCGAACGGACTTTCTGTATCTCCCAACGCAAGGGAGGTGCCTGTCATGCCATCCCGCCCGAAGAGACCGACTTCGACCGTCGTGCCGCCTTCTTTTCTGGCCACCACCGAACCCAGCCCGGACTCAAGAAAATAGATTAGATCGATCCGCTGATGTGCCGTCTCAAGCGATTGCCGAAGCCTGAGCTGCACCCTCTCAAGACTGGGAGCAAGTAAACTGAGGTCGGCGGGCGAAAGTGCACTGAGCAGACGGTTTTTAAATACGCTTGTGTTTTGTTCAGTCATCGTGCTCTCCGGGGCGGGGGCGAAAGCATGATGATCTTCCAAACGTCAGCGCCCTTGCGTGGCTGGCGACGCATATGAAGATGCGCTTAAAAAAGGCAGGACGCAACAACTTTTGTACGAATTCGTACCAATAAGGCGAACCATAAGTTGTCGCTCGCTCTGCAACTTGGATTGCTGCTATTCCGGTAAGGTCCTTCATGGGTCTTTGGGACGGAATGGTTCGACAACACCCATGTCTTGTCGCTCAAATCGCCTCGCGCCAAACCTGCCTGCTGGAAGGCGGCCTTGAAGCGCGCTTTATCCGAATTGGCAATTCACTTCGTCAACAGCGCCCAGCATCCTCCCAAAAAAAGCGAAACGATGATTTAACAGAAGTCAAGTAGAACCAAGGTATCTTATGTTGTAGGAAGGCCTGTTCCATGAAACTCTTTTCGCGCTTCGGTCTTGTCGGAACCGTCACGGCGACGACGATATTGATCCTCGTCCTGTCGCTTGGCGCTGTCGCCTGGGCCATTTCGAGCAGCATCAACAGCCGCATCGCCGCCCAGGCGATCGACGGCCAGAATGCCAGCCTCAGAACGGCAGCGACGATCGTCGAGCGCGACATTCCCGGCACCACGGTGACCTGGGGCAAGGACGGCAATGTCGAGCGCATCGTCATGACCGCCGTTCCGGATGCCTTTGCCGACCATAAGATGATCGATACGATCGGCCGCATGACCGGCCAGACGGCAACGATCTTTGCCTGGAACCCGGAAAACAAGGATTTCTGGCGCAAGACCACCAATATCATCAAGCCGGACGGCAGCCGCGCCGTCGGTACGGCCCTCGGCCAGACCGGCGCCGTCTATCCGATCGCCACCAAGGGACAGACTTTCCGCGGCGAGGCCGTCATCCTCGACGTGCCCTACTATACCATCTACCAGCCGATCTTTGCGCCGGCCGGTGAGGTCATCGGCATTCTCTACGCCGGCGTCCGCTCGGCCGATATCAACAGCATCGCCAACCAGATGGCCTGGACCATCGGCATCACCGCCGCCATCGTGCTGATCTGTGCCACCATTGTCGTCATCCTTTTTGCCAGCAAGATCATGGGACCGCTGCCGCAGTTGACGGCAACGGCCGGAAAGATAGCCGAAGGCAAGCTCGACCTGACCGTGCCGCACAAGGATCTGCGCAACGAGATCGGTGCTCTTGCCAACGCACTGGAAGTGTTCCGCGAAGGCGCACTGCAGAAGCAGGACCTGGAGCGTCGCGCCGCCGAACACCTCTCCCAGAGCGAAGAAGAGCGCCGCGCCCGCGAAGCGGCAAAGGCGGCGGAAGCCCGCGAAGTACAAAAGGCGGTCGATTCGCTCGCCGCCGGCCTGCAGCGTTTGAGCGAAGGCGACCTGACAATTCGCATCGATCAGCCCTTCACGGACGGCCTCGACAGCCTGCGCCTGAACTTCAATCATTCGGCGGAAAAGCTCAACAGCACGCTGGCCCAGTTGCGCGACGAAACCTTGGCCATCGAGGCCAACTCCAGCGAAATGCGCGCTGCGTCCAACGAACTGGCTGGCCGCACCGAGCAGCAGGCCGCCTCGCTTGAAGAGACCTCGGCAGCCCTCGACCAGATCACCGCCACTGTCCGCAACTCGTCGGCCCGCGCCGACGAAGCCTCCGAAATGGCCTCGGCCGCCCGCCAGAGCACCGAGGGCTCCAGCAAGGTAGTGTCCGACGCCATCGCTGCCATGGGCCGCATCGAAAGCGCATCCAGCGAGATTTCCAAGATCATCAACGTAATCGACGAAATCGCCTTCCAGACCAACCTTCTGGCTCTGAATGCCGGCGTTGAAGCAGCCCGTGCCGGCGAAGCCGGCAAGGGCTTTGCCGTCGTCGCCCAGGAAGTGCGCGAACTGGCGCAGCGCTCGGCCAATGCCGCTAAGGATATCAAGGCGCTGATCACCAAATCCGGCACGGAAGTGGCCGGCGGCGTGAAGCTGGTGCGTGAAACGGGCGAGGCGCTGAGCCAGATCTCCGAACAGGTCGCCAAGATCAACAGCCATATCGGCTCGATCGCCACATCGGCCCGCGAGCAGACCACCGGCCTGCATGAGATCAATACCTCGGTCAACCAGATGGACCAGTTCACCCAGAAGAACGCTGCCATGGTCGAGGAAACGACGGCCGTGACCCATCGCCTGGCCGAAAGCGCCACGGCGCTGGCAGGCCTTGTCGGTCAGTTCCAGGTCTCGGGCGCCGGCGCGCCTTCATCCCGGACAAGTCAGCCGATGGCCGCAGCACCCAGGACACCTGCCCCGACACGTTCCGTCTTCGCCAAGGTCAAGCCCGCCGAAACCTCCGCCCGGCCGGTCGCTTCGCCAGCCCGCAACATGGTCGGCAAGCTGGCCCAGGCCTTTTCCGGCTCCAAGGCTCCGGCGGCTGCAAGCCCGGCGACCAGCAATGACTGGGAAGAGTTCTGAGATCGGTCGGGCAGATCGGCTGCGGTCAGACGCCTCTCCGATAAGCAACGATCACCGCTTCGAAAATCGCCTCCCCGAGTCTTGCTCGGCCTTGAGCCGAGGATCCATATGTTTCAACGGGCATGGATGGTCAGGTCAAGCCCGACCATGACGAAGGAGAGGTTGGCGCACTTTATCAATGCAGGAAAGGCAGCCCCAGGGCTGCCTTTCCTGCATTGCGAAGCCGCGCTTTTTCGCTAGCATATCAACCTCAGGATCACTCCCCGGCGAGGTCATGCATGTTTCTGCTGTCGCATATGATGAAATCCTTTATCCGCAAGGGCCAGTTGACGGTCATCGATGCCGATGGCAAGCGCCATGTCTTTGCCGGCGAGCATGGCCCGCATGTCACCATGCGCCTGACCGACGCCAGGCTGTACCGCACGCTGGTCTTCAATGCCGAACTGGCGGCCGGCGAGGCCTATATGGACGGCACGATGCGTTTCGAGGAAGGCTCGACGCTGCGCGACTTCCTCACCCTGTTCTCGATCAACCGCCTGTCGCTCGGCTCCTATCCGATCCAGAAGCTGCTGCGCGCCGTCAAGATGCGCTTCCGCAAGCGACAGCAGTCGAACCGCAAAGGCCAGGCCCAGCAAAACGTCGCCCATCACTACGATCTCGGCAACGACTTCTACAAACTCTTCCTCGACAGCAACATGCTCTACTCCTGCGCCTACTTTCGCGAGCCGGACGAGACGCTGGAACAGGCCCAGCGCAACAAGCTGCGGCTGCTGGCCGCCAAGCTCGACCTGAAGCCGGGCATGAAAGTGCTGGATATCGGCTGCGGCTGGGGCGATCTCGCCCTCTATCTCGCACAATTGGAAGGTGTCGAGGTGCTCGGCGTCACCCTGTCGAAGGAGCAGCAGGCGCTCGCCACCCAAAGAGCCGAGGCGGCCGGCCTGTCGAGCCGCGTGCGCTTCGAGCTGAAGGATTACCGCGACCTCGACCAGACCTTCGACCGCATCGTCTCGGTCGGCATGTTCGAACATGTCGGCGTGCATCACTATGACGAGTTCTTCAAGAAGCTGAACGCCCTGATGCCCGACGACGGCATCGCCGTCCTCCACTCGATCGGCCATATGAGCCCACCCGGCATGGCCAGCGCCTGGCTGCGCAAATACATCTTCCCCGGTGCCTATTCGCCGGCGCTCTCGGAAGTCTTCGAGGTGGTGGAACAGAACAGCCTCTGGGTCACCGATCTCGAATTCCTGCGCGTCCACTACGCAACGACGCTTGCCCATTGGGAAAAGCGCTTCCAGGACAACCGCGATCAGGTGGTGGCGCTTTACGACGAACGCTTTGCACGGATGTGGGAATTCTACCTGATCAGCGCCGAGATGATGTTTCGCACCGGCAGCCAGCTGGTGTTCCACATGCAGCTGTCGCGCCAACGCGATGCCGCGCCGATCGTGCGCGACTACATTACCGACAAGCAGCGCGCCTATATCGAGAAGGAGAAGACGCTGGATCTCGGGGTTTGACCATCCGCTATTCGACCCGGCCGTAGAGCCGGACCAGTTCCGCCATATCGGCGGCCGACCAGGATGTCTCGGTGTCGAGACCCTGAGCAACTCCGCTGCGGTCCGCTTCCGGCCGGTTCTGGCTGACCTTCCATTTGCCGTCGATCTCGGTGATCTCGATCTCAAGGCCAACGATACCTTTGATCTGCGCATCGAGGAAAGCTCTGGGTGCATCGTCGACTGCCCAGGGCTCGGACCGTGTGCCCTCCTGCATCTCCGTCAACCGCCTGATTTGCCCATGCAGCCAGTCCGCGTCATCCATGACCCGCACTGTTCCCCTGATCTGCACGATCGCATAGTTCCAGGTCGGCACGACCTTGCCGGTCTCGCGCTTGGTCTCGTACCAGGATGGCGTGACGTAGCTCTGGGCGCCCTGGAAGACCACAAGCGCGCTCGCGCCTTCGGACAAAGCCTTCCACTGCGGATTGGCTCGCGACAGATGCGCCTGCAGCGTGCCCTTGGCCGAACGCGCTGCGTCGAGTTGGAAGGGAATGGGATTGGCAAGAATGCCGTCAACATTGGCGGAGATCAGCAATCCCAACGGATGAGCGGCAATCAGCGCCTGCATCACGTCTAGGCGGTCTTCGCGAAATTGTGGTGGTTGATACATCCGATCGGCATCCCGTACAGCGTTTTCAAACGATGCTATCGCAAGCACAGCCGCGGTCAATCTCGAAGAATGCGCAAGGCCGACAGCATCAGCCTTCGCCTGGGACTGCAACGCCGATGCAGCATGCACCGCAGTCGTCACAACATCAAAAAAGGGAGAAGTGCGATCCACGGCAACCGGTGGTTTTTTACGATCCTGGGTGCCTACAAACGTAGGTGGGCGCCGTGTGTCCAAGCCCACGGGCCTGGCCAGGGACAGCTCCCTTTGGATCGAGTATGGCCCCAGGGATTGTGGTACCTGTCGAGAGGCGCAGACCGCATTTTGAGATATAGGGCCGATCGACGCAAAGCGCCAGAGGCAGACCGCAGATCTTTGAATGAATTACGTTTCGGCCGGCGCGCGCTGCGAGGCGGGTGCGGTCAGTTTGCGGCTGATGCCGTTGAGACGTTCGGTGAGCTCGGCAATGGCATCCGTCAGACGTTCTTCCCGCGCCTGCGCGCTTTCAAGCGCGGTATCGCGACCCTGCCGCAGCGTCGCCAGTTCGGCCTCCATGCCGGCCAGCCGGCGCTTCATTTCGGCCAGCTCGTCCATGATCATGATGCCGGCCATGACGGTGATGCGCAGATCGCCGATCTCGCCGAACTGCCCTTTCAGATGGTTCACATACTGATCGAACTGGGTGGCAAGATCGATCAGATGACCTTCCTGCCCCTCCTCGCAGGCCATGCGATAGGCCTTGCCGTCGATCGTTACCGTAACCTGAGCCATAGAGCCTTCCGAATTGCAAAATCTGTGTGACCGGGCCGCCCGGTTTACCGGTCGAGAACGGCGCGGATCGTCTCCATAGCAGTCACAAGGCGGCGCGACACCTCCCTGTTGACCTCCTCCAGCCGATTGGCGCGAAATTCCGACTGGTCGAGTTCCTGCGCAAGCCGGGCACGGTCGGCATGAACGCGCCTGACCTCGCCCTCGACCTCGCTGCTTTCCCGCTGCAGTTCGATACGCATGTCGATCGCATTTTCAAGGCCGGCAATGGCTTGCCGCAAAGCGCTGAGCGCTGTTTCCGTCTTGTCCGTCGGCATTCCTATGTCCAGGCTTTCCCAAAAGGTCACCGAATCGACTCTGTAGACCCACTACAAAGATTGGTGACAGTACCCATCTGGATTGCCGCCCGTCAACAAAGCCACGGTTTCAACGGCTCCCTGCTTGTGGACGACGGGGCAGAAAGCCGTTGCCGGCGGACCTCTCGAAGGCAATGCCCAGCAAACAGGCAGAAGGCCAGAATCTTGACCTCCAACGGTCCAAGCGCTGCCGCTTTTGTTGACTTGCGCGATCCACCTGATAAGGATCAGCCGCTTTCAGATGGTTGCTGGAAAAGCTTCCATTCCTTGAGACCCGGAACAAGCGGAACAGTCATGATCTCTCCCGAAAAACATCATCGCATGGCCAATGCGATCCGTTTCCTCGCCATGGATGCCGTCGAAAAGGCCAATTCCGGCCATCCCGGCCTGCCCATGGGCGCCGCCGATATTGCCACTGTTCTCTTCAGCCGCTACCTCAAATTCGACCCGAAGAACCCGCTCTGGCCGGATCGCGATCGGTTCGTGCTGTCAGCCGGTCACGGCTCCATGCTCCTCTATTCGCTTCTCTATCTAACCGGATATGAGGACATGACGATCGAGGACATCAAGCAGTTCCGCCAGCTCGGCGCCAAGACCGCCGGCCATCCGGAATACGGCCATGCCTCCGGCATCGAAACTACCACCGGTCCGCTCGGCCAGGGCATTGCCAATGCCGTCGGCATGGCGATCGCCGAACGCAAGCTGTCGCAAGAATTCGGCTCCGAGCTGCAGAGCCACTATACCTATGCGCTGGTCGGTGACGGCTGCCTGATGGAAGGCATCAGCCAGGAAGCCATCGCCATGGCCGGCCATCTGAAGCTGAAGAAGCTGATCGTCTTCTGGGACGACAACAAGATCACCATCGACGGCGCCGTCTCCCTGTCGGATTCCACCGACCAGATCGCTCGCCTCAAGTCGGCCAACTGGAACACGATGGCGATCGACGGCCACGACCAGGAGGCGATTGCCGCGGCGATCGAAGAAGCCCACAAGTCGGACCGTCCGACCTTCATCGCCTGCAAGACCATCATCGGCTTCGGCGCCCCCAACAAGCAGGGCACCCACAAGGTCCACGGTTCGCCGCTCGGCGCCGAGGAAATTGCCGCGGCCCGCAAGTCGCTGAACTGGGAATCGGAAGCCTTCGTCGTGCCCGCCGACGTGCTGGACAGCTGGCGGCTTGCCGGCCTGCGTTCGACCAAGGCCCGCAAGGAATGGGAAGCACGACTTGCCGGCGCTGACGCCGAAAAGCGCGCCGAGTTCAACCGCCGCTTCGCCGGCGAATTGCCCGGCGGCTTCGACGCTGCCATCGACGCCTTCAAGAAGAAGGTCGCCGCCAGCAACCCGACCGTCGCCACCCGCAAGGCCTCCGAAGACACGCTCGAAGTCATCAACGGCCTGTTGCCGGAAACGCTGGGCGGCTCGGCCGACCTGACGCCGTCCAACAACACCAAGACCAGCCAGATGACGTCGATCACCCCGACCGATTTCTCCGGCCGCTATATCCATTACGGTATTCGCGAACATGCGACGGCCGCCGCCATGAACGGCATCACCCTGCATGGCGGCCTCATCCCCTATGCCGGCGGCTTCCTGATCTTTTCCGACTATTGCCGCCCCTCGGTGCGTCTGGCCGCCCTCATGGGCATCCGTGTCGTGCATGTCTGGACCCATGATTCGATCGGTGTCGGCGAAGACGGCCCGACCCATCAGCCGGTCGAGCACTTCGCCTCGTTGCGCGCCATTCCGAACCTCTTGCTCTTCCGCCCGGCCGACGAGACCGAAACGGCCGAATGCTGGCAGCTGGCGCTCAAGGAAAAGCACCGTCCCTCGGGCCTGGCGCTGACCCGCCAGAACCTGATCCCGGCACGCACCGAATACGAAGAGAAGAACCTCTGCGCCTACGGCGCCTATGAGCTGATTTCGGCCAGCGACGCCAAGGTATCGATCTTCGCCTCCGGTTCCGAAGTCGAAATCGCCATCAAGGCGCAAGCCGCACTCGCCGCCAAGGGCGTCTCCGCCCGCGTCGTCTCGGTTCCCTGCTTCGAGCTGTTCTTCGAACAGTCGGCCGACTACCAGAAGGCGATCATCGGCAAGGCGCCGGTCAAGATCGCCGTTGAGGCCGGTATCCGCCAGGGCTGGGATTCGTTCATCGGCTCGGACGGCACCTTTATCGGCATGAAGTCCTTCGGCGCCTCTGCCCCCGCCAAGGACCTCTACAAGCATTTCGGCATCACCGCGGAAGCGGTCGTGGCTGCGGCCGAGGCCAACCTCGCCTAAAGTCCCAATTGACGGAGGGCACCTTCCCGGCGCCCTTACGCACCATCAACTGAAGCTCTGTTTTAAAGCGGGAGTGCATCTATGACTGTGAAAGTTGCCATCAACGGCTTCGGCCGTATCGGACGTAACGTTCTGCGCGCCATCGTCGAGTCCGGCCGCACCGACATCGAGATCGTGGCCATCAACGATCTCGGCCCGGTCGAGACCAATGCCCACCTGCTGCGCTACGACAGCATCCACGGCAAGTTCCCGGCCGATGTGAAGGTCGAGGGTGACACCATCATCGTGGCCGGTGGCAAGCCGATCAAGGTAACCGCGATCAAGGATCCGGCGACCCTGCCGCATGCGGCACTCGGCGTCGACATCGCCATGGAATGCACCGGCATCTTCACCTCGCGTGACAAGGCCGCCCTGCATCTCCAGGCTGGCGCCAAGCGCGTCATCGTCTCGGCTCCGGCCGAAGGCGCTGATCTCACTGTCGTCTTCGGCGTCAACCATGACCAGCTGACCAAGGATCACCTGGTCATCTCCAACGCATCGTGCACCACCAACTGCCTGGTGCCGGTCGTCAAGGTCCTGGACGACGCCATCGGCATCGACCATGGCTTCATGACCACGATCCACTCCTATACCGGCGACCAGCCGACGCTGGACACCATGCACAAGGACCTCTACCGCGCCCGTGCGGCAGCGCTCTCGATGATCCCGACCTCGACCGGTGCCGCCAAGGCCGTCGGTCTCGTGCTGCCGCACCTCAAGGGCAAGCTCGACGGCACCTCGATCCGCGTTCCGACCCCGAACGTCTCGGTCGTCGACTTCAAGTTCGTCGCCAAGAAGACCACCACGGTTGCCGAAGTCAACGAGGCCATCAAGTCCGCCGCCAACGGCGCGCTGAAGGGCATCCTCGGCTACACCGAAGAGCCGCTGGTGTCGCGCGACTTCAACCATGACAGCCATTCGTCGATCTTCGCCATCGACCAGACCAAGGTTCTGGAAGGCAATTTCGTGCGTATCCTCACCTGGTACGACAACGAATGGGGCTTCTCCAACCGCATGGCCGACACCGCTGTCGCCCTGAGCAAGCTCATCTGACAGCAACGCGCAGTCAAACCCATGAAAAAAGGACGGATCGGGCAATCGATCCGTCCTTTTATTTTTGTTCCATCGCCCTACTCTGATCATGATTGGCGGCAAGATTGATCACTGGCGATTCCGCCGCGTTTTCCAGGCTGTTGCGTCCGCCCATCCAAACCTTGGCATAGCCGACGTTTTTCGCGCCGGTTGCCCTGTCTTATTGGGATAGGCCGACCAGACCCGATGGACTGTACGCAGGCGGCAAAGCCGAGAGCGACGGGTGAAGCGGAGAGGCACGGGTTTGGAAAACTTTTACATCGTCATGCTAGTCCTGACTGCCCTCGTTCTTTTCGCCGCCTTTTCAAGCCTTCTCGCCTTCCGCTTCGGTGCCCCCCTCCTCCTGCTGTTCCTGCTGATCGGCCTGGCGGCCGGCGTCGATGGCTTCGGCATCGACTTCAGCAACAATTCCGCCGCCTATATGCTGGGCTCCGTGGCGCTCGCCATCATCCTCTTCGATTCCGGCTACCGCACCAATATCCAGTCGTTCAAGCTCGCCGCCGTGCCGGCGATCACGCTTGCCACCTTCGGCGTTCTGGTCACCGCCGGCCTGTTCGGGCTGGTGGCCAGCTGGGTGCTGGGTTTCTCGCTGCTCGAGGGCATGCTGCTCGGCTCCATCGTCGCCTCGACCGACGCTGCCGCAGTGTTCTTCCTGTTGCGCATCGGCGGCATCAGCATCCGCGACCGGGTCCGTTCGACGCTCGAGGTCGAATCCGGCACCAACGACCCGATGGCGATCTTCCTGACCATTGCCCTGGTCGGGGCGCTCAGTGCGCAGGAAAACGGATCTACCCTCGGCTTCGGCCTGCTCCGGCTGTTCGTCGAGCAGATGGGCATGGGTGTGGCGCTCGGCCTGATCGGCGGCGCGCTGATCGTCTTCGTCATCAAGCGATTGAATGTCGATCGCGGCCTGGCACCGATCATCGTGCTGGCGCTCTCCATGCTGGTCTTTTCCTATACCGGCGCCGTCGGCGGCAGCGGCTTCCTTGCCGTCTATGTCGCAGGCATCTATGCCGGCAACCGCAAGATCCCCGGCGGCGTCACCATCGCCCGTTTCCAAGACGGCATGACCTGGCTCGCCCAGATCATCATGTTCCTGGTGCTCGGGCTGCTCGCCACGCCCTCGCAATTTCCGCAGATCATGATCCCCGCGGTAGCGCTCGCTGTCTTCCTGGTGTTCATCGCCCGCCCGCTCGCCGTCTGGCTGTGCCTGCTGCCCTTCGACTACACCCAGCAGGAAACCGGCTTCATCGCCTGGGTGGGCCTGCGCGGCGCGGTCTCCATCCTCCTGGCCATCCTGCCGATCATCGGCGGCCTGGAGAACGGCCAGATCTATTTCAACATCGCCTTCATCGTGGTGATGATCTCGCTGGTCATTCAGGGCTGGACCATCAAGCCGGTGGCCAAGAAGCTCGGGCTGATCGTGCCGCCGCGCATCGGCGCGATCGACAAGCTGGAGCTGGACCTGCCGGGTGCTGCCCATCACGAGCTTCTGGCCTACCGCGTCGTGGCCGACAGCCCCGTGCTGCGCGGCGAGCGCATTCCCCGCTGGGCCATGCCGTCTCTGGTGATCCGCGACGGCAAGTCGATGCGCTACCAGTATGCCGGGCGTCTGAAGGAAAACGACAAGGTCTATCTGTTCATCGCGCCCGGCTATTCCCGCCTGATCGACAGGCTGTTTGCCAGCAAGCTCCCGGTCGATGCGAATGACACCGAATTCTTCGGCACCTTCGTCATCTCGCCATCGCGCTCGGCGGCCGAACTGGACATCGCCTACGGCCCGGATATCCTGACCGAAATCGACAAGACCCGAACCATCGGCGAGCTGATTGAGTTGAAGCTCGGCGGCAAGCCGGACTATGCCGACCGGGTGCGGCTCGGGCGCATCATCCTGATCGTCCGCGACCTCGATGAGTCGGGACATATCGCCTCAGTCGGCATCTCGATGGAGCCAGTGGCACCGGCAACCCGTTGGCCGATTTTCCTCAATATTCGCGAACTTGCCCATCTCCTGCGCGATTTTCTGCGGAAATATCGAGTCCGGCGGCAAACGTTCTGGCAGTCGAAAAAACGTTCCTGATCGCCTTGCGTCCGGTCGCAGGCATAGTATGGTCCGCGCCATAACCCTCCGATTTCAACAAGACAATGGGTGGAAACATGCCGGCCTTCAAGACTCTCGACGATTTGACCGACATCGCAGGCAAGCGCGTGCTTGTCCGCGTCGACCTCAATGTTCCGGTTACCGACGGCAAGGTCAGCGATGCGACACGCATCGAACGCGTCGCACCGACCATCCGCGAACTCTCCGAAAAAGGCGCCAAGGTCATCCTGCTCGCCCATTTCGGCCGGCCGAAAGGCGAGGTCGTGGCCGACATGTCGCTCGAGCCCATTGCCCATGCGGTCGAGGAGATCCTCGATCAGGCGGTGGCCTTTGCCAGCGACTGTATCGGCCCCGTCGCAACGGACGCGATTGCCAAGATGCAGAACGGTGACATTTTGCTGCTTGAGAACACCCGCTTCCACAAGGGCGAGGAAAAGAACACGCCGGAATTCACGCAGGCCCTGGCCGCCAACGGCGACATCTTCGTCAACGACGCCTTTTCCGCCGCCCATCGCGCCCATGCCTCGACGGAGGGCCTGGCCCACCATATGCCAGCCTATGCCGGCCGCACCATGCAGGCAGAACTCGAGGCCCTGGAAAAGGGTCTCGGCAAGCCGACCCGCCCGGTCGTCGCCATCGTCGGTGGCGCCAAGGTCTCGACCAAGATCGACCTGCTGATGAACCTGGTCAAGCGCGTCGACGCGCTGGTGATCGGCGGCGGCATGGCCAATACCTTCATCGCCGCCCGCGGCACCAATGTCGGCAAGTCGCTCTGCGAGCATGATCTAGCCGACACGGCCAAGCAGATCATGATCGAGGCCGCCACGGCCGGCTGCGCCATCGTGCTGCCGGAAGACGGCGTCGTCGCCCGCGAATTCAAGGCGGGAGCTGCCAACGAAGTGGTCAGCATCAACGCGATCCCCGCCGATGCCATGGTTCTCGACGTCGGACCGAAGTCGATCGAGGCGATCAATGGCTGGATCTCCAAGGCTGCCACCCTCGTCTGGAACGGCCCGCTCGGCGCCTTCGAAATCGAACCCTTCGACAAGGCAACGGTTGCTGCAGCCCGGCATGCGGCCGAGCGCACCAAAGCCGGCAAGCTGGTGTCGGTTGCCGGTGGTGGTGATACGGTCTCGGCGCTCAACCATGCCGGCGTTGCCGACGACTTCACCTATGTCTCGACCGCCGGCGGCGCCTTCCTGGAATGGATGGAAGGCAAGGATTTGCCCGGCGTCTCCGTCCTGATTGACGTCAAGTGACGAAAGGCAGGCGGCAGGCACATTCGGCTGCCGCTTGCAACCTCTCAGACGCTTTCCAAAACTTTCAAACGATTGAAACCATTTCAATCGTTTCAAGTACTTATGGGCTCATTCCCCTTTAAAAATACTTCTGTTATCCGCCGATGGTAGCCTTGGGATATCCGGGGATTGAACCATCCGGCGTTGCCGGTTGTTTGTAAAACCAGAGAACAGACGTGAGCGCGGAACGCGCCATTTTTAGCGATAGGAGTGAGACATGGTGGACGCGAAGATGTTGAACAAGATCAGCTCGGCGCCGGGATTCATTGCGGCGCTGGATCAGAGCGGTGGTTCGACACCCGGCGCACTGCGTCTCTACGGTATTTCCGAAACCGACTACCAGGGCGACGAGGAAATGTACCGCCTGATGCATGCCATGCGCGTCCGCATCATGAGCGCCCCTGCGTTTACGGGCGACAAGGTGATCGGCGCCATCCTGTTCGAGCGGACCATGGACGGCGAGGCCGCCGGTCAGGCCGTCCCCTCCTATCTCTGGGAAAAGCGCGGCGTCGTGCCCTTTCTCAAGATCGACAAGGGCCTTATGGCGGAAGAAAACGGCGTTCAATTGATGAAGCCGATGCCCGATCTGGATGCTCTCCTGATCCGTGGCCGGAATAAGGGAATTTTCGGAACCAAGATGCGCTCGGTGATTGGCCACGCCGACAAGGCGGGGATTGCAGCCGTCGTGCAGCAGCAGTTCGAGGTGGCGCGGCAGATCATCGGCCAAGGCCTCATGCCGATCATCGAGCCTGAAGTCTCGATCAAGAGCCCGACGAAGGGCGAGGCGGAAGCCATTCTTCGCGACGAGATCACCCGGCAGCTCGATAAGCTTCCCGCCGGCGACGATGTCATGCTCAAATTGACGATCCCGACATCGGCCAATTTCTACGCTCCTCTGGTCGCTCACAAATCGGTCGTCCGGCTCGTCGCCCTGTCCGGCGGCTACAGCCGCACGGACGCCTGCGAAAAGCTGAAGCAGAACCATGGCATGATCGCGAGCTTCTCGCGCGCGTTGACGGAAAACCTGCGTGTCACGATGAGCGACGCAGAGTTCAATGCGAGCCTGGCCGAGACGATCGACGAGATCTACGCCGCCAGCGTGAACAAGGCCTGATACGGCCCCGAGGCATGGGGAGCGGCAAGTCGGAAAATCTCGCCTGAGTCCTCTTATCGATCGACCTGAGACATCACGCCCGGCTGCGCCCCAGCAGTCGGGTTTTTGCGTGTCCGGGCAACCGTAATTGTCTCGGCGACAAGTTTGGGGGTTCCGCCACGACCGCCGGCCGATTTAGCTAAGGCCAAATCTCAAGCGACCATCGGAGCGCCTTCTTATGACGACCTATGCCTTTGTCACCGTCGATGTCTTCACCAACGAGCGCTTTGCCGGCAATCCGCTTGCCGTCATCCTTGATGCCACCGGCATGAGCGACGATCGCATGCAGGCGGTCGCCGCCGAATTCGGCTATTCGGAGACCACCTTCGTCCTGCCGCCGCAGGATCCGGCCCATACCGCTCAGGTGCGCATCTTCACCCCCGTCACCGAAGTGCCCTTCGCCGGCCATCCGAATGTCGGCACGGCCTTCGTGCTCGCCAATATGCCTCAAGTGTTCGGCAAGGCGCCGGGCGAGCGGCTGGTCTTTGAAGAAAAGGCCGGCCTCGTCGAGGTCGAGGTGCAGCGCCAGGACGGCAGGGCCGTCAGCGCCGCCATCGTCGCGCCGCAGCCCTTGAGCATCGGCAGCACGGTCGATACCGCCCTCCTGGCGCGCTGCGCCACCCTCGCCGGTCCCGACATCGAAACGGCCCGCCATGCGCCGGTCTTCGTTTCGGTTGGGCTGAAATTCATCGTCGCGGAAGTCGCGTCTCTCGAAGCGCTCGGCCGCTCCAAGCCCGACATTGCCGCCCTTGAAGAGGCCGTCCAGCGCTATGCCCACGAAAACTGCGACTGCGCGCTGTTCCTCTATACCCGCCAGGGCGGCAATCACCTGCGCGCCCGGATGTTTGCGCCCTTCGACAATGTCCCGGAAGATCCGGCGACGGGGAGCGCCTCGGCGGCCCTTGGCGCCTATCTCGCGACGCTTGCCGGCGAGGACGACCTGGAAACGGATTTCAGGATTGAGCAGGGCGTCGAGATGAAGCGCCGCAGCGAGATCGGCATCCGTGTCAGCAAGACCGGTGGCGTGGTGACACGGGTCGTTATCAGCGGCGCCAGCGTCGAAGTCCTGCGCGGAACCCTGGACGTCTGAACGGCGTCAGGGGCGGATCAGCAGCGTCACCGACCAGATCACGAAGGCGATCACCGCGATTTTCCAGAAGTCGCTGCGCTTCTTCAGGCCCGGCAGGCCGAGCGGCCTGATGATCTGGATGGCCATGGCCAGGATGAGAAACCCGGAAATCACCTTGGTCATTGCATATCCTTGATGAAGCAAAGGGAACAATGCCATAGGGAAGACACTTTCCCTTTCCAACATTGTCCACCATGGCGTTATCGCCAGACCCGCCGCTGCGCAAGCTTTTCGATGAACGGTGACGTTGCAGCTTACCCGCCCTTGCTTTTTCGGCAAACACACGCGACACGGGATCATGAGAAGAAATCTATTTCCTGTCCTCTCCCTGCTGCTTGGAACCCTCTTCCTCTTTCTCGGCAACGGCCTGCATGGGCTGCTGCTGCCGGTTCGAGGTTCGGCGGAAGGCTATTCCAACGAGATCCTCGGCTTGCTCGGCACGTCCTGGGCTTCGGGCTTCGTGCTGGGCTGTTTCTTTGCTCCGAAACTCGTCATGCGCGTCGGTCATGTCAGGGCGTTCTCCACCTTCATCTCGGTGATCGCCATCGTCGCCCTGACCACCGGCGTGGTGGTCGACCAGTATTGGTGGGTGGCGCTTCGCGCCCTGACCGGCTTCTGCACCGCCGGTACATCGATGATCATCGAAAGCTGGCTGAACGAGCGGGCCACCAACGAAAGCCGCGGCACGATCTTCTCGTTCTATATCTCGATCACCCTGTTCGGCGTGGTCGGCGGCCAGATGCTGGTGCCGTTCGGCGATGTCTCGACGCCTATTCTCTTCATGTTCTGCGGCATCTTCTATTGCCTGGCCATGCTGCCGACGACGCTGTCGACCGCTGCCTCGCCGCAACCGTTGAAATCCGTCAAGCTCGACCTGCCCCGGCTCTACCGCAACTCGCCGGTGTCCTTCGTCGGCATCCTGCTGATCGGCATCGCCAACGGCGCCTACGGCACGCTCGGCGCCGTGTTCGGCGCCAGGGCCGGCATGTCGGGTACGACGATCGCCCTGATGATGAGCCTGACGATCTTTGCTGGCGCCGCCATGCAGTTTCCAGCCGGCAAGCTGTCCGATGTGACCGACCGCCGCTTTGTGCTGGCCGGCATCGGCCTCGCGGCGGCCCTTGCGGCCCTGCTGATCGTGGTCTTCCAGCCGCACAATCCGATCGTGCTGATCGCCCTTGTCGCCTTTTACGGGGCAACCTCCAACGCGCTCTATCCGATTGCCGTCGCCCATGCCAACGACTTTGCCGATACCGGCGATTTCGTCAAAGTATCGGGCGGACTACTGCTGCTGTTCGGTATCGGCACCATCATCGGCCCGACGCTCGGCGGCCCTGTCATGACCCATCTCGGACCCTATGCGCTCTTTGCCGTGACGGCGAGCGCGCATATCCTGCTGTGCGCATACGCGCTGTTCCGCAGCCGGCTCAGAGCCGCGATCCCGGCCGCCGAACGCGGCAGTTTCTCGTCCATTCCGGTATCCACATCGCCGATGAGCACGCCTGAGAGCCTGTCGCTCGATCCGCGTGCCGCACCGTTGGACGGATCCGCAAGCCCTCACGACGACGCCATGAAGGAGGCCAAGGCATGAGCTTTCTCGACGAAGACCGCCCGAAGAAGCCCGCGGGCCACGAACTGGGTTGCGATCTTTCCTTGCTGTCGGCAGACGAATTGACGAGCCGAATCGCCCTGCTGCGCGAGGAAATCGAGCGCCTTGAAGCCGAACGCACCAGAAAGACGGCGGGCCGGCAGGCGGCCGAGAGCTTTTTCAAGTCGTAAAGACGGGCGCCGCAGACCCTGAGTCGGCCGAAGGCCGCATGTCAGCTAGCCTTCTCATGCCAAGTATTATTTCAAAATGGGCAGTGGTATTCGATAACGGGACGTGGGCGTTGCCGTTTATTCAGTCGGTTAACCCAAAATTAAGCGTCATGTGGGATTGTATAGTCATCCGGAGCTTCTGGATTCAGGCAGTTTCACCGCTTGGCGAATTGGTCTGATTTTTCTCCCTGTTTTACCTTGAGAGCCGCATTTGCGGCTCTTTTTTTGTTTCTGCCACAATCCTAACTCAAAACTGTGGGAATTAACCCTTCTTTAAGAAACGGCTTGCGCATTTCGGGTATTGGTATCATCGTTAGGCCAATCAGACGGCAGCCGGCTCCCCGGACACGCTGTCATACCTGAAGTAAGTGATGCGTAAGGCAGGGATCATGTCAATGTCGGAACTTGGATTGAATACAGTCAGCTTTGCCGGACGTGCCGCCGCATCGTCGCAATTCAAGGCGACCTATGCTGAAGGCATGGGCCTGGTCGAAGAAACCGCCGCCTATCTCGACGGACCGGGCCGCTCGGCTGCCAAGGTTCTACCGCGTATGGCCTCCGTGCTTTACGCAGCCGAATCCATGCGCCTGACCACCCGCCTGATGCAGATGGCCTCGTGGTTGCTGCTGCAGCGCGCCGTCAACAATGGCGAAATGAGCCGCGAACAGGTTATCTCCGAGAAGAGCAAGGTCCGCCTCGATGGCTTCAACGTCGACCGTTCGGCGCCGGGCTGGCTCGATCTGCCGGAAGCCTTCCGCGATCTGGTCGAGCGCTCGTTGCGCCTGCAGAACCGCATCGCCATTCTGGACCGTGAGATCTATCGCCCAAGCGAAGCTGCCATCGTTCCCGACAACGAAAACAGCGTTCAGGCCCAGCTCAACCTGCTGCGCACGGCCTTCGGCACCAACTGATCCTTTGACGAGCGCCCCGGCGGCAACGCCGGGCTGATGCCTCAAATCGAGACAGATGCTTTCATTCAACCCGGCTTTGCCCCGCGCAATGCCGGGTTTTTCATGGTGACCAAAGCCAAGCCTGAAAAAGCCGAGCCTGAACTTGAAGTATCGACGCTCCGATCAACGCAAAAAAGCCCGGCACTGCCGGGCTCTTGAAATGCGGTAATCCGACGAGCGATTAGAGGCCGAGGCCGCCGAAACGCTTGTTGAACTTGGAAAGACGGCCGCCGCGGTCCATAAGCTGCTGATTGCCGCCGGTCCAGGCCGGATGCGACTTGGAGTCGATTTCAAGGTTCATGACAGCGCCTTCCGAACCCCAGGTGGAGAACGTTTCATATTCGGTGCCGTCGGTCATGACCACCTTGATCATGTGATAGTCGGGATGAATGCTAGCCTTCATAACGATCTTCCTGCTGTGCCGGAGGGTCCATTTGCCGCAATTGCGTCTAGTGACCCTATTCAATAAATGAAGCCGCAGTCTGATCAGGCTACGGCTTCCCAATTCGATTGGGAGCCTATACATCAAGGTCGCAAAGATAACAAGTACCCAGACGTCAAGACGATGGCGTGATGGGGGGAGAAAGCACCCGTGTCAGATACTGTCGATGTCCAGCAGAAAAACCGCCGGAATCTACGCCCCCTCGCCCGCCTCTGGCCTTACCTGCTGCGCTATCGCGGCATGGTTCTCGCCGCTCTGTTCTTTCTGACCCTGGCGGCAGCAACCACGCTTGCCCTGCCGCTGGCCGTGCGCCGCATGATCGACCACGGCTTTGCCGCCACCGACAGCGCCTTCATCAACAAGTATTTTGCCATGCTGATCGTGCTGGCGGTCGTCATGGCGATTGCCAGCGCCATGCGGTATTATTACGTGATCTCGATCGGCGAGCGCATCGTGTCCGATATCCGCCGCGAGGTCTTCGCCCATGTGACGCGGCTGTCGCCGGCCTTCTTCGACGTCAACCAGTCCGGCGAAATCGTCTCGCGGCTGACCGCCGACGCCACCCAAATCAAATCCGCGGTCGGCGCTACGGCTTCGGTAGCGCTACGCAACACCATCATGTGCCTCGGCGCCATGGTCATGATGATCTACACCAGCCCCGGCCTGTCTGTGCTGGTGCTGGCCGCCATCCCGATCATCGTCTTCCCGCTCGTCGCCTTCGGCCGCTCGGTGCGCAAAAGGTCACGTGCCGCGCAGGACACGCTGGCGCTCGCCTCCGCCTTTGCCGGCGAGACCATCGGTGCCGCCCGCACGGTTCAGGCCTTCAACGGTGAAGCCGTGGCCGCCGCCCGTTATGGCGATGCCGTCGAGGAGGCCTACCAGGCCGCAAAAGCCGCGGTGAAATCCCGCGCCCTCTTGACCGGCTTTGCCATCATCCTCGTCTTCGGCAGCATTGCCGCCGTGTTGTGGTATGGCGCGCAGGGCGTGCTGTCCGGCACGATTTCAGCCGGAACGCTTGGGCAGTTCGTGCTTTATTCGGTGATTGCCGGCAGTTCGCTCGGCCAGTTGTCGGAAGTCTGGGGTGAACTGGCGCAGGCCGGCGGCGCCGCCGAACGGCTGACGGAGCTTCTCCAGGAAGTTTCGGCCATTGCCGCGCCGGCCGCTCCGGTCGCCCTGCCGACGCCTGCCAAGGGCATTGTCGAATTCTCCGACGTTCACTTCGCCTATCCGTCCCATTCCTCCCGCTCGGCCCTGAAAGGCTTGAGCTTCAAGGCCGACAGTGGCGAAACCATCGCGATCGTCGGTCCGTCCGGGGCTGGCAAGAGCACGATCTTTTCGCTTGTGCTGCGCTTCTACGACCCGGTCAGCGGCACGGTGAAGCTCGATGATATCGACATCCGCACGGTCACGCCGGAGGCGCTGCGGTCACGGCTGGCCATCGTGCCCCAGGATGTCACGATCTTTGCCGCCGCCATCCACGACAACATCGCCTTCGGCACGCCGGGTGCGACACGCGACGACGTCAAGGCCGCAGCTGTCGCCGCCCAGGCCGACGAATTCATTGCAAGGCTGGAAAACGGCTACGACACCGCCGTCGGCGAACGCGGCATAACCCTGTCCGGCGGCCAGCGGCAGCGCATCGCCATTGCCCGCGCCATCCTGCGCAATGCCCCCGTATTGCTGCTCGACGAGGCAACCTCGGCGCTTGACGCCGAAAGCGAAACCCTGGTGCAGAAGGCGCTCGACGGCTTGATGAAGAGCCGGACCACGATCGTCATCGCCCACCGGCTGGCGACCGTGCTGAAGGCCGATCGCATTCTGGTGCTGGATGATGGCCGGATCGTCGAGCAGGGAACCCACCAGAGCCTGATCCAGCACGGTGGCCTTTATGCCAAGCTGGCAAGGCTGCAGTTCGAAAGCGGCGCCCAGGAGTTTCTGGCCGCCGCGAAATAAGCGACACAAATCAATTCGTGACGGAGCGACCGGCGATCCGGCCGGAAAACAGGCAACCGCCGAGGAACGTGCCCTCCAGAGCGTTATAGCCATGCATGCCGCCACCGCCGAAACCCGCCACTTCGCCGGCGGCATAAAGGCCCGGAACCGGCTGGTTGCGGCCGTCCAGCACTCGCGCCTTGAGGTCGGTGTGCAGTCCGCCCAGCGTCTTGCGTGTCAGGATATGCAGGCGCACGGCGATCAGCGGTCCGAATTTCGGGTCGAGCAGCATATGCGGCTTGGCGGTCCGCATCAGCCGGTCGCCGACATAGGCTCGCGCGCCGCGGATGGCGGTGATCTGCGCATCCTTGCTGAAACTGTTCTCCATGGCGCGATCGCGTGCCTCGATCTGTCGTCGCAGATGACGGATGCCGATCCGGTGTTCGCCGCTGATCTCGTTCATCGCGACGACCAGATCCTCCAGCGTCTCCCGCACGACGAAATCCTCGCCTTTGTCCATGAAGGCCTGCACAGGACCCGGCGGATTGCTGCCGAGCCGCTTCATGAGCAACCGGATGTTCTTGTCCGTCAGATCCGGATTCTGCTCCGAGCCTGACAGGGCGAACTCCTTCTTGATGATCGCCTTGTTGAGGATGAACCAGCTGTAGTCGGCACCGCTGTCGCGGATCGCCTTCAAGGTCGCCATCGTGTCGAAACCGGGCAGTGCTGGAGCTGCAAACCGATTGCCATCGGCATCGCACCAGAAGGACGAGGGTCCTGGCAGGATACGGATGCCGTGGTTTGGCCAGATCGGATCGAAGTTGCGCACACCTTCAGTATAGTGCCACATCCGGTCGCCATTGATCACCTCGCCGCCGGCCCGCTGCGAAATCGCCAGCATGCGCCCGTCGACATGTTGGGGAACACCGCTCACCATGCTTTTCGGTGGAGCACCGAGACGGTCCACCGGCCAGCTCTTGCGCACCAGATCGTGATTGCCGCCGATGCCGCCGGAGGTGACGATGACAGCGCTGGCACTGATCTCAAACTCGCCCACCGACAATCGCGAGCTTGCCGCGCCGCGCGCCACAGCATCCGGTTTCAAAACGGTGCCCCGGGCGCCGCAGACGACGCCATTGGTAAGGATCAACTGGTCCACCTGATGGCGGAACCGAAACGAAACAAGCCCCTGCTCTTCGGCGGCGCGCACGCGCCTGACGAAAGGCGCCAGCACGGCTGGCCCCGTGCCCCAGGTGATGTGGAAGCGCGGCACGGAGTTGCCATGGCCATCGGCAAACGAGCCGCCGCGCTCCGCCCAGCCGACAACCGGAAACCAGCCCATCCCCTGGCTTTTCAGCCAGTCGCGCTTTTCGCCGGCGGCAAATTCCAGGTAAGCCTCGGCCCATTGGCGCGGCCAGTAATCCTCGGCCCGGTCGAAACCGGCAGATCCCTGCCAGTCCTGTCGGGCCAGCTCGACACTGTCTCGGATGCCCAATCGCCGCTGCTCGGGACTGTCGACAAAAAACAGTCCCCCCAGCGACCAGAAGGCCTGTCCGCCGAGATTCTGCTCCCCCTCCTGGTCGAGCACACAGATCCGCAGGCCACGGTCGGCTGCCTCCGCCGCCGCGACCAGGCCGGCAAGGCCGGCCCCAATCACCAATACGTCAAAATCCATCCGCAAGCCTCCGCCCACAAGGTGCGATAACTTACTCTTACGAGAACGTAAAATATCCGCAACCCCCGAGAGGCGCCCGTTCGGCGCAATCGATCCCAAGTGACAAACTTTTACGGGAATTCGCCAACCTGGAAGTTGTACCCGACACCAAGGGTCGCCCGCCGTCAACGCGAGACCTGATCCCGAGCGTTACCGCTCCGTCAGTTTCAACTCGATTCGCCGGTTCTGATTGCGCGCCTCGGGTGTGTCGCCCTCGGCAATCGGCTGGTATTCGCCAAACCCTGCCGCCACCAGCCGCTCCGAAGGCACGCCCTTGGAAATCAGGAACTTGACGACCGAAATGGCGCGTGCCGCCGAAAGCTCCCAGTTGTCGGCATAGCGGCCGGAACCGGACAGCTGGACATTGTCGGTATGTCCGTCGACGCGCAGCACCCAGTTGATTTCGGCTGGAATCTCCTTGGCAAGATCAAGCAGGGCGGTGGCGAGCTTTGCCATCTCGACCTGGCCCTCAGGGTTGAGCTCGTTGCCGCCGGAAGGGAACAACACTTCCGATTGAAACACGAAGCGGTCGCCGACAATGCGGATATTCTCCCGGTCCGACAGGATTTCCCTCAGCCGGCCGAAGAAGTCGGAGCGATAACGGTTCAGTTCCTGCACCCTCTGCGCCAGAGCGACGTTCAGGCGACGGCCAAGATCGGCGATCTTGGCCTGGGAATTCTGATCTTTCGCCTCGGATGCCTGCAAAGCCTCTTCGACGGCGGCGATCTGCGCGCGAAGGGCTGCGATCTGCTGGTTCAGAAGCTCGATCTGGCTGAGCGCCCGGCCGCTCACCTGTTGCTCCTGCTGGAGCTTGTCGGTCAGCGCACCGATCTGCGCCCGCGAACTGTCGGCCGAGCCGGCGCCTGAGTCGAGCAGTGCCTGCAGCCGCGTCCGCTCGTCCTCGGACACAGACAGCGACGACTGCAGCGAGGCAAGCGTATCTTCCAGATCCTGCTTGCCGCTCTTTTCCAGCGCCAGGAGCTGGGTAAGCTCGGCGATCTGGCTGTTGAGACGATTGAGAACCTCATCCTTGCCGGAAATCTCGCGGCTGAGAATGAACTGCGCCAGCACAAAAACCGTGAGCAGGAACATGATGGCCAGCAGCAACGTGGACAGGGCGTCCACGAAACCCGGCCAATAATCGACCCCGCGATCTCCGCGGCGATTGCGCCCCAGGGCCATCGGTTACTTGCTCCCGCCGATCTTGTCGTTGAGCCGGTCCAGGGTCTTGCGCATGGCGCGGGCGTCTTCCTGCTGCGCCTCGATCCAGTCACGCAGCATCTGCTGCTCGTTGCGCATGTTCTTGACGAGCCCCTGAATGCCTTCGGCAAGCCCGGCGATGGCCGTGACCGACCTGTCGTTGCCTTTGGCTGCGGGCTGGTCGGCGATCCGCGTCAGCTGTTCGATCAGCCGGTTCAGGTCTTCGGCGGCGATCGTTGCACCGGGTTCGCTGACCTGTACCATGTCGGAGCCGACATCGGTCACCGACGACAGCCAGTTTTCCAGCTCTGTATAGAAGCGGTTCTGCGCTCTGCCGGCCTGCAGATCGAGAAAACCGAGGATCAGCGATCCGGACAGACCGAGCAGCGAGGACGAGAACGCCGTACCCATGCCCTCAAGCGGACCGGCCAGACCCGATTTCAGCGCCTGCAGAATGTCGTTGCTGTCGCCGGAGCTCGGATCGAGCGACTGGATGACGTCACTGATCGAGCCGATCGTGCCGAGCAGGCCCCAGAAGGTGCCGAGCAGGCCGAGAAAGACCAGAAGGCCGATCAGATAACGCGAGGTGTCACGCGATTCGTCGAGACGCGTGGCAATCGAATCAAGGATCGAGCGCAGGGCCGCGGTCGAGATCGCCACCGAGCGGCGATTGCCGATCAGCGCCCGCATGGGCGCCAGCAGACGCGGATCGCGGCCGACCTTCTCCGCATTGCCGGCGGCCCGGAAGGAATTGAACCAGCGCACTTCGGGGATGAGGCCGAGCACATGGTTGAAAACCAGAATGATGCCGACTGCCAGAACGCCGAGGATCAGGCCGTTCAGCCCCGGATTGGTCATGAATGCGGTTTGCGCCTGCCGGAAGAGAATGGCAGCGATGAACCCGACGATGATCAGGAAGATCAGCATCGTCGAGAAGAATGGCATTGGGCTTGAAAGCTTGTTGCCGTAGGCGCCGGCGTCAGCCTCTGTTGCTTCCAAGTCCGCCAGTTTCACTTTCGCCATATCGTCCTGCGCCTCCGGGAATCTCGCCGCCGGAGGCTAGTGGATAATTACGACGAATTGAAGAGAAAAGCCGGCCACGGCAAGTCTCTGACGAAAAAAGAAGTTATGCTTTTGGAACGGGTCGGTTGATGACCTCGGTAAGCGCCTTGTGGATATATTCGTTGCCGGCCACGATGCTGCGCGACCCGAACATATCCGTGCCGCCGGACATATCACCGACGAAGCCGCCTGCTTCGCGGATCAGCAGGATGCCGGCAGCGATGTCCCAGGGCGAAAGCTCGACTTCCCAGAAACCGTCGAAACGGCCGGCCGCGACATAGGCCAGATCGAGCGCTGCCGCACCCATGCGGCGCACGCCGGCGACCTCGTTCATCACATGGCGCAGTTCCACCAGGAACTTGCCGTGATTGCCGCGGCCGAGATGCGGAACCCCGCAGGCCACCACGCAATCCGACAGCACCTTGCGGGCGGCAACCCGGATACGGCGATCATTCATGAAGGCGCCGCCGCCGCGCTCGGCCGTGTAGAGTTCGTCGGTTGCCGGATTGAAGATCACGCCGGCAACGATCTCGCCGTTGCGCTCCAGCGCGATCGACACGGCAAACTGCGGAATGCCATGCAGGAAATTGGTGGTGCCGTCGAGCGGATCGACGATCCAGCGATGCGCGCCATCCGTGCCCTTGAACTCTTCGCTTTCCTCGCCGAGGAAACCATAGGTCGGCCGCGCCTTCATCAGCTCGTCGCGTACGATCTTCTCGGCTTTGATATCGGCCTGGGAGACGAAATCGCTCGGTCCCTTGACGGAAACCTGCAGGTTCTGCACCTCGCCGAAATCGCGCGACAGCGACTTTCCGGCCTTGATCGCGGCCTGGACCATGACATTGAGAAGGGCAGAGCGAGCCATGTTGATTTATTCCTTGAATTGGCGGCATCGGGCCGGCTGACAGCGCCATCGATGGCAAGGCTGCGGTATGCGGCGATCGGTTGGCGGGTTCAAGACCATAAAAATCGCCGGAATTCAAGGGGCATGCGCCAGAGGCTTGGGTTCGGAGCCTCAAACCGAGGGCAATAGCACCATGAAGACGGCCAGCCCGGCACCACCCGCCAGAAGCGACGAAACCCAGACATGCAGCGCAAAGGGACGCGATCCGATGAGCGATGCGTAAAGCGCCTTGGCAGCCAGGTTCGACAGCACGGCAACGCCGATGGCCCGCGCCGCAAGCCCCGGCTCAAGCGAGCCCAGCATGCCGGTCACGGTGACCGTCGCCGCGTCGACGTCGGCCAAGCCGGAGAGTGCCGATGCTACAATCAGGCCGGCACTGCCGAAATATTGGGTTGCAGCCCGAGCGGCGAATGCCACCAGAACCAGGAGCGCCGCCATTTTCGTGACCGCCCAGAGCTCGAACGGATTGGCAGGCGAGCCCTGGGCCGGTTCGGGCACATGCCGCCAGGCCAGCACCAGGCCGTACAGCGCCATCACGGCGGCACCGGTCAACAGCGGCGCCAGCAGACTGGGCAAAAGCACAGCGGCAAGCGAGACGACGACCATGGCGGTTCGCGCCATCGACACGGCCCCCGCCGCAATCGCCCCCGATGCCAGCGTCTGTGCCGCCTCGCCGGCCTTCGAGCGCCGGGCAAAGGCCACCGTCGTGCCGGTCGAGGACACCAGTCCGCCGATCGCACCGGCCACGATATCGCCGCGCGACGGCCCAAGCAGCCGCACGGCCACGTAGCCGGCAAAGGAGATCGAGCCCAACATCAGCGCCAAAAGCAGGATGCTCGACGGAGAGACGCCGCCGAACGGACCGAGCGGCTCGGTCGGTACGATCGGCAACAACACGAATGTCATGGCCAGAAGGATGATCGCCGAACGCAGTTCCGCCCATTGCAGCCGGCGGATCGCCGCATGCAGGAATTCCCGGCTGGCCAGGATAGCCACCAGCACGACACCGCCCGCCGAAGCGATGGCCATGTCGCCGAGAACGGCCAGCGCACCGAGCGCAAAAGTCAGCATCGCCGTGACGACTGAGGTCACGCTATAGCTTTGCTCGGCAATCGCCTGGCGCAGCCCAAAGATCGCCATGACAAGGGTCAGCGCCAGGAGGAAACCGGACAGCACGACGCCGGAATAGGCCGAATCCGTGGCGATGCTGCGTTCGATCAGGCCGGCCGCGCCGCCCATCATGCCGATCAGGGTAAAGGTCCGGATACCGGCGGTGCGCTGGCCCTCGCCCTCGTCCCGCTCGCGCCAATGGCGCTCCACCCCGACCGAGGCACCGATGGCAACGGCCAGACCCATGCGCTGAAACAGTTCGAATTCGTCCATCAAACCCAACCCCTGGTCCGCGCAACAACGGCAGGCCACCCCATCAGCAATGCCACGTGATCGGTCGGCGATCGTGCTCAGCCGGTGCGGAACTTGTTGGCCCCGTCTATGGCCTTTTTCTGCTGCTCTTCTGTCAACCCGAGATAATGGTCCTCAAGCAGAGGATCCTTCAGGCCGGCCCGTCGCGACAGCACATACCATTTCGCCGCTTCCACCGGGTCCGGCCGGGTGCCGAGCGCGTTGATATAGAGATGCGCCAGCCGGTTCTGCGCCACCACGTTGCCGCGGTTGGCGGCGATTCTCAGCCAGTTGAATCCCTGGTCATAATCGCGATCGCCGCCGATGCCATTGACCAGCCAGAGGCCGATATCGAGCTGGGCGGTGTCGAAACCCGCCTTGGCGGCGCGCGCCAGCCAGACTCGTGCTGCGGCTTTCTTCTCGGCCGAAATATCGGCAAGGGCGTTATAGACCTGAGCCACCGCATATTGGGAATCGGCCACGCCCTGCTCGGCAGATTTTTCATAGTAAGGCAGGGCCAGTTTCAGGCCCTTCTCGCCGGGATTGTCGGCAACCAGCGTCTGCGCCCAATTGAACTGGGCGGAACTGTTGCCGGCATCCGCCGCCTTCTTCATGTATTCGTCGGCCTTGACCTTGTCGCGTTCGACATCGCGGCCTTCCATCAGCAGAAGCGCATATTTGAACATCGCCGCCGGATCGCCGCCGGCCGCCGCCTGGCCATACCAGAAGGCCGCCGTCTTCGGATCGCGCTTGGTGCCGAGACCGCGCGACATCATCTCGGCAATCAGCGTCTGGGCCGACGCGTCGCCTAATTGCGCACGCGGCAGGGCCTTGTCGAGCGCCGTCGTGAACAGGCCGCGCTGGTAGGCGCCGAAGGCGTCATCGACCGGCCCCTTGTATTCCGTTTCCGGCGGCAGGGCCGGCAAGGGCGCACCCATGCGTTCAAACAGCGTGATGCCGGACGACGGCTCGGTGGCCTCAGCCCCTTTGGCATCGATCTTCGAGGTCTTGTCCAGCGTCTCCGGCGGCCGCACGACACGCTCCGTCGTATCCGCTTTGCCGATGTCGAGGGCCGGCTCTTCCTGGGCAAGGGCAAGGGTTCCGGAACCCGCAAGATAGGCGGTCAACAGGGCGGTCAGGATGGATCGCGATAGGGTACGGCTTTTCGGCATGAAGACCTTCAAGCGCCAAACCGTGGCGCTTTTTCGTCAAGCATTGCATTTACCTGTGCAATGATGGTGGCCGCCATGGCCGGATCGTCGAACACCGCGCGGCGAAGCGCCACGAATTCCGCGCCGGACTCGGCAACCGTCAGGACAGACGCCGGATCGCTGCCGCCCATGACGATGCAAGGGATGGACACCATCGAAGCCCACCATTCGCCCAGATCGACATTCTTCGAATGGGCTTCGGGCTTGATATCGCCATCCAGCTTGCCGAAAAACACGTAGTCCGGATTGGCTTCGCCGACCTCGAGCGCCACATGGCGTTCCATGGCGCGGCCGGCGCCAATGATCATCTTCGGCGAAAATTTCTCGACCGCCTCGGCAAGTTCCTCGGCGCTGCCGGTCAGATGCAGGCCATCGGCCTTGGCCCGGCCGGCGACACGGCTGTTGTCGACGACGATGGCGGCCGCATTCGCCGCCTGGATTTCCGGCACCAGCGCTTCGACACGCGCCTGGAAGGCATCGTCGCCAGACCCGTATTGCGGGATGATGACGGACGCGACATCTCCGCCCTTCAAGGCATCGGCGAGGATACGGACACCGGTCGCGTCATCGGCAAAGTCCGGCACGATCAGGACGAGGCGGCAGCGGCTCTCGGGACGGGTCATGGCATATTCCGTTTCATCGGTTTTGCTTGCGAGCGAAAACCACTCGTTTTGGGCGATCAATTCCGATAGACCGGTCTTGCGAAAGGATCAACTGAAACAAATGCTCCCGGACATCCAGTTTTTTTACGCTGCCATCCCGGCAGTCGCTCTTGTTGGCCTTTCCAAGGGGGGGCTGGGCGGCGCGCTGGCGCTGCTTGGCGTGCCGATCCTCGCCATGGTCGTGCCGCCGATGCAGGCGGCCGCCATCTTCTTGCCGATCCTGCTGGTCATGGATGCCGTGGCGCTGTGGGCCTGGCGCCATCACAACGACCGCAAGACGCTGGTGCTGATGCTGCCCGGCGCAATTGTCGGCATTGCGCTCGGTTGGGCCACATCCACCTATATTTCCGCCAATGCCATGCGCCTGGTCTTGGGCACGGTGACGATCGTCTTCGTCGCCCGCTATGTCTATGACACCTACGGGCCGAACTCCAAAATACAAACGCCGCCGAAGCCGCAGCGGCCGCTCGCCGCCGGTCTCTGGAGCACGCTGTCGGGCTATGGCAGTTTTGTCGCCCATGCCGGCGGGCCGCCTTTCCAGATCTATGTCCTACCTTTGAAGCTCGATCCGCGCACCTATACCGGCACCAGCGTGCGCTTCTTCGCCATCATGAACACCGTGAAAGTGGTGCCCTACTTCGCCCTTGGCGAGTTGGACGCCGCCAACCTGACGCTGTCGGCCTTCCTACTGCCCGTGGCCCTGGTCTCGACGCTGGCCGGCGCCCGTCTTGTCCGGCTGATGAAGCCGCAGACCTTCTATCCGCTGATGTATGCGATGGCCTTCCTGGCCGCCCTCAAGCTGCTCTGGGACGGATCAGGCTTTTAGACCTCGACCCCTTGCAAATAGGGCTGTTTCGGTTCGCTGCGCTGCAATACACGCTTGCCGCGAGAGCCCGCATGCCGTAGCTTGGTCTTCATGTCGAACACGGACCCCTTTACCGCAATAGCCGACCCGAACCGGCGCTACCTGCTGGAGGAATTGCGGCGCGCGCCGCGCACCGTCAACGACCTCGCCAAGGGTCTGCCGATCAGCCGTCCGGCGGTCTCCCAGCATCTCAAAGCCCTGCTCGACTGCAACCTGGTGACCGTCACCTCCAAGGGCACGCGGCGGATCTACTCCGTGAATGCCCACGGCTTCGACAAGCTCAATCTGTGGCTCGACCAGTTCTGGTCTTGAACCCAAACAAAAACCCCGAAAGCCGCTCTGGCTTCCGGGGTTCAATCTGTGGCCGATATAGCGAACGCCGGCCTTGCTGAATTGTCTTGGGCGGCAGCACATGCCGCGAACACGATGGCCGCGATGTCCTCGCGGCGCTACGCCTTAATGGCGCGTGGAAGACCGCAGGCGTTCCATTTCGTCCTTGATGCGCAGCTTGAGACGCTTGATTTCGAGAATTTCCTTGTCATCGACGGAGGGAGAGGCAAGAGCGGTATGGAGCTTTTCCTCAAGAGCTCCGTGCTTCTTTGCAAGCGATTCAAGATGAGCCTGTATGGTCATTTGATACGTCCTTCCTTTTGCCTACCTCCAGCAATCCATCGCTGGAGTTTCAGGGTTTGCGAAAGTAATGTGACACGAACTGGGGACTTTGTCGAAGGCGAAAACCAGGTATGAACAAGGCAATTTCAAGATTAGGGATAACTTCCCGTTACCGCTGTTTGGTGATAGGAGCTTGCGCGAATCCAGTATGCATCTCAAGAAAAGATGCGGGAACGCGATAATGGGGACAGGACGATGCCGGATCAGGAACAGGCGGATGCAAGGCTTCAGCTCGCACGGCTTCGCCAGGAGCATGAGGATTACGACGTGGCGATCAATGCCATGATCGATACCGGCTGCGATGCATTGCGGATCCAGCGGATGAAGAAGAAGAAATTGGCGATCAAGGACAAGTTGACCAAACTTGAGGACCAGATCATTCCCGATATCATCGCCTGACGCGTGGGAGGCAACAGCATGCATGACGAGCGTCCACCGGTGGCCATCATCATGGGTAGCCAATCGGATTGGGAAACCATGAAGAATGCCGCAGATACCCTCGATGCCCTGGATGTCAGCTACGAGGCCCGCATCGTCTCGGCCCATCGCACGCCCGAACGCATGTTCGAATTCGCCCGCCAGGCGCGTGACGAAGGGTTCAAGGTCATCATTGCCGGTGCCGGCGGCGCAGCCCACCTGCCCGGCATGACGGCGGCCATGACGCCCCTTCCCGTCTTCGGCGTGCCCGTGCAGTCGAAAACCATGTCCGGCCAGGACAGCCTGCTTTCCATCGTGCAGATGCCGGCCGGCATTCCGGTCGGAACGCTGGCGATCGGCAAGGCCGGCGCCATCAATGCCGCCCTGCTGGCCGCAGCCGTGCTCGCTCTGTCCGACGATGACCTCGCCGGTCGTCTCGACGACTGGCGCGCCCGCCAGACCGCAAGTGTTGCGGACTATCCCATAGACGAGGCCCCATGACCGTCCGGACCATCGGCATCATCGGCGGCGGCCAGCTCGGCCGCATGCTGGCAATGGCTGCAGCACGACTGAACTTCCGCACCGTGATTCTGGAACCCCAGGCCGACAGCCCGGCAGCGCAACTGGCCGACCGCCAGATCGTCGCCGAATACAGCGACCCGGTCGCGCTTGGCGAACTGGCGGCGCTGTGCGACGTCGTCACCTATGAATTCGAGAACGTGCCCGTCGAGGCGGCCGAAATGCTGGCCCGCAATGTCACGGTCTTTCCGCCGCCGAAGGCCCTGCAGGTGGCGCAGGACCGGCTGACGGAAAAGCGTTTCCTGAACGGCTGCGGCATCGAGACGGCCCGCTTCCACGCCGTCGACAGCCAGGCCGATCTTGAAGCAGCCCTCGCCGATTTTGCAGGCAAGGGCGTGCTGAAGACCCGGCGCATGGGTTATGACGGCAAAGGCCAGCGCGTCTTTCGCGGCCCGCAGGACCGGCCGGAGGGCGGCTTTGCGGCGCTCGGCGGCGTTCCGCTGATTCTCGAAAGCTTCGTCGCCTTCGAGCGGGAAATCTCGATCATCGCCGCCCGCGACCCCGATGGCGCCATTGCCTGCTACGATCCGGCCGAGAATGTGCACCGCGACGGCATTCTCGACACCTCCACCGTGCCGGCCCGAATCAGTCCGGCCACGGCAACCACCGCCCGTGACGCCGCCGCCAGGCTGCTCACGGCGCTCGACTATGTCGGCGTGGTCGGCATCGAGTTCTTCGTCCTGCCGGATGGCGCGCTGATTGCCAACGAGATCGCCCCGCGCGTTCACAATTCCGGCCACTGGACCGAAGCCGCCTGCATCGTCTCGCAGTTCGAGCAGCATATCCGGGCGATTGCCGGCCTGCCGCTCGGCGATCCGCTCCGCCATTCCGACTGTGTGATGACCAATCTGATCGGCGACGATATCGATGCCGTGCCGGCCTGGCTGTCGCGCAGCAATGTTCTGGTTCATCTCTACGGCAAGTCCGAAGCCCGCCCCGGCCGCAAGATGGGCCACGTCACGGAGTTGAAATAGCAGGAAAAACCCGGTGGATCGGCCGAAAAGGCCCGGCGCCGGTTGACACAGAGGGGGCATCGGGGTATTTGCCACCAACCCTGAAGGAGCGCGCCCCGCGGCGCGCTTTTGAATGTTAAAGACACTGGCGGAATAACAGAATTCCCCGGCAACCGTGCGGATCAGAAAAATGAAGATCAAGAATTCGCTGAAAGCGCTGAAGGCCCGTCATCGCGACAACCGTCTGGTTCGCCGCAAGGGTCGCGTATACATCATCAACAAGTCCAACCCGCGTTTCAAGGCTCGTCAGGGCTGATACCGGAATTGGACTTTGTGCGCGTGAGGGGTTGGCGAGCAATCGAAAGCCCACTCACTGACATTGTGTTGATCGCGCATAATTTGATTTGAAACATGGCGCAGGCGCGTTACTTTACGTGCATGCGCTATTTTCATTTGGCTTTCCTTGCACTCACCGTCTCGTTCGGCTTTCCGCCCGTCAGCGCCTCCGGCGTCTGGAACATAGCCTATGCCCAGGACGCGGCCGAACAGGCCAGCATCGCGCCGGACGCAAACCCTGCCGACAAACCGATCGACAGCCTGCTGACGGATCTTCGCCGCGCCCGCGATCCCGAGACCGCCCAGAGTATTGCCAGCAATATCATGACGGCCTGGGGCGATTCGGGCAGCGCTACGGTCAATCTTCTGATGCAATGGGCCAACGAGGCCATCAGCGAGAAGCGCAACGCCGCCGCCCTTGATTTTCTCGATCAGGCCATCGTGCTGGATCCGGCCTTTGCCGAGGCCTGGAACCGCCGGGCGACGCTGCATTACACCATGGGCAGCTACCGCAAATCGATGGCCGACATCAATCATGTCCTGACCCTGGAGCCGCGCCATTTCGGCGCGCTGGCCGGCCTTGCCTCGATTCTTGCCGAATCGGGGCGCGACGAGATGGCGTTGAAGGCCTGGGAGCGTTATCTGAACGTCTACCCTGCCGATCGCGAGGCGCAGGAAACCGTGACCAAACTCTCTGAAAAACTTGCCGGCAACCGGACCTGACGCCGAACCGTCCGGTGTCCCTCCCATGGAACCCGGAGGTTATCCCCTGCCAGCTTCCCATTTCAAAGCGCCCAAACTCTCGCAACGGTATCGCCTGATGCTCTTCCCCCTCCTCGCCATCGCAGCGCTGATCGGTTGCGCCGGCGTGTTTTCCAGCATCCAGAGCCGCAAGATCGAAAGCCGGTATCCCAATATCGGCGAACTGACCGATATCGGCGGCATGCGGATGAATGCCCTGCATATTCCGGCTGGCGACCAAGCCGATCTGCCGCCGCTCGTCTTCATCCACGGCGCCAGCGGCAATCTTCGCGACCAGGCAACCGCCTTTCGTGATAGCCTGGAGGGACGGGCTGAATTGGTCTTCGTCGACCGGCCGGGCCACGGCTATTCGGAGCGTGGCGGCCCGGAAAACGCCACGCCAGACGGCCAGGCAGCAGCGATCGCCCGGCTGATGGACAAGAAGGGAATAGACCGCGCCATCATCATTGGCCATTCCTTCGGCGCGTCGATTGCCGCGAGCTTTGCCGTGCTCTACCCGGAAAAGACCGCCGGCCTGCTCTTCCTGGCGCCGGCCACCCATCCCTGGCCGGGCGGCGTCGACTGGTACTACGACGTCACGTCAACGCCGGTGATCGGCCCGCTCTTTGCCCGCACCCTTGCCATGCCGGCCGGCCTCATGCGGCTGGAGGCGGCCATTGGCTCGGTTTTCGGACCGAACCCGGCACCGGCCGACTATATCGACAAGACAGGCCCGGCGCTCGTTCTGAGGCCGGAGAGCTTCCGCAACAATGCCCTCGATGTGGCAGGGCTCCACGCCTATGTCACCCGCATGGCACCGCGTTATCGGGAAATCGCAGCACCGACGGTAATCATCACCGGCGACAGCGACGATGTCGTGCTGGAAGAGATCCATTCGCGCGGCCTGGAGCGCGATATTGCCGGCTCGGAACTCGTCTGGATCCGCGGCCTCGGCCACAAGCCGGACTATATCGCGACCGATATCGCCGTGGCTGCCCTGGAGAAGATCGCTGGCCGGGACCGGGATCTACAGGCCATGGCCCGCACCCTGGAGATCCGCCTGCGGCAGCAGGCGCAATAGCAGCCTGCTCGTCCCACGCCTCGCTGGCCAACAAAAAACCGCCGCAGAAAGTGCGGCGGTTGTGGATTGGCGGACAATGACGGAAAGCGGAGCAGGCGTCTTCAGACGCCGCTGAGGCCGTCCGAGCCGATATAGGCGATGCGCAGCATGTTGGTCGCACCTGGCGTCCCGAGCGGCACACCGGCCGAAATGATGATCCGGTCGCCCGGCTTGCCGAAGCCTTCCGACGCAACGATGCGGCAGGCACGGTTGACCATGTCGTCCAGATCCGTCGGTTCGCTGGAAACCACGCAGTGCAGGCCCCAAACGATCGACAGGCGCCGTGCCGTTTCGATGATCGGCGAGAGCGCGATGATCGGCACCTCAGGGCGTTCGCGCGAGGCGCGCAGGCCGGTATTGCCCGACGAGGTGTAGCAGACGATCGAGGTCAGCTTCAGCGTCTCGGCAATCTGGCGGGCCGCCAGGGAGATCGCGTCGGCGCCGGTTGCTTCCGGCTGCGGGCGCTGGGCGTAGATGATGCCGGGATAATGGGGCTCGCGCTCGATCGTATAGGCGATCGAAGCCATGGTCGCCACGGCCTCGACCGGATACTGGCCAGACGCCGATTCGGCCGACAGCATGATCGCATCGGCGCCTTCGAAGACGGCGGTCGCGACGTCGGACACTTCGGCGCGGGTCGGCACCGGTGAGGTGATCATCGATTCCAGCATCTGGGTCGCCACGACGACCGGCTTGCCGGCACGCCGACAGGCGCGGATAAGCTGCTTTTGCAGGCCCGGAACCGCTTCCAGCGGCATTTCGACGCCAAGGTCGCCACGGGCCACCATCAGAGCATCGGACAATTCGATGATCTCATCGATCCGCTCGATCGCCTGCGGCTTCTCGATCTTCGACATCAGGCCGACGCGGCCGCGCGCCACTTTGCGCACATCGGCCAGGTCTTCGGGACGCTGGATGAAGGACAGCGCAACCCAGTCGACTTCATTGGTGGCCAGAACCGCATCGAGGTCGGCCCAGTCCTTTGGCGTCAAAGCGCCGGAGGTCAGAAGCGTGTCGGGCAGGCTGACGCCCTTGCGGTCGGAGATTTTCGTGCCGGAGACCACCGTGCAGACGATCGTCTTGCCGTCGCACTTCTCGGCACGCAGATGCAGCTTGCCGTCGTCGATCAGCAGGCGGTGGCCAGGCTTGACCGACTGGAGAATTTCCGGATGCGGCAGGAAGACGCGCGTGTTGTCGCCGAGCGCTTCATTGTCGTCGAGGGTAAAGGTCTGCCCGGGCACCAGTTCGACCGTCGTATTGGCAAACTTGCCGACGCGCAGTTTCGGTCCCTGAAGGTCGGCGAGAATGCCGATCGGACGGCCGCATTCCGCTTCCACGGCGCGAATGCGCTTGATCAGGTCGCGCATTCCGTCATGGCTGGCATGGCTCATGTTGATGCGGAAAAGATCGGCGCCGGCCTCGTGCAGCTTGCGGATCATTGCTTCGTCGGACGAAGCGGGGCCGAGCGTCGCCAGGATTTTTACTTTACGGTTGCGCTTCATCAGTTCTGGCCTTCCTGGGTGCCTGGGGTATCGGAAAGCTGAACCATCCAGCTTCCCTGTCGGCCGGTGTCGTATTCCTTGAATCCCATCTGCTGATAGCCGCGCGTGAAGCAGTCCTGGACACCGACAATCTTGAATTCGTTTTCAGCCACGCACATGTTGACGCCACCGGTCCAGCGACCGCCGCGGGCGGCATCCTCGGCGTAGAGATAATAGTAGCGGGACTGCAGCTCGCCTTCGATCAGCGTGGCGCAGGTGGTCGCAGGTACCTGCCACCAGCCTTCACTGATCCAGCCTTCGGCAGACCGGTAGCCGATCGCCACGCCAACCAGGTTCTGCGTTCCGTTGCACACCCGGAATTCGGCATGCGCGGACCCAGCCGCCATGAAGGGAAGAGCGAAAAGGCCAGCGAACAGCAAATGGCGCGAGTAGCGCCGGAACCTGACAACGGAAGAGAGTGTATTTCGATTCGGCACGGTTTCCGACGGAACTCCATTTTTCTTCAGTGCTGCTTTCTTGCGACGATGGGGCAAGAATGTCAACGCAACTCTAATCGATTATAATTCCAAGGCAAATCTTCCGCCGCGAGTTTGGCACAATGGTGGCGACAGCCAAATCTTGCACTCGCCACCGCCCCATGCCATCAAGCGTGACAATATGCAGGGGCGGCCGAATATCCGATGCACGAATTCATCCCTTTCGAGATTATCCCAGGCGATCATGACAAGGGTTTGGTGCTGCTGGCCGATCACGCCATGAACCGCCTGCCGGAGCGGTACGGCCGGCTCGGTCTGCCGGACACGGCATTTTCCCGTCACATCGCCTACGATATCGGCATAGAGGGCCTGACCCGGAACTTGGCGGACAAACTTGGCGTACCCGCCGTTCTCGGCTGCTTCTCGCGCCTGCTGATCGATCCAAACCGTGGTGAGGACGATCCGACCCTGATCATGAAGATCTCCGACGGGGCGATCATTTCCGGCAACCACCCGATCAGCACCGAGGAATGGAATAGCCGCGTCGAAACCTTCCACCGGCCCTACCATCACGCCGTCGCCCGCACGATCGACGCGGCGGCAGAGCAGTCCGGCAAGGCGCCGCTGGTGCTGTCGCTGCATTCCTACACCCCGGCCTGGAAAGGCGTGCCACGGCCCTGGCATGCAGCCGTGCTGTGGGATAGTGACGAACGGGCCGTGAGGCCGCTGCTGTCTGGACTACGGGCCGCCGGCGACATTCTGGTCGGCGACAACGAACCCTATGACGGCGCGCTGAAAGGCGATACGATGTACCGCCACTGCATGGTGACGGGTATCCCGCACGCGCTTTTGGAAGTCCGTCAGGACCTGATTGCCGACGATGCCGGCATTGCCGCCTGGGCCGAGCGTCTTGCACCGATCTTCGAAGCGCTGAATGCCGATCCTGCCCTGCATGCCTACGAGATCCACCCTTCCCGCACCGGTCCCTATGCCGGCTGACGACAGGACAGTACCATGACCCTACCCACCGACCAGCAGCAGATCGAATTCGAGGCCGCCGCCTTTCGCCGCCTTCTGGGGCATCTGCGCGAGCGCAGCGATGTACAGAATATCGATCTGATGAACCTGGCGGGATTTTGCCGCAATTGCCTGTCCAATTGGTATCAGGACGCCGCCAAAGACGCCGGCGTCGCAATATCCAAGGACGAAGCCCGCACCATGGTCTACGGCATGCCCTACGAGGACTGGAAGACGCTCCACCAGAGCGAGGCGTCCGACGTCCAGAAAACCGCATTCGAGGCGAGCCGACCCCACGAATAATCGCAAATCCGGCAATGGGGCTTGACGCGACGCCCGCTTCGCGGCAGGTCACGCCTCACCGAAAACACCGTTTCCCAACAATAGGAGATTCAGATGTCTGATGCTCATGGCGTCGCCCGTGACCAACTCCGCGCTTTTGTAGAGCGCATCGAACGACTGGAAGAAGAAAAGAAGACCATCGCCGACGACATCAAGGACGTCTATGGCGAAGCCAAGGGCACCGGCTTCGACACCAAGATCCTGAAAAAGGTCATCGCCCTGCGCAAGAAGGACGCTCAGGAGCGCATGGAAGAGGATCTGATCCTCGACACCTATCTGCACGCCCTCGGCATGATCGAATCCCCGCCCGAGGAATAAGCCGAACTTCCTTTCCTCAATGGTAAGGACAGGCATGAAAAAACCCACTGCCGGCGGCAGTGGGTTTTTCTGTATCTGGAGATGGCAAAGGCGAAGGTCTGATCCATTCGCCGGCATTGATCAGGGCTTGGCAGCGCCAAAACGGCCCGGATCGATCGGTGCGGGGCCGCTGGAGAAGCCGACTGGATAGACGGCGGCAGGCTCAGCACTCAGCGAACGGCTGACGATGCGCGGCGCCTTGCCGGCCTTGGCCACCGTGCCGACGCGTTCCTTGTTCAAGGCCCATTGCGACAGCATGTTGCCCGTCAGCTTCGTGCCGCCGGTCATGGCCCGGTGCGCGGCTTCGGCTTCGGTCAAGCTTGGACGGCCGCCCTTGGCCGGCAGGCCGGCCTCGACGCTTGTATCGACAGGTTTCGGCTCGTCGAACACATCGCCGAAATCAACCGTGCGCGTGGAAGGCTTGGCCGGCGCGATGGCGGCCACTTCGGTTGCCCGCGGCTTGGCGACGGGAACGGCCGCAACCGTGGCGATCGGCTTGGACGGTGCCGGGATCGGGGTCGGAACCGGAGTGGTAACCGCCGTTTCCTCAGGCTCGGCCGGCGGACGCGGCGGCATCTGGCTCTGGCTCTGTTCCAGCGCACGGGCGGCCTCCGGAGAGAGAATAGCCTGTTCCACGGACATCGGCTCGGACTGCGGTGTCACCTCGGAGGTCGCAGCCAGCGCATCGGCAAGGGCCGGACGGCCAGCCGGGATGGGAATACCGGCGGCACCATCCTCGACGGGCGGCAGTGAACCCGGCGCCACGGATGCAGTCAGGATATAGGTTTCGGCATCGCCCTTCATGCCGCGCTGGCCAAGTAGGGTGGGCACGGGAATCTTGTAGGTCTGCAGGTCGGCAAAGCCCTCGTCCGCAGCCTGCTCGGGATCGACCGCGGCAGCGATTTCGGGCGGCTGCGGCGTGGCCACCTTCTGCAAGGCATCCTCGGCGGCACTGCGGTTCGGCGAATAAAGTGCGACAGCCAGGCTCTCGTTGCCCGTCTGCGGACGGAAGGCCGGACGCGACAACGGCACGGGCGCAACGATCGACGGATCGGCAGAAGCTTCAGCCGGCGACGGCTCTGGCGGCGGCACCGCGGACGCCACAAGCACGGGCTGCTCAGCAGTTACCACAGGCTTGGCGATGGCGGGACGCTCGGCCGGCACGACGACGTCTTCTTCCTCGTCCTCGTCCCCACCGCCAAACAGCATGGCCAAAAGGTTCTTGCGCTTGGTCGGCTCTTTGGAGTCCGCAATCAGGATCTGTTGCTTTGAACTCAGGCGCTGCTTGTATTCAGCCATCGCCTGCTGGTAGCCCGGAAGGGGCTTTCCGTCGGAAGGAATATGGACCGTCTTGCCATCGGGAAACAGACGGGAAAGCTCGCCGCGCGACATACGGGGCCAGGCGCGCACGCCGGCGACATCCATATGCACGAAAGGCGAACCGGAATTGGGATAATAGCCGACGCCGCCGGCCTGCATCTTGATGCCGAGTTCGCGCAGGGTCTTCAAGGGTACGCCCGGAATGTAGAAGTCCATTGCCGTGCCGCGCATATGCTGGCTTTCCTTGGCAACACCCTTGGACCGCGACCGCAGCATGGAATTGGTTTCGGGCGAGCGATAACCCGAGACGACATTGATATAACCGCTGGCGCCAGCCCGCTTGTAGACTTCCCAGACCAGGTCAAACAGGCGCGGATCCATCTTGGTCGGCTGGTTGCGCCGCCAGTCCCGGACGATGTTGTTGAGCTGCTTCAGGCCGTTGGCGTCGTAGCGTCCGTTGCGCTTGAAGGTGATCGCCGCCTTTTCGCCGGTATGGACGAAATGGATTTTGAGAGTGCGTGTCTCGGCAGCAGCCTGCGACGCCGAACCGAACAACGCGGATACGCCGATCGCCAACAGCACCAGAGCCATGAAGACGAACCGCGAAGCGGCCGATCCTCTTGCGGACTGCCGGCAAAGCCGATCATGCCCGGAAGGCTCTACAATTGCACGAGATATCCGCAAACCAATCCCCGTCCGAAAGACAACGTCCCACATCGTCCCAAATGAATGTCAAATGCGGTAACTACATGGCAAAACTGCCACACCGTCGACATCGATTCATATATAGTGAACCAATGTCTAACAAGTGATTTACCAGAGGTAATAAATCATCCTTACCCCAGGGTTAACAATCGGTTGGGGAAAACTTTTTTCTGCAAGAGGCGGTTTGGCGGGAGAAACACCTCCGCCGAGGGGCGAACGGCACAGAACAGCAAGTGAAAGCGATCAAAAATATCGTGTTCTTTCATAAGTTTGGCCGGGAACCGTCCCCGCCGGGCCGGCCTCGGCCTCGAAACGCCGAAATATCAGACACCCTTGCGCCGGTAATGCCCGTGCGACACTACGCCCGACCCATCGCTGCGAATATCGAACCGGGCAAGCCATGCCGCCCGGTTCAACAGGCAAAAGCCTAAGCCGCATGCTTGTGCGGATTTTCCGGGTCGATGCCATAGTCCTTGAGCTTTCGGTACAGGGTGGACCGACCGATTCCCAACTTGCGCGCCACCTGGCTCATCTGCCCGCGATAGAATTTCAACGCGAATCGGATCAACTCCTCCTCGATATCGGCGAGCCGGCGGACATTGCCGCTGTCATCGGTGCTGACGATGACATTGTCCTTAGAACCGCTGCCGTCCTCGTCCACCCGCACGGCGCTGATCCGTTCCGCCAAGGCCGTAGTATCGGCACGTTCCGGCATGCGCACCAGCTGCGGGGCCGGCGGCGGGCTCGAGGGCACCAGTTCCAGTCCGGCAAAGCCCGGCCATACATCCTGCGAGGCAAGGCCGCCGGGGATCTGCGCCAGGATCTGCGGGAAGTCGTTTTCCGTCAGTTCCGGACCTTCCGACAGGATGACGGCCCGGTAGATGGCATTCTCAAGCTGGCGGATATTGCCCGGCCAGTCGAAGGCGGTCAGCAGCGCGAGAGCGCCAGCGCCGAGCGCCAGGGGACGGGCCAGCCGCTGCTCGGCGGAGAACCGTTCGGTAAAGGCCCGGGCGAGGAACGGAATGTCCTCCTTGCGGCGGCGCAGTGCCGGAATGGTGATCGGGAAGACGTTGAGGCGGTAGTAGAGGTCTTCGCGGAAACGTCCGGCCTTGACCTCTTCGATCAGGTCCTTGTTGGTGGCCGAAATCAGCCGCACATTGACCTTCTGCGGCTGGCGGGCACCGATCGTCTCTATCTCGCCCTCCTGCACGGCGCGCAGCAGCTTGACCTGGGTGTCGAGCGGCAGGTCGCCGATTTCGTCAAGGAAAAGCGTTCCGCCATCAGCTTCGGCGAACTTGCCGACATGACGCTCGGTTGCCCCGGTGAAGGCCCCCTTTTCATGACCGAACAGGATGCTCTCGACCAGATTGCGAGGGATGGCGCCGCAATTGACGGTGATGAACGGACGGGACGAGCGGTCGCTGGCCGATTGAATGGCGCGTGCCACCATTTCCTTGCCGACGCCCGATTCGCCCTCCAGCACCACCGGAATGTTCGACTGCGCGGCACGGCGGGCCAGATCCATGACCCGCGCCATGGCGGGGCTGGCGGAGATGATGTCGCTGAACCCGACGGCGCCGGAACGCGGCCGGCGGACGGGCCGCGCCTTGCTGTCGCGCTGGTCGACCTTGAGCGCATTGCCGATGGCCGCCGCGATCCTCTCCGGCGACACGGGCTTGACGACGAAATCGAAAGCGCCGGCCCGCATGGCCTGCACCACGGTCTCGATCCCGCCCTGCCCGGTCTGGACAATCACTGGAACTTCGGCTTCGAGGCCGCCAAGGGCGCCCAGGAACTCAAGCCCGTTCATACCAGGCATCATCAGGTCGAGAAGGATGACGCTGATGTCGGCGTGATTTCGGCGGAAATAGGCAAGGCCGGTCTGGCCGTCCTCGGCCAGGTGCACGACATGGCCCTGACTTTCGACGGCGGCTTTCAAAAGCCGGCGCTGCACAGGATCATCATCTACAACGAGGATATGAGCGGTCAAATCAAGCTCCCGGAATCATTCTTGGCGCTTAAAGCACTGTGAAACGAAGCCTGATGCTGCCAGAAAGGATTGAAGATGAGGTTTTGAGAAACGCTCGGATTTTAACGATTTCGAAAGCCCTGACCGGGACCGGTACGCCGGGCCGCATGGCTTGCAGCAGCCCGCGCGACTGTCTATTCGTTACGCCTCATCGATTGCCGAACAGGAAGGACCACCGCCATGCGCTTTGCACGATCCAACGACCCCCGTCTGTTTGCGCCGGCGATTTTAACCGTCGAGACCGATCCGGCATTGGGCAGCCTGCCGCTCTGGAAGCTGGAAGACCTCTACCCTTCAGCAACTTCGCCGGAATTTCTGGCCGACATGGACAAGGCGGCCAAGACCTGCCCGGCCTTCGAGGCCAAGTGGAAGGGTAAGCTGGCCATCTCGGCCGCGTCCAAGGGCGAGACCGGCATCGGCGCGGCGCTGGCTGAATATGAAGCTCTCGACGACCTCATCGGCCGGCTCGGCTCCTATGCCGGCCTCACCTATTATTCCGACATGACCAATGCCGCCAACGGCAAATTCTTCGGCGACGTACAGGCGAAGCTCACCGATCTTTCCGCCCATCTGCTGTTCTTCGCCCTGGAACTGAACCGCATCGACGATGCGGTCATGGACGCCTGCATGGACAATGATCCGGCCGCCGGCCACTATCGCCCCTGGCTCGTCGACCTGCGCAAGGACAAGCCGTTCCAGCTCGACGACAAGATCGAGCAGCTGTTCCTCGAAAAGTCGATGACCGGTGCCGCTGCCTTCAACCGCCTGTTCGACGAGACGCTGGCCGCCTTGCGCTTTACGGTCGACGATCAGCAATTGCCGATCGAAGCGACCCTCAACATGCTGCAGGATGCCAACCCGGCCATGCGCGAAAAGGCGGCGGTCGCCCTGTCCAATACCTTCAAGGACAATATCCGCATCTTCGTTCTGGTGACCAATACGCTGGCCAAGGACAAGGAAATCTCCGACCGCTGGCGCGGTTTCGACGACATCGCCGACAGCCGGCATCTGGCCAACCGCGTCGAACGCAAGGTCGTCGACGCGCTGGCCAGTGCAGTCAAGGCCGCCTATCCCCGCCTCTCGCACCGTTATTACCAGATGAAGGCGAAATGGCTCGGAATGGACCAGATGGAGTTCTGGGACCGCAATGCTCCGCTGCCGGAAACGCCCGACCGGCTGATCCCCTGGCAGGAAGCCAAGGAAACCGTGCTGTCGGCCTATGGCGGCTTTGCACCTGAAATGGCCGAGATCGCTGCCCGCTTCTTCGACGGCGGCTGGATCGACGCCCCGGCCCGGCCCGGCAAGGCGCCCGGCGCCTTCGCCCACCCGACCGTGCCCTCCGCCCATCCTTACGTGCTGCTCAACTATCTCGGCAAACCGCGCGATGTCATGACTTTGGCCCACGAACTCGGCCATGGCGTGCACCAAGTCCTGGCCGGCGACCAGGGCGCGCTGATGTGCCAGACGCCGCTGACGCTTGCCGAAACGGCTTCGGTGTTCGGCGAAATGCTGACCTTCCGCGCCCTGCTCGACAAGACCAGGGACAAGCGCGAGCGCAAGGCCATGCTCGCCCAGAAGGTCGAGGACATGATCAACACGGTCGTGCGGCAGATCGCCTTCTACGAATTCGAGCGCAAGGTGCATGCCGCCCGCAAGGAGGGTGAACTGACGGCCGAAGCGATCGGCGACCTGTGGCTGTCGGTCCAGACGGAAAGCCTTGGCCCGGCCATCCGCATTTCGCCCGGCTACGAGACCTGGTGGGCCTATATCCCCCACTTCATCCACTCGCCCTTCTATGTCTATGCCTATGCCTTCGGCGATTGCCTGGTGAATTCGCTCTATGCCGTCTATGCGCAGGCCGATGCAGGCTTCCAGGACAAGTATTTCGAACTGCTGAAAGCCGGCGGCACCAAGCATCACTCCGAACTCCTGAAGCCCTTCGGGCTGGATGCCACCGATCCGTCGTTCTGGGCCAAGGGATTGTCGATGATAGAGGGGCTGATCGACGAACTGGAGGCGCTTGATAAGGCCTCCTGAAAACGGAGCTTTCAACCGCATGCGAGAGACCGGCCGCTCGATCGTGTTTCGCGACGATACCAGCGGACACTGCACCGTCTTTGCCGATCCGCTGGAGATTGTCGTCGCTGATCAGCCCGACGATCTCCGGCCGGCTTTGGCGCGGCTGGAGGCGGCCCATCGATCCGGCAAATGGCTTGCCGGATATCTCTCCTACGAGGCCGGCTATCTGTTCGAGGACAAGCTGAAGCCGCTATTGCCGCAGCGGCGCTCGACGCCGCTCCTCAATTTCGGCGTTTTCGACGCCCCGACCGGCAACGATCATCCGCGGGCAAAGGCGCCATCGCCATCGACCAACGAACCGCCGATCAGCCGAGCCGTCGCCGCCTGGGATCTGGCCGCCTACCAGCAGCGTTTCGATCGGCTGCACCAGCATTTGCGTCAGGGCGACTGTTACCAGGCCAACCTCACCATGCCGATATCAGCCCATTGGCAAGGATCGCCGCAAGAGGTGTTCTGGGCGCTGATCGACCGCCAGCCGGTCAAATACGGCGCGCTGGTCGATCTTGGCGGCCCGGTCATCGTCTCGCGATCGCCGGAACTGTTCTTCGCGGTCGATGAAGACAGGTTCATCGAAACCCATCCGATGAAAGGCACCGCCCGGCGCGGCGCCGATGCGACCGAAGATGCTGAGATCATCGAAGCCCTGAAGGCGGATGAGAAGACGCAGGCCGAAAACCGCATGATCGTCGACCTCTTACGCAACGACATCTCGCGGATCACCGAAACCGGCACCCTGACCGTGCCGCGGCTATTCGATGTCGAGACCTATCCGACCCTCCACCAGATGGTGAGCCATGTCAGGGCCAGATTGCGGCCCGAAATCGGCCTTTCGGATATTTTCGAAGCGCTTTTCCCCTGCGGCTCGATCACCGGCGCGCCGAAAATCCGGGCAATGCAGATCCTGCGCGAGCTGGAGTCGGTGCCGCGCGATATCTATTGCGGCGCCATTGGCTATGTCGCGCCTTCCGGCGCCATGCAATTTTCAGTCGCAATTCGCACGCTCGCTCTTTTCAAAGACGGCCGGGCAGTCTTCAATGTCGGCGGCGGCATCGTCTTTGATTCGACGGTGGAGGCCGAATATGAGGAATGCCTGCTGAAGGCGCGCTTCGCGGTAGGGGATCAATGGATTTCACGCTGATTGAAACCATGCGGTGGGAACCAGAGACCGGCTTTGCCCGGCTCGACCAGCATCTGCGTCGTCTGTCGCGCTCGGCCGACGCGCTGGGCTTTCGCCAGCCCGTCAAGGCGCAGGACGCGCTTAATGATGTTGCAAAGGGAGACCTGCCGTTGCGGGTCCGCTTGACGATGAATTTCCGCGGCAAGGTCGAGGTCACCGCCACCGCCTTCGAGTCGGTCAAGGAGGATTGTCTCTGGCGCCTGCGGATCTCCCGGACACGCATGAAATCCGACGACGCCCTTTATCGCCACAAGACGTCGAAACGCGACCTCTATGAGGCGGCACGCGCCGAATTCCCCAAGGAAGAGGCCGACGAGGTCCTGCTGCTCAACGAGCGTGGCGAACTTTGCGAGGGCACATTTACCAATCTCTTCGTCGAGGACGGCACCGGCATGCTGCTGACGCCGCCGATCACCTGCGGCCTGCTGCCCGGCATCCTGCGGGCGGATCTGATCCGCGAGCGCAAGGTGCGCGCCGAAGTGCTGCGGCCCGAGACTATTACCGGCCGCCGAATGTTCGTCGGCAATAGCCTGCGCGGCCTGATCCGCGCCGAACTCGTCGAGGAAACCGTCGTATGCTGATCCTGTCGCTGACCTACAAGACAAGCAGCGAGGAGGCCGACCGGCACATGGCGCCGCATCTGGCCTGGGTGAAGGAAGGGTACGACCGTGGCTGGTTTCTAGCCTCCGGCCGCAAGGTGCCGCGCACCGGCGGACTGATCCTTGCCAAGGGCGACCGCGCCGAGATCGAAGCCTATGCCGCAGAAGACCCCTTCACCGTGCATGGCGTCGCGGACTACGAGGTCACCGAAGTGGCCTTATCGACGGTGATCGAAGGGCTTGAGGCGCTGAAGGACTGAGGTCTCGGAGCAGCACGGTCACGGCAACCCTTGCTCAATCTTCCAGCGGCGCAGGCGGCTGCGGGCATTGGCATAGGGAGACGCGGTGTTAAGCTGGATCATCCGGCCAAGCGTGTATTTTTCGTACCACGGACCACCATAAAGCCCGTCATTGCTGCATTCGGAAACCATCGAGACAATGCCATCCTTGGCGGCAGCAAGCCGGGCGAGCAATTCCTCGTAGGAGAGCTGCGCATAGTCCTCGTAAAACTTCTGCGCCAGCAGCCCAAGTTCGTTCCATTTGAAACCGGTTTCGGGGAAGTCGACTGGCAGATGATCCCGCTTTAATCTGTACCACTTCAGCACCAATTCGTTCCATCCGATCAGATATGCCATCAGATCCGCCACGCTGATCATCGTACCGGCCCTATGGCCTTCGAGGCTGAGGTCTCGGACCTTCTCCGGCGGAACCGTTTTTAGATCGGCTGCCAGCTTTCGATAGCTCGTATCGATGGCCGACAGTAGCTCGGCTTTTGTCTGCGGGATTGCCATCTTCCACTTCCCGTTCGATTGAATACCTCGACAGCTTAACCGGGCAATCCTGCCTATCGTTCGCGCCAATTGTCGCAGCCATCGTAAGACAATTTTCAGGACACAAGGGGCAGAGGCCTCTTGTGTTGGCCAGCGTTGATGGCGACAAATAGGCTCAAGCCATTCGTCTTCGCCAGTAGGGTCCCCGTGAACATACCGACTTACGCACCATATGACGGCTCCTCGAAACCCTTCACCATCGGCGTGTCCACCCTCGATCCGCACCAATGGGTCGAGACGGATAGCGATCTCGGCCGCTATCTCGACGAGAAGCAGCAACTGGCCGAAACCCACTATGACGATATCGTCCGGGCAGCGCCCGATACGGGCCAAGCCCAGCAGGAATGTCTCGATCTGCTGGTCCAGCACCTGCTCGCCGACCATGCCGGCCATTATCGCCGTACCGGCGACAGGATGGAGATGGCCGGCCACAGCGTCGATCTCTGTGACGAGACCGTGCCGCCGATTGTCAGGGCCGGGTCGTTGATTGCTGACGATCTCGTTCTCCTGCGCAAGAAAGAGGACGGCTGGACGATCGTTGCCGCCCATCTGGCCTTTCCCTCGTCCTGGTCGCTGGCGGAAAAATTCAATCGGCCGATGGATCAGGTCCATGCCACGGTTCCGGGTTTTGAGGGCGGCACCCGCAACGCGCTGCTGGTCAACCGCATCTTCGACAACCTGCAGCCGGCGATCCCCGCCAAGCGCTACAACTGGTCGATCAACTGGACCTATGCGCTCTATCACCCCGTCAGCCTGCGGCCGGTGAGCGATCCCCTGTCGACAGGCCTCTCCGCCGCCAATGCCTTCATCCGGGTGGAGCGCCAGAGCCTGCGCAAGCTGCCGATCTCAGGTGATATCGTCTTCACGATCCGCATCTATCTCGATCCGCTCAGGGCTCTCATCGACCGGCCGGATGGCGGGCTGCTCGCCGCCAAGCTCGCAGACCAGCTGGAATCGCTCACACCCGACCAGGTGAACTACAAGGGCCTGGCCGAAAAGCGCGACGACCTCGTGCGCTGCCTTCGCGACGCCGGCCTTGCGGCAAAAGCCGTGTGATGGGGCGCCCCTTTCATCGGCAATCCGCATAGACCCTTTATTATGTCAGGAATTTATGATCTAGAGCCGACAAATTCGGGAAATCCGAACGCAGACAGACCAAGACCCTATCGTGCGGCGCTGCAACCACGCCCGCACATCTGAAGGAGACAGAGATGACCAAGCAAGCCTATCCGGTTTACGGCGAAATCACCGGTCCGATCGTCATGATTGGCTTCGGTTCGATCGGTCGGGGCACCCTGCCCCTGATCGAGCGCCATTTCAAATTCGACAAGAGCCGGATGGTGGTCATCGACCCGCGCAACGAGGATGCCGAAATCCTTGCCAAGCATGGCATCAAGCACATCCAGGCCCATGTCACCAAAGAGAATTACAAGGATCTCTTGAAGCCACTGCTGACCGAAGGCGAAGGCCAGGGCTTCTGCGTCAACCTCTCGGTCGACACCGGCTCGCTCGACCTGATGAAGCTCTGCCGCAAGCTCGACGTTCTTTATATCGACACGGTCGTCGAGCCCTGGCTCGGCTTCTATTTCGACAAGACCATGAAGAATTCCGAGCGCACCAACTACGCGCTGCGCGAAACCGTTCGCGCCGAGAAGAAGAAGAACCCGGGCGGCGCCACAGCCGTTTCCACCTGCGGGGCAAACCCGGGCATGGTCTCCTGGTTCGTCAAGCAGGCGCTCGTCAATCTGGCCAATGAACTGGGTGTGAAGTTCGAGGAGCCTACCCAGGACGACCGCGAAGGCTGGGCCAAGCTGATGAAGAAGGTCGGCGTCAAGGGCATCCACATTGCCGAGCGTGACACGCAGCTGACCAAGAACCCAAAACCCCTCAACGTGTTCTGGAACACCTGGTCGGTCGAAGGCTTCATCTCCGAAGGCCTGCAGCCTGCCGAACTCGGCTGGGGCACCCATGAAAACTGGATGCCGAAGAACGCCAAGAAGCACAAGAAGGGCTGCAAGGCCGCCATCTATCTCGAGCAGCCCGGCGCCAACACTCGCGTGCGCACCTGGTGCCCGACCCCCGGCCCGCAGTATGGCTTCCTCGTCACCCACAACGAATCCATCTCGATCGCCGATTACTTCACGGTCGAGAAGGACGGCGAAGTCGTCTATCGCCCGACCTGCCATTACGCCTACCACCCGGCCAATGACGCCGTGCTGTCGCTGCACGAAATGTTCGGCAATGGCGGCACGGCCCAGCCGGTCCTGCACGTTCTCGACGAGAACGAACTAGTCGAGGGCATCGACGAACTCGGCGTGCTGCTCTATGGCCACGACAAGAACGCCTATTGGTATGGCTCGCGCCTGTCGCTGGAAGAAACCCGTCGCATCGCGCCCTACCAGAACGCTACCGGCCTGCAGGTGACCTCGGCCGTGCTGGCCGGCATGGTCTGGGCCATCGAGAACCCGAAGGCCGGCATCGTCGAAGCCGACGAGATCGACTACAAGCGCTGCCTGGAAGTGCAGTCGCCCTATCTCGGACCGGTCGAAGGCCATTACACCGACTGGACCCCGCTCGACGGCCGTCCGGGCCTCTTCCCCGAAGACCTCGACACCAAGGATCCCTGGCAGTTCAAGAACATCCTCGTTCGCTGATTTAGCCTTTAGACCCACAAGCCTTTGATGCCCGTCGCCACCCGCGGCGGGCATTTTCTTTTCCCGCCGGAACACATGCCTTCCATGGCCGGATAACTGTTGGCCGAACGGCGCTTGGCCTTGCTTTCACCATGTCTTCGCGGCATGGTTTGGCCAAGAGAATCCATCAGTTTCGGGCCACAGGCCAAAGTCTTGCGATGCGGGAGACGGTTATGAAGATCAAGACCACCATTATTCTGTTGGGCACAGCGCTGGCCCTCTCGGCCTGCAGCTCGACCGGCCCGCGCCCACTGCCGCCAGTGCGCCAGGCCCCGACGGTGGAAGGCGCCTGGGTCGATCCGAACGGCATTGTCTCGAGCTTCCAGGCCGGCACGTTCAGCACGCGCTCGACCGACAACAATGCGCTGCTGGCCTCCGGCACCTATGTTTCGCTGTCGCCGCAGCTGGTGGAAATCAACATGACCTCGCTGGTGCGCAATACCCAGTCCAAGGTCAACTGCGCGATGGTCACGGTCAACCAGCTCAATTGCACCACAGACGCCGGCGCGCAGTTCTCGCTAACGCGCCGCATTTGAGATCATTGCTTGTCCTGTCCCCCAAACGCTCCGACCCTTGATTGCGTCGGAGCGTTGTTTTTTTCTTGAAGTCCCCGGCACTTGATGGAAACATCTGGGGATGTGGGATCGACCTCACGCAATTCATAATAAAGTGGGACGGCGCCTCTGCCGAATGCCCATGCCAACAGGAGAAAAGCGATGTTTAAAACCCTGCGGTTTGGCCTTCTGAGCGCCTCGGCGCTGGCCATCACGGCGAGCGCGGCCTTTGCCGATTTCGAGCTGAATATCCTGCATATCAATGATTTCCATTCGCGCATCGAATCGATCAACAAGACCGATTCGACCTGCTCGGCAGAAGACGAAGCCAAGGCCGCCTGCTTCGGCGGTGCTGCCCGTCTGCTCACCGCCATCAACGAGACCCGCGACGCGCTGAAAGCCGGCGGCAAGAACGTGCTGCTACTCAACGCCGGCGACAATTTTCAGGGCTCGCTGTTCTACACCACCTACAAGGGTTCGGTTGAGGCAGAAGTGCTGAACGCCATGAAGTTCGACGCCATGACCGTTGGCAACCACGAGTTCGACGACAGCGAGGACGGCCTGGCCGGCTTCCTCGACAAGGTGCAGTTCCCGGTCGTCACCGCCAATGTGCTCGCCAGCGTCTCCTCCAAGCTCGGCGACCGCGTCAAGCCGTCGATCGTGCTGGAAGTCGGCGGCCAGAAGATCGGCATCGTCGGCGCCGTCGCCAACGACACGGAAGAACTCGCCTCCCCAGGTCCGAACGTGCTGATTGCCGAGGATGTAGCCACCATCACTGCCGAAGTGGTCAAGCTCAAGGCTGACGGCGTCGACAAGATCATCGCGCTGACCCATGTCGGCTATCCGCGCGACCTGTCGGCCATCGCCAAGATCCCCGATGTCGACGTCGTGGTCGGCGGCCATAGCCACACCCTGCTGTCCAACACCGTCGAAGGTGCCGAAGGCCCCTATCCGACGATGGTCGACAATCCCGGCGGCTACAAGGTGCCTGTGGTGCAGGCCGGCCAGTACAGCAAGTATCTCGGCGACCTCAAGGTCGTCTTCGACGAAGCCGGCACCGTCAAGGAAGCGACCGGCGAACCGATCCTGGTCGACGCAAAGTTCAAGCCGGACGAGACGATCGTCAAGCGCATCGATGAGCTGAAAGCGCCGATCGAGGAACTGAAGAAAAAGATTGTCGGCGCCTCCGACGGCCTGATCCAGGGCGACCGCAAGGTATGCCGCGTCAGGGAATGCGAAATGGGCAACCTCGTTGCCGATGCGCAGCTGAACCGCGTCAAGGATCAGGGCATCACCATCTCGCTTGCCAACGGCGGCGGCCTGCGGGCCTCGATCGATGCCGGCGAAATCACCATGGGCGAAGTGCTGACCGTTCTGCCGTTCCAGAACACCATTGCCACCTTCCAGCTCAAGGGTGCGGATTTGTTGGCGGCGCTCGAGAACGGCGCCAGCCAGATCGACGACGGCGCCGGACGCTTCCTGCAGGTGTCGGGCCTGAAATACACATTCGACCGCTCCAAGCCGGTCGGCAGCCGCATTTCGGCAGTTGAAGTCAAGGAAGGCGGCACCTTCGTCGCCATCGATCCGGCCAAGACCTACGGCATCGTCACCAACAACTATGTGCGCGGCGGCGGCGACGGCTTCAAGATCTTTGCCTCCAAGGCAGAAAACGCCTACGACTTCGGCCCGAACCTCGAACTGGCGCTCGCCGACTATCTGACCGCCAACAACCCTTATAAGCCCTATCTCGACGGCCGCATCACCGACGCGACGCCCGCGACCTATGTACCGCCGGCAAAGGTTGAAGCTGCGGCACCGGCTGCCGCTCCCGCAGCCCCTGCCGCCCCGGCCCCGGCAACAGCCACTCCGGCCGTGAAAACCCCGGAACTGCCGGCCGCCTCCACGACCCTGACGACCGCAGCGCCGACGGTTGAAACCGGCAAGGCTTACACGGTCGTTCGGGGTGACAGCCTCTGGAAGATCGCCACGGAAGTCTACGGTGACGGCCCGATGTGGACCAAGATCGCCAAGGAAAATGCTCTGAAGAATCCCGACCTGATCGAGATCGGCGAAGAGCTGAAGATCCCGGCAAAGTAAGGTCAAACTGTCGCAGTCCTAAAACCGGCTCGGGCTTTCCCGGGCCGGTTTTTCTTTTTAAGTAAAGCAATCCCCGGCAGCCGTTTCGGCGTATCTGCTGTATCGTGCACAAAAATCAGGACCCCGCCCCATGACTGTTGATCAGAGCCACCTTCCAGCCAATCACCCGCCGGTGCGGTTCGGCAAGGTCGGCGTGCTGCTTGTCAATCTCGGCACGCCTGATGGTACCGATTACACATCGATGCGCCGCTATCTGCGCGAATTCCTGTCCGACAAACGGGTGATCGAATGGTCGCGCCTGTTCTGGTATCCGATCCTCTACGGCATCGTGCTCAACACCCGTCCGGGCAAGGTCGGCAAGGCCTATGAGAAGATCTGGAACAAGGATCTCGATGAAAGCTATCTGCGCACCTATACCCGCAACCAGGCGGAACGGATGGCCAAGTCCTTCGGTGATCTGGAAAATGTGCGGGTCGACTGGGCCATGCGCTACGGCCAACCATCGATCGCCTCGAAAATCGAGGAACTACAGAAGGACGGTTGCGAGAAGATTCTGCTCTTCCCGCTCTATCCGCAATATGCCGCAGCAACCACGGCCACCGTCAACGACGAAGCCTTCAAGGCCCTGCTGAAAATGCGCTGGCAGCCGGCACTGCGCACCGTGCCGCAATATGCCGATGATCCGGTCTATATCGAAGCACTGGCCAACTCGATCACGACCCATTTGGCAACTCTCGACTGGGAGCCGGAACTGGTCCTGACCTCGTTCCACGGCATCCCCATGTCCTATTTCCAGAAGGGCGATCCCTATCACTGCCAGTGCTACAAGACCGCCCGTCTGCTGCGCGACAAGCTCGGCTGGGAGAAAGAGCGCCTGATGGTCACCTTCCAGTCCCGTTTCGGGCCAGAGGAATGGCTGCAGCCCTATACCGACAAGACGGTGGAGAAACTCGCCAAGGACGGCGTCAAGCGTATCGCAGTGATCAATCCCGGTTTCGTCTCCGACTGCCTTGAAACGCTGGAGGAAATTGCCGGCGAGGCCGGAGAGATCTTCCATCATGCGGGCGGCGAGAAGTTCACCCATATCCCCTGCCTCAACGACAGCCCCGGCGGCATGGCGGTGTTGGAACATGTCGTCCGACGCGAACTGATGGGCTGGATTTGAGCCAGAAAACGAAAAGGGTGTCGATCCGTGTCGCATAACCTTGCAATCGTCGTGCTAAACCGCCAATTCTGAAGAAGAAACCAAAAAGAGCAGAGCGCCGCTGTCGGCGCCTGTCGATTGCAGGGAGAGCCGACCATGAACCTCGCCGGATTTGATATTGTCGTCATAGCCCTCGTGCTTCTGGTGGTTCTCGTCCTCTTCGCCGGGATCAAGACGGTGCCGCAGGGCTATCGTTACACGATCGAACGCTTCGGGCGTTACACGCGGACGCTGGAGCCGGGCCTCAACCTGATCATCCCCTTCATCGAGAGCATCGGCTCCAAGCTGAATGTCATGGAGCAGGTGCTTGACGTCCCGACCCAGGAGGTCATCACCAAGGACAATGCCAGCGTCTCGGCCGATGCGGTGGCCTTCTACCAGATCCTCAACGCCGCCCAGGCCGCCTATCAGGTCTCCAATCTCGAAAACGCCATCCTCAATCTGACCATGACCAACATACGCTCGGTCATGGGCTCGATGGATCTCGACGAATTGCTGTCCAACCGCGAGGTCATCAACGATCGCCTCCTGCGCGTCGTTGACGAGGCGGTCGGCCCCTGGGGCATCAAGGTCACCCGCGTCGAGATCAAGGACATCCAGCCGCCGAAGGACCTGGTCGATGCCATGGGTCGGCAGATGAAGGCGGAGCGCGAAAAGCGGGCGCTGGTGCTGGAAGCCGAAGGCTTCAGAAACGCGCAGATCCTGCGCGCCGAGGGCGCCAAGCAATCCGCCATCCTGCAGGCCGAAGGCGAGCGCGAGGCCGCCTATCGAGAAGCCGAGGCCCGCGAACGTCTGGCCGAGGCGGAAGCCAATGCGACACGCATGGTGTCGGAAGCGATTGCCGCCGGCGATATCAACGCCATCAACTATTTCGTCGCCCAGAAATACACCGAAGCCATGGCGACGATCGGCTCGGCGCCCAATTCCAAGATCGTGCTGATGCCGATGGAGGCCTCGTCGCTGATCGGCTCGCTCGGCGGCATCGGCGCCATCGCCCGCGAAGTATTCGGCAATCCCTCGACCGGCGAACCACCCAAACCGCGCCCGGCTACAACCACCACTGCCGTACGCACCACGCCGGCCGTCAATCCCTTTGCACCCAATCAGGGGAGCTAAGCCATGCTGACCTGGCTTGCTGTACAACTGGGACCATGGACCTGGTGGCTGCTGGGATTGCTGCTTCTGGCCGCCGAACTGCTCATGCCGGGCGTTTTTCTCGTCTGGATCGGCATCGGCGCCATCGGCACGGGCATGCTGTCGCTTTTGTTCTGGGGAGCGCCGTTCTGGGGCTGGCAGGTGCAGATCCTAGTGTTTGCCGCCCTGGCCGTTCTTGCCATTCTGCTTGGCCGCCGACTGGTGTCGCGCGGCGAGGGCAAGAGCGATGAGCCCTTGCTCAACAAACGTGGCGAAAGCCTGGTCGGCCGCACGGCCACCCTGCAGGAGCCGATGCACGACGGACGCGGCCGAATTCGGCTTGACGACACCTACTGGTCTGTCATGGGACCGGACCTGCCGGCGGGCACCAAGGTGCGGATCGTCTCCAGCACCGGCCGCGACCTGACGGTGGATGTGGCCTGATCAGGCCACGCCGATCCGCAGCAGATCGTGGAAATGCACGATGCCGACGGGAACACCATCATCATCGGCAGCAAACAGGGCCGAAATATTGTGCTGGTTGAGGATCGCCATGGCGCTGGTGGCAAGCGTGTCCACTTCCACCGTCTTGGGATCGCGGGTCATCACGTCCTCGACGTTCATATCAGCCAGATTACGCGACAGGCTGCGGGCAATATCGCCATCGGTGATGATGCCGCACAGTTTGCCGGCTTCATCGACAATGCCGACGCAACCAAACCGCTTGCGTGACAACACGGTGATGGCTTCCGGCATGGAGGTGCCGAACGGCACCAGCGGAATCTCTTCGCCGCGATGCATGATGTCGGAGACATGCGACAGCATGGCCCCAAGCTTGCCACCGGGATGGAAGGTACGGAAATCGAGCGCGGTAAAGCCGCGGGCTTCAAGCAGCGCCAGCGCGATTGCATCGCCCATCGCCATCTGCATCATCGTCGACGTCGTCGGCGCCAGGCCGTGCGGACAGGCTTCCTGTTCCTTGGGCAGCAGCAGAACGATGTCCGCTTCCCGCGCCAGCGTCGAATTCTCACCCGAGGTGATGGCGATCAGAGGAATGGAGAAGCGACGAGAAAAGGAAATCATCCCGTGCAGCTCGGCACTCTCGCCGCTCCACGACATCGCGATGATCGCGTCGTCGCGGGCAATCATGCCGAGATCGCCATGATTGGCTTCGGCCGGATGGATGAAGAAGGCAGGCGTGCCAGTCGAGGCAAAGGTCGCAGCAATCTTGCCGCCGATGTGATGGCTCTTGCCGACGCCCGTCACGATCACACGGCCCGAAATGCTGCCGATGACCTCGACCGCATTGCAGAACGGCCCGGCGAGATACCCGGTCAAAGCCTTTTCGACGGCTTCGAGACCACTTCTTTCGGCAGCGACCGACCGCAATGCGGATTCGATTGCACCAGCGTCAACGAGTTTTACAGCGCGCTTTATCATAGCCGTTCCATACTGCGTTTATATTTCGTTGTCCATTCACCATTCACCACACCCTGTAAGACAAATGGATGAGGAGTCTCATTCCGCCATTATGGACACAGGGCCTGTGTCGCGCCAGCGCAATCTGCGGGCCGGCAACCAAACGTTAACCACATGGCTTTACGTTTGAGTAAGCATTTCAGCACCCGCTCGAGCAAGAACGAATGGCATTGCCCTCAAATACCGGCAGGAAGATGGCCCGCCCGCGGCATAGGACATCTGTTCTTTGCGCACTGGCGGCTGGCGTCCTGTGGCTGCCGCCACTATCCGCCGCCGCGCAAACCCTGTCTGATCCGGGCGATCCGGCTGCATTCGGCTCGCCCTCTTCCGACGATGCAACCGCCACGACCGACGATCTGCAGACCGGTACAATCGCTTCGACACCGACTGTAGCGGCGACCACGCTTGACCCCGACGCAGCGATTGCCGCGGACGCTTTGGACAACGGACGGCAGAACCTACGCGAGTCGACCATCGACGAACTGCGCGGCGGCCGCGATCTCACCGACGACGGCACCGGTATCCGCCTCGGCACGATGATGCTGAAACCGACGTTTTCGCAAGGCCTCGTGACCGAGTCGACCAAAACCGGCAACGAGACGGATCGCAAGTCCTATTGGGATACCGGCCTGAAAGGCACACTGACATCCGATTGGTCGAGCCATGAGTTGACGATCAACGGCCAGGGCAACTGGCGCCGGCACCTGTCCGGCGATGGCAACGACGAACCCACCGCCGCCGTCGACGCCGACCTGCGCCTTGATCTCGCCGATGACATGGCTGCTCGACTGACCGCCGGCTACAGCTTCAGTCATGAAGACACCACCGACCCCAACGCCATCAGCGGCGCATCCGAGCAATCCGGCATCCACCAGTTTTCCGCCGGCGCCGCACTTGAGCGCGATTTCGGTAAGATGCGCGGCTCGGTCGGCGTCAGCTTCGGCCGCTCGCTTTACACGGACGCAGTGCTGTCGGACGGAACCCGTGTCGAACTGTCGGATCGCAATCGTTCCTCGGCGACGCTGAACGCCCGGCTTGGCTATGAAATCTCGCCTGCCCTCATTCCCTTCATCGAAGTGTCTGCCGGCCGCATTCTCTACGACGACAAGCGGGATTCCTCCGGCTATGCCCGCTCGGGCGACCTCTACGCCGCACGCGCCGGCCTGGCCACCGATTTCGGCGAAAAACTACGGGGAGAACTGGGGATCGGCTATGAGAGGATGATGTTCGACGACCAGCGGCTGGACGATCTCGGCGCCGTGACCTTCGACGGCAATCTCGGCTGGTCGCCGCAACGCGGCACGGATGTCACCGTCGGCGTATCGACCTCGATCGAGCCGTCCACTACCGCCGGGCTGAGCGGATCGGTGGCCTATGCGCTGAATGCCAGCGTGGCTCACGAGTTGCGCAGCAATCTGGTCGCCCGGCTTTCGGGCTCCACCACCTGGCGGGATTACCCGACAGAGGGCAGCGAGAGCGAAACTATCGAATATACAGCCGGCGCCGGCCTGACCTACAGCGTCAATCGCCATGTCGATCTGACGGCCGATCTCGGCTACGAACTGACCACCAGCGACACCGCAACCGACACGCAGGTGCTGCGTGCCGGCATCGGTCTTTCGGTGAAGCGATAAGGCCCGACTATTTCAGGGCTGCGAGCAGAGCCTTCAGCGGTTCTTCGATCGTCGGCCGGATATCCGCCCGCTCGATGGCGAAAGCAACGTTGGCCAGGATGAAGCCATCCTTGGCGCCGCAGTCGAAGGTCTGACCCTTGAAATGATAACCGGCAAAGGCCTGATCCCTGGCAAGCTTCAGCATGCCGTCGGTCAGCTGGATCTCGTTGCCGGCGCCACGCTCTTGGGTCTCCAGGATCGAAAAGATCTCCGGCTGCAGGATATAGCGGCCGTTGATGAAGAAGTTGGACGGAGCGGTGCCCTTGGCTGGCTTCTCGACCATTTCGGTGATGCGGAAGCCGCCTTCCAGCGTCTCGCCGACGCCGACGATGCCGTATTTATGGGCCTGGTCGGGCGCGCATTCCTCCACGGCGACAATGTTGCCGCCGGTCTTGTCGTAAAGCTCGACCATGCCCTTCAGGCAGCCCTTGTCGCCGCGCATGATCATGTCGGGCAGCAAAAGCGCGAAAGGCTCGTCGCCGACGATGTCACGGGCGCACCAGACCGCATGTCCAAGGCCCAAAGGCTCCTGCTGGCGCGTGAAGCTTGCCGATCCGGCTTTGGGCAACAGGCCCGAAAGAAGCGACAGCTCGGCATTCTTGTTGCGGGCCCGAAGCGTCTGCTCAAGTTCGAATTGAATATCGAAGTAGTCTTCGATGACCGCCTTGCCGCGGCCCGTGATAAAGACGAAATGCTCGATGCCGGCCTCTGCAGCCTCATCGACGACATATTGGATAACCGGCTTGTCGACGACGGTCAGCATTTCCTTGGGGACGGCCTTGGTCGCCGGCAGGAAGCGGGTTCCAAGCCCTGCGACGGGAAAGACGGCTTTACGGAGTTTCTTTTGTTGTCCCACACATTCCTCCTCGAGGATCTAATCGATTAACGTCTTCATAACGCGGCCCTTTACTAGTATACATTTGCTACGAAATCGCAAAGGTAGTGCTTGGCTCGACCGCGTATGGTAAAGACTTTGTTGACGCAATTGCATTAACCTAGGGTGAACGGCTTTGTTCCGGCCGTCGAACGAACCGTAGAACGAACGGGGAGATGCCCATGACAAGACACCATCCCAGCCTTCTCGGCGCACTGGCCTTGACGATTGCAACGAGCATGATGCCCGCGGCGGCCCATGCCGATGCCGGCTTCAAGAAGTGGATCAACGGATTTTACACCACGGCCGCCAAGAGCGGCATCAGCCAGAAGACCTATACCCAGGCGTTTGCCGGCGTCAGCGAGCCTGATCCCGACGTGCTGGAAAAGGCACGCTACCAGCCCGAATTCAAGTCGCAGATCTGGGATTACCTCGATAGCCGCGTCAATCCCTACACGGTCAAGATCGGCCGAGAGATGCTGACCAAGCATGGTCGCACACTTGCAGCGCTCGAAAAGCACTTCGGCGTCGACAAGCATATCCTGCTCGCCATCTGGTCGATGGAATCCAATTACGGCGCCGTTCTGGAAAAGGACGACCGGCTGCATCATGTGCCGACCGCTCTGGCAACGCTTGCCTATGCCGATCCGAAACGGGCCAAGTTCGCCCGCACGCAGTTGATCGCCGCCTTGAAGATCCTGCAGAACGGCGATGTCAGCGCCAAGGGCCTGACCGGCTCTTGGGCCGGCGCCATGGGCCATACCCAATTCATCCCGACCAGCTACCTGCTTTACGCCGTCGACGCGGATGGCAATGGCCACAAGGACATCTGGAATTCCGTTCCCGATGCACTGGCAACCTCGGCCAACCTACTGGCCAAGAATGGCTGGCAGAGCGGCAAGACCTGGGGTTATGAAGCCGTCGTTCCGGCTGGCGGCAGCAAATATGCCGGCAAGACGCTGACGCTTGGCGAATGGCAGAAGCTCGGCTTCGTGCGTCCCAACGGCAAGGACTTCACGCGGCCCTCGGAGCGCGCCGAACTGAAGATGCTCGGCGGCGCGGGCGGCCCCGGCTTCCTGATGACCAAGAACTTCTTCGTCATCAAGCGCTATAACGCCGCCGATACCTATGCGCTGGGCGTTGGCCTTCTGGCCGACGAGATCGCTGGCTATGGCGGCATGCAGCAGGCCTGGCCGCGCCCCGACGGCACGCTCGACATCAAGGAGAAATTCGAGTTGCAGACGCGCATGAAGGCGCTCGGCTACTACGATGGCGAAGTGGATGGCAATTTCGGGTCCGGTTCCAAGGCTGCCATCACGGCCATCCAGTCGCGGCTGGGAATGAGCACCGATGGCGAGCCGACCCGCAAGCTCCTGGACGCCCTGCGCAATTGACATTTTGAAAGGGTCTTCCCACCTTTTCCAAAATGAGCTTGCACGACGACAGAGAAATGGACGGCTGACACAATGCCGGCAAGACCCGCCAGACATGGCCTGATATGGACGGCATGCATGGCTGTTGCCGTGGCGACGGCCATGCTCATGTCCTGGATGCCGCCGGCCGTGGCGCAGGAGCGTGTCGAACGGCGGACACTGCTGCAATTGCTGTTCGGACGACCAGCACCCCGTCAGCCGGAATATCGGCGCGCGCCAATTCGCCCGCCTGTCCGCGTGCCGCGCGCTGCCAAGAAGACATCGAGCAGCGTCACCACGATCACCACCACCCGCGCCCCGGAGGTCCCGCCACCGCCACCGAAGCTCGGCAGCGCCCAGAAGATCCTCGTCGTCGGCGACTTTCTGGCTGGTGGCATCGGTGAAGGTCTGATCGAGGCCTTCGCGAACGCGCCCGGTACCACGATCGAGATCCGCAGCAACGGCTCGTCGGGCCTGGTTCGCGACGACTACTACAACTGGCCCGCTGAACTGCCTGTCCTGCTGGATGAGATCAAACCGGCCCTGGTCGTGGTGGAGCTTGGCGCCAACGACCGTCAGCAGATGACCACGACGAGCGCGAGGGAGAAATTTCCAACCGACGCCTGGTTCGCGGAATACGAAAAGCGCGTCAACGCCTTCGCGCACCTGGTCGTCGACCGGGACATTCCCCTGCTCTGGGTCGGCATCCCGCCCTTCAAGTCGGCCGGCATGACGGCCGATGTCATCAAGCTGAACGAGGTCTTCCGAAGCACAGCCGAAAAGGTCGGCGGCGAGTTCATCGACATCTGGGACGGCTTTGTCGACCAGGATGGCCGATTCGTGCTGACCGGCTCCGATATCAACGGCCAGCAGGTGCGACTGCGCGGCTCGGACGGCATCAACCTGACGGCTGCCGGCAAGCGCAAGATCGCCTTCTACCTGGAAAAGCCGGCCCGCCGCCATTTGGGCGACATGGCAAGCCCCGGTCTGCTGCGGCTCGATGCCGACAATCTGCCCGAACTGATCAGCCTGCCGCCTTCGGAAATGCGCAATGTCGTCAGGACCCAGCCGATCGGCCTCACCGACCCGGCGCTCGACGGCAGCGCTGAACTGCTCGGCGCCGGCCCGCTGGCGGCCTCGCCCATCCCCTCGCCCCGGGATCAACTGGTGCAGACCGGAATCCTGCCGCTGGCACCGACCGGCCGGGTCGACGACTATCAGATCGGCAGCAAACCACAGCCCTGAACGCAGAACGGCCGCCAGCGGCGACCGTTTGGCCAGGAGATCGGGTGTAGCTCTTACCGCGGCAGGACGGTTGCGCCCATCAGCGCCTCGTCGATGGCGCGGGCCGCCTGACGGCCTTCGCGGATGGCCCAGACCACCAGCGACTGGCCGCGCCTGACGTCACCTGCCACCCAGAGCTTGTCGACCGAAGTCCTGTAGTCGCGATCATTGGCCACGACATTGGTCGAACCGCGATTGTCGACATTGAGCGTCAACTGGCCGTCGAGTTCCTTCAGCACGCTGTCGGTGAACGGGCCGCGGAAACCGATGGCGATGAAGGCGAGATCCGCCTTGATGATGAACTCCGTGCCGGCAATCGGCTTGCGGCGCTCGTCCACCTGGCAGCACTTGACGCCGGTCAGCACATCATCCTCACCGACGAATTCCAGCGTCGCCACCTGGAACTCCCGCACAGCGCCTTCGGCCTGGCTCGACGAGGTGCGCATCTTGGTCGCCCAGAACGGCCAGATGGCCAGCTTGTCTTCGGTCTGCGGCGGACGCGGGCGAATGTCGAGCTGAGTCACCTTGACGGCGCCCTGGCGGAAGGCCGTGCCGACGCAGTCCGATGCGGTGTCGCCACCGCCGACCACGACGATATGCTTGCCGCCGGCCAGGATCGGATCGGAAGGCCAGCCGGCGCTGTCGATGTTCTCGCGGCCGACGCGACGGTTCTGCTGCACCAGATAGGGCATGGCATCGTGCACGCCGTGCAGCTCGACGCCCGGAATTCCGGCCTCGCGCGGGGTTTCCGAGCCGCCGCAGTAAAGCACCGCATCGTAGTCGGCCCGCAGCGTTTCGACCGTGATATCGACTCCGACATTGACGCCGTAATGGAAGGTCACGCCCTCGCCCGTCATCTGCTCGACGCGGCGGTCGATGAAGTTCTTCTCCATCTTGAAATCGGGAATGCCGTAGCGCAGCAAGCCGCCGGCCTTGGTCTCGCGTTCAAAGACATGGACTTCGTGGCCAGCGCGGCCAAGCTGCTGGGCAGCCGCCATGCCGGACGGGCCGGAACCGATGATGGCCACCTTCTTGCCGGTATGCACGGTTGCCGGTTGCGGCACGATGAAGCCGAGTTCATAGGCCTTGTCGGCGATCGCCTGCTCGACGGTCTTGATGGCAACCGGCGCATCTTCCAGGTTCAGCGTGCAGGCTTCCTCGCACGGGGCGGGACAGACGCGGCCGGTGAATTCCGGGAAGTTGTTGGTGGAATGCAGGTTGCGGATCGCCTCTTCCCACTTGTTGTTGTAGACGAGGTCGTTCCAGTCGGGGATCTGGTTATGGACCGGGCAGCCGGTCGGGCCATGGCAATAGGGGATGCCGCAGTCCATGCAGCGGGCAGACTGCTTCTGCACCTCAGCATCCGACATCGGGATGGTGAATTCACGGAAATGACGGATGCGGTCGGACGCCGGCTGGTACTTGCCCACCTGCCGGTCGATTTCCATAAAACCTGTAACCTTGCCCATTTCTAAATCCCTATTCCGTCACCGCACTATCGCAGCCAGTTTTCAACCTTCAATCCCGGCACGCGGGAAAATTCACTCTCGTTGTTCGTCACCAGAATTGCGTCCAGCGCCAGTGCATGAGCGGCGATCCATAGATCGTTCTGCCCGATATTCTTTCCCTGCCTCAGCGCCAGGCGAACTTCCGCATAGCGCTGGTCCGAAGGCAGCGAGAGCGGCGCCACATATAACCGCCGGGTGACGGCCGAGACCTTTTTGGCCAACGCTTCCGACCAGTTTTTCCTTACGCCGTACCAGATCTCTCCATGCGTGATGATGCTGATGAAGACGTTTTCTTCGCCAACTTCGACCAGCCTTTGAAGCACCTTGCCTCTCGGGTCTCGCACGATTGCCGAAACGATGTTGGTGTCGAGCATGAAGCGCATCACAGATCGACTTCTCGCAGAGGTCCGACATCATCCTCTTCAGTAACAAAGTCTTCACCAGCCCACGCATCCGCCTGCTGTAGATAGGCAACCAGCCCCGCTGTCACCCCGGTCCTCATCAGAATTGACCCATCCGGCTGGCGAACCATCACCACACTGTTCCCGTCGAGTTCAATCTCCTTTGGTAAGCGCACCGCCCGACTGCGGCCATTCTTGAAGACACTGACAGTGAAATCGCCGCCTTCCTGCGGCTCTGGTACATGCTTGTTCATATTTCACTCCATCATTGTGATATGCCAGAAGCATATCACAATGATGATAGGAGTAAATCACTCCGCTGCCACGCCCATCTTCATGCGTTCCATGTCCTCGAGCGCACGGCGGTATTCGACCGGCATGACCTTGCGGAACTTCGGACGGTACTCGGCCCAGTTGTCGAGGATCTGCATGGCGCGAGCCGAGCCCGTGTAGTGGAGATGGTTCGAGATCAGCTGGTAGAGGCGTTCCTCGTCATGGCGGGTCATATCGCCCGACACGTCGACGCGGCCCTTGTGCATGAGGTCGCCGCCGTGATGGTGCAGCTTCTCCAGCATGTCGTCCTCTTCCGGAACCGGCTCGAGCTCGACCATGGCCATGTTGCAACGCTGGGCAAAATCGCCCGTCTCGTCCAGCACATAGGCGACACCGCCCGACATGCCGGCGGCAAAGTTGCGGCCGGTTTCGCCCAGAACCACGACGACGCCGCCGGTCATGTATTCGCAACCGTGGTCGCCCGCCCCTTCGACCACCGCGATGGCGCCGGAGTTGCGCACGGCGAAACGTTCGCCGGCGACGCCGCGGAAATAGCACTCGCCGGAGATCGCGCCGTAGAGCACCGTGTTGCCGACGATGATCGAATCCTCGGCGATGATCCGGGTGTTTTCCGGCGGACGGACGATGATACGGCCGCCCGACAGGCCCTTGCCGACATAGTCGTTGCCATCGCCCACAAGATCAAAAGTGATGCCGCGGGCGAGGAACGCGCCGAAGGACTGGCCGGCCGTGCCGTTCAGCGTCACATGGATCGTATCATCCTTCAGGCCCTTGTGGCCGTAGCGCTTGGCAAGCGCGCCCGACAGCATGGCGCCCGCCGAACGGTCGACGTTCTTGATATCGACCTCGAACACGACAGGCTGCTTGCTTTCCAAAGCCGGCATGGCCTTTTCGATCATGCGGCGATCGAGGATGTCGTCGATCGGATGCTTCTGGCGCTCGGTCCAGTAGGTCGCAGCCTTCGGCGCATCGACCTTGTGGAAGATGCGGCTGAAATCGAGACCGCGGGCCTTCCAATGGGCGAGCATGTCGTCCTTCTCCAGAAGCTCGGAAGCGCCGATGATCTCGTCCAGCTTGGTCACGCCAAGCGAGGCAAGGATTTCGCGCACCTCTTCGGCAACGAAGAAGAAGTAGTTGACCACATGTTCCGGCGTGCCCTTGAAGCGCTTGCGCAGCACCGGATCCTGGGTGGCGACACCCACCGGACAGGTGTTGAGATGGCATTTGCGCATCATGATGCAACCGGCTGCAATCAGCGGTGCTGTGGCAAAGCCGAATTCATCGGCCCCGAGCAGCGCACCGACGATGACGTCGCGGCCGGTCTTCAGGCCACCATCGACTTGAAGCGCGATGCGCGAGCGAAGGCCGTTCATCACCAAGGTTTGCTGGGTTTCGGCCAGGCCGATTTCCCAGGGCGAACCGGCATGCTTCAGCGAAGTCAGCGGCGAGGCGCCGGTGCCGCCATCGAAGCCGGCAATGGTGATATGGTCGGCGCGGGCCTTGGCAACGCCGGCGGCGACCGTGCCGACGCCGACTTCCGAGACCAGCTTGACCGAGACATCGGCTTCCGGGTTGACGTTCTTCAGGTCGTAGATCAGCTGCGCCAGATCTTCGATCGAATAGATGTCATGATGCGGCGGCGGCGAGATGAGGCCGACGCCCGGCGTCGAGTGCCGAGTCTTGGCAACGGTTGCATCCACCTTGTGGCCAGGCAGCTGGCCACCCTCGCCGGGCTTGGCGCCCTGCGCCACCTTGATCTGCAGCATGTCGGCATTGACCAGGTATTCGGTCGTCACGCCGAAGCGGCCGGACGCAATCTGCTTGATGGCCGAGCGTTCCGGGTTCGGCGCGCCGTTCAAAAGCGGCAGGTAGCGGTCGGCTTCCTCGCCGCCCTCGCCGGTGTTCGACTTACCGCCGATCCGGTTCATGGCAATCGCCAGCGTCGTATGCGCCTCACGGGAGATCGAACCGAACGACATGGCGCCGGTCGAAAACCGCTTGACGATATCCACCGCCGGTTCGACCTCGTCGATCGAGATCGGCTGGCGGCCAAGAGCCTCTGCGCCCTTGATCTTGAACAGGCCGCGAATGGTGTTCATGCGCAGGCCCGTTTCGTTCACCATGGCGGCGAATTCGCGGTAGCGATCCTGGCTGTTGCCACGCACCGCATGCTGCAGCGAGGCGATCGAATCCGGGCTCCAGGCGTGGTTTTCACCGCGCATGCGATAGGCATATTCGCCGCCGATATCGAGCGTCGTCGCCAGGACCGGATCCTTGCCGAAAGCCGACGAGTGACGGCTGACGGTCTCCTCGGAGATTTCGCTGAGGCCGACCCCTTCGATCGTGGTGGCCGTGCCGAAGAAATACTTGTCCACCAGTTCCGACGACAGGCCGATCGCGTCGAAGATCTGCGCGCCGCAATAGGACTGGTAGGTCGAGATGCCCATCTTGGACATGACCTTCAGGATGCCCTTGCCGACCGCCTTGATGTAGCGATAGACGACTTCGTCTTCCGACACTTCCTTCGGGAACTCGTTGTGCTTGTGCATGTCGAGCAGCGTGTCGAAGGCGAGATAGGGGTTGATGGCCTCGGCGCCATAACCCGCCAGACAGCAGAAGTGATGGATTTCGCGCGGTTCGCCCGATTCCACGACAAGGCCGACCGAGGTGCGCAGGCCCTTGCGGATCAGGTGATGGTGCACGGCAGCGGTTGCCAGCAGCGCCGGGATGGCGATGCGGTCCGGGCCGATCTGGCGGTCCGACAGCACGATGATGTTATAGCCGCCGCGAACCGCTGCTTCGGCCCGCTCGCACAGCCGGTCGAGCATTTCGGGCATGCCTTCGGCGCCGCGCTCCACGTCATAGGTGAAGTCGAGCGTCTTGGTGTCGAAACGGTCCTCGGTGTGGCCGATCGAGCGGATCTTTTCCAGATCGCCATTGGTCAGGATCGGCTGGCGCACTTCCAGACGCTTGGCGTTGGCGGCCCCCTCATGGTCGAGAATGTTGGGGCGCGGGCCGATGAACGACACCAGGCTCATGACCAGTTCCTCGCGGATCGGATCGATCGGCGGGTTGGTGACCTGGGCAAAGTTCTGCTTGAAATAGGTGTAGAGCAGCTTCGACTTCGACGACATGGCCGAGATCGGTGTGTCGGTGCCCATCGAGCCAATCGCTTCCTGGCCTGTGGTGGCCATTGGCGACATCAGGATCTTGGTGTCCTCGGTCGTGTAGCCGAAAGCCTGCTGGCGATCGAGCAGCGACACGTCGCGGCGCAGCGCCCGCGGCTCCACCGGCTTCAGGTCTTCAAGGATCAGCTGGGTGCGATCGAGCCACTTGCGATAGGGATGGCTGCCCGCCAGGTCCGACTTCACTTCCTCGTCGGAAACGATGCGGCCCTTCTCCATGTCTATCAGCAGCATCTTGCCCGGCTGCAGGCGCCACTTCTTGACGATCCGCTCTTCCGGCACCGGCAGCGTGCCGGCTTCCGAAGCAAGAATGACGCGGTCGTCGTCGGTGACGAGATAGCGGGCCGGACGCAGGCCGTTGCGGTCGAGCGTCGCGCCGATCTGTTTGCCATCGGTGAAGGCAACGGCGGCCGGTCCGTCCCATGGTTCCATGAGGGCCGCATGATATTCGTAGAATGCCTTGCGCTCCGGGCTCATCGACTGGTTGCCGGCCCAGGCTTCGGGGATCAGCATCATCACCGCATGGGCCATGGAGTAGCCGCCACGCAGCAGGAATTCCAGCGCGTTGTCGAAACAGGCCGTGTCGGACTGGCCCTCGTAGGAGATCGGCCAGAGCTTGGAGATATCCGAACCGAACAGCGGCGAAGAGACCGAGGCCTGGCGGGCCGCCATCCAGTTGACGTTGCCGCGCAGCGTGTTGATTTCGCCGTTATGGGCGACCATGCGATAGGGATGCGCCAGCTTCCACGATGGGAAGGTGTTGGTCGAGAAGCGCTGGTGCACGAGCGCCACGGCCGATTCGAAGCGCGGATCGCTGAGGTCCTTGTAGTATGCGCCCACCTGATAGGCGAGGAACATACCCTTGTAGACAATGGTCGAGGACGACAGGGAAACCGGATAGAAACCGGTATCCTCGCCCTTGTACTGATCATAGATGCGGTTGGAGATCACCTTGCGCAGCAGGAACAGCCGGCGCTCGAAGGCGTCCGGCGTATCGGCATCGCGGCCGATGCCGATGAAGACCTGGATATGGCGCGGTTCGGTCGCGGCGATATGCGGCGCCTTGGACAGCGAGGAATTGTCGACCGGCACGTCGCGAAAACCGATCAGCTGCTGGCCTTCGCTAGCCACCACCTCGGCGATCACCTGCTTGAAATGGGCGACCTGCGTTTCGTCCTGCGGGAAGAAGAAATGGCCGACGGCATATTCGCCGGCCTTCGGCAGGACGATACCCTGGCTTGCCATTTCCTCGCGGAAGAAACGATCGGGGATCTGCACCAGAATGCCAGCACCGTCGCCCATCAGCGGATCGGCGCCAACAGCGCCGCGATGGGTAAGGTTTTCCAGGATGAACAGGCCGTCCTTGACGATCTGGTGCGACTTCTGGCCCTTCATATGGGCGATGAAGCCGACGCCACAGGCATCGTGCTCGTTCTTCGGATCATAAAGACCCTGACGGGCCGGAAGGCCGTATTTGGGCGAGAGCCGACCGGCACGGGTTTCGGCCGCGCCCACGGCAGCATGCTCGAATGCGTCAGATGGCGTCACTTTCGACATCGTCTTCCCTCCAGTTGAACCCTTCGCGGGCCTTTGCGCAGTTTTAGCCGACAGATCATGACGTCGGCGCAACAGGGTCTGATCATGGCAGCCAGGCTAAGCCTTGCGACGTTGGCAGGCATTGACGAGGCGGCGGATAGGTCAACCGACTTACCTCGATCGAGCCCTGCCGGCCCGCATACTTGCTACGTCACGTCGCGACTATAGCGCGAAAAGCCGCTCAGGTAAGGCCTCCGCGCTTAAAATCTTGACCCTTCATTCTTGAAAATAGGTCAACTTATCTGACCTATTTTCAAAATCTCTATGCCAGAAAGCTTAAACGCTTGCAAGACCCGACTCCGAAAAATACGGCCGGAAGACGCAGCAAGATTACGATAAATCGCAAAATCGCGACATCTTCTTTCGCTGACCGGCTAAAAGCTTTGCGGTTTGTGCTTGCTGGGCCGATGCGACACGCCTTGCCGCCGCAGCGATTGAACGGCAGCCGAAAATGCTTAAAGCTGGCGCCGTCCCTTTGCCGCCATCATCTCAGTCAGGATTCCGTTCATGTTCTTCTCCTCAGACAACTGGGCCGGCGCCCATCCCTTGATTGCCGAAAGTCTCGTCAAGGAAGCCTCCGGCTATGCCGCGGCCTACGGCACCAGCGACCTCGACAAGCGTATCGAAGCCCGCTTCAACGAGATCTTCCAGCGCGAGGTAGCCGTCTATTTCGTCGGCACCGGCACGGCCGCCAATTCGCTGGCACTGGCCAGCATCGCCAAGCCCGGCGGCGTCACCTTTTGCCACTCGGAAGCCCATGTCACGGCTGACGAGTGCGGTGCACCGGAGTTCCTGACTGGCGCCTGCCGGCTGTTTCCGGTCGAAGGCCCAAATGGCAAGCTGGAGCCCGAGGGCCTGAAGGCCGCCATCGGCCGTTATCCGCCGGGCGCCGTGCACCAGGGCCGGCCGATGGCGATAACCCTGACCCAGGCAACCGAGGTCGGCACGGTCTACAGTCTCGCAGAAATCGAGGCGATCGGCACGGTTGCCCGCGACGCCAACCTGCCGCTGCACATGGACGGCGCCCGTTTCGCCAATGCCATCGTCGCCCTGCAGACCACGGCTGCCGACATGACCTGGAAGCGCGGCGTCGACATCCTGTCCTTCGGCGGCACCAAGAACGGCTGCTGGTGCGCCGAGGCGATCATCTTCATGAAGCCCGAAATGGCCACCGAAATGCCCTTCATCCGCAAGCGCTCGGCGCAGCTCTTCTCCAAGACCCGATTCATCTCGGCGCAACTCGAGGCCTATTTCGAGGGCGGCTTGTGGCTCGACCTGGCCCGTCACGCCAATGACATGGCGGATCGGCTGCGCAGCGGCATCAGGGCCGCCGGTAAGAGCCGCCTGGCCTGGGACACCCAGTCCAACGAGGTCTTTGCCGTATTGACCAAGGACGCCGCAGCCGATGCGCAAGGCAAGGGCGCCAAGTTCTACGACTGGCCGGTGCCGCGCGAAACCCCTGACCTGCTCGACGAAAACGAGATCCTGATCCGTCTGGTGACAAGCTTTGCCACCACGCCGGACGAGGTCGATCGCTTCGTCGCAGTCTTGTAACGCCGGCCTAAAACACAAAAAGGCGGCTCCCGTTTCGGAAGCCGCCTTCGAGACCTGAAGAACTGACGTTTAGTTGACGTGAGCCTCGATCGACTTCGGCGCTGCATCCAGCGGTTCTGCTGCAATCGCGATACGGCGCGGCTTCATGGCCTCGGGAATATTGCGCAGAAGATCGATGTGCAGCAGGCCGTTTTTCAGCGATGCGTTCTGCACTTCGACATGATCGGCCAGCTGGAAGCGCCGCTCGAAAGCGCGCTTGGCGATGCCGCGATAGAGGAACTCGGTCAGTTCCGGCTTGTCTTCCTCGATCTTTTCACCCTTCACGGTCAGCACATGGGCATGCGCCTCGATGCTGAGTTCGCGCTCATCGAAGCCGGCAACGGCCATGGTGATACGGTAGGTGTTTTCACCGGTCCGCTCGATATTGTAGGGCGGATAGGCCGGTGCCTGTTCAGGCTGGCCGAGGCTGTCGAGCATGGTGAAAAGCCGGTCGAAGCCGACCGTAGAACGGTAGAGTGGGGAGAAATCAACGTGACGCATGGATGCCCTCCTTAAGAAGCGACGTTTGCGGTTTTGATGTCCGATACCCTGTCGAGGCGTGACCGGACGGTGTCTTGCGGCCCTTTCGGCGTCCGCTTCCAGAAAAATGGGAATTGCCGTTTTGAGATTCAAGAGCCTGCTAATGCTGATGAATTGCAGATGAACGACCGGTTCGGCTGGCGTTCAGCCAGGCGCAGCTAGAACAACGATCGTCGAAGGGAAAAACTTCGATGGCTGAAGACACACCGTCCCTTCATCTTCAGTGGCTCTGGAGCCGGAGTCGCGCAAAGGTTTTGACCTCCAAGCGACCCCGGCTTTCTTTTTGTTGTTCGACCATGCTGCGTCCGCTCTTGCGCTTTGCTATGCTGCACCAAGATCAACCCAAGCAAGCCGGCGCACTCATGGACCCAGTTCTCCACGAAACTCCAGGAAATCCGATCCCGGCCAATCACATCGCCGGCTATTTCGAAGGTCACGGCGGCGTCCGGCTGCGTTATGCCGTGTTTCGCGCCAAAGACAGCATTGCCAAGGGCACCGTCGTGCTGCTGCATGGCCGCAACGAGTATATCGAGAAGTATTTCGAAACGATCCGCGAGCTGAATGCCCAGGGGCTATGGGTGGCCACCTTCGATCTGCGCGGCCAGGGCCTGTCTGAGCGCCTGCTGAAGGATGTCCGCCATGGCCATGTCCGCCGTTTTGCCGATTACGAGCGCGATCTCGACATTTTCCTGGAAAAGATCGTCCTGCCGGACACGCGCCTGCCGTTTTTCCTGCTGGCCCATTCGACCGGCGGGCTGATCGCGCTGTCGAGCGCGCCGCGGCTGGCCAACCGCATCGACCGCATGGTGCTGTCGGCGCCCTTCGTCGGGCTGGGCGGGCAGAAACTCTCGCCGCGCAAGATCTTCGCACTGTCGATGCTGGCAACCTTGGCAGGCCTTGGCGGCCGACCGTTGTCGGGCGATCCGTCCAACCGGCCGTTTGCCGGCAATCCGCTGACCTCCGACCCCGTTCGCTTCCAGCGCAATGCCGCCGCGGTTGCAGCTGTGCCGGGACTAAGCGTCGGCGCCCCGACGGCCCGATGGCTCTACGAAGCGCAGAAGGTCATCCGCCGCATCAGCGATCCGCAGCATCTGATGAAGATCACCATACCGACCGTGCTGATCGCCCCGATGCGCGACGGGGTGGTGCCCTATATCGACCAGGAGCGGATGGCCCAGCAGTTCCGCGCCGCCCAGCTTGTCGCCATTCCCGGCGCCCGCCACGAAATCCTGCAGGAAAGCGACCGCTATCGTGCTCAGGCGATGGCCGCCATCGCGGCCTTCATCCCCGGCAGCGATCCGGATGTGGCGCTCGAGGCAAGCGAGTCAGGCGAGGCAAGTGCTGCCTGATCCTGGCAGGACCCGTTCGTCAGCAAGACCCGTCAGGCCAGCAGTGCCAAGGCCTGCTCGTGCACGGCCCTGGATCCGGCCGCAACGATACGTCCGCCGGCTTCCGGCCGTCCGCCGTCCCAGGTGGTGATGATGCCGCCCGCCTGCTCGATAAGCGGGATCAGCGCGCCGACGTCGTAGGGCTTCAGGGAGGTCTCGATGACGAGATCGACATGGCCCGCCGCCAGCAGCGCATAGGCATAACAATCGATGCCGTAGCGGAACAGCCGGACCTTGTCCTCGATCGTCTGGTAACGCGATAACTCGTCACCGATGAAGATATGCGGCGAGGTTGTGAAGAGAATGGCATCCTCCAACCCGGCGCAGTCCCGCGTGCGAATCTGCCGCTCGCCATCCGGTCCGCGATACCAGGCGTTTTCGCCATCGGCATAATAGCGCTCGCCGGTGAACGGCTGGTCCATCATGCCCATCGTGGCCCGGCCGAGGTGCTGGAAGCCGATCAGCGTGCCCCACATCGGCACGCCCGAGATGAAGGCGCGGGTGCCATCGATCGGATCGATCACCCAGACAGAATCGCGGTCGATGCCGATATTCTCATGCTCTTCGCCGAGGATGCCGTGATCGGGGAATTCCGCCTCGATCAGCGCCCGGATCGCCGTTTCCGCGGCACGGTCGCCCTCGGTCACCGGGTCATAGCCGCCGGCCAGCTTGTTGACGACATCCAGCCGCGAACGAAAGCGCGGCAGGGTCTCGGCCTTTGCCGCAGCGGCAAGGCGATCAAAAAAAGCACGGTCGGGAAGCATGGGGACCATCCGGTAAAGAGAAGCCTAGGGAGGGGATTTCTAGCCGTCTTCTCAAGGCTTTGCAAATGGCCGGCGAAACCGTCACCTGCCGAATATCTGCACAATCTTTCATCGTGCCTAAAAAATGACAGCACCGTCTCTTGACAATTGTGCAGCGCAATAATATTCTCAATTTACAGTCTTCTGACTGTAAATACCCTCCTTGGGTGTTTCCTCCCTAGACTTAGCCGCGCCCATGGCGCGGTTTTTTTTGGTCGAATGTCAGGGAAAACGGCCCGCCGGGCAAATTCGGACCGGATGGCCTATTCCGCCGCCAGCGCCGTATCGCCGGTCATATCGGCGGCAAACTCCGCCATGGCGCCGATGAAGGTGGCAATCGCCGAGGTCAGCAGGCGGAAATCGGGCCGCTTCTGCAAGGTGGTCTCGTCCACATAGAGCGAACGGTTGATCTCGATCTGCAATGCATGCAGGCCGCGCACCGGCCGGCCGTAGTGCTCGGTGATGAAACCGCCGGCATAGGGCTTGTTGCGCACGGCGCAGAAGCCGAGATTTTCGAGGATATGCAGAGCCGCCATCGACAGATCGGCAGACGCGCTGGTGCCGTAGCGATCGCCGATGATGAAATCGGGACGAAGGCTGCTGCCGGAAACCCGGATATTGCCGGGCATGGAATGGCAATCGATCAAAACGGCCAGGCCAAAGCGCGTATGGGTGCGCGCCATCAGCCGCCGCAGGCAGGCATGATAGGGCTTGTAGACCGTATCGATGCGCGCCATCGCCTGCTCGACCGTCATCCGGCCCGCATAGATGTCCATGTTTTCGGCAACGATGCGTGGAATGGTGCCGAGCCCCCCTGCCACCCGGATCGAACTGGAATTGACAAAGGACGGCAGCGGCCCGCTGAACATCTTCGGATCCAGCTCATAGGGTTCGCGGTTCACATCGATGAAGGCCCGGGGAAAATGCGCCTGCAGCAGCGGTGCACCGAAATCCGGCGCGGCGGAAAACAGCTCATCGACATAATGATCCTCGGACCGCCGGATCGCCATATGGTCGAGACGCGAACTTTCCAGGAAGGCGGGCGGATAATGCCGGCCGCTATGGGGCGAGTTGTAAACGAAGGGAATGGTTTGCGTTTCCGGCTCGCGCACCTCGAACAGATCAAAATCGTCCGCCAACCGGTCCATTCCGCCTCTTTTTACCAAATCACCAACTTGTTTGCCTCGGCATGTTGCCAGTTGGACAGATCGAAGTCCATACTAAGGACAAGGCGGACAGGGACGCTCCTTTGAAATTCACCGGATGTTTACTCGGATTGCGTTAAAGAGGAGGGCCGGAAAGCCTTTCATTCCCCTTTTGTGAGTAACGGTCCCTCAATGATTCAGAAAATCCTTCTCGCCGAAGACGATAACGACATGCGCCGGTTCCTGGTCAAGGCATTGGAAAAGGCGGGTTACAAGGTTTCGTCCTTCGACAATGGCGCAAGCGCCTATGACCGTCTGCGCGAGGAACCCTTCTCGCTGCTCCTGACCGACATCGTCATGCCGGAAATGGACGGCATCGAGCTGGCGCGCCGCGCCACGGAACTCGATCCCGACCTGAAAGTGATGTTTATCACTGGCTTTGCCGCCGTGGCCCTCAATGCCGATTCGAAGGCTCCCAAGGACGCCAAGGTGTTGTCCAAGCCTTTCCACCTTCGCGATCTGGTCGACGAAGTGAACAAACTCCTTGCGGCGTAAGGGTCTGTAAAAAACTCTTCACAAAACCGAAAATGCCTATTGACGGGCCTAACGGTTTTGTGGTCTTAAGCCGCCATCGGATGGGCGTATAGCTCAGCGGGAGAGCACTACGTTGACATCGTAGGGGTCACAGGTTCAATCCCTGTTACGCCCACCATCCAGTTTCAGATCAAAGGCTTGGCGAGAGATCGCCGAGCCTTTTTCTTTGCGGGAAATGGGATCAGCTACCCCGCCTTTGCCCCCACCACCGTCACCTCGTCCCCGACATAGACAATAAGATAGCCGCCGCTCGGTGCGGACTCTGCGGCCCATTGCTGCAACTGGCTGGCATAGGGCTCGGTCTTCCAGATGTGGGGATGGGCCGGATCGACCAGCACGGTGATCTGCGGTCCCTGGGTATAGACCATCATGTGGCAGCGGGCCGGCTCCCAGGCTTCATTCATGTCGGCGTCTGTCATCCAGTGACAGAAGAAGTCGCGGCAGGTGGCGGGCCGCTCATCATAGGCCAGACAGCCCCTGCCCGGCTGGCAATGGCGGCACACACTATTGGCCGGCTTATCGAACACGTCGATCTCCGGCAGGATGCAGCACAGCGAACACGTGCCGCAGGACCGGCCGTCAACAATGTCTTCCGCCACGCTCATGGCCCCTCGCCTCCTTGGCTCTGGCGCGCTAGATAGCAGGCCGGTGCCGCAAGACCAAGCCATGCTGTGCCACGTCGCCGGCACTCCGACGCAACATGGCCACCCCAGGAGGAGAACCCCATGACCAAACGGATCGTCTTTACCGGCGGCAGCGGCAAGGCCGGGCGCCATGTCGTGCCCTATCTTCTGGACAAGGGCCATACGGTCTTCAACCTCGATCTGGTGCCGCTCGATCATCCTGGCGTCAATACGCTGCAGACCGACCTCACCGACAGCGGCCAGGTGTTCAACGCGCTGTCCATGCATTTCGATTTCGCAGGCCTTGAAACCGGCAAGGGGCCGGCCAAGGTCGATGCGGTCGTGCACTTCGCCGCCGTGCCGCGCATTCTGCTGCGCCCCGACAACACCACCTTCCAGGCCAATGTCACCTCCACCTACAATGTCATCGAGGCGGCGGTGAAGCTGGGTATCAAGAAGATCATCATCGCCTCCAGCGAGACGACCTATGGCGTCTGCTTTGCCGAGGGCGACAAGGACTATCACCAGTTTCCTCTGGACGAGGACTACGATGTCGACCCGATGGACAGCTACGGCCTATCCAAGGTGGTCAACGAGAAGACCGCCCGCGCCTTTGCCATGCGCTCCGGCGCCGACATCTATGCGCTGCGCATCGGCAATGTCATCGAGCCGCATGAATACGATCGCTTTCCGGCCTTCATGGCCGATCCGCCATCGCGCAAGCGCAATGCCTGGAGCTATATCGACGCCCGCGATCTCGGCCAGATCGTCCATCTCTGCGTCGAGAAGGACGGGCTGGGCTTTCAGGTGTTCAATGCTGTCAACGACACCATCACCGCCCATGAGCCGACGGCCGAATTCCTGCAAAAATGGGCGCCCGGCACGCCACTGACGCGGCCCCTCGAAGGCCACGAGGCACCGCTCTCCAACGCCAAGATCCGCAAGGTCCTCGGTTTCAAGGAAGAGCACAACTGGCGGCGTTATGTGGGCTGAGACCAGGCAGCAGCCGCATCAAACGCCGGGACCAAAGACAAGCGTCACCGCAGGGCGACAGCCCGCCTTGCGGCCGCGACGGCATCGCGGATGACCGGCGACAGGATCGCGATGATCTCGGCAAGCTCCTCGTCGCTGGCATTGTAGGCCGGCGCCAGGATGACGGTGTCGCCATTCGTTCCGTCGACATTGCCGGTCGAGGGATAGCAGATCAGCCCAGCCTCGAAGGCCCGCCGGCCGATATCCGCATGCAGGCTGGCATAGGCCGGGAATGGCGTCTTCGTTAGCGGATCGGCGACCAGCTCCAGGCCGATAAAGAAGCCGCGGCCGCGAATGTCGCCCACCTCCGGCACGTCGGCAAAGGCGGTTCGCAGCGCCTGCCTGAAGGTTTCGCCGCGCGACAGGACGCTCTCCAGAAGCCTGTCGCGAGCGATGATCTTCTGCACGGCCACGCCGGCCGCACAGGACGAGGTATGACCGGTAAACGTATGCCCGGTCATCGCCCCGCCATGGGCATCGACCAGCACGGCATGGATCGCCGCACTGTAGAGCGCAGCCCCCAGCGGCTGGTAGCCGCCGGCAAGCCCCTTGGCGATGCTCATGATATCCGGCACCACGCCGTCCTGCTCTAGCGCCCGGAAGGTCCCCGTCCGGCCCGAGCCGCACATCACCTCGTCGCCGATCAAGAGCACGCCGTGGCAGCGGCAGACGGCGGCCACCGCGGCCGCATAACCCTCCGGCGCCGGCACCACGCCACCGGCCGCCCCGACCACCGGCTCGAAGATGAAGGCCGCGACATTCTGCGCGCCGATCGTCAGGATCTGCGCTTCCAGCTCATCGGCCAGGTGCGCTGCCAGTTGATGACCTTCGACGCCGTGCGGCAGGCGGTAGGCATTGGCGCTGGAGACAAAGGACACGTCCAGCAGGCTGCCCTCGAACGCCTCGCGCCGCGCCTTGAAATCGGAGACCGACAGCGCGCCGAGCGTATTGCCATGCCAGGAGCGACGCCGCGAAATGAACCGGCGGCGGCTCTTTTCGCCGCGCGCCGTGTGATATTGCAGGGCGATCTTCAGGCAGGATTCCACCGCCTCGGATCCGCTGCCGACATAGACCATATGCGGGAAATGGCCGCCGGCATTGGCGTTGACGATCTCCGTCAACTCTTCCATCGCATCCGAGGTGAAGAGATAGCGATACCCATGGGCGACCCGGTCGAGCTGCGCCTTGATGGCATCGTTGACCTCGGGATGGGCGTGGCCCAGGCAATAGACCGCCGGACCGCCCGAACCGTCGAGATAGCGTTTTCCGTCACTGTCATAGAGATAGCTGCCCTGACCATAGGCGATCTTCGGCAGTGCCCTGACGCCATAGGTCCCGCTGCCGCCCACCGTTGCCCTGCTGTTCATGCGCAGCACTCCTCGATCCCATCCGTCATCAATGCGAATGGGCCATGGATTTGACTGCGGCGCAAGCCAGGCAATGGCACGCTGTCACTCCATCCTCATTCCGCCGGGCCGATCGTCAGCGTGATCGGCTGCAGCCCGTCGATCTCGCCGCGGATGACGTCGCCGGGCAACACCGGGCCGACGCCGGCTGGCGTGCCGGTATAGATCAGATCGCCCGGCACCAGATGATAGAATTGCGAGAGATGGCTGATCAGTTCGGCCACCGACCAGACGAGATCGCTCAGATGAGCGTCCTGCTTGATCTCGTCGCCCACCGAAAGCGTAATCCGCTGCGGCCCGATCGGCGCAAAATCGGTGACCTTGGTGATTTCGGCAATCGGTGCCGAATTCTCGAAGGCCTTGCCGAGCGACCACGGCCGCTGCTTGGCGCGCTGGGCCAGTTGCAGGTCGCGGCGCGTCATGTCGAGCCCGGCGGCATAGCCGAAGATCGCCTTCGGCGCATCCTCGACGCTGACCCGGAAGGCCGGCGCGCCGATCGCCACCACCAATTCCATCTCGTAGTGAAAATTGGACGTGCCCGGCGGATAGGCGATAGTGCTGCCGGTCGGCACGATCGCCGAGGCGGGCTTGGTAAAATAGAACGGTGCCTCGCGATCGACCTCGTAGCCCATCTCGGCGGCATGTTCGGCATAATTGCGCCCGACGCAGAAAATGCGATGCACGGGATAACCGGCCGTTTCGCCCTTCACCGGAACCAGCGGGATGGCCGGGATATTGAATAGTGCGCTCATAGGACTGTCTGCTCCTCGTTCCAAACCGGTATTTCCCCGCAAGGGAGTATGCTGCATATAGATCAGGAATGCCGGTGCGCCACCAGTCTGGCAACGGTCGAATCCTGCCAGAACCCACACGGAAAGCCGAGCCTCGCCCGTTGGAGTTCCCGATAGCCGCGCGTTATCGTCCCCCACCCTTTTTAATGGGTAGAAATAGCAGTAGTCTGCGGCAGGCGACGCTGGGGGGAAGCTGACATTCATGCTGGAAATATACGAAATGCCGGGCCATCTGATCCGCCGGCTCAATCAAGTGGCGGTTTCCCTGTTCGTCGAGGAAACGGCGAAGAAGGGATACGACCTCACGCCGGTGCAGTACGCTGCTTTAAGCGCCATCGGGGCAACGCCCGGCCTCGACCAAGCGACCCTGTCCAGTCATATCGCCTATGACCGCGTGACCATCGGCGGCGTGGTGGATCGGCTCGAGCAAAAGGAACTGGTCCGTCGCGAGACCAATCCGAAGGACCGCCGCGCCCGCGAACTTTTCCTCACAGACAAGGGCCAGGACACCGTCGAGAGCATCCGCCCCGTAGTTTGGGACATGCAGGCCCTGCTGCTCGGCGGTCTCGACCCGGCGGAACGCAGCCAGTTCGTGCAACTGCTGAAAAAGGCTGTCGAGGCAAGCAACGATCTGAGCCGCGCGCCATTGCGTTTCCCGTAAGGGCTGAGAGAGATACCGAACAATGGGCGACGGGCATTACGGAACCAGAACCGCAGCGCCCTGAAAGCGACCGGCCCGCAGATCGTCCAGTGCGTCGTTGGCGCGCTCGAGCGGATAGACCGTGGTGGTGGTCTTCACGCCGGCCTTCGGCGCCAGGTCGAGAAACTCGACCGCATCGGCCCGCGTCAGGTTGGCAACAGACACGACCCGCCGCTCTCCCCACAGGATACGGTAGGGAAAGGCCGGGATATCGGACATATGGATGCCGCCACACACCACCGTGCCGCCTTTGGCAACGGCTTTCAGCGCAGCCGGCACGAGGTCGCCGACCGGCGCAAACAGGATGGCAGCGTCGAGCGGCACGGGCGGCGCCTCTTGCGATCCGCCGGCCCAGGCGGCACCGAGGGAGATCGCCATCGCCTGCGCGCCGGCATCGCCGTCGCGGGTGAAGGCATAGACCTCGCGGCCCTGAAACCGGCAGACCTGAGCGATGATATGAGCCGCGGCACCGAAGCCATAAATACCGATGCGCCGGCCGTCGCCCGCCATTTTCAGCGATCGCCAGCCGATCAGACCGGCGCACATCAACGGCGCGGCGGCAACGGGATCCTCAAAGCCGGCAAGCGGAAAGGCAAAATCGGCATGTGCCACCACGTGGCTGGCAAAGCCGCCATCCCGCGTGTAGCCGGTAAAGCCCGGCTCGTCGCACAGGTTCTCCCGACCGCTCAGGCAGTAGGAGCAACAGCCGCAGGCATGGCCGAGCCAGGGGATGCCGACCCGCACACCAGGCGACAGGTTGGTGACCCCAGGCCCGAGGCTCTCGACCATGCCGACGATTTCGTGTCCGGGTACAAGTGGTAGCTGAGGGTCCGGCAGATCGCCGTCGACCACATGCAGATCGGTGCGGCAAACGGCACAGGCTTCGATCCGCACCCGAATCGCGCCGGGGCCAGCCACCGGCAAAGGCCGCCTCTCCAGTTGCAGCGGCTCGCCGACCCGGCGAAGCACCATGGCTCTCATCGGTTTCAGGTCATCACGCATCTTCTTGTCCATCCTCTATGCGAATGCGGCATAGTGAGCCGCCATCACGAAAACGCAACAGAATAGGGGCTATTAAAGACAAGGTTGGTCGACGCACTGTTGCTGCTCCAAACATCAACAAAGGTGATAGCTTCCTGCTGCAAAGTTAACCGGCATATATTGACGTGTCTCATACCGATAATCCGCCGATGATCTTCAAGAATTGTCGAATAATAGAACCTTTGGCCTTGATCGGTCGAGGGTTGCTGCATCCGCCCCGATATCGATATTTACCAATGACCGATGGCAGGCTTGGACTATGGCATAAAAAATGCAACAACCGGCCCATTGAGAGCGTTAGGGCCAGCACAGCACGCGCCATCGCGCCTGCCGGCTGCGGGTCCAGACCCTTGTGACACGTTTGGCTCCATGCCGTCTGCACGGCGCTTTGCACGACCGACAACCGAAAGGGAAAGTAGGAAATGACCGATAAAATCGTACCCGTCATCATGGCCGGCGGCAAAGGAACCCGGCTTTGGCCCCTTTCCCGGGCGACGGCTGCCAAGCAGTTCATCAAGTTTCTGGGCGACAAGACGCTTTTTCAAGATACGCTGGCACGGGTCAGCGATGCCAAAAGCTATGAGCCGCCGCTGGTCGTGACCAACGAGGAATTCCGCTTTCTGGTGGCCGAGCAGGCTCGCGAACTCGGCATAACCCTGTCGGGCATCGTGCTGGAGCCGGTGGCCCGCAATACCGCTGCCGCCGTAGCGGTCGCCGCCCTTGCCGTCAGCGAGCGATTCGGCGAAGACGCCATCCTGCAGATCTTGCCGTCCGACCATGCCATCGCTGTCGATGCCGCCTATCTGGACTGCGTTCGCACCGCCCATGACGCCGCCAAGGCCGGCAAGCTGGTGACCTTCGGCATCACGCCGACCGAACCCGCGACCGGCTACGGCTACATCGAAATGGGCAAGGCCCTCACCGCCGGCGCGTATGCCGTCAGCCGCTTTGTTGAAAAGCCGGATCTCGAAAACGCAAAGAAAATGCTGGAGGCCGGCAATTTCTACTGGAACTCCGGCATGTTCGTCTTCTCGGCCAGGCAGATCATCGCCGAGATGAACTCCTATGCGCCCGAAGTCGTCGCCGCCGCGACCGAAGCAGTCAAAAAGTCGGTGAAGGATCTTGATTTCTCCCGTCTCGACGAAGCATCCTTCGCCAAGAGCCCGAGCATTTCCATCGACTACGCCGTCATGGAAAAGACGCCGAATGCCGCCGTCGTGCCGGCGCCCATCACCTGGTCGGATCTTGGCAGCTGGGATGCCGTCTGGAAACTTGGCGAAGCCGATGAAAACGGCAATGTCGTCACCGGCAAGGCCACCGTCAGCAACACGCGCAATTCGCTTGTCATGTCGCGCACCAGCCATCTGGCCGTTCAGGGCATGGACGGCATTGCCGTGATCGCCAGCGAAGATGCCGTCTATGTCGGCCGGCTCGACGAGAGCCAGGATGTCGGCAAGCTCGTGCAGCTGCTGGCCTCCGACAAGGCGACCGCACCGCTGACCGAGACCCATCCGACGTCTCTGCGGCCCTGGGGCGGCTATACCTCGATCCTCAACGGCGACCGCTTCCAGGTGAAGCGCCTGTTCGTGCATCCCGGCAAGAAGCTTTCCCTGCAAAAGCATCACCACCGCTCCGAACACTGGATCTGCGTGCGCGGCACCGCCGAAGTGACGGTCGGTGACAAGGAAACCATCCTGCATGAAAACCAGTCGATCTACATTCCGCAGGGCGCCGTGCATCGGCTCGGCAACCCGGGCAAAATCCTGCTCGAACTGATCGAGATCCAGACCGGCTCCTATCTCGGCGAAGACGATATCATCCGCCTGGTCGACGAATTCGGCCGCAACTGATCATCTGGCCCAGCGCCCGGGATACCGCATCATGAAGACCCGCGAAGCCTTGCTTCGCGGGTCTTTTTTCTTAATTACGACTTGCCAATTTCACACGATTCCGATAATGAATGACCGGTCAGTCATAATTGGAATCAAGTGCATGACCGAGAAATCGAGACGCCGACGGGATCCGCAGGAGCGACGCGCCGAAATCCTCGCCGCCGCACTGAACCTGTTTTCCGAACGCGGTTTTGCCGCCACGAGGATCGAGGACGTCGCCGCCCGGGCCGGCATCGCCAAGGGAACCGTCTACCTGCATTTTCCCGACAAGGAGGCGTTGTTCACATCGCTGGCCTCCGGCATGGCCTCGCCGATATTGGCTCGGATGGAAGTGCTGGCGGCAAACGACGCCATGTCGTCACGCGCCATGGTGGCCGGCCTTTACGAACTGGTGCAGACCGAAATTCTCGGCACCGAGCGGCGGCATATGCTGCGCCTGCTGCTGGCCGAGGGCCAGCTCTTTCCCGTCGTCACCGAATTCTACCATCGCAACGTCATGACGGTCGGCCTGCGGATCCTGCGCGCCGTGCTGGAGCGCGCCGCCAAACGCGGAGAATTGCGCAGCGCCAAGGTCGCAGCCGTCCCGCAGGTGGTGTTCGCCCCGGTGCTGCTGTCCATCATCTGGAGCACGCTGTTCGAGCCCTATGAGCATCTGGACAGCCGCGGCCTGTTCGAGGCCTTTCTCGACACTCTCTTCCTGCCTCCCCAAGGAGATGCATCATGAAGCGCATTGCCCTCCTGCTGCTGGTCATCGGCGCCGCACTTGTCGCCTTGCCGCTCTATTTCGAAAATGGCGCCAAGCGTCCCTATCAGGGCTGGGTCGAGGCAGACCTGCTGTTCATAGGCCCGGAAACCGCCGGCCGCCTCACATCCGTCACCGTCGCGGAAGGCGACCCGGTCGAAAGCGGCGCGCCGATCTTCGGCCAAGACGATACGACAGCCAAGGCGGCGGTGGCGGCAAGGACGGCCAACCTGGCCGCTCTTCAGGCGCAATATCAGCAGGCGGTCATCGCCCAGAAACGACCCGAGGAAATCACCATCCTTCAGGCGTCCGAGCGGCAGGCCGAAGCCGAACTGGCCCTTGCCGTGCAGGATCTGCAGCGGGCACGGGCGCTGGCCGATGCCGGAACGGTGACCCGCGCCAATCTGGACGCGGCCGTGGCCACAGAGGCCGCCAACCGGGCAGCGCTCGACAATATCCGCGGTCAGATCGTGCTGGCCCGGCTACCCTCCCGCGACGAGGCTATCAAGCAGATGGAGGAGACGGTCGCCGTCGCCAGGGCCGAACTGGATGAAGCCAAGGACACGCTGGCGCGCCTTTCCGTAACGGCACCGGCCACCGGCACCGTCCAGACGGTCTATTACAAGGCCGGAGAGGTCGTGCCGGCCGGTCGGCCGGTCATAGCACTGCTCTCACCCGACGCCATCCGCATCCGCTTCTTCGTCGCCGAGACCGACATGGCCGGCATAGAACGGGGCCGGCAGGTGCGCGTCACCTGCGACGGCTGTCCGTCGACCACGGCAAGGATCAGCTTCATCTCGACCAGCGTCGAATATACGCCGCCGGAAATCTACAGCCTTGAGGAGCGTGCCAAGCTGGTCTACCGCGTCGAGGCGGTACCGGAAAACCCACAAGCCATGAAACCCGGCCTTCCGGTGGACGTCACCCTTGCCGCATCGGACCCACGGTGATGACACCCTCTTTGTCTCCGCCTGCTGCCGAACTGGTGATCGACGTTAAAGATCTCACCAAGAGCTTCAACGGACGCATCGTCGTCGACAGCCTGTCCCTCAGCGTCCGAAAAGGCAGCATCCATGGCTTTCTCGGTCCCAACGGCTCGGGCAAGACGACGACGATCCGCATGCTCTGCGGCCTGTTGACCCCGGATTCCGGCAGCGGCACCTGCCTTGGCTACGATATCCTGACCCAGTCGGACAGCATCCGCCGCCGGGTGGGCTACATGACCCAGAAATTCTCGCTCTATCAGGATCTGTCGATCCGAGAGAATCTGGAATTCGTGGCCCGCGTCTACAATCTTCCCGCACCCCGGCAGAAAGCGACGGCTGCCATCGAGAGGCTCGGCCTCGGCGGCCGGGAGAACCAGCTTGCCGGCAATCTGTCGGGCGGCTGGAAGCAGCGGCTGGCGCTGGGCGCCTGCATCCTGCCGGAGCCGGACCTGCTGCTGCTGGATGAGCCGACGGCCGGCGTCGATCCCAAGGCGCGCCGGGAATTCTGGAGCGAGATCCACGCCCTTGCCGCCGACGGTCTCTCGGTGCTGGTCTCCACCCATTACATGGACGAAGCCGAGCGCTGCCACGAAATCGCCTACATGGCCTATGGCAAGCTGCTGGTGCGCGGCACCGTCGAGGAGGTCATCGCCTCGACGGGCCTGCACACCTGGACCGTATCTGGTGCCGGTGTGCACAAGCTGCAGGCCGATCTGGAAAAGCGTCGCGGCATCGATATGGTCGCGCCCTTCGGCACCAGCCTGCATGTCTGCGGCCGCGACGATGCCCTGCTGCTCGACGCCATCGCCCCGTTCCGCAGCCGGCAGGATCTCGTGTGGACGCCAAGCGCGCCGACGCTGGAAGACACGTTCATCGAACTGATGAACCGCTCGAAGGATAATTTCCAATGACGGCGGCCCGCAACGATAACGGCAATGGTTTCCTGCGCCGGTTCTGGGCGATGACCGTCAAGGAATTCATCCAGATGACCCGCGACCGCATCACCCTTGCCACCATGGTGATGATCCCGGTCATGCAGCTGTTTCTGTTCGGCTTTGCCATCAACACCACCCCGCACAACCTGCCGACGGCGGTCCTGATGCGGGAAAACAGCGATATCGGCCGCTCGATCCTGGCAGCGCTCAAGAACACCGATTTCTTCGACATCCGCGCCGTGCTGACAAGGGCCGAGGACATGGATCGCATGCTGGAATCCGGCAGCGCGCTCTTCGTCGTCGAGATCCCGGCAGGCTTCGAGCGTGCGGTGCGACGCGGCGACAATCCTTCCCTGCTGGTCGCCGCCGATGCGACCGATCCGGTGGCCGCGAGTTCGGCGCTCGGCGCCCTGTCCGGCATCATTTCCACCGCCCTCGAACACGACCGCCACATCACGATTGCAGAAGCGAGCAAGCCGCCCTTCACCATCGTCCAGCACCGCCGCTACAATCCGGCAGGCTCCTCGACGCTCAACATCGTGCCCGGCCTGCTCGGGACGATCCTCACCATGACGCTGCTGATCTTCACGGCCTTGTCCGTGACCCGTGAGGTGGAACGCGGCACCATGGAAAACCTGCTCTCCATGCCGATCAAGCCGATCGAGATCATGCTCGGCAAGATCGCACCCTATGTGATGATCGGCCTGTTGCAGGCGATGATCATCATTGCCGCCGGCTATTTCGTCTTTCGCGTGCCTATTCTCGGCAATCCGGCGGCGCTTGCGGCCATAACGGCGCTGTTCGTCGTCTCCAACCTGTCGATCGGCTACACCTTCTCGACGATCGCCGCCAACCAGTTGCAGGCCGTGCAGATGGCGATGATGTTCTTCCTGCCGAACATCCTGTTGTCCGGTTTCATGTTTCCCTTTGCCGGAATGCCGGCATGGGCCCGAGGGATCGGCGAGGCACTGCCGTTGACCCATTATATCCGCATCGTGCGCGCTATCATGCTCAAGGGCGCCTCAATCGAGGTGCTGGCTTACGACACGGCTATGCTGGTGCTGCTGACCATGGTCGCCATGGCCATTGCGGTCAAACGGTTCCGCCGCACGCTGGACTGAGAAAGACCGGCTCCCGCTGTCGCCAGGCCTTGCCGACGGCATGCCGGCCGGTTTGTTTATCGTCAGATCGTCCTTGCTTTATCGGCGTGCATTGCACAAGATCGTGGCAATAACTGCAAAAGCGTAAAGTTCGGGCATACCGGGCAAGGGGCGACATGTCGATCAAAGCAAGTATCTATCACCTCACCCACTATAAATACGACACGCCCGTACGGCTCGGTCCGCAGATCATTCGCCTGAAACCCGCCGCCCATTCACGCACCAAGGTGCTCAGTCATTCGCTGAAGGTGACGCCAGCCAATCACTTCGTGAACCTGCAGCAGGACCCCTACGGCAACTACCAGGCGCGATTCGTTTTTCCCGACCCGGTGACCGAGTTCAAGATCGAGGTCGATCTGGTCGCCGACATGACGGTCTACAATCCCTTCGACTTTTTCGTCGAGGAAGAGGCGACCAAATGGCCTTTCTCCTATCCTGCCGAAATCCGCGAGGATCTGGCCATCTACATGAAGCCGGAGCCCGATAGCGCAGCCCTGGCCGCCTTCATGGAAACCGTCGACAAGACGCCCGGCCAAACGACCGTCGATATGGTAGTGGGGCTGAACGCCCGCCTGCAGCAGGAAATCGGCTATGTCATCCGCCTGGAACCCGGTGTGCAGACGCCGGAGGACACGCTGACGCTGGCCAAGGGCTCCTGCCGCGACACCAGTTGGCTGCTGGTGCAGATCCTGCGCCATCTGGGGCTGGCCGCCCGCTTCGTCTCCGGCTACCTGATCCAGCTGAAGCCCGACCTGAAGGCCCTCGACGGCCCGTCGGGCACCGAGGTCGACTTTACCGACCTGCATGCCTGGTGCGAGGTCTACCTGCCCGGCGCCGGCTGGGTCGGCCTCGACCCGACCTCCGGCCTGCTGACCGGCGAAAGCCATATTCCGCTGGCCGCCACTCCGCATTACCGCAATGCCGCGCCGATTTCCGGCGGCTATTTCGGCCATGCCAAGACCGAATTCGATTTCGAGATGACGGTGAAGCGCGTTGCCGAACATCCGCGCATCACAAAACCGTTTTCCGAAGAATCCTGGGACGCGCTGAACGCGCTGGGCAAAAAGGTCGACAAGGAACTGGCGGCCGGCGATGTCAGGTTGACCATGGGCGGCGAGCCGACCTTCGTGTCGATCGACGATTTCCAGTCCGGCGAGTGGAACACCGATGCCGTCGGCCCGACCAAGCGCGACAAGGCCGACCAGTTGATCCGCAAGCTGCGCGAACGCTTCGCGCCCGGCGGTTTCCTGCATTACGGCCAGGGCAAATGGTATCCCGGTGAAAGCCTGCCGCGCTGGACCTTCTCGCTCTACTGGCGCCGCGACGGCCTGCCGATCTGGCAGAATCCCGACCTCATAGCCGAAGAAGGTGCCAAGACCGGCGCCAAGCCGGAAGACGCCGAAAAGCTGCTGACGGCGATTGCCGAAGAACTGGCGGTTTCCAGCGACATGGTGGTGCCTGCCTATGAGGACCCGGCCGAATGGATCATCAAGGAAGGCAGCCTGCCGGAAAATGTCGATCCGTCCAATTCCAAGCTCAAGGACCCGGAGGAGCGCAACCGCATCGCCCGCGTCTTCGAGCGCGGCCTAACCACGCCGTCCGGCTATATCCTGCCAGTGCAGGCCTGGAATGCCAAAGCATCCGGCCGGCGCTGGGTCAGCGAGAAATGGCGCACCCGCCGCGGCAAGATCTTCCTGGTGCCCGGCGACAGCCCGGTCGGCTATCGCCTGCCGCTCGGCACCCTGCCCTACGTGCCGCCGTCGCAGTTTCCCTATATCCATCCGGCCGATCCATCGGAACCGCGCAAGCCGCTGCCCGAGCAGATCAAGCCGGCCGGCCGTACCATGCCGGAGGCCTCATTTCAGGCCGATGACGGCGGCCAGCAGGAGCGGATCGAACAGACGTTGAGCGAAATCGCCGGCACCGTGCGCACCGCCATGTCGGTCGAGCCGCGCGACGGCCGCCTCTGCGTCTTCATGCCGCCGGTCGAACGCATCGAGGACTATCTGGAACTGGTGGCGGCGGCAGAGAATGCCGCAGCGGCCATCGGCCTGCCGATCCATATCGAAGGCTACGCGCCGCCCCATGACGAGCGCATCAATGTCATCCGCGTCGCGCCCGATCCGGGCGTGATCGAGGTCAACATTCACCCGGCCTCGACCTGGGAGGATTGCGTCACCACCACCGAAGCCGTCTATGAGGAAGCCCGCCAGTCACGGCTGGGCGCCGACAAGTTCATGATCGACGGGCGCCACACCGGCACCGGCGGCGGCAACCATGTCGTGGTCGGCGGCGCCAATCCCAACGACAGCCCGTTCCTGCGCCGTCCCGACCTGCTGAAAAGCCTGATCCTGCACTGGCAGCGCCATCCCTCGCTCTCCTACCTGTTCTCCGGCCTGTTCATTGGCCCGACCAGCCAGGCGCCGCGCATCGACGAAGCCCGCCACGACAGCCTCTACGAGCTGGAAATCGCCCTGTCGCAGATCCCGATGCCGGGCCAGGGGCAATTGCCGCCCCTGCCCTGGCTGGTCGACAGGCTGCTGCGCAACCTGCTGATCGACGTCACCGGCAATACCCACCGCGCCGAGATCTGCATCGACAAGCTGTTCTCGCCGGATGGCCCGACCGGCCGCCTCGGCCTCGTCGAGTTCCGTGGCTTCGAAATGCCGCCGAATGCGCGCATGTCGCTGGCCCAGCAATTGATGATCCGCGCCCTGATCGCCCGCTTCTGGAAAAACCCGATCGGCGGCGGCCTGGTGCGCTGGGGCACATCGCTGCACGACCGCTTCATGCTGCCCCATTACATCTGGCAGGATTTCCTCGAAGTGCTGGCCGATCTTGGCGATCACGGTTTCGATTTCAAGCCGGAATGGTTTGCAGCCCAGCTGGAATTCCGCTTCCCCTTCTATGGCGAGGTCGAATACGACAGCGCCAAGCTGGAGCTGCGCCAGGCGCTCGAACCCTGGCATGTCATGGGCGAACAGGGTGCGATCGGCGGCACGGTGCGTTTCGTCGATTCCTCCGTCGAGCGCATGCAGGTCCGCCTCGAAACCGGCAATCCGGAACGTTACGCCGTGGCCTGCAACGGCCGGCGCGTGCCTTTGTCGAAGACCGGCACCAATGGCGTCTCGGTCGGCGGCGTGCGCTACAAGGCATGGCAGCCGGCCTCCGGCCTGCATCCGGTCCTGCCGGTCAACACGCCGCTCACCTTCGACGTCTACGACACATGGTCGGGCCGTTCGATCGGCGGCTGCGTCTATCACGTCGCGCACCCTGGCGGCCGCAATTATGATACATTCCCTGTGAATGGCAACGAAGCGGAAGCCCGCCGGCTTGCGCGATTCGAACCATGGGGGCACAGTGCGGGCCACTATCCGCTGTGGCCGGAGACCGTTTCGCCGGAATTCCCCCACACATTGGACTTGCGGCGACCCCAGGGCATCTGACGACATGGCGAAACAACCGGCTGCCGGACGCAGCCAGAAACCCCAGGACAGGAGCGCGGCTCTGGGTCAGACCTACAAGGCCCTGCCGGGCGTTGCCGACGAAATGCTTGATGCGGACGGCAATATCCGGCCGGTCTGGCAGAATTTCGTCGCAGCGATCGATCGCATGACGCCGGCCGAACTGCATGAGCGTTTTGCCCGGGCCGATCGCTATCTGCGCGATGCCGGTGTCTTCTACCGCGCCTATGGCGCTGCCGGCAGCAGCAGCGACCGCGCTTGGCCATTCTCCCACATTCCGGTGCTGATCTCGGATGCCGAATGGCAGGGCCTTGCGGAGGGTCTGGTGCAGCGCGCCAATCTGCTCGAGGCCATTGTCGCCGATATCTATGATCGCAATAGCCTGGTCGAGGAAGGGTTTCTGCCCTCGGCGCTGGTCGCCTCCAATCCGGAATTCCTGCGCCCACTGGTCGGCATCAAGCCGGCCGGCGGTCATTACCTGCATTTCTGTTCGTTCGAGATCGGCCGCGGCCCGGACGGCAACTGGTGGGTGCTGGCCGACCGCACCCAGGCGCCGTCGGGCGCCGGCTTCGCGCTCGAAAACCGCGTTGCCACCGCCCGCGCCTTTTCCGATCTTTACGCCGAGACTCATGTACACCGGCTAGCCTCGTTTTTCGGCGCCTTCCGCGATGCGCTGCAGGGCAACAAGCAAACCAACGAGGACCGCATCGCCGTTCTGACGCCGGGTCCTGCCAACGAGACCTATTTCGAACACGCCTATATCGCCCGCTATCTCGGCATCATGCTTCTGGAGGGCGAGGATCTGGCCGTCATCAACGGCCGCGTCATGGTGCGCACCGTCGCCGGGCCGAAGCCGATCAGCGTGCTGTGGCGAAGGCTCGATGCCGCCTATGCCGATCCGCTGGAATTGAACCAGAGTTCCCATATCGGTACGCCCGGCATGGTCCAGGCCCTGCGCAATGGTTCGGTCACCTTCGTCAATGCGCTGGGCAGTGGCATTCTCGAGACCCGCGCCCTGCCGGCCTTCCTGCCGTCCATCTGTCGTCATTTGCTGAACGAGGACCTCGCCATTCCCTCCATCGCCACCTGGTGGTGCGGCCAGAAGGCTGAACGGGAGCATGTGGCGCGCAATGTCGGCCGCATGGTGATCGGGCCGGCCTTTTCGCGCCTGCCGTTTTTCGACGATAACGGCCAGTCGGTGCTCGGATCGACGCTGCGCAGCAGCGCCCGCGAAAAGATCACCGAATGGCTCGAAACGGACGGCGCCAAGCTGGTCGGCCAGGAAGCAGTGACGCTGTCCACCACGCCGGCCATCGTCGACGGCAAGCTGACGCCGCGCCCGATGAGCCTGCGCGTCTATGCGGCCCGCACCCGCGACGGCTGGCAGATCATGCCGGGCGGCTTTGCCCGCATCGGCAGCGGCGACGATGTTGCCGCCATCGCCATGCAATCGGGCGGCAGCGCCGCCGATGTGTGGATCGTCAGCGACAAGCCGGTGGAACGCACCTCCCTGCTGCCGGCCGAAGAGAATTTCACCCGCAACATGCCGGGCAGCCTGCCGAGCCGCGCCGCCGACAACCTGTTCTGGCTCGGCCGCTACATCGAGCGGGCCGAAGGCGCCCTGCGCATCCTGCGCGCCTGGCACGCGCGTTTCGCCGAAACCGCCGATCCTGAGCAGCCCTTGCTGGCTTATGTCACGGAATATCTCGCGGCGACCGACGTGGACATGGACCGCGGCGTGCCCGAAAGCCTGCTACGCAGCATCGACAGCGCGGTCTATTCGGCCAGCAATATCCGCGATCGCTTTTCCCCCGATGGCTGGCTGGCGCTGAACGACCTGGCCAAGACGGCACGGCGCTTCCACGACACCGTCAAGCCGGGCGACGATGCGTCCCATGCCATGACCATCCTCTTGCGCAAGCTGGCGGGCTTTGCCGGTCTGGTGCACGAAAACATGTACCGCTTTACCGGATGGCGCTTCTTGACGGTCGGTCGCTTTCTGGAACGCGGCCTGCACATGACCCGGCTGCTCGGCCATATGTCGGGCGAAGACGCTCCTGACGGCGCACTCGACATGCTGTTGGAGATCGGCGACAACGTCATGACCCACCGCCGGCGTTACAACGTCAACACCGCGCGCCTGACGGTTACCGACCTGCTGGCGCTCGACCCGCTCAACCCACGCTCGATCTTGTTCCAGCTGAACGAGATTCGCACCGAAGTCGAGCAATTGCCGAACGCCTTCGTCAATGGCCAGATGTCGACCTTCTATCGCGAGGCCATGCGCCTGCATTCCGGACTGGCCGTCATGACACCCGAAACCATGAGCGAGGAGATCTACCAGAAACTCGAAGCGGAGCTCGAAAAGCTCTCCGACGTCCTCGCGCGCACCTATCTCGGATAGAACATGCTTTACGATCTTTCCCTCCACATGGGCTATGTCTACGACGCACCGGCGTCGGGCGCCCGGCATATCGTGCGGCTGCTGCCGCTGTCCCTGCCCGAGCGTCAACGCCTGATTGCCGGATCGGTGTCGATCGAGCCGCAGCCGGACGAGAAAGCCAATTTCGTCGACTTCTTCGAGCATCCCGCGATTTCCATCCAGTTTCGCTCGCCACACGACAGGCTCGACATCCGCATGCAGGCGCGCGTTCAGGTGGAGAGCCAGCCGATCGCGGCGGATTTCTCGCCGCTGCTCGACCGCCTGCCGCTGGAGCTGGCCGAATACTGGTCGCTCGATCCGGCCTCGCCCCATCATTTCATGGGAACCAGCCCGCGGATCGGCGAGGTGCCTGAAATCACCGCCTATGCCCGCAAGGGCCTGAAATCCGGTCAGACCGTGCGCCAGATCGCCGAAACACTCTGCACGCGGATCTACACCGATTTCGCCTATGACGGCGACGCGACCACCGTCGACACCACGCCGAAGGAAGCCTTCATCCTGAAGAAGGGTGTCTGCCAGGATTTCTCCCATGTGATGATCGCCGCACTTCGAAGCCTCGGCATACCGGCCGGCTATGTCAGCGGTTTCCTGCGCACCATTCCGCCACCGGGCAAGGAGCGGCTGGAAGGCGCCGACGCCATGCATGCCTGGGTGCGCGTCTGGTGCGGCACGACCGCCGGCTGGATAGAGCTTGATCCGACCAATAACATCCCGGCCGGCATGGATCACGTGGTCGTCGCCTATGGCCGCGACTATTCCGATGTTGCCCCGGTGATCGGTGTCCTGAAAAGCTACGGAAGCCACAAGACGGAGCAATCCGTCGATCTTGTTCCGGTAAAATAGCCCAAACAGCGTGTTTCGGACGCCTTATCGTTAAAACTTGAACAATTCGTTTAAGTCGAACGAGATGTTTTCTTCGTATGCCTTCATCCACGGTGCTTGAAAAATGGATGAACATGATGATCGGCATTTCAGGAAAGCGCGGGACGCTGCGGCGTCTGGCCAATGACAGACGAGGCAATTTCGGTCTGATGACGGCACTGATCCTTCCGGTCGCCATGGCGACGGTCGGCATTGCCATGGACATGACCAAGCTGATGCAGGTGCGCTCCGAATTGCAGGGCGCCGCCGATTCGGCAGCCCTCGCCGCGGCCTCGGCACTTGCCGGAAAGGGCATCACCGATGAAGAGGCGATGGAACTCGCACGGAAGTTCCTGGCAGCCCAGATGGCCAATCTCAACAGCAGCGAAGGCGACCAGGCGCTGGAAAACCTCAACGAGGAACTGGAAGACAGCACCCTGGCAACGGTCGAGAGAACACCGAACGGCAGCACGGGCAATACCTTCGACGTGAATGTCACGGCAGACTACACCGTGTCGATGAACGCGTTCACCCGGCTTCTGGGCTATGACTCCGTCAAGGTTGCAGTCAGTAGTTCGTCGCAGAGTTCGACCGAAAGCAAGAACGCCCTGTCGATGTTCCTGGTCCTCGACCGCTCCGGTTCGATGGCTGAGAACACCACGACGACCTACACGGGCACCTGCACGAATAAAAAAGGCAAGACCTATTCCTGCACGAAATACTATACGAAAATAGAGGCCCTAAAGATCGCGGTCGCCGACCTGACAACACAGCTCGACAGCGCCGATCCGGATAAGAAATACGTCCGGACGGCTGCGGTCTCGTACAACTCGGCGATGCAGACCGAAACGGCGTTCGAATGGGGCACGGCGACGGCGCTTGCCTATGTCAACGCGTTGACGGCAACCGGCGGCACTGATTCCTCGGACGCCATGGAGAAGGCCTATACCAAGGTCACGGCGTCGAGCGAAGTCACCGCACACACCAACAAGAACGGCCAGACCGATCCGGGCAAGTTCATTCTTTTCATGACCGATGGCGACAACAACTACGCCAGCGCCAACACCGAGACCAAGGCGACCTGCGACAAGGCAAGAACCGCCGGCGTGGAAGTCTACTCCGTCGCCTTCATGGCGCCGTCGGGCGGCCAGGAGCTGTTGGCTTACTGCGCAACAGACACGTCCCACTATTACGATGCCAACGATGCCGAGGACTTGGTCGCCGCCTTCAAGGAAATTGGCGAGAAGGCCTCTCTCGCCACCACCCGGCTGACCCAGTGAGCTGGTAATCGCTCTGCTCAGGCGCCGCCCTCAAAGGGTCGCCCGCCGGTTGCAGAACAGAGTTTGAAACCGCGTTGCCCCCAGGGCGGCGCGGTTTTTCTTCGTCACGGAACCGTCGCGCTGATCTGCAATAAATACAGGGGCTTATCGAGCGCTTGGCAAGGGACGCCCGCATTTTGGCTTTTGCCGAAATCGTCTGTTGCAAGTCCTTCATAACGATGCGTAAACTGTATTCTCTGATCGTCTGCCGGACAGAATCAAACCGGTTAAACGTCGTCCTGACGCAACTCATAAACGTGTTGGCGAAATCCATGATCAAAACCCTCAGCAAGACCGATCTGCCTCTGCCCGCGCCGCGGGTTTCCAATCCGGAGACCCTTGCTGCAGAAATCATCGAACGCCTGACCTACAGCATCGGCAAGGATGCCAAGGTTGCCCAACCGCACGACTGGCTGACCGCCACCATTCTGGTGGTGCGCGACCGCATTATCGACCGGTGGATGGAATCGACGCGCAGCACCTACGAAACCAATGCCAAGCGGGTCTACTATCTATCGCTGGAATTCCTGATCGGCCGGCTGATGCGCGATGCCATGTCCAATCTCGGCCTGATGGAGGAGATTCGCGAGGCGCTCGCATCGCTCGGTGTCGACATGAACATCATTGCCGGACTGGAGCCCGACGCGGCACTCGGCAACGGCGGTCTCGGCCGCCTGGCCGCCTGCTTCATGGAGAGCATGGCCACCGTCAACATCCCGGCCTATGGCTACGGCATCCGCTACGTGCACGGCCTGTTTCGCCAGCAGATGGCAGAAGGCTGGCAGGTGGAACTGCCCGAGACCTGGCTTGCTCACGGCAACCCTTGGGAATTCGAGCGCCGGGAAAGCTCCTATGAAATCGGCTTCGGCGGCGGCGTGGAAACCGTGTCCGGCCAGAACGACGAGATCCGCTATGTCTGGAAGCCCAGCGAACGGGTGATCGCCACCGCCTACGACACACCGATCGTCGGCTGGCGCGGCGAGCGGATCAACACGCTGCGGCTCTGGTCGGCCCAGCCGATCGACCCGATCCTGTTGGCCGCCTTCAACGCCGGCGACCATATCGGCGCGCTTCGCGAAAGCAACAAGGCGGAAACGTTGACCCGCGTTCTCTACCCGGCCGATGCCACGACCGCCGGCCAGGAACTGCGCCTGCGCCAGGAATATTTCTTCTGTTCTGCCTCCCTGCAGGACATCGTGCGCCGCCACCTGCAGCAGGGCAATGAGCTGACCGCCTTGCCCGACAAGGTCGCGATCCAGCTGAACGACACCCATCCGGCCGTTTCCATCGCCGAACTGATGCGCCAACTCTGCGATATCCACGGCATGGATTTCGACACCGCCTGGGACATTACCGGCCGCACCTTCTCCTATACCAACCACACGCTTCTTCCCGAAGCGTTGGAAAGCTGGCCGGTTCCGCTGTTCGAGCGGCTGCTGCCGCGCCATATGCAGCTGATCTATTCGATCAATGCCAAGTTCCTGCTGGAAGCGCGCAAGCAGAAGAGCTTCACCGACGCCGAAATCTCCAATATCTCGTTGATCGATGAGAGCGGCGACCGGCGCGTACGCATGGGCAACCTGGCCTTTGTCGGCTCGCACAGCATCAATGGCGTATCGGCGCTGCATACGGAGCTGATGAAGCAGACCGTCTTTGCCGACCTGCACAAGATCTACCCGACCCGCATCAACAACAAGACCAATGGCATTACGCCGCGCCGCTGGCTGATGCAGTGCAATCCGGGCCTGACCTCGCTGATCCGCGAGGCTATCGGCGAGGAATTCCTCGACGATGCGGCCAAGCTGACGGCGCTCGACGCCTTTGCCCATGACGGCGAATTCCAGAAGAAGTTCGCAGCGGTCAAGCGCGCCAACAAGGAGCAGCTTTCCAACCTCGTCGCCAGCCGCATGGGCATCCGCCTGGATCCCTCGGCCATGTTCGACATCCAGATCAAGCGTATCCACGAATACAAGCGCCAGCTGCTGAACATCATCGAAGCCGTGGCGCTCTACGACCAGATTCGCTCCCATCCGGAACGCGACTGGGTGCCCCGCGTCAAGCTTTTCGCCGGCAAGGCGGCGCCCAGCTACCACAATGCCAAGCTGATCATCAAACTCGCCAATGATGTGGCGCGGGTGATCAACAACGATCCCTCCGTTCGCGGTTTGCTGAAGGTCGTGTTCATCCCGAACTACAATGTGTCGCTGGCCGAGGTCATGGTGCCGGCGGCCGACCTTTCCGAACAAATTTCGACCGCCGGCATGGAAGCGTCGGGAACCGGAAACATGAAGTTCGCGTTGAACGGTGCGCTGACCATTGGAACGCTCGACGGCGCCAATGTGGAAATGCGTGATCATGTGGGGGAAGAGAACATCGTAATCTTCGGAATGACGGCAGACGAAGTGGGCAAGGTGCGCGCCGAGGGTCACAATCCCCGCGCCGTCATCGAAGGCTCGCGCGAGCTGTCGCAGGCGCTGGCCGCCATCGCCTCCGGCGTCTTTTCGCCGGACGATCGCGGTCGCTTCTCGAGCCTGGTCGATGGCCTCTATCACCACGACTGGTTCATGGTGGCCGCCGATTTCGATGCCTATGCCAAGGCGCAGCGCGATGTCGATGCGATCTGGAGCGATCCGAAGTCCTGGTTCTCCAAGACGATCTTCAACACGGCGCGCATGGGCTGGTTCTCCTCCGACCGCACCATCCGGCAATATAGCGCCGACATCTGGAGAGCTTGATGAAGAAACCACCGAAGCAGGTCGGCGCAACCGTCTCGGCCGCGGCGCTGCCCGCCGCCGAGATCGAGGCGCTTGTCTCCGGCCAGCATTCGGACCCATTCGGCGTTCTGGGCGTTCAGCAGACAGCAGCGGGCTTCGTCGCCCGCTGCTTCATCCCCGGCGCCGAAGCGGTCACGGCGATGACCCTGGACGGCGCTGTAGTCGGTACGCTGGACCGCCTGCACGAGGCTGGCTTTTTTGCCGGCAACGTTGCAGTGTCGAGCTTTCAGCCCCTGCGCTATCGTGCCGAACGCGGCGACGCCGAATGGACGGTGACCGACCCCTATAGCTTCGGCCCGGTGCTCGGCCCGATGGACGATTACTTCCTGCGGGAAGGCTCGCACCTGCGTCTGTTCGACAAGATGGGCGCTCATCCGCTCAAGCATCAGGGCGTTGACGGGTTTCATTTCGCCGTCTGGGCGCCGAATGCCGGCCGGGTCTCCGTGGTTGGCGATTTCAACGAATGGGATGGCCGCCGCCATGTCATGCGGCTCAGGCGCGACACCGGCATTTGGGAAATCTTCGCCCCCGACGTGATGACCGGCTCGGCCTACAAGTTTGAGATTGTCGGCAAGGACGGCGTGGTGCAGCCCCTGAAGGCCGATCCTTTCGCTCGTCGCGCCGAGTTGCGGCCGAACACCGCCTCGATTACCGCCCCCGAACTGGTGCAAGATTGGCAGGACGAGGCCCATCGCAAGCATTGGTCCACGGTCGACCAGCGCCGCCAGCCGATCAGCACCTATGAAGTGCATGCCGGTTCCTGGCAGCGCCGGGCGGACGGCTCGATGCTGAGCTGGGACGAGCTGGCGGAGCGGCTGATCCCCTACTGTGTCGAGATGGGCTTCACCCATATCGAGTTCCTGCCGATCACCGAACATCCCTACGACCCCTCCTGGGGCTATCAGACGACGGGGCTCTATGCCCCGACCGCCCGCTTCGGCGAGCCGGAAGGCTTTGCCCGCTTCGTCAACGGCTGCCACAAGGTCGGCATCGGCGTCATCCTCGACTGGGTGCCCGCCCATTTCCCGGTGGACGCCCACGGCCTGCGCCATTTCGACGGCACGGCGCTCTATGAGCACGAGGACCCGCGGCAGGGCTTCCATCCCGACTGGAACACGGCGATCTACAATTTCGGCCGTATCGAGGTCCTGTCCTACCTGATCAATAACGCCATGTATTGGGCAGAGAAATTCCATCTCGACGGCCTGCGCGTCGATGCGGTCGCCTCGATGCTCTATCTCGATTATTCCCGCAAGGAAGGTGAGTGGGTCCCCAACGAATATGGCGGACGCGAAAACCTTGAGGCCGTGCGCTTCCTGCAGAAGATGAACCACCACGTCTACGGCTCGCATCCCGGCATCATGACCATTGCTGAGGAATCGACATCCTGGCCAAAGGTCTCCCAGCCGGTACACGAAGGCGGGTTGGGTTTCGGCTTCAAGTGGAACATGGGCTTCATGCACGACACGCTGACCTATTTTTCCCGCGATCCGCTCTATCGCAAGTATCACCACCAGGAGATCACCTTCGGCCTGCTCTATGCCTATAGCGAAAATTTCGTCCTGCCGATTTCCCATGACGAAGTGGTGCATGGCAAAGGCTCGATGATTGCCAAGATGCCGGGCGACGACTGGCAGAAATTCGCCAACCTGCGCGCCTATTATGCCTTCATGTGGGGCTATCCGGGCAAGAAGCTGCTGTTCATGGGGCAGGAATTCGCCCAGTGGAGCGAATGGAGCGAGAAGAAGTCGCTCGACTGGAACCTCCTGCAATATCCCTTGCACGAAGGCATGCGCCGCCTGGTGCGGGATCTCAACGGCTATTACCGGTCCAAGCCCGCCTTGCATGCCCGCGATTGCGAAGGCGAGGGCTTTGAATGGCTGATCGCCGACGACGACGACAATTCGGTCTTTGCCTGGTTGCGCAAGGCGCCGGGCGAAAAGCCGGTGGCCATCGTCTGCAATTTCACACCGACCTATCACGAGCGCTATTCCGTGCCGCTGCCGGTTTCCGGACGCTGGCGGGAAATCTTGAATACCGATGCCGAGATCTACAGCGGCAGCGGAAAGGGCAATGGGGGTCGCGTGGAGGCGGCCGAGCATGCAAGCGGCGGCATCAGGGCCGATTTGACCCTGCCACCACTGGCCGTGATCATGCTCGAACTCGAAAACTGATGCGGGAGGAAAACAATGACGGGTAAACGGGTACAACCTCTGGCACGCGATGCCATGGCTTATGTTCTGGCCGGCGGGCGCGGCAGCCGCCTGAAGGAACTGACGGATCGGCGCGCCAAGCCGGCCGTCTATTTCGGCGGCAAGGCGCGCATCATCGATTTCGCCCTGTCCAACGCCATGAATTCCGGTATCCGCCGCATCGGGGTCGCCACGCAATACAAGGCCCATTCGCTGATCCGCCATCTGCAGCACGGCTGGAACTTCTTCCGGCCCGAGCGCAACGAAAGCTTCGATGTTCTGCCGGCCAGCCAGCGCGTCTCCGAGACGCAGTGGTACGAGGGCACGGCCGACGCGGTCTACCAGAACATCGACATCATCGAGCCCTACGGCCCGGAATACATGGTCATCCTGGCAGGCGACCATATCTACAAAATGGACTACGAACTGATGCTGCAGCAGCATGTCGACACCGGCGCCGATGTCACCATCGGCTGCCTCGAGGTGCCGCGCATGGAGGCCGTCGGCTTCGGCGTCATGCATGTCAACGAAAAGGACGAGATCAGCGCCTTCGTGGAAAAGCCGGCCGATCCGCCGGGCATTCCGGGCAACGAGGATTTCGCTCTCGCCTCCATGGGCATCTACGTCTTCCACACCAAGTTCCTGATGGAAGTCCTCAAGCGCGACGCCGCCGATCCCAATTCCAGCCGGGATTTCGGCAAGGACATCATTCCCTACATCGTCCAGAACGGCAGAGCCGTCGCCCATCGCTTTTCCCAGTCCTGCGTGCGCTCCGATTTCGAGCGCGAGCCGTACTGGCGCGACGTCGGCACGATCGACGCCTATTGGCAGGCCAATATCGACCTGACCGACATCGTGCCCGAGCTCGACCTCTACGACAAATCCTGGCCGATCTGGACCTATGCCGAGATCAATCCGCCGGCCAAGTTCGTGCATGACGACGAAGGTCGCCGCGGCTCGGCGATCTCCTCGCTGGTCTCCGGCGACTGCATCATCTCGGGTTCGTCGCTGTTCAAGAGCCTGCTGTTTACCGGAGTGCGCGCCAATTCCTATTCGCGGCTTGAAGGCGCCGTCATCCTGCCGAAGGTCCAGATCGGCCGGCACGCGCGCCTCACCAATGTGGTGATCGACCACGGCGTGGTCATTCCGGAGGGCCTCGTGGTCGGCGAGGATCCGGAAATCGACGCCAAGCGCTTCCGGCGCTCCGAAAACGGCATTTGCCTGATCACCCAGGCGATGATCGACAAACTGGATCTGTGAACCTCATGAATGTTCTTTCGGTCGCCTCCGAACTCTATCCGCTGATCAAGACGGGGGGGCTTGCCGATGTCGTCGGCGCGCTACCCTTGACGTTGAAGAGCCACGGGATCGCGACCAGGACGCTCATCCCCGGTTATCCCGGCGTCATGGCGGCGATTACCGGGGCCACCCCTTGCCTGGAGTTCGACGACCTGCTCGGCGAACAGGCCGTGGTGCTGGAGATCCACCACCAAGGCCTCGACCTGCTGGTGCTCGATGCGCCCGCCTATTTCGACCGCCCCGGCGGACCCTATGTCGACCAGGCCGGCAAGGACTTCCCGGACAACTGGAAACGGTTCGCCGCGCTCTCCATGGCCGGCGCCCGCATTGCCGCCGGCGCTCTGCCGGGCTGGCAACCTGATATGGTCCATGTCCATGACTGGCAGTCGGCCCTCACCCCGGTCTATATGCGCTACGCCGCGGCGCCGGAACTGCCAAGCCTCATCACCATCCACAATATCGCCTTCCAGGGGCAGTTTTCGGCGCAGATCTTTCCCTATCTCGGCCTGCCCGGCCATGCCTATTGGGAAGCGCTCGAATATTACGGAACGATCAGCTACCTGAAGGGCGGCCTCGCCACCGCCCATGCGATCAGCACAGTCAGCCCCTCCTACGCCGACGAGATCCGGACGGCGGAATTCGGCGTGGGCCTGGAAGGCGTGATCGCCAGCCGTGCCGCCGATCTCTACGGCATCGTCAACGGCATCGATGCCCGCACCTGGGATCCCGGCAGCGATACGCTGATCGCCGGCAATTATACAGCAGCCACCCTGAAGAAACGCGAGGCCAACCGAACGGCGCTGGCCGAACAGTTTGGCCTTGTGCAAGACAGCGGCCCAATTTTCTGCGTCATCTCGCGCCTCACCTGGCAGAAGGGCATGGATGTTCTGGCCGAGGTCGTCGACGATCTAGTGGCCCAGGGCGGCAAGCTTGTCATTCTCGGGGCTGGCGACAGGGCACTCGAAAGCGCCCTTTTGGGCGCCGCCGCCCGCCACCCCGGCTGGGTCGGCATGACGGTCGGATATAACGAAGCCCTTGCCCATCTGATGCAGGCCGGTGCCGATGCCATCATCGTGCCGTCGCGTTTCGAGCCCTGCGGCCTGACCCAGCTCTACGCCCTGCGCTACGGTTGCGTGCCTGTCGTGGCGCGCACCGGCGGGCTGAACGACACCATTATCGACGCCAACGAGGCGGCGCTTGCCGCCCGGGTGGCGACCGGAATACAATTCGCCCCGGTCAGCGCCGACAGCCTGCGCCAGGCCCTGCGCCGCACCTTCCGCCTTTATGCGGACGAAAAGGTCTGGCAGCAGATCCAGAAGCAGGGGATGAAATCCGACATATCCTGGGGCAAGAGCGCCGAGCGATATGTCGACCTCTACAACCGCCTCGTGAAAGGTTGAGACGAGCATGATCAATACGGTAGCGACAAAGCCCTATCTGGACCAGAAGCCCGGCACGTCGGGCCTGCGCAAGAAGGTGCCGGTTTTCCAGCAGGAGAACTATGCGGAGAACTTCATCCAGTCCATCTTCGATTCGCTGGACGATTTCGCCGGACAGACGCTGGTGATCGGCGGCGATGGCCGTTTCTACAACCGCGAGGTCATCCAGAAGGCCATCAAGATGGCCGCCGCCAACGGCTTCGGCAAGGTCATGGTCGGCCAGGGCGGCATTCTCTCGACGCCGGCCGCCTCCCATGTGATCCGCAAATATGAAGCCTTCGGCGGCATCATCCTGTCGGCCAGCCACAATCCCGGCGGTCCGACCGAAGATTTCGGCATCAAATACAATATCGGCAATGGAGGTCCGGCACCGGAAAAGATCACCGACGCGATCTTTGCCCGCACCAAGGCAATCGACAGCTACAAGACCGTCGAGGCCGCCGACATCGACCTCGATAGCATTGGGACGTCTGACGTCGCCGGCATGACCGTCGAGGTCATCGATCCCGTCACCGACTATGCCGACCTGATGGAAGAACTGTTCGACTTCGGCGCCATCCGCGACCTGATCAAGTCGGGCTTCCGCGTGGTGATCGATTCCATGAGCGCCGTGACCGGCCCCTATGCCATCGAGATCCTCGAAAAGCGCCTGGGCGCCGCTGCCGGCTCCGTGCACAATTCTGTTCCGCTGCCCGACTTCGGCCACCACCATCCCGACCCGAACCTCGTGCATGCCAAGGAACTCTATGACGACGTCATGAGCGCGGATGGCCCCGATTTCGGCGCGGCCTCCGATGGCGACGGCGACCGCAACATGGTGGTCGGCAAGGGCATGTTCGTCACCCCGTCCGACAGCCTGGCAATGATCGCCGCCAATGCCACCTGCGCGCCGGGTTATGCCAAGGGCATCGCCGGCATCGCGCGGTCCATGCCGACCAGTGCTGCGGCCGACCGTGTCGCCGAAAAGCTCGGCATCGGCATGTACGAAACGCCCACCGGCTGGAAATTCTTCGGCAACCTGATGGATGCCGGCAAGGTGACCATCTGCGGCGAGGAAAGTTTTGGCACCGGCTCGAGCCACGTGCGCGAAAAGGACGGTCTCTGGGCCGTGCTGTTCTGGCTCAACATTGTCGCTGCCCGCAAGGAAAGCGTGAAGGATATCGTCTTCAAGCACTGGGCGGAATACGGCCGCAACTATTATTCGCGCCACGATTATGAGGGCATCGACACCGACAAGGCCAACGGCCTGGTCGCAGCCCTGCGCGAAAAACTGGCATCCCTGCCCGGAACGAAAATAGGCGGCCTGATCGTCGCTTCCGCCGACGATTTTTCCTATCACGACTCGGTCGATCAGTCCGTCAGCAAGAACCAGGGCATCCGCATCCTGTTTGAAGGCGGCAGCCGTGTAGTGTTCCGCCTGTCGGGCACCGGCACGTCGGGAGCGACGCTGCGCGTCTATGTCGAACGCTACGAGCCCGATGCCACCCGTCATGACATCGAAACCCAGACAGCGCTGGCCGACCTGATCGCCGCCGCCGAAACACTGGCGGACATCAAGACCCGCACAGGGTTTGATGCGCCGACGGTGATCACCTGAACGGAGGCGGCGGGCTTCAGCCTGCAGCACCGCGTCTTGTTGTTTGCAGGCGGCGTTGCCTCGGTTTCCGTCATCCCGGCCTTGAGCCCGGATCCAGCCTGATCAAGTCCTTGATCACAAGAGACTCTTTCACGGCGCAGACGCGCCGTGACTAGATTCCAGCTTTCGCTGGAATGACGGCAGGGCGAGGTTACCCCGCCCTACTCCGCGATATTCGGCTCGACCAGCGTCGCCAGTTGCATCAGCGATTCCTGCCAGCCGAGATAGCAGGCCGCTTCCGGAATCACTTCCGGCACGCCCTCCTGGACGATCGAAAGTTCCGTTCCGCAGACCACCTCTTTCAATGTCACCGTCACCGTGATTACGCCCGGCAAGTTCGGGTCGTCGAATTCATCGGTATAGCGGAGGCGCTCGTTCGGCACGAGTTCGAGATATTTGCCGCCGAAGGAATGGGTCTGCTGCGTCGTGAAATTGCTGAACGACATCTTGAATGTGCCGCCGACTTCGGGCTCCAGATGATACATCTTGCCCGTGAAGCCATAGGGCGGCAGCCATTTGCACATGGCATCGGCATCGAGAAAGGCGCGATAGACCTTTTTCGGCGAGGCTTTCAGGACGCGGTGCAGTCGAATCGTGTGGGTTCCCATGGTCTTACTCCTCCTTTGACACGGGTTTTGAAAAGAGATGGTCGAGATAGGCGCGCAGGTGCCGCAGGCTGCCGCGCGCAATGTCGGGGTCTTGTTTGGCCTTGGCGTAGATGAAGGCCCCCTGCAGAACGGATTGCATGAAATAGCCGACGCTTGCCACGGTCCAGGTTGCATCCGGCGCATAGAGCGCCTTGGCCGCTTCAATGTCGCGCATCAGAACTTCGATATGCCCGGTCATGCCGAGATCGCAGGCCTCACGCAACGCCGGATGGGTGGCATAAGTCTCCTGCACGAGCGTTCCGAGCAGGCAGGTAAACTCCTGCACATCGCGGTCGAGGATATCAGTGCGGAAATCGACATAGGCCAGCAGCCGGTCGCGCGGGTCAGGCAAGGCCTGATAAGGCGCGCTTTCGAAGATCGAGCCGGTAAAGCGGTTCCAGTGGTCGACCGCCGCCAGAACCAGATCCTCCTTGCTCTTGAAATGATGAAAGAAACTGCCTTTGCTGACACCGGATGCGGCACAGATATCGTCGACCGTCGTCGCCGTATAACCCTTGGCCCGGATGACGCCGATGGCCGCTTCCAGAAGCTTTAGACGCGAAGGATGTTGAACATCACTCATCACATTGCCCTGCATACCGATTGGTTGGTATGCAGTAAACCAACCAATCGGTATGCTGTCAAGTCTACACCGAAAACAACTGCCTTTCCGGAACCTGCAAAGCGGCTGGCCGGAGATTGGACGAATATTGCCCGCCGAGGAATATCACTCGCCAACGCACCATTCTTCTGCACAATGGTCGCCAGGATGGATTCGCAACCCCAGCCGCGAAAGAGCCCCATGAGCCATACGCATCCAAGCCAGGGCGGTGTCAGCCTGACCAAGACAGGGGCGGACTTCACCGTCTGGTCCCACCATGCCGAACGGATCGAGCTCTGCCTGTTCGATACATCAAACGGAACCGAATTGTGCCGCCTGCCGATGGAGCGGACCGAGGGCGACCTGCATCGCCTGCATGTGGAAGGCACGCGCGAAGGCGCCCATTACGGTTATCGCGCCCACGGGCGTTACGAGCCTGATCACGGCTTCTGGTATGATCCGTCGAAACTGCTGGTCGACCCTTACGCCAAGGAGCTGGATCGTCCCTTCGTGCACGACGCGCGACTGAGCACTTTCGGCGAAGAGACCGCCGATCTGGTGCCGAAAGCCATCGTCACCCGCGACCGACCGGCCAAGGTGCTGATGCCGTTCCTGCCGCCTGGCGGCTTCATCTACGAGGTTGCCGTCCGGCCCTTCACGAAACTCCACCCCGGCATCCCCGAAAAGCTGCGCGGCACGGTCGGCGCGCTGGCCCACCCCGCCGTGCTCGAGCACCTGAAGAAGCTCGGCGTCGATGCCATAGAGCTGATGCCGATCACCGCCTGGATCGACGAGCGTCACCTGCCGCCGCTGGGACTGACCAACAGCTGGGGCTACAACCCCATCGCCCTGATGGCGCTCGATCCGCGCCTGGTGCCCGGCGGCGTTGCAGAATTGCGCGCCACCGTCGACGCGCTGCATGCCGAAGGCATCGGCGTGATCCTCGACCTGGTGTTCAATCACACCGGCGAGAGCGATCGCTACGGCACCACGCTGTCGCTGCGCGGTCTCGACAATCTGGCCGCCTATCGCCATGTCGAGGGCAATCCCGGCACGCTGGTCAACGACACCGGCTGCGGCAATACGCTGGCTTGCGACCACACCTATGTGCGAAGGCTGATCACCGACAGCCTGCGCCACTTCGTCCTCAATGCCGGCGTCGATGGCTTCCGCTTCGATCTCGCACCGATCCTCGGGCGCACCTCTCATGGCTTTCACACCACATCGCAGACCCTGCATGCCATCACCGCCGATGATGTGCTGGAGGATCGGCTGCTGATTGCCGAACCCTGGGATATCGGGCCGGGCGGCTACCAGCTCGGCAATTTTCCAAAACCCTTTCTCGAATGGAACGACCGGGCGCGCGACAACCTGCGGCGCTACTGGCGTGGCGACAGCCATATGACCGGCGCGCTGGCAACGGCACTGGCCGGCTCCTCGGATATCTTTGCGCGAAACGGCGACCGCCAGACCCGCAGCGTCAATTTCATCGCCGCCCATGACGGGTTTACGCTGTGGGATCTGGTCTCCCACACCCACAAGCGCAATGGCCGCAACGGCGAAAACAACCGCGACGGCCATGACGAGAACTACTCCTGGAATAATGGCGTCGAAGGCGAAACCCACGACAAGACCATCACCAAGAACCGCAAGCGCGATGTCGCGGCCCTGCTCTCGACGCTGTTTTCCAGCCGCGGCGCCATCATGCTGACCGCCGGAGACGAGGGCGGACGCACCCAGCACGGCAACAACAATGCCTATTGCCAGGACAACGAACTCACCTGGCTCGACTGGAAAAGCATAGACAGCGACCTGGTCGAATTGACCGCCGCGCTATCGGCCATGCGCAAGCGGTTTGCAGTCTTCGCCGAGACGACCTTCTTCATCGGCGAAAACGGCGATGTCGCATGGATCTCCTCCACCGGCGCGCCGATGACCGTGTCGGAATGGGAGGCGGCAGAAGGCCCGGCTATTGCCATGGTTCTGACCACCAAAGATCTAAAGCGCGGCGGCAATGCTCGCCTTGCCGTGCTGTTCAACCGCGCGCAGGAGGCCTGCGATTTCGAACTGCCGGCGGCCGCAGGGCTGAAATGGCGCCGCGTCTCGTCGGGCAAGAGCGTCGGCACCCTCCGCTTGAAGCCGCGCTCTGTCGAATTTCTGGTAGAACATTAAGGATTTAGCGGCCGTAACCCCCGGTCGCTGTATTCGCCGGCCGCGCCACACTCTATAAGACGCGCAAATACATTTTCAAAAGGATCGGTGAGCACATATGCCACGGGAGATTTCGCTGGCCGAAGTCGAGAGTTTGGTCGGGACGGAAGTCGGCCTGTCCAACTGGATGACCGTCGACCAGCCCATGATCGATGCTTTTGCCGCAGCCACCAACGACCACCAGTTCATCCATGTCGACCCCGTCCGGGCCAAGGCGGAATCGCCGTTCGGCGGAACGATCGCCCACGGCTTCCTGACCCTGTCGCTGCTCTCGGCGATGAACTACGATTGCCTGCCGGTGATCCGCGAACAGACGATGGGCATCAACTACGGCTTCGACAAGGTGCGCTTCATGTCGCCGGTCAAGAGCGGCACGCGCATCCGCGGCCATTTCACGCTGGCCGAAGCCCGCTTTCGCGGCGCCGGCATGCTGATGACCACCTATGAGGCCAGCATCGAGATCGAGAACGAGCGCAAGCCCGCCCTGACCGCGACCTGGATAACCATCGTCCAGTTCGACCCGAAAGATCGCCCAGCCGGAGTGTGAGATGCTCGAACCTGATCCGATCCGCCAGTCTTTCCGGCGCCAAGCAAGGGCCTGCGAGGATCTCGGCTCTTCATTCACGGCACGGCTTTGCACCCTGGCAGCGGACAATCTAGATGACCGCACCGCGGTCGGCAGGCGGGTCCTCGCCTGGACCGGCGAGCCGAGTGGTACAGGCGACGCCCTGGCGCTGCGCCTTGCCGGCTGCCTGCATGCCTTGGTGCTATCCGGCGCGGACAAGAGCCTTGCGGCGGTCTATCCGCCCCATGCAACGGATGACGACATCCTGTGGACCGCCTGCATTGAGGCGTTCAGGCGCAACGAGGCCTTCATTCTCGAGCGTCTGACATCGCCACCGCAGACCAACGAGGTGCGCCGCTCGTCAGCCCTGCTGCCCGGTTTCCTGGCCATCGCAAAGCTGTTCGGCAAGCCGCTCATCCTGTCGGAACTCGGCGCCAGCGCCGGGCTGAACCTGCAATGGGACAGCTACGCCTATCGCTTGGGCGACACGACCTGGGGCGGACAGTCGCCGGTGATGCTCTCGCCCGACTGGGAGGGCCCTGCCGCGCCGGAGGCAGACATCACGATTGCCGGCCGCGCCGGCTGCGACCTGAACCCGCTCGACCCCGCCTCACCGGATGATCGGCTGCGGATGCTCTCCTATATCTGGGCCGACCAGGCCGACCGGCTGGAGCGCATCCGGCTGGCGCTTGATATGGCTGTTCAGAGCGGCCTGAAAGTCGAGCGCGCCGATGCCATCGACTGGCTGAAAAGCCGGCTGGCCATGCGCCATACCGGCACCACCCATGTCATCTATCACTCGATCGCCTGGCAATATTTTCCAGAGGCCCTGAAGGCCGAGGGCGATGCCCTGATCGCGGCGGCCGGCGATAAAGCCACGCCTGACGCGCCGCTGGCGCGCCTGCAGATGGAAGCTGACGGCAAACCGGATGGCGCCGCCCTGACCCTGCAGATCTGGCCGACCGGCGAACAACACGACATCGGCCGCGCGGACTTCCACGGCCGCTGGATCAAATGGTCGGGCTGGCCGGGGGTTTAGTCGTTCTGCGGTGGCTGATCGGGATCGGCAGCATCGCGATAAAGTGCTTCGAAATTGCGCCCTCCATAGAAGATGTTCACGATCCGAACATTATTGTCTTCGACTTTATAGGCGATCACGGCAGAGCGTTCGAAAGCAATCGTTCTCAAACCCGGCTCAAGGTCGTCACGAGGGCGCCCACCAAACGGAACATTGCCGATATCGACGCATCGGCGCCTGATCCTGGACACGAAACCTCATGCAACAATCGCCGACTGGCTCAATTCCAATACAAAATGGAAAATATCAGTGAGATCTCTGACCGCTTCTGGTCGGAACGTGACCCTAACGGCCCGCACGGTCGCCCGCCGGCTTTGACGCTGCAAACAGCGCGTCCAGATGGGTGTCGACCTCTTCGATCGTCACATCACCTCTTGGGTCATCCAATGATCGACGAATGCGGTTGCGGATCAAGGACAATTGCTCGACCTCGCCGTTTCGCTGCTCCTGCCACTCCCGCAACGCATCGCCGATGGCGTCGTCTGCCGACCCGTAATCTCCGGCGGCCATGACCTCATGCAACGCACGCATGGTGTTGGGACTGACTGAAATTTCGATTTTATCGGCCTTTTTCATGCCATGGCCCTAGGAAAGCTCTGGACATTTCTAGCATGAAAACAGGCAATGACAAAAGAGGCAGCCCGGCAGCAAGTCAGCCGGACTGCACTGCCACAAATCACGCCGCCGCGTCTTCCGCGGCTTCCGCCAGCAGGCCGAAGGCGTATTCGGCAAATGAGCGCCAGCATTCCAGGCGGAACGTGTCGTCCGCCAGCCGGTAGAGCACGATCTCGATCTTGCCGAACACCGTGCGGGTGACTGCCCCGACCGGGAAGGCGGCAAGCGACAGGTCGAGCGGGCAGCCGGCATTGAGCGTGTTTTCGGCACCCGGACCGGAGACCATGATGGCGGTGTTGCGGTGCGACACATCGGTGGCCGAATGCACGGCACCGGACGAGGCGCAAAGCCCCATCAGGTCGCCACCCGTCTCGTCGATCAGCAGCCATTCGTCCGGACCGATCCAGAAGGCCGAACGGCCGTTGAGCGACGCCGAGGTCTTCGGCGTGACAGGCAGGGTAAGGCCAAGCGCCTTGGAAAGAGCAGCGACGGCATCCGCCCCTGCCCGCAGCGCCACCCGCGTGGCCGGAGCGGCAGGCGTCAGACGAACCAACAAGGATCCGCCGTGAAAGCCCTCGAGTACGGATTTGCGCGAAGCAACCAGACCATCAACCATGGATGCGTCCCCCTTCCTTGTCAAAGAACACCATGTCCGTCACCTCGACCGCGATGGTCTTGTCCTTCATCGGCACATAGAGCGTCTCGCCCAGCCGCGCCCTTCCGTTGGCGACCATGGCGAAGGCGATCGAGCGGCCGAGATTTTCCGACCAGTAGGACGATGTCACATGGCCGAGCATGGTCATGGGCTTGGGCTGGTTCGGATCGGCCACGATCTGGCCGCCCTCCTCCAGCACTTCGCCCGGATCCTTGGTCAACAGGCCGACCAATTGCTTGCGGCCCTGACGCATCAGGTCGGGGCGCTTCAGGCCGCGAATGCCGACGAAATCGGTCTTCTTCTTGGAGACGGCCCAGGCAAGGCCGGCATCGTCCGGGGTCAGCGTCCCGTCGGTGTCCTGACCGACGATGATATAGCCCTTCTCGGCGCGCAGCACATGCATGGTCTCGGTGCCGTAGAGGCAGGCACCCATGCCTTCCGCCCGCTCCCAGATGGCCTTGAACACGTCTGGACCGAAATCGGCCGGCACGTTGACCTCAAAACCAAGCTCGCCGGTGAACGACACGCGGAACAGACGCGTCGGCACGCCGCAGAATTTGCCTTCGGCCACACTCATATGCGGGAAGGCCTCGTTGGAGATGTCGATGCCCTCCACAAAGGGCGCGATGATATCGCGGGCCTTCGGTCCCTGCACGGCAATCACCGCCCACTGTTCGGTGGCCGAGGTCAACCAGACCTTCAGATGCGGGAATTCCGTCTGCAGATAGTCTTCCATGTGATTGAGAACGCGCGGGGCACCGCCGGTCGTCGTCGTCACATGGAAGCGATCCTCGGCGATGCGGCCGACGACGCCGTCGTCATAGATGAAGCCATCGTCGCGGGTCATGATGCCGTAGCGGCATTTGCCGGGCTTCAGCGTATCCCAGGCATTGGTATACATCAGGTTGAGGAACTGCGCCGCATCCGGGCCGACCACCTCGATCTTACCGAGCGTCGAAGCGTTGAACACGCCGGCCGTCTCGCGGGCGGTCTTGCATTCGCGGTTCACCGCCGCATGCATGTCCTCGCCGGGGCGCGGATAATACCAGGCACGTTTCCAGTTGCCGACATCCTCGAACTCGGCGCCCTTCGACGCCTCATAGGCATGCATCGGCGTCTTGCGGGTCGGGTCGAACAGGTCGCCGCGCGAATGGTTGATCAGCGTGCCGAAGGTCACCGGCGTATACGGCGCGCGGAACGTGGTGAGGCCGACCTGCGGGATCTCCTTGCCGAGCATTTCGGCGGCAATCGCCAGGCCGTGCATGTTCGACAGCTTGCCCTGGTCGGAGGCCATGCCATTGGTGGTGAAGCGCTTGATATGCTCGATCGAGTGCATGCCTTCGCGCACCGCCAGGCGGATGTCCTTGGCACAGACATCGTGCTGGAAGTCGATAAAGGCCTTCACGGTCGTATCGCGCCCTGCGCCTTCCGCAGCACCGATCATGCCGCCGGTCCAGTCAAAGGCGTTTGCGCCGATCAGCGCCGCATTGACGGCGCCCTTGGCGCCGACGGCCACCGCCATGTCGCGACCGGCCGCATAGGCCTCGTCGAGCACGGCCTGCAAATCGTCGGTGCCGTTGCAGGTGCCAACGCACAGGCTTTCCTGCGCGTAAACGTCCGGCAGGAAGCGATCGCGCGCCGCATCGAATTTCAGCTTGCCGCGCGATTGCGAGAACAGATGCACCGACGGCGTCCAGCCGGCCGAGATCAGCAGCGCGTCGACCTCGATCTTGCGGGCAGACCCGCTGCCGCCATTACGCCTGACGCTCATCGACTTGATGCGCAGCCGGCCTGCCGTATCGACCACGGAATGGCCGGTCAGGACCTCGATGCCCAGCGCCTTTGCTTCCGACAGAACCCTGTCGCCCGGCTTTTCCCGGCAATCGACGATGGAAGCGATGGTGACGCCGGCCCTCTTCAGGTCGAACGCCGCCTCATAGGCCGAGTCATGCGCCGTATAGACGCCGACCTTGGCGCCGACAGCCACGCCGAAATGGTTGAGATAGGTGCGGCCGGCAGACGCCAGCATGATGCCGGGACGGTCGTTATTGGCAAACACCATGTGCCGCTCGATCGAGCCGGTGGCCAGGATCACCTTCTTGGCGCGCACCTGCCACAGCCGTTCGCGCGGGCTGGTCTTGCCCGGCTTGGCGACATGGTCGGTCACCCGCTCGGCAAGGGCGACGAAATTGTGGTTGTAGTAGCCGAAAGCCGTGGTGCGGCTCATCACCCGGACATTGGGCATGGCGGCCAGCCGCGCCGCGGTCACCTGCGCCCAGTCATAGCCGTTATGGCCATCGATCACGGCACCCGTATCATAGTGCAGCGCGCCGCCCATTTCCGGCTGCTCGTCGCAGAGAATGACCTTGGCGCCGGCTTCGGCCGCGGCAAGGGCAGCGGCCAGACCAGCCGCCCCACCGCCGACCACCAGAACGTCGCAATGGGCGTAGCGGTTGGCGTAGTGATCCGGATCTTCTTCCTTCGGCGCGACGCCGAGACCGGCAGCCCGGCGGATGAAGGGCTCATAGACCGTGTGCCAGGCGGCCTTCGGCCACATGAAGGTCTTGTAGTAGAAACCGGCGGCAAAAAACGCCGAGAAGAAATCGTTGACGACGCCGACATCGAAGGTGAGCGACGGCCAGCGGTTCTGGGTCTCGACCTTCATGCCGTCGAACACTTCCTGCACCGTGGCGCGCACGTTCGGCTGCTTGCGCGCCGAATCCCGGGAAATGTCGAGCAGGGCATTGGGCTCTTCGGGGCCAGCCGTCAGGATGCCGCGCGGCCGGTGATACTTGAACGAGCGTCCGGCCAGATGCAGGCCATTGGCCAGCATGGCGGAGGCGACGGTATCGCCTTCGAGCGCCGTCAGACAGCGGCCGTCGAGGGTGAAGCGGGCGGTTCTGGCCGGGGTCAGGCGGCCTTTGCCGGGAATACGATTGGCGCCGCTCATTTCGAGGCTCCCTTCGAGATGGCGTCGAGGACGGACGCATCGGGCTTCGGCTCGCCGGCCTTGTAGGTCAGCAGGAAGCGGTCGCTGACGGTGTCGCGCACCGCGTTGAAGAAGCGGCCGCAGCCATGCATATGGCGCCAGCGCTCGAAAATCAGGCCCTTGGGATTGTCCCGCAGGAAGAAGAACTCCGCGAATTCGTCATCGGAAATCTCGGCGATATTGGCCGGACGCACGATATGCGCCTCGCCGGCGCCGCGGAATTCGAGTTCGGCGCGCTCTTCCTCGCAATAGGGGCATTTGATCAGCAACATGATGGGCGATCCTTCGAAATCAATGTGCCACAGCGGCCGCGGCCGCTTCGTCGATCAGACGGCCGGTGCGGAAACGGTCCAGCGTCAAACCAGAGGCCAGACGATGCGGCTCGCCGCGTGCGATCAGATGGGCAAACAGGTTGGCCGAACCGGGCGTCGCCTTGAAGCCGCCGGTGCCCCAGCCGCAATTGACGAACAGGTTCGGAACCGGCGTGACGCTCTGGATCGCCGAGCGGTCGGGCGTATTGTCGGTAATGCCGCCCCATTGGCGCATCATCTTGACGCGGCGGAACATCGGGAACAGTTCGCAGATCGCATCCAGCGTATGGGTGATGATCTGCAGACCGCCGGTTTGCGAATAGGAATTGTACTGGTCGGTGCCGGCGCCGATGACGAACTCGCCCTTGTCCGACTGCGAGATATAGGCATGCACCGTGTTGGACATGACCACGCAGGGGAAGATCGGCTTCATCGGCTCGGAGACCAGCGCCTGCAGCGGCGTCGAATGCAGCGGCACGCGCACGCCGGCCATCTGCATGACAACCGAGGAATGGCCGGCCGCCGACACGCCGACCTTCTTGGCGCCGATGAAACCGCGCGATGTCTCGACGCCGATCACCTCGCCGCTGGGGGCCCGGCGGATGCCGGTCACTTCGGTATTCTGGATGATGTGCACGCCGCGATCGGACGCGGCACGGGCATAACCCCAGGCCACGGCATCGTGACGGGCGGTACCGCCGCGCCGCTGCAGCGCTGCACCGTTGATCGGGTAGCGGGCGGATTTCGAGATATCGAGCGGCGGACAGAAGGCCTTGGCCTGCTCCGGCGTCATCCATTCGTTGTCGATGCCATAGAGATTGTTGGCATTCACATGGCGCTTGAACGACTGCTGGTCATGCACATTGTGCGACAGCATCAGCACGCCGCGCGGCGAGTACATGACATTGTAGTTGAGATCCTGGCTCAGGCCCTCCCAGAGCTTCAGCGAATGCTCGTAGATGTCCATGCTCTCTTCGTAGAGATAGTTGGACCGGATAATCGTCGTGTTGCGGCCGGTATTGCCACCGCCAAGCCAACCCCGCTCGATCACCGCGACATTGGTGATGCCGTGTTCCTTGGCCAGGTAATAAGCCGCCCCCAGGCCATGACCACCGGCCCCGATGATGATCACGTCATAGGCTTGCCGCGGCTCCGGCGAGGTCCACTGGGCGTCCCAGCCTTTGTGGCCACGCAGCGCTTCGCGCGCCACGGCAAAAACGGAATATTTGCGCATTCGCCTCAAACTCCTATGGTTCAGGCAATTGGGTAGGACCATACACCTCGCAAATCAAGTTGCGACGCACAGTTCGTTTTGCGACGCATTGACGCCCATCTTTCGACACGGCGCAAATAAGCGCCTTACCCTTTGCATTTTTCCGCGGCAAACTGCAGTCCGCATCTGGACTTTGAAATCACGATCTGTTATTTCGCGCCAAAATCGCCGGAAATGCGTTCCGGCGGATGTTTTACTTTGTTCCGCTGATGGCAGCATTGTTGCGGATCAACAACACGAAACCAAAGGAACGGGATAGACGTGCAGGTACTTGTCCGCGACAACAACGTTGACCAGGCGCTTCGCGCTTTGAAGAAGAAGATGCAGCGCGAAGGTATCTTCCGCGAAATGAAGATGCGCGACTTCTACGAGAAGCCGTCTGAAAAGCGCGCCCGCGAAAAGGCGGAAGCGGTTCGCCGCGTTCGCAAGCTGGCCCGCAAGCGCATGCAGCGCGAAGGCCTGATTGCTGCACCGGCACCCCGCGCAGCAGCTGCCCGTTAATCGGTCGCTATTTAGACGTTTTCCGATGTTAGAGGGCGGGGGCGACTGGTTCGCCGCCGCCCTTCCAGTTATAATGATCAGCATCATGGCCCGTCCAGGGCTTTGCATGCAGAACGGAAAGCTTGCCGCATAATGGCTGACACGATCGCTTTGTCTCGACCCTTTCTCTCCCGCTCGCCCTTTGCAAACTGCACGCGCTCTGCCGCGTCGGCAATGATGATCCTCGGTGCGCTGACCTTGGCAGGCTGCCAGTCGACCAGCCAGACGGACGACATGATCCGCGTCGACCGGGCGCAAGGCTCGGAAGAAAACATTGCGTCGCTGTCTTCGGTGATCAACAGCAATCCCCAGGATCCGGAAGGCTACAACGTGCGCGGTTCGGCCTACGGCCGCGCCGGCGAATTCAGCCGGGCGCTTGCCGATTTCAACCGCGCCCTGGAGCTGAACCCGCGTTTCTACCAGGCCTATGCCAATCGCGGCCTCGTCTATCGCAACATGGGCAAGCCGGTCGAAGCCGCCGCCGACTATAATGCGGCCTTGAAGCTCAATCCCAATTACGATGTCGCCTATATCGGTCGCGGTAACGTCTATCGCCAGGCCGGCCGCATCGACGAAGCCTTCGGCGACTTCAACCGCGCCATTCAGCTCGACACCACCGATGGTCGCGCCTATCACAATCGCGGCCTGATCTACCAGTTGCGCGGCCAGCACGACAAGGCGATCGACGATTTCTCCAAGGCGATCTCGCTGTCGCCGAGCGCACCGGAGCCCTATAACGGCCGCGGGGTGTCCTATGTCGCGCTGAACGACGACGAGAATGCCTTCGCCGATTTCAACCACGCCATCGAACTGGACGGCAAGGTCGCCGAATCCTGGGCCAATCAGGCGCTGATCTACGAGCGCCGCGGCGACAAGGCGCGCGCTGCGAAGTCCTATGCCCATGCGCTCGGGCTTGACCCCAAATACACACCGGCCCAGGCCGGCCTGGCGCGAACCCGGGCCGGAAGCTGAAAAAAGCCACATAGCCTGAAGACATCTGCGATGCCGGCACCGTCAGGGGTCGGCATTTTCATGTCGGGCTGCGGTCATTCACCGTCAGACCAGATTCTCGGCCCAGTTCAGCGCATAGTCCGCCACCTCTTCCCAACCGGGTTCGGACAGGATGAAATGCGAGCGTCCGGCAAACTGCTTGAAATCCGTACGGCTCGGCGATTTCCTCTGCTTCTCGAAGGCCGTACGGGCCATGGAAGGCGTCACCGTGCGGTCCATTTCTCCCTCGATGATCAACAGCGGCTGCAACCTTTCCTTCGGATGGATGACAAGGCCGATCCCTGTCGCTGCCTGATAGAAGATCCGCCCCGATGTCGGCACCACCAACCGCTCAAAGGCCGCCTGCTGGCTGGCCGCGTCCACCGTATTGGCGAAGTTCATGGCAAAGTGCTGGTGGCTGATCGTATAGGGCCGGTTCCATCCGTTCCAGCGCAGCAGGATGGGCAAGGCGCCGGCAAGCGTCGTACCATCGGGCACGATGCCGGCAAACGGTGCGGGGGCCACGGCTACCCCGGCCCGGCCGATACCCCGGTCGAGCAGCAACTGCGCCACCAGTCCGCCGAACGAATGGCCGATGATCAGCGGCGGCACCGGCAGCGTATTGATGATTCGCGCATAGTGATCGACGATCGTGCCGACCGTCATGCTGCCGAGGCCTGCCGGCGGATGGCTGCGCAGGGCAGCCGCCGGGCCGTCGATGAAGGGCCAGGCGGGAGCAAGGACCCGATATTCGGCAGCCTCGAAAACGGTTGTGAAGGGATCCCAGCACGCCGGCGTCATCCAGGCGCCGTGAATGAAAACCACAGGTTTGCGACTCGTATAGGGCACTTCATTGCTCATGGCGCTACCCTCAATATTGGCCGAAACTGCGTCGCCTACCCCTTATACTTTGCAAATGCCAATTATGACCGGGGGATGATCAACTAAAAATTGCCGATAGGCAATTGGTTTTGCTTCAGGGCGCAGCGGACAACAAAAAGCGCATCGGAAGCATGAAACCTCCGATACGCTGGGATAGGCCCGATTTTATGATGTCCGTATGCCGCTACTGCTTAGCGCAGCATGAAGACGCCCGCGACGCTCAGCACGATGAAGACCAGCACACCGCCGAGGAAACCGGCAGAGCTGAAGAAGCCCGCCGCCATGGCGATCATCAGCGCGACCATGATGGCCGTGCCGTACTTGGCGCCGGCGATGAAATAGTCGTAGGTCTTTTCGTGCGACGCATAGTCCATCGATGCGCCGGTTTCGACCGGACCCGTGTGATGTTCGCTCATAGTTTCGCTTCCCTCGAAATGGTCGGCGCTGCTGCCGAAGCCCTTGGTTCAGGCAGCGATATCAATCCCTGCCGCTATAAACCGAATACACAACGGATCTTAAAGACGCAACAAGATCGCGCAACACTTGAATCTCAGTAATCGATCCCGGCCTGCGCCCCCAAGATTGCCCCGGAAGCGACGAGGCGGGCAGAAGGAAGCACCGTCAGGCTCGGAGAGCCTCCCTGTTCGGGTCGGCCGAACATCAGCCGACGCTCGTGACTGGCCGAATCGAAGAACGGGTAGCGCCGAAGAAGCTTGTTGCCAACCGTATGGGTATTGGTTGACATCAATGTAAGCTCGAGCCCGTAGATTTCCGTCATCCGCCGCTCAACCAGCGTGTCAGCGTAGAATACCCTCTTGTAGAAGGCCGCATGGGGTGGCCGCACATGTTGCAGCACTCGGTCCGCCCTGAAATAGGCGGCTGCGACAATGCTGGGGCGGAGGGTGATATAGGGAATTACCGGCAACTCGGCAGCGACCTGCGGATCAGCAGCAAATCGAGCAGGATCAATGAGGGTCAACCCGGCGTCCAGCAGATCGTCCATGATATCAGGAAACACACCTGCCGACTGGGATACCCGATGGTCCGGCGTCACATAATGCAACCGGATCGTACTGACCAACTCCTCAAAGTAGTAGACCCCGAACACATAGGCATTCGGATCGAAATCCACATCGTCGATGAGCGTGTGGGAACCTACCGGCAGAACGCCGGCGGCCTTGTAGGCCTTGAAACGCAACCTTTCGATGTCACCGAAATCCTCGCTGCTCTCGATGCGGCGATACTCGATATTGTCTAGCAACGCCATCATCTTGTCGGGAAAGCTCTCGGCCGCAGGTTTAAAATCACTCATATGATCACTCATCAAAACCGTTAAAATTTTGAAAATATGATTACCATTTGGATAACGCCATCGCAGCATCAAACTGGTCCCTTTTAGTCAATTACTTTGTATTAAGGTTAACGAAAGAAACAGGGATTGCTAAAATCACCTAACAATTAAGGGGTTTTCCGCTCTCGCACCCTCAAAATGCGAAGACACCTCACAATTTCAGGAGGCTGTTTGGAAGCCGCTTTCGGTCCACGTGTTAAGCATAAGGCGGCCTCGCCGGCAGAGGCATCTGCACTTCGGCCGATGCCGCATGCCCGCCGTTCACCGGCATTGGGGGCACGGCGGCGGGCCGAGATATCGCTTGCGGATCTTGTCTTCGGGATGGGGAAATGTCAGGCGACGCGCGGGCCGCGACGCTGCAGCGGGCGCTTTTCGGCCTCGTTGCTTAAGGCCCGGATCTTCTCGGAGGCCACCGGCATCGAGAACAGATAGCCCTGGATCAGATCGCCGCAATTGTACTTGTTGATCAGCGCCAGCTGGTCTTCCGTCTCGACGCCCTCGACGACGATCTCCAGGTCGAGCTGGCGCGACAGGTTGACGATGCCGCGCAGCAGCTTGAGCCGGCGTGCATCCTCGCCGATGTTGCGCACGAAGGAGCGGTCGATCTTGACCACGTCGATCGGCAGCGTGTCGAGATAGCTGAGGCTTGAGAAGCCGGTGCCAAAATCGTCGATGGCGATGGTAATGCCCTTGGCACGCAGCATTTCGAGCAAGGCACGGACGGCAGACAATTCCTCCATCAGGCTGCTTTCGGTCACTTCCAGATGCAGCCGCGACGCAGGCAGGCCGGTCTCAGCCAGCGCTTCGATGATGGTGTCGGCGATCGCTCCGTCCCGCAGGTCATGCACCGACAGGTTGACCGATACCGCGATATGTTCCGGCCAGGTCATGCAGTCGCGGCAGGCCTGGCGGATCATGAACCGGGTAATGTCGGAGACGATGCCCATCTCTTCGGCAATCTGGATGAAGACATTCGGCGGAATGGCGCCCTTCTCGGGATGGGTCCAGCGTGACAACGCCTCACAGCACTCGATCCGCGAACCATCCGGCTTGAACATCGGCTGGTAGACGGCATTGAGCGACTGGGATTCGACGGCGGCACGCAGATCGGACTTCAGACGCTGGCGCTCGATATAGCGGGCATCCATCTCTTCGGCGAACAAAGTGAAGGCGCCCTTGCCGCGCGACTTGGATTCAAACAGCGCCAGATCGACCTTGATCTGCCATTCGTCCATACGCAGATCCTCACTGAGCATCATCACGCCGCCGGCCGAGAAGTTGACCCGGAAGGTCGATCCGTCGACCTCGTAGTCTCCGGCTGCCTGCACATGAATGGCGCGCATGCGCGCCTCCAACTCGATCGGGTCAGCAGCATCTGCCAGGAACAGCACGAACTGGTCGCCGACCAGATGCCCGGTCAGAACGTCGCTTCCGGCCGCTGCCGACAGCCGGTTGGCAATGGCCAAAAGCAGGCGGTCACCCGTCAGGTGGCCCTTTACGTCGTTGACATGCTTGAAGTCGTTGACGTCGAGGACGAGGAAGCCGACAGGACCGCTGCTTGTCCGATGATCGATACGGTCCTTGACAAGCTCGGCGAAATAATTGCGGTGCGGCAGGCCGGTCAGCGCATCGAACCGCACCATCTGCAGGATCTTGCGCTCGGCCCGCGCCCGCGCCGTCACGTCCTCGAAGATCAGCACCACGCCGCCTTCGGGGCGACGGCTGGCGGAAAACTCCAGGATCAGGTCGTCGGAGAACTGCATGACAGCCCGCGAGATCGATCCGTCGATCATCTGAGTCAGTTGCCTCTGGATCAGCGCCGGCATCGATCCGTCAACGAAAGTGTGCCGGACGCCATAGCGCAGCACCACATCGATATCGCAATTCTTCAGCCGGTTGCGCTCCCCCAGATGCAGCAGTTCGCAGGCCTTGCGGTTGATCACCTGGATCCGGTTCTGCGGATCGAGCATCAGCAGGCCATGCGTCATGTTGTTCAGCGCCGTATCGAAACTGTCGGCGATTTTCCGCATTTCGCGGGTGGCGATGACGTTTTCGTAAAGAAACTCCCTGACACCCTTGGCCATGACCTGCGTGGTCAGCACGAACGGTACCAGCATGATCGAAAGCAGCACCTTGTAGGGATCGTCCGAGAAAATGGCCCCGACGATGATCGGCAAGCAGCAGGCCAGGCTCTGAAGATTGACCGCGAGGCGCGAGCCGTAATTGCGCCCGACGACCGAGACCATCGACGCCATCGTGACGGAAATGCAAGCAAGTTCGACGAACGTGTCCTCGTAGGCGAGGATCGAATAGCCACAGCCCACGCCGAGAATGGCGGCGGTCGCGCCGCCACCCAGCACATAGCGGATTTCCCATCGGCGAATGTCGGTCACGTTCCACGCCGATTTGTCCACGGCGCTAAACTTGATGAACCAGAAGATGCGGTAGGCGAACACGGCCGCGAATCCGCAGGACAGATAGATGAAGTAAGGGTCCTGCGTCTTATGGAAGACAGCGACATAGGTCAGGATATGGACGACCATACCGGTGAAAAGTGTCTGGCGGTTGCCAAATAGCGAACTCACAAACGACAGATAGACATCGGTCGGCACAGTGTTCGCGGCGCGGGCCTTCATCTGTCGTCTCCTTTTGCAGGCCCGACAGTAGGATAAAACGTTTTAAAATTTGCTATCCAAATCGACGGGGTTTTACGCATTTTTGTAAGTGGTCCTTTACAGTCATAGCGAATTCCAGGCCCCGCAAACCGACCAAACCACCGTAAAGCCAAACCCTTAGCGTCCGTACTGCACAAACGCACAGCCCTGGCGCCACCCCCGATCCGGCCCATCTGCCATCATACCTCCCCGGATGCGGCGCCATCAAGGCGCAACTCCAATCGCGCAGACTATCAGGATCGACGAAAGTCCTATGAAGTATGGACTTTCGCCGTTCGAGACCTGCATGACGCCAGTTGCACGAGGTCGGCGCATGTTCTATGGACATGGTCAAGTCTAGGGGAGAAAAAAATGGGATTGCTATTGGCGATAAGCCGCCTGATCGACCGGATCAACGAGACAATCGGTCGATCAGTGTCTTGGTTGCTGCTCGCAGCCGTACTCATCAGCACGGGAAATGCGATCGTCCGCAAGATGTTCGACATCTCGTCCAATGCTTGGCTCGAACTGCAATGGTATCTTTTCGGCACAGTCTTCATGCTGGCGGCCGCCTATGCGCTTCTCAAGAATGAGCATATCCGCATCGATATCGTATCGAGTTCCTGGTCGAAAAGGACGCGCGACTGGATCGACCTGATCCTTCACACGATCTTCCTCGTGCCCTTCTCCTTCCTGATGGCCTACCTTGCCTGGCCATGGTTCTGGCGATCCTTTGCCAGCGGTGAAATCTCTTCCAGCGCCGGCGGTTTGATCATCTGGCCCGCCAAGGCAGCGGTCCTGCTCGGCTTCATGCTTCTGACGGCACAGGCCTTTTCCGAAATCATCAAGCGGGCCGCAATCCTCTTCGGCTATATGGAAGATCCGGTCGACACTGCTGCGGCAGCCGCCGAAACGCACAGCATAGAGGGCCGCTAGGATGATCGATTTCATCGCCCACAATCTCGCGCCGATCATGTTCACGACGGTCATGCTGATGCTGCTGCTCGGCTATCCCGTCGCCTTTACGCTGGCTGCCGGCGGACTGATCTATTTCGCCCTCGGTGTCGAGCTGTCCACCATCTCGCCGGAGATCCGGCTGTTCTGGCCGCTGCTGCAATCCCACCCGGAACGCATCTACGGCATCATGTACAATGACACGCTGCTGTCGATCCCCTTCTTCACCCTGATGGGACTGATCCTCGAGCGGTCGCGCATGGCGGAAGACCTGCTGGATACGATCGGTCAGCTGTTCGGACCGATCCGTGGCGGTCTTGCCTATGCGGTCATCCTGGTCGGCGCCCTGCTGGGCGCCACGACCGGCGTCGTTGCGGCATCGGTGATGGCGATGGGGTTGATCTCGCTGCCAATCATGCTGCGCTATCATTATAACCAGCCCCTGGTGGCCGGCACCATCGCCGCATCCGGTACGCTGGCACAGATCGTCCCGCCCTCACTGGTGCTGATCGTCATGGCCGACCAGCTCGGCCGCTCGGTCGGCGACATGTATGTCGGCGCGCTCTATCCAGCCCTGCTGATCGTCGCCGCTTACTGCCTCTACATCTTCGCCGTCACCATGGTTCGCCCCGACTGGGCGCCGGCCCTGCCGAAGGAAGCGCGCACGCTCGGTGATGGCGTGACGTCGCTGTTTGTGATGCTGGCCATCTCGGTGGCCCTGTATTTCCTCGGCCATGAAGTGCTTTTCCTCGGCATTGCCAGCCCGGAATGGCGGCTGGTTGCAGCCCTGGCCTTCGGAGTGATCACGGTCTACCTGATCGCGCTGGCCAATCGAACCTTCAGCCTGAACGTCATTTCCAGGCTGACCCAGCAGGTGGTCATCGTGCTGATCCCGCCGCTGGCGCTGATCTTCCTCGTGCTGGGCACCATCTTCCTCGGCATCGCCACGCCAACCGAAGGCGGCGCCATGGGGGCCGCAGGTGCCTTGCTGATGGCCGCGATGAAAGGCCGCCTGTCCATGGCGACCCTCAAGCATGCCTTGGATGCCACGACCAAGCTGTCGGCTTTCGTCATGATGATCCTGATCGGCGCACGCGTCTTCGGCCTGACCTTCTACGGCATCAACGGCAATGTCTGGATCGAGGAACTGCTGCTGGCACTGCCGGGCGGCGAATATGGCTTCCTGATCGTCGTCACCATTATTGTCTTCATCCTCGGCTGCTTTCTCGACTTCTTCGAGATCGCCTTCATCATGGTCCCTCTGCTGGCGCCGGTGGCCGACAAGCTCGGCATCGACCTGGTCTGGTTCGGGGTCATCCTCGGCATCAACCTGCAGACCTCGTTCCTGACGCCGCCCTTCGGCTTCTCGCTGTTCTACCTGCGCTCCATCACGCCGGCCGGTTCGTGGAAGGACCAGGTGACCGGCAAGATGATGGCCGGGGTCAGCACGATCGCTATTTACAAGGGCGTTTTCCCTTACATCGTCATCCAGTTCATCATGATCCTGGTGGTCATTGCCTTCCCCGGTCTGGTGATGCGCTACAAGAGCGGGCACGAAACCGTGGATCCCAGTACCATCCAGATCCAGATCCCGGGCTTTGGCAACAACAACTCCAATGCATCGGGTGCGACACCGCAGGCACCGGGTGGTCTCGGATTGCCACCGCTCGGCTCCGACGGCAAGGGCGGTCAAGGTCAAGCTCCGGCCTTCGGTCTGCCGCCGCTGGGCGGCAACGGCAACAACGGCTTGCCCGGCCAAGCTCCGGCCACGACCACCCCTGCCCCCGGCATGGACCTCAGCCAGCCGCCGAAGTTCAACTAGCGGCATTGTCGCAAGACGAGCTATGAAGGTATTTGAAAAGGCCCCGCATCGGGGCCTTTTTTCATCAAGCAGACGCCATGCAAAAAGCCTCGGGACGATGGTCATCCCGAGGCTTTCTCATGAAACGAGGCAGGAGAAGCTTAGAGCTTGCCGTTGCGCTGCTGGATCATCATGAAGGTGTCGAACGTGTATTCCGACAGCTGCATCCACAGATAGCCTTCGCGCTTGAAAGCCACCTGGTCTTCGTAGATCTTCTTGAAGTCGGCATTGGTCGCCGAAATCTCGGCATAGACTTCGAGGGCGGCATTGTAACAGGCCTCGAGGATTTCCTGGCTGAACGGACGCAGGATCGTGCCTTCGCCGACCAGCTGCTTGATCGCCGTCGGGTTCTTGGAATCGTATTTCGCCATCATGTTGGTATTGGCGAAAGAGCAGGCATCCTGCAGAATGGCCTGGTAGCCCTTCGGCAGGTCGTTCCACTTGTCGAGATTGACGAAGGAGTGGATGACCGGGCCGCCTTCCCAGAAGGCCGGGTAGTAGTAATACTTGGCCACCTTGTAGAAGCCGAGCTTGTGGTCGTCATAGGGGCCGACCCATTCGGCGGCATCGATCGTGCCCTTTTCCAGCGCCGGATAGATATCGCCGCCAGCGATCTGCTGCGGAACACCGCCGAGCTTTTCGATGACCTTGCCGGCCAGACCGGCGATGCGCATCTTGACGCCCTTGATGTCGTCGACGGTGTTGATTTCCTTGCGGAACCAGCCACCCATCTGCGCACCGGTATTGCCGGAGATCATGCCGTAGAGATTGTGCTTGGCATAGAACTCGTTGAGCAGCGTATTGCCGTTGCCGTTATAGAACCACGAATTGGTCAGGCGGGCATTGAGGCCGAAGGGAATGGCCGTACCGATCGCGAAAGTCGGATCCTTGCCGACATAGTAGTAGGAGCAGGTATGGCACATCTCGACCGTGCCCGCGCTGACGGCATCGGCTGCCTGCAGGCCCGGAACGATTTCGCCGGCGGCAAAAGTCTGGATCGTGAAATTGCCGTCCGTCGCCGCAGCGACCCTGGCCGCGACATCTTCCGCGCCCCCAAAAATCGTGTCGAGCGACTTCGGAAATGACGACGTGAGACGCCAGGTGATTTTCGGATTTGTCTGCGCGATGGCAGGGGCTGCGAGTACAGTGGACGCGGCAGCACCTGCACTGGCGACACCTGCGTTTTTGATAAATGAACGACGATCCATGCATTGACCTCCCAACATGGTTGCTCTGCCAACAAGTACCTTGCGGCCTCCTCCCAGCAGCAATGCTGGCGAGCTAACCATTTTGTCCAAAGCGTTTCAAGCACGATGCCGATATTCTTTTGACTAATGCCGCGAAGGACTTGCACAAGGGCAATCACTTGCGGACAAAGGTGCGGCGGAATGCTTTCACGCAGGCGCAACCTGAGAGAAGAAACGTGCGGTGCGCGGCGCGATTATCCGTTGACTTGCCCTGGACACTGGCCGCACAAAGCCATGACAGACGAATATCCCGGAGCCTTCCATGCCCAAGCCGATCATCGCCATTCCCGCCGATATCAGAGAATTCGACGGAACGACTTGGCATGCCGCGCAGAATCAGTATGTCCGCGCCGCCCTGAAGGTGGCCGATGTCATGTCCTTCATCATCCCCGCCTTCGAGGCCGGCAATGACACGGACGCCATTCTCGACCGAGTCGACGGGCTGCTGGTCTCGGGCTCGGCGACCAATGTCCATCCCTCGCTCTACGGCCAGGAAGCCCGCGACAGCGACGGCCCCTTCGATCCGGCCCGCGACGCCACCACCATGCCGCTGATCAAACGGGCGCTCGATCGCGGTATTCCGCTGCTGGCCATCTGCCGGGGTATTCAGGAATTGAACGTCGCCCTTGGCGGAACATTGGCCAGCGAGATCCAGGAGCAGCCTGGCGTCTGGGACCATCGCAAGCCGGCCGATGTCGACCGCGACACGGCGTTTGCGGTCCGCCAGAACGTCATCGTCGCCAAAGGATCCTGCATTGCCCGCTATCTCGGCACGGGCGAGGTCATGGTCAACTCCCTGCACCGCCAGGCGATCTCGAAAACGGCACCCCGCCTGCAGGTCGAAGCCGTCGCCGAAGACGGCACGATCGAGGCCGTCTCGGTGATCGATGCCAAGGGTTTTGCCATCGGTGTGCAATGGCACCCGGAATACTGGGCAGAGACGGATGCCCCGTCCCGCGCCCTGTTCGAAGCCTTTGGCAACGCGGTCCGCGCCTATGCGGGCGACCGCAGCTAGTCCGAGCTATTTCGGCGGCGTTTCCGGAACCGGCGTCAGCACTGTGCCGTTGCCAAACCAGCTGATCAGGTTGTCGACCACCAGGTCTGCCATGGCATTGCGCGTCGGCACGGAGGCCGAGGCGACATGCGGCAGAAGCGAGGCGTTCGGCAGGTCGATCAGCGCCTGCGGCACCTTCGGCTCCTCCTGAAACACATCGAGCCCCGCGGCAGCGATCGTGCCGTCCTGCAAAGCGGCGATCAGCGCGTCTTCGTCGACGCTCCAGCCGCGGCCGACATTGATCAGCACGCCGTTAGGCCCCAGCGCCTTCAGCACCGCGGCATCGATCGCCTTATGGGTCTCGGCTGTCTTTGGCACGATGCAAATCAGCGTATCGACCGCAGCGGCCAGATCCAGCAACGAGGCGTGATAGCCATAGGGGCAATCGGCCTTCGGCCGGCGGGTGTGATAGCTGATCTTGACCTTGAACGGCTCCAGCCGCTTGGCGATCTCGCCACCGATGCGCCCGAGGCCAAAAAGACCGACATGGCGACCGCGCAGCGACAGCGGCGAGAGCGGGAATGGCCCGTTGTTGGCCCAGCGTCCCTCCCGCAGATAGGCCTCGGTCCGCGGCAATTGCCGGACCGTGTTGATCAGCAGCGCAATGGTCGTGTCGGCCACTTCGTCGTCCAGCACATCGGGCGTATTGGTGACGATGATGCCACGGCTGGCGGCGGCCGCCACATCCACGCCATCATAGCCAACGCCGAAATTGGCGATGATTTCCAGATTGGGCAGCCGTTCCATCCAGGCAGCCGGAACCGCGCCGGACACGGCAATGCCGCGCACCCGCGCCGCATCCGCCTCGCCAAGCTCCAGTGGCGCGCCTTGCGGCGCCGTCAGGATATCGAACTCGGCCTGCAACCGGTCAAGGACGCGCGGGTGTATCTTGCCCGGCACGAGAATGGCGGACTTTTGCTGGCTCATCGTCTCTCCTTAGCGTTTGATTGGTCCGGTCGACTGCCGGATCCGCATTTCCGGCTTGATCAGGTGGATGCCGTCCGGCTCGTGACTGCCGGCCAGCTTATCCAGAAGCGCGCGGGCTGCAAGCCTTCCGACCTCGGCCTGACCATTCCATACGGTCGTCAGCGATGGCGTGGCGATGGAGGCCTCCTCCAGATCGTCATAGCCCGTCACGGAAATATCCCGGCCCGGCGTCAGGCCGGCGCGCGCGATGCCGTTCATCAGGCCGATGGCCACCAGATCGTTCCAGCAGACGGCCGCCGTCGGCTTTTGCGGCAGCGACAGGAAATTCACCGCAGCCTCGAACCCGCCCTGCTTGGTGCGCGGGCCTGGGATGCGAAGCTCGGGATCCACCTCGATTCCGGCCTTGCGCAGCGCGTTGACATAGCCTTGGTAGCGGTCGCGGCCGGTCGAGGTCTGATCGGTGCCGCCGATCATGGCGATGGTGCGGTGGCCAAGGCCGATCAGGTGATTGGTGGCCAGCGATATGCCGTAGCTGTCGTCGCCGCGATAAGTCGGCAGGTCGACCCCGTCCATGGAACGCGCCACGAGGATCGCCGGCATGCCGTTTTCCTCGGCGAGCATCACATCCTCCGGCGGCGTGCCGATGGCCGGCGACATGATCACGCCGTCGCCGCCGAGCTGCAGCAGGGTTTCGATGAACATCCGCTGCTTTTCGACGGAATCGTAATGGTTCGACAGGATGAAGGTCTGGCGGCTACGGTCGAGCTCGCTTTCGATGGCTTTCAGAATCTCGCCGTAGAACGGATTCATGATGTCGTGAACGACAACGCCGATAATGCCGGAGCGCGACGTTCTGAGACTGGCGGCACGGCGGTTGTAGATATAGCCGAGAAACCGCGCCTGTTCCTTGATCTTCTCGCGTGTGTCAGTCGCCACAAGCGGACTGTCGCGCAGGGCCAGCGATATGGTGGCGGTGGACAGGCCGAGACTCTCGGCGATCGTTGACAGCTTGATTTTCTGTGCCACGTGTCCTCCCACTCGGCAGATCAAACAGGACCCGGCGCCAATCTGGACGCGCAAGTTCGATTAAACATTTTAATTAAACAATTTAATCCCGTTTCGCAATTGCCTTTTTCTTTGGAAATTCAGTCCCGCCGACGGCCTGCGTCAGCGTGCCATTACGGATCACTCGACTGCAGATTGGCATCCATTGTCGCCAGCAGCCGCAGCAGCTGCTTCACTTCCTTGCCCGACATGCCCTTGGTGGCGCGTCGGTCGCAATCCACTGTTGCCGCCTCGATGCGCTCAGACGAACTGCGTCCCGTTTCCGTCAGGTAGACCTTGGTCAGCCGTGCGTCCCGATCGTCGGCGCGGCGTTCCAGAAAACCTTGCGCCTCCATGCGGCCGATGGTGCGGGTCATCGTCGGCGCCTTGACGCCGAGCTGCTGGGCAAGCGCACCGGGCGTCTGGCCGTCTTCCGCCGACAGGAGAAGAATGACGCCGTCCTGACCCGCATAGAGCCCGCTCGCAGACAGGCTGCGCGACTGCAGGGTACGCATGCTGCGCGCCGCCTGAGTAATGGCGGCGCCAAGACCGGCCAGCGAGACGTCGTCTGCCTCTTTTTTCTTGCCCGATTTGTTTTTCTTGTCGCCCTTGTCTTTTTTCGACATCTTCCCCCCTGTGCCGCCCGCGGCGTTTGGCCGGCTATTCCTATGCCGGCTAACGTTTATACGGCCTTAAAAGCAATGTCGAGAATGAGAAATACACTGCCGATGCACCGCCCCGACCCGCATTTTCCGCAAAACGATCCGTATCTGACACCGGCGGCGCGCGCAGGCTGGATTGCCGTCCTGCCGCTCGGCGCCCAGGAGCAGCACGGGCCGCATCTGCCCTTCAACACCGACACGCTGATCGCCGCAGGGCTGGTGCAAAGGCTGATTGCCGCCCTGCCCGCCGATCTGCCTGCAACCTTCCTGCCGACCGAACCCATCGGCTATTCGATCGAGCACATGGATGTGGCCGGCACGCGCACCCTGGCCTTCGACGAAGCGGTGTTTCGCTGGCTCGGCATTGCCGAAAACCTGTCGCGCCAGGGCATCCGCAAGTTCGTCATGCTGAACGCCCATGGCGGCAATGCGCCGCTGATGACCATCGTTGCAACCGAGGCCCGCATCCGCTTCGGCATGCTGGCGGTCGCCACCAGTTGGACCCGGTTCGGCCAGCCGGAGGGCTGGATCAGCCCGAGCGACAAGGCGGTCGACATCCATGGCGGCGATATCGAGACCTCTGTGATGCTGGCCCTCCATCCGGACAAGGTCGACATGGCCAAGGCCGCCGATTTCCCCTCCAGACAGTCCGAATTCGCCACCCGCTTCACCCATCTGCGCGCCTATGGACCCCATGCCTTCGGCTGGAAGATGACCGACCTCAACCCTGACGGCGTAGCCGGCAATGCCGCAGCGGCGACGGTCGAAAAAGGCGAACGCCTCCTCGCCCATGCGGTAACGGGCATCATCGACCTGCTGCGGGATGTCGATCGGTTCGATATCACCGCTGATTTTGCCCCGGTCCATAGTGCACCGACAATACCAAGGTAGCGGCGGCACGCATACACCAACAAAACCCTTTGAACTCATGCGCGGCTGCGCCTATATGGAGGTAATACCATAACAGCGCGCATTGCCGCCCATCCCATCGATCGAGGTTTTCCATGACCGAAACTGCTGCCATCAAGCCTATTCCCGTGACCGTTCTGACCGGCTATCTCGGTGCCGGCAAGACGACGCTGCTGAACCGCATCTTGTCGGAAAACCACGGCAAGAAATATGCGGTCATCGTCAACGAATTCGGCGAGATCGGCATCGACAACGACCTGATCGTCGAATCGGACGAAGAAATCTACGAGATGAACAATGGCTGCGTCTGCTGCACCGTGCGCGGCGACCTGATCCGTGTCGTCGAAGGCCTGATGCGCCGCCCCGACCGCTTCGACGGCATCATCGTCGAAACCACCGGCCTTGCCGATCCTGTTCCGGTTGCCCAGACCTTTTTCATGGACGACGACGTGCGCGCCAAGACGGAACTGGACGCCGTCGTGGCGCTGGTCGACGCCAAGCATCTGCCGCTGCGCCTGAAGGACAGCCGCGAGGCCGAAGACCAGATCGCCTTTGCCGATGTCGTTGTGATCAACAAGGCCGATCTCGTCAGCCACGACGAACTGCATCACATCCAGGATATCGTGCGCGCCATCAACCCTTCGGCCCGCGTCTACACGACGACCCGTTCGGGCGTCGACCTCGGAAAGGTCCTGAACCAGGGCGCCTTCAACCTCGAGCGGGCGCTTGAAAACGATCCGCATTTCCTCGATCACGACGACCCGGACCATGTCTGCGGCCCCGATTGCGGCCATGACCACGGGCACGATCATCACGACCATGGTCATGACCATCATGATCATCACCACCATGATCACGATCATGCGCATGGCCACGGCCATGATCACCACGATCACGGTCCGTCGGCCATCCATGACGTAACCGTCGTCTCGGTGTCGTTGCGCGGCGGCGAGATGAACCCCGAGCGGTTCTTCCCCTGGATCCAGAAGGTGACGCAGACGCAAGGCCCGAACATCTTGCGGCTGAAGGGCATCATCGCCTTCAAGGGCGACGCCGAACGCTATGTCGTGCAGGGCGTGCACATGATCATCGAAGGCGACCACCAGCGCGCCTGGAAGGATGGCGAAAAGCATGAAAGCCGTCTGGTCTTCATCGGCCGCGATCTCGATCGCGAAAAGCTCGAAAAGAGCTTCCACGCCTGCGAGGCCGCCGCCTGATGCCGACGGTTGCTCCGCTTGATCTTGAAGGCCATGTGCTGACGGCTAGTTTTCTCGGTGATATCCCGGTTTTTGCAACCTCCGCCGGCACCATCCACCGCATGGACGGCGGCGAGAAGGTGACAGAGTTGCATCAGGGCTTGCTGACCTGCGTCAAGGATACCGCGAACCAGACGCTGCTGACCGGCGGCGAAGACGGCAAGGTACAGCGCATCGCCCATGATGGCACGGTGAGCGAACTTGCCCATGTGCCGCGCAAGTGGATTTCCGTGGTCGCCAGCGGCCCGCAGGGCGCCGTCGCCTATGCCATCGGCAAGACGATCTTCGTTCGGCTTTCCGATGGCACGGTCAAGCAATTCACCGAGGAACGCACCGTCGAAGGCCTCGATTTCGCGCCCAAAGGCCTGCGCGTCGCGGCGGCCCGCTACAATGGCGTGACTCTGCATTGGGTCGGCACATCTGGCGCGCCGGTCGACCTGGAATGGAAAGGCGCCCATACCGGCGTCACCTTCTCGCCGGATGGCCGCTTCGTCGTTACCACCATGCAGGAAAATGCCCTGCATGGCTGGAAACTCGACAGCAAGGCCGCCGACAGCCGCCATATGCGCATGACCGGCTATCCGGCCAAGGTCAAGTCGCTATCCTGGTCGGTGAAGGGCAAGTGGCTCGCCTCCTCCGGCGCTCCGGCCGCTATCGTCTGGCCGTTTTCCGGCAAGGACGGCCCGATGGGCAAGACGCCGCTGGAACTGGGCACCCGCGCCAACATCATGGTCAGCCAGGTCGCCTTCCATCCGGTCGAAGAGGTGCTGGCGATCGGTTTCATCGACGGCATGATCCTGGCGGTACGGATTGCCGACGGCAAGGAGGCGCTGCTGCGCCGGCCCGGCAAGGGCGCCATCACCTCGCTTGCCTGGAGCGCCACCGGCAAGCTGATGGCCTTCGCCTCGGAAGCGGGCGACTGCGGCATCGTCGATATCGCGGCATAACCAAGGCCCAACGCGCGGGACGACAGGAAATCAAACGCCAAGCGGCGGCCCTCCGGCCGCCGTTTCCGGTTGCGCTGAGATGGCTAACGATCCGTCAGAACTCTTCCCAGCCGGCATCGCCGCCGCCACCGCGGCCGCCCACAATATTCAGGCTGGCCGCAAACAGTTCTTCCAGGTTGAGAAAGCAGATCATCGCGTCCTGATGCGCCAGGATGCCTTCGGAAAATTTGGCGGCCTGCCCGGCGGTCTGCGGCACGGGCTGCAGGCTCTCGGCGGGAACGGTCAAGATATCCGAAACCCCTTCGACCAGCAGGCCGAGCGTCATATTGTTGACGTCTGTGACGATGATGGCGCTTCGCTCCGACGCTTCCGTGCCCGGCATTCCGAGCTTGACGGCAAGATCGATGATCGGAATCACGGTGCCGCGAAGATTGATCACCCCCAGGACTTCGTAGGGCGCGTGCGGTATCGGCGTGACCGGCGCCCATCCACGTATCTCCCGAATCGAGCGCGTCTTGACGCAGAAGGATTGATCATTGAGTCGGAAAGCGATGATTTCCAGGAACTCGGCAGCACTGGCGGTCATGTTCACGCAAGGATCCTCGCGATGTCGATTATCGGTATCTTTGCTTGTACGCCGGGAATCTGGTGCAAGGCTGGCCTTCTCGCCACGGATTGACCCGCACAAACAAAACGGCCGCCCGGAGGCGGCCGTCGCTATGCATACGATGCCCGGATTAGAAGCGATAGGTGATACCGGTGCCGATCAGCCACGGATCGAGCTTGGCCTTGCCGGTAAATTTCGTGCCGCCGATCGTCGTCTCGTAATCGGCTTCGAGGAACAGCTTCTTGACGTCGAAGTTGACACCCCAATGCTCGTTGAGCATGTAGTCGAAACCGACCTGCAGGGCGGCGCCGAAGGTGTCCTCGACATCGAGATCCGATGCTGTCGAGCCGGACTGGTTGTAGAATATGGTGTAGTTCACGCCTGCGCCAACATAAGGCTTGAAGGCGCCGAAGTCGGTGAAGTGATACTGCAGGGTCAGCGTCGGTGGCAGCACCCAAGTCTTGCCGATCTTGTCCAGTCCCGCCACGCTGCCTTCGCCGTAAACATTGGCGTAGGTGGTGCCGAGAATGAGTTCTGCAGCAATATTGTCGGTGAAGTAGTAGGAAATATCCAGCTCGGGGATGACGCTGTCGCTGTAGGACAGATCGGAGCCGGCGACGCCATCGACCGAACCTTCGTCATTGGTGATGACGCCAAGGCCACGAACGCGGATCTGCCAAGGGCTCTGCGGTGCCAGCGACTGGGCTTCCGGTGCCGCATCCATAACCGGCGCGAGATCCGCCGCCAGGGTCGCCTGACCAAACAGCGCGAATGCAGCGGTTGCGGCGAGGGCGGCAATCCGCCCGGTCCTAATTTTCGTCATGTGTCTCTCCTGATCGAATTCTCGCTTAACGCAGGAGGAAACTAGCGCCGAGCCCGCCGGCAAGTATTTGATGCAAATCAATACATATAAAGTCCGCCATCTATCGGACAAGTTTGCCTTGGGATTGTCACAATTTGGCAACGCTATTTTCTGACGAATTGCAAGTTCGGGTAGTATCGGCCGCAAGGTCGATGCGGCCGACAACACAAAACGCGGCGGATCGGACGCCGAGGCGATTCGAGATTCGGACGAGAGCGCTGACTATACGGCGGCCTGACCTTTCGATCAGTCCCGGCCCAGCCCTGTCGCCGTTCAGAAGCCGCGGCCGGTGCGCTTGTCATTCTCGATACGCGTCACACAGCCGGTAAGCTTGGCCAGAAGAATGTCGAAATCGATCGGCTTGGTCAGATAATCGGCCGCGCCGGCCTGCAACCCGGCAATCAGGTTGTCCCTGTCGGCAAGCGCGGTCAGGAAGATAAACGGTATGTTGGAGAATTCCGGATGGTTGAGCTGGATATCCGCCAGCAACTGATGCCCGTCCATTTCCGGCATGGTGATATCGCAGATGACGATATCCGGCCACTTGGTCAGGATCATTTCTAGACCTTCCCGACCATTTGTTGCCTGGAGCGTCTTGAAACCCGCATCCTCCAGCTCTTCCACGACCAGCGAACGGATCTGGTCTTCGTCTTCAATACAAAGGATTGTGATCATACTGGCACCGATATTCCGCCTCAGGCGGCCTCTATGGTTGGGATGGAAGAATTGTTGGCAGCAGGCGTAGCTATGGGGAGTGTGACGGTGAAGACCGAACCGCACCCTTTCTGGCTGGTGACCGAAATCGAACCCTGGTGCAGCTCGAGAATCTGCTGCACCAGGTTTAGGCCGATACCCGTTCCGGCAATTCCGGTCGAGGTACGGGCTCTGAAGTAGCGCTGGAACATTTTCGGCAGGTCATCGGCATCAATGCCGATACCCTGGTCCTTGACTGAGACATGGACAAAACCGTTCTCCTGCCAACCGGTGATGAAAATGTCCGGTGCGTTGGCCGCATATTTCGCCGCATTCGACAGAAGATTCGTGAAGACCTGCTGAAGCGCCGACTGGTCGGCCAGGATTGTGGCCGGCAGGCGCTCAAGATCGAGATGGAACCGATGCGACGGGCTAATGCCCTTCTGGCCCGCGCAACAGAGTTCTATGAGTTCGCTCAGCTTGCAATTCTCGGGCTGGATGCTGATCACGCCATGATCCAGCCGACCGACGGCCAGAATGCTTTCCATCAGGCTGACCATGCGCAACACGGAGGCGCGGATCTGGTCGACCTTTTCGCCGATGAACTCGTCCGTGATCTCGCGTTTGCGCCGGGTCAGTCGTTGTGCCGCGCCATCGATGATTGCCAATGGCGTGCGAAACTCGTGCGACGCCATGGCCACAAACTGCCGCTGCTGCTCATTGACGTGACGCTCGTGGTTGAGCAACCTTTCAAGCTTCTGTGCCTGAAGCTCGATTTCCGCCGTGCGGGCCCTGACGATGTCCTCAAGTCTATCGCGATGATGCAGCAGTTCGCGCTCGGCCGTCTTGCGGGCCGTGACATCCACATAGGTGATCACACAGCCGCCGCCCGGCGACGGCGCGGAGCGAACCTCCAGGACCAGGCCCGTCGCAGTATCGCGATCGAACGAATGTTCGAGAAAGAGCTTTACATGACGAATGCGGTCCTGCGCCAATTCCTCGATATCGCCCGGCCCATATTCACCACGCGCCGCGTTGAAGCGCAGGATATCCTTGAAGCTGCAGCCGACCGGAAACCGTTCCGCGGGCAGGTCGAGGATTTCGTAAAACCGCTTGTTCGTCATCGCGACGGTCAGATCCTCATCAAGCGCGCAGACCCCACCAGGGAAATTGTCGACCGTCATCCGAAGCAGATGAAAAATGTTCTCGTGCAGGACATGGCCGTCACCTTCAGCCGCCTGCAACGGTTGCCCATCCGGTGCCGGAGACGCGACAGTCCGCATTTCCTGCTCCTGCTTGGCGAGAATGACCGTCGATATATCCCCCACCAGCGCATTCAGGACATCTAGATGTGCGTAGTCTCCTTCTTCCTCATTCCCGACATAGACCGCCAGCGCGCCGATCGGATCGTCCGTCGCACCGGCAATCGGAACAAGAATGCGGTGCATCGGCAATTGCGGGTCCGGCCCCACCTGTATGGAAGGGCTGATCTCGACATAGGTCTCAAGCTGCGACCAGTGCACGTTGTAATAGCCGGCAAGCATGGCCTTCTGCCGGCCGCTGCCGAGGAGATAAAGTGCAGCACTGGTCCTCAGTTCCAGTTGTTTGGTCTCAACGATGACCCGAAGGATATCAGGAATGAGTTGCGCCATGATCCGATCGGAGTAACCCACACGCAGGATCAGTCGGCCGGTGGCATGGCCCCAGCCGGCGATCTCCATATTGCCCATCCGTCGCCTGTGCATGATCTGTCTGTCCGCTCTTTGCCGCGACAACAGGATGACCGTATCGGGTGAACATTCACTTAAGAGCGCGCGAATATAGTCGTAGGCGTGCAACCGCTGGATTGCAGATTGGCGTCACAGGACCCGCCCGGCCATCGGCCGGCACCATGAAAAGGACGGTGAACCCGCCCGATCCACCGTCCTTTTCGTCTGTCTTCATGGCCCGCGCCGAAGAGTGTCTCCCGGACCCCGATGCCGAGGCGGCCGCCCTCAGGCAGCCTTGCGCTGCGGCAACTGGGTAAGCTTGCGGCCGCTGGCAACCACCATGCCGGCAACGCCTTCGAGCCAGCCCGCCTTGAGTTCGAGCGCCAGGAAGCGCGCCCGCGCAAACGGCCCCGGCATGACCAGATGCTGCGCCTTTTCGGCAAAGAAGCCGAAGCGCTCGTAATAGGCGGCATCGCCGACCAGCAGCACGGCGCCATGGCCGCGCTTCTTGGCTTCCACAAGGGCGGCGCGCATCAGCGCCGAGCCGATGCCCTTGCCAGCCTGGCCGCCATCGACCGCCAAGGGACCGAGCAGCAGCCCATCGACGGCATTGCCATCGCGGCTGATTCCGGCTTCGATGTTCCACAAGCGAACGGTGCCGATCACATGCCCCTTGCGGTCACGCGCCACGAGCGCCAGGCCATCGGCCGGCACACGACCATGACGAATGCGCTCGGAGGACTTGTTGCGGCGATCGGCACCCATGGCGCGATCAAGCAGCGCTTCGCGCGCCACGACGTCAGCCGGCGTTTCGGAATCGATGACAAAGGCGGCCGGCGCGAAAAAAGCGCGCACGGTATCGAGAACAGCGGCCATAGCGGCCTCCCGTAGCAAGATGTGTTTCGAATAATGGTGGATTACGCCGCGCCGGGTGTCCGGCGCGGTCGTCGGATGATCTGAAGGATCTTCAGATCACATAGGTCTTCAACGGATCGAAACCGTTGAAGGCGACCGCCGAATAGGTGGTCGTGTAGGCGCCGGTGCCTTCGATCAGAACCTCGTCGCCGATCGTCAGGGAGACCGGCAGCGGATACATGTTCTTCTCGTACATCACGTCAGCGCTGTCGCAGGTCGGGCCGGCCAGCACGCAGGGCTCCATCGCATCGGCATCACGGATCGTGCGGATCGGATAGCGGATGGCTTCGTCCATGGTCTCGGCGAGACCGCCGAACTTGCCGATATCGAGGAACACCCAACGGTGCTCGTCATTGTCCGACTTCTTCGAGATCAGCACGACCTCCGCCTTGATCACGCCGGCATTGCCGACCATGCCGCGGCCCGGTTCGATGATGGTCTGCGGAATGTTGTTGCCGAAGTGCTTGCGCAGCGAGCTTGCGATCGCCTGGCCGTAGGCTTCAGCCGACGGAATGTCGCGCAGGTACTTGGTCGGAAAACCACCGCCCATGTTGACCATCTTCAAGACGATGCCCTGCTTGGCAAGCGAGCCAAAGACGCGCTTGGCATCGGCAAGCGCCGAATCCCAAGCATCGACCTTGGTCATCTGCGAGCCGACATGGAAGGACACGCCGAAGGATTCCAGGCCCAGCTGGTGTGCATAGACCAGAACGTCGACGGCCATCTGCGGAACGCAGCCGAATTTGCGCGACAGCGGCCATTCGGCGCCTTCGCCATCGGTGAGCACGCGGCAGAATACACGGGCGCCGGGAGCGGCACGGGCGATCTTTTCCACTTCTTCGTGGCTGTCCACGGCGAAGAGGTTGATGCCGAGCGCGTGGGCGCGAGCGATGTCGCGTTCCTTCTTGATGGTGTTGCCGAAGGAAATGCGGGCAGGCGTCGCACCGGCGTCAAGCGCCATCTGGATTTCGGCGACCGAGGCGCAATCGAAATTCGAGCCGAGCGAAGCAAGCAGCGCCAGAACCTGCGGTTCCGGGTTGGCCTTCACGGCATAGTAGATCGCGCTGTCCGGCAAAGCGTGACGAAACGCGCCGTAGTTTTCGCGAACAACATCGAGGTCGACCACAAGGCAAGGACCTTCGGGACGTCGGGTGTTGATGAAGTCGAGGATGCGTGCAGTGGTCATGGTCGAATTCCCTAGTGTTCCAAGCTCCAGCACGAGCTGGAGGACAAAGGGCATACGAGCGTGCGATCAAGGAACCAGCCGGTGGAGACCCCGGATCCTCAACACGCGCTCGATGCGCAAATGATGAACCGATTCCCGGCCAAGGGAATCAATTCGGCTTTGTCTGCCATGGATTGGAGGGGATACCCGACCGCACTTCCGGCAATGATGGTGTGCCTCTTCAAAATCCCCGGCTGATGGAAAGCCGGGAGAGAACAAAAAGGCCCGCACCGTCGTTGCTTCGTATGTCCTCGCATTTTCCGGTTGGCCGGAATAGCGACTGGAGGGGTTAATTCCAGGTACCTTACCGATGACCTCACCTTAGGGATAAATCCCATTTCGAGGGTCGGCGGACACACACGGGCACGTGCGACTTTGGGCTGACAGGGAGATAAGAATATTCGGCGTCATAATCAAGAGGTTTTTGCACCTGGCACCACAAAATCGGTTGAACGAATTGGGTGAACTGTTCAGAATATGAAGACAGCTTGCGAGGAGACGCCCAATGGATACCCTGACGCGCATTAGAGCGTTCATCGATGTGGTCGAGGCGGAAGGCTTTTCCGCCGCAGCCCGCAAGACCGGCCGCTCCAAGGCGCTGCTCTCCAAATACGTGCGCGAACTGGAGGATGAACTGGGCGCCCTGCTCCTGAACCGCACCACAAGGCAGTTCTCGATGACCGAAGCGGGCCACACCTATTACCGCACCGCCGCCGACATCCTGAAGGAGATCGACAACCTCGCCGACCTGGTGCGCGAGAACAATGCCGATCTCAAAGGCAAGCTGAAGATCACCGTGCCGCGCACCTTCATCGATGCCGACGTGGGCCAGTCGCTGATCGATTTCGCCAAGGAACACCCGGATCTGGCGCTCGAGATCGTCGCGGAAGACCGATTCGTTGACCTGATCGAGGAAGGCTTCGACCTCGCCATCCGCATCACCAAGCTCGATGATTCAGGCATGATTGCCCGCAAGCTGTCCGATTTCCGCGTCTATGCCTGCGCCACACCGGCCTTCCTGGAACAATATGGCCCCCTCACCCACCCGCAGGAACTGTCCAAGGTGCCGTTTCTGGTCGACACCAATTCCCGCAACCACAATTCGGTGCGCTTCTTCGAGCCGGACGGCAGCGCGATTTCCGTCGCCGTCACCGGCCCGATCGAAGTCAACAGTCCGCAGGCCACCCTGCGCGCCGCGCTGACGGGCCTGGGCGTTGCCATCATCCCGGACTTCATCGTCAAGCCGCATCTCGACAGCGGCGCCCTGGTCTCGCTGTTCGACGACTATCTGCCGGCCAATCGCGGCATCTACGCGATCTATCCGCATCGCCGCTACCTGCCCGCCAAGGTGCGCGTCCTGGTCGATTTTCTCTATGGCTGGTTTCGGCGCAATGCCTGAGCAAAGGCCGATGGGGCCGCATTTCCGTCCCATTTTTCGGCGATGCAAAGGCCCAGTCAAAACGGGCAAAACGCGGCGCATGACGAGACGATCGAACATCCTCCTGGCCGGCTTGCTGGCGCTGGCGCCGCTTCCGGCAAGCGCTCATCCGCATATCTTCGCCGAGGCCCGGCTCGAAGTCATCGCCGGCAAGGATGGCAATGTCTCGGAACTGCGCAATGTCTGGCGCTTCGACGATATCTTCTCCTCCAGCGTGCTGATGGATTTCGATACCAATACCGACCTGAAGCTCGATCATGACGAGTTGCAGGAAATCGCCAAGACCATCCGCGAATCGCTCGGCGACTACGGCTATTTCACCTTCATCACCAGCAACGGCGCCCCCATTCCGGTCGGCAAGCCCGACACGTTCACCGTCGATTTCAAGGACAACCAGTTGCTGGTCTTCTTCACCATCAAGCCGGAAAAGCCGCTGGCCATCAAAGGCAGCTTGAGCTTCGGCGTGCATGACCCGACGCTTTATACCGCGATCGACTTCTCCACCGACGAGGCCATGGCCATCGAGGGCGACGGCTTCAAGTCCTGCAAGCACAAGGTGGTGCGGCCCGATCCCGACGAGGTAATCGCCCAGAACCAGTCGAACCTCACCGAAGCCTTCTTCAACGACCCGGCCGGCACCGACATGGGCAAGCTGTTTGCCACACGGCTGGAACTGACATGCTGACGGCGGGCAGGATCACCCGTATCGCGGCTCTCGGCCTTCTGCTGGGACTGTCCGCCACCCTTGCCCATGCCGCATCGCCGCTCGGCATCGGTACGGCAGAGCCGTCTTTCCAGGTCGCCGGCCCGTTTGGCGGACTGCTTGCCTGGATCAACACCAACCAGCAGGCCTTCTACCGCGCCCTGACCGGCGCGCTGAAGGCCATGCGCGACAACCCCGCCCATCTCGCCACCCTGATCGGCCTGTCCTTTGCCTATGGCGTCTTCCATGCCGCAGGGCCTGGCCATGGCAAGGCGGTGATCTCGTCCTACATGATCGCCAACGAAACGGAACTGAAGCGCGGCATCGTCATCTCCTTCGTCTCCGCCATGCTGCAGGGCGCCGTCGCCATTGCGCTGGTCGGCTTCGCCTATCTCCTGCTGCGCGGCACGGCCATTTCCATGACCGATGCCACCCGGGCGATGGAAATCGCCAGTTTTGGGCTGATCATCGCCTTCGGCGTCTGGCTGCTGGTCAAGAAGCTGAAGGGCTTGGCGCCCGCCCGCCGTTTGGCGATGCCGGTGAGCGCTGGCCTGTTTGACAATGCCACACCCGGCTCGGCCAGGACGGGCACCACAGGCCTGACCTTTCAGGCCGTGTCGATCAGCCACGACCACGATGCCCTGTCACCCGGTTCGACCTGCCCCGACTGCGGCATGACCCATCTGCCGGACCCGAAACTGCTGGCTGCGCCGGATTTCCGGCTGCGCGAAGCGTGGTCGGCCGTCATCGCCGTCGGCCTCAGGCCCTGTTCCGGCGCGTTGCTGGTCATGACCTTCGCGCTGCTGAACGGGCTTTATCTCGGTGGCGTTTTGTCGGTCTTTGCCATGGCGGTCGGAACGGCGATCACCGTCTCAGCGCTCGCCGCCATTGCCGTGACGGCCAAGGACATTGCCGTGCGTCTGTCCGGACCGGGGTCGCCGACGGCCCGGCGGGTGGCCACAGGGCTCGAAATTGCCGGCGCCCTGCTGGTCATTGTTATGGGCGCCCTGCTGCTGGCGGCCGCCCTTCAGTCCTGAATCTTGTGGCGGCGCTGATAGCGGGCGCGGAACCAGAAGATCACGAAGAACGACAGGACAACCACCGAGCCGAAGGCCGCGGCCAGGATTGTCGAAAACTGGGCGATCCACATCACGATTTTCGGCATCACGAACAGCAGGACGCCGACGCCGATCAGGATGACGGCCGCGGCTATGGCCGAGGAGCGGTCGTTGCTGGAATTGCTCATGATTGTGCTCCGGCCTTCATTCCGGCCCGGATATCCTCCAGCCGGCGGACCTGCTGGCCCTTGTCATCAAAATTATCCGGCGCAAGCCAGGCTTCGAACGCCGCATTCACCACAGGCCATTCGCTGTCGATGATCGAGAACCAGGCCGTGTCGCGATTGCCGCCTTTGGAAATCATGTGCTGGCGAAACACGCCTTCGAAAGTGAAACCGTAGCGCAGGGCCGTCGTCTTGCTTGGCTGGTTGTCGTTGTGGCATTTCCATTCGTAGCGGCGGTAGCCGAGATCCTCGAAGACGTGCTTGGCCATCAGATAATGCACTTCGGTGGACAGCGGCGAGCGGCTCATCGCCGGCCCATGCGCCACGCCGCCGATCTCAACCACCCCATTGGCCGGATCGGCGCGCATGTAATTGGCCATGCCGACGATCTGCCCGGTCGCCTTGTTGCGGAACACATGGGTGATCCAGCCGCCCTTTTTCATGGCGTCGAGCCAGGCGCCGAAATCCTCGACCCCGCCGAAATCGTCATTGCTGAAATAGGTGAGCAGCGGATTGATCGCCATGCCGCCAAGCCCGTCCCACAGATCCTGCAGATGCAGGTCCCGGTCATAGGGCTCGATGGTGACGAAACGGCCGGACAGGTTGACCGGCTTGGGGGCCGGGCAGCCCTTGAAGGTGGAAAGATCGCGCATGTTCATCCCTGACATCTCATCGTCAGAGGATTAGGCCAGCCGCCCTGCAAAGGCAACCGGCCATCACCGAGCGGCAAAACCGCGGATCAGACCTTGGCGGCCGAGACGGTGGCCTCGATATGATCGACCAGCGCATCCGGCAAGGCCAGACGACCGGCGAGCAGATCGAGGTAGCCGCGCTCGGCACGGGTGTCGGGATCGATAGCCAGCCGTGATGCTGTGTAGAGCTCGACCTTCTGCTCTTCGGTCACGGCAGCGGCGACCAGCGCATCGATATCGGTCGGCTCGCTCAATTCCCTCTCGATAAAGGCTTCCGCTTCCGCGCCGATGCCCGACAGATGTACCTTGCCCATGATATTGGCGCGCTCGGCTGCGTCGATATGACCATCAGCTTTCGCAGCAGCGATCATGGCGCGCACGAGGGCAAGGGCAAAGTCGTTGGTGGCAGCCGGCGCTTCGAGGCTGAATGGCGAATCAGCCGGCGGCGGCAGGATCTCCGGCAGTTCAGGCAGATGATCGCTGTTCGACGCCTCGGGCTGCTGGCCGGACTTGTAATTCTTGTAGGCCGCATAGCCAAGGCCGGCAATCGCCGCCATGCCGCCGATCTTCAGGGCATTGGCCGCCAGCGATCGGCCCGTCTTCGTGCCAAGAACAGCCGCCACGATCGCTCCAGCAGCCAGCGGATTGTTTTTCGCCGTCTGCACTGCATCGCTTGCCCGCTGCCGCACGGAACCGCCTGCCATCGGCACCTGCGAACCGAGAAATTGATCAAGCAGCTTCTTCGCATCGAACATTCGTCATATCTCCTGGCCGTTTTGATAGGTCGGAAGGTAGATAGGAACGGCGAAGGGGAATTGCAAAGAGACGCGACCGGCTTCAGGCAAGCCGGCCGATCGGTTTGGGGGGATCAGCCGGCCAGGGCGCAGGCTTCTGCGGCCAGCTTGGTGATGCCGGCCCAGTCGCCCGCGGCAACCAGTTCCTTCGGCGCTACCCAGGAACCGCCGACGCAAACGACGTTCGGCAGCGACAGGTAGTCTTTGGCGTTCTTCAAGGAAATGCCGCCGGTCGGGCAGAACAGCGTGCCGGCCAGCGGCGAGGACAGCGCCTTGAGATAGGCCGCGCCACCCGCCTGTTCGGCCGGGAAGAACTTCAAGACCTCATAACCTTCCTCGCGCAGCGCCATGACTTCCGACGCTGTCGCCGCGCCCGGCAGAAGCGGAATGTCGGAGCCGCGGGCAGCATCGAGCAGTTCCTGCGTCGTGCCGGGGCTGACGATGAATTGCGAACCGGCATCGATGGCGGCCTGGAAATGGGCGGCATTGAGGATAGTGCCGGCACCGACGACGGCGCCTTCCACTTCATCGGCGACGCGCCGGACAGCGTCGAGCGCTGCCGCGGTGCGCATGGTGATTTCGATCGCCTTCAAGCCGCCGGCCACCAGCGCACGGGCCAGCGGCACGGCGGTTGCGGCATCCTCGATGATCAGAACCGGTACCACCGGCTGCAGCTTCAAAACGGACAGGAGCTTCTCGGTCTTCATCCCCATGGCGGTCCACCCTTCTTAAAACGATTGAATTTGGCCAAGGATTATCGCGAGGCTGCATCATTGTCGAGACAAATGCGCGCTATATCGCTTGAGGCGATTTCGCGCCTCGAATGATTACGATAGGTTAGCGTAAAGTTCGGATCGAGCGGAACGGATCATGGCCAAGGAAATCGAGCGTAAGTTTCTGGTTCTCAACGACGACTGGCGCCCGCTTGCGACCTCGTCCACGCCCATGCGCCAGGCCTATATTGCCAGCATGGACGACCGCTCGGTGCGCGTGCGCACCCGCAACGGCACCTCTGCCATGCTGACGATCAAGATCGGCCAGAGCCAGTTGGTGCGCGACGAGTTCGAATATCCCATTCCGTTGACAGACGCCGAAGAACTGATGACCATGGCCATCGGCCGGGTCATCGAGAAGACCCGCCACACCGTGGAAAATGGCGGGTTCATCTGGGAAGTGGATGTCTTCGAGGGGGCCTACCAGGGCCTCGTCATCGCCGAGGTGGAAATGCGAAGCGAGACGGACGATCCGGCCCGGCCCGCCTGGCTCGGCGCCGAGATCACCGGCGACCGGCGCTATTCCAACCAGTCGCTGGCAATCGAAACATCTCCGACGGAATTTAAAAATGGCCTATCGCATTAAACCGACGCACGACTTCACCGACGAGATCAGGCGGATTGCCATCGAGCAATTGCAACGGGCCACATCCGCTTTCGAGGAGCAGCCGGACGGCTTGCACGAGGCGATCCACGAGGCCCGCAAGAAATTCAAACGGGTAAGAGCGCTCTATCGCCTCGCCGCCCGTAACGACAAGGACTTCGCCGACCAAGAGAATGCCAGGCTGCGGGATATGGCGCGCTCGCTGTCGCTGGTGCGCGACGCCACGGCGCTGACCGAAACCGTTGCCTATCTGCAGGCCCACGCCGAAACGCCGGAGGAGGAGCGTGCGCTTACCGCCGCTCTCAAGACCCTCACCGAGCGCCGCGACGGCGTGGCGGCAGACGAGACCGACCTGACGGACAAGGTGGCGGCCGCCATCGAGACCTGCCGCGCCGCCATCGCCGCCGTCGAGGCCCAGACCTTTCCCGACAGCCCGCGCAAGGCCGGCCGGCTTCTGGCCAAGGCTTGGCGCCGGAGCTTGGAAAAGGCCAAGGCGGCGCTGGCCGGCTGTCACGACAGCGCCCATGCCGAGGTGTTTCACAGCCTGCGCAAATCCGGTCAGACCTATTGGATGCATCTGTCGCTGTTGCGCGACCTATGGCCGGCGGCCATGCGCGCCAGGCAGGCCGAGGCCAAGCATCTGGTCGACACGCTCGGCCACGAACACGACCTGTCCCTGCTCATCGAGCTTCTCGACCTGCATCCCGACATGCTCGGCGGCAGCGAAGATCTGTCGCTGGTGCTCGGCGTCATCATCCGCCAGCAGCAGGCGCTGCGCCGCGACGCCATGCAGCTTGCCGACGATGTCTTCGCCTACGATCCCGAGCACGAGGCGGACGTGATCGAAACCCTGTGGTTGATGGCCGCAAGGGACTAGCCGACTCGCCCATGACGATCGACAACTCTACGCGATGCTGCCATTTTTTGTCAGTCTCATAGGGTAGAGGAAGTGAATGTCCCGTTCCGAACGATTGCTCGATCTTCTCCAGGCACTGCGCCGCCATCGCCGCGCCGTCAGCGGGCAGATGCTGGCCGAGGAACTGGGCATTTCGCTGCGCACGCTCTATCGCGACATCGCCACCCTGCAGGCCCAGGGCGCCGATATCGAGGGCGAGCCGGGCGTCGGCTATATCCTGCGCCCCGGCTATATGCTGCCGCCACTGATGTTCTCGCTTGAGGAAATCGAGGCCCTGGTACTGGGCTCGCGCTGGGTCGCCAAGCGCGCCGACAGCCAGTTGCACGACGCCGCCCGCAATGCGCTGGCCAAGATCGAGGCGGTGCTGCCGGCCGATCTCAAGGATCATTTGCAGACCTCCGGCCTGCTGGTCGGACCGGCAGACCGCATCGATGATGGCACCATCGACGTCCCGGCAATCCGACAGGCCATCCGCGGCGAACAGAAGCTGAAGATCGCCTATGCCGACGCGAAGGGAGACCTCAGCGAGCGCATCGTCTGGCCGGTCGCGCTTGGCTATTTCGAAAAGCTGCGGGTCCTCATCGCCTGGTGCGAGACGCGCGCCGCCTTTCGCCATTTCCGCACCGACCGTATTACCGTGCTGGAACCGATCGATCTGCGCTATCCGCGCCGCCGCCTGCAATTGCTGAAGGAATGGCGGCAGGAGCAGGGCATTACCGATTTGCAGCAACCATACTGACAGAAATTGGCAGCATCGCCCACTAATCTCCCTCTCGTCCCCGGAGAGAACTTCCGGACGAACCCAAGGAGATTGACGATGACGCCGACCATGACCATCCTTTATGTCGACAAGCCCGCAACCAGCGCCGCCTTTTACGAACGCCTCTTCGGCTTTGCCCCGGCCGAACTGTCCGAGACCTTCGCACTCTTTGTCCTGCCCGGCGGCCTGGTGCTGGGGCTCTGGTCGCGGGCGACGGTCGAACCGGCCGCCACGCTGACCGGCGGCGGCTGCGAACTGGCGATCCGGGCGGCAAACGCCGCTCTGGTCGATGAAACCCACGCGGCGTGGAAGGCGCAGGGCGTAACGGTGCTGCAGGCCCCGGTCACGGCGGAATTCGGCCGGACCTTCACCATCGCCGACCCGGACGGCCATCGCATCCGCGTCTTCACCCCACCCGTCTGACCGGCATTGCTTCGGCCGCAGCCGTCACGCGGCAGCATGGTCCGTGGATTTGACGAATTTCAAACTTCATCGACCAAGCGAAAATGCGTTGCACGGCAGCGGCTGAGGCAGTATTTCCAGCCTCATGACAGACAATCTACAAGCCCCTCGCCACGAAGAGGGCGGCGCGTTCTGCGTTGCCGCGCTCTATCACTTCGCCCATTTTCCACGGTTCGAGAACTTTCGCGAACCGCTGGACGCGCTGTGCAAGGCGGAAGGGGTGAAAGGCACGCTGCTTCTGGCCCATGAGGGCATCAACGGCACGATTGCCGGCACGGACGCCGCCATCGCCAAGGTTTTGACCTTTCTGCGCGCCCAGCCCGAATTCAGCAAGCTGGAGCACAAGGAAAGCCGCGCTTCCAAAATGCCCTTCTTGCGCATGAAGGTGAAGCCGAAGAAGGAAATCGTCACCATGGGCGTCGAGGATATCGACCCCAACAAGATCGTCGGCACCTATGTCGATGCAAAAGACTGGAACGAGCTTATCTCCGATCCGGAGACCATCCTGATCGACACCCGCAACGATTACGAGACGGCGATCGGCATTTTCCGCGGCGCGATCGATCCGAACACCAAGACGTTCAGGGAATTTCCCGACTGGGTGAAGAACAATGCCGGCCTGCACAACAAGCCGAAGATCGCCATGTATTGCACCGGCGGCATCCGCTGCGAAAAGGCGACCGCCTTCATGAAGCAGCAGGGTTTCGAGGAGGTCTACCACCTGAAGGGCGGCATCCTGAAATATCTGGAGGAAGTGCCGGAGGAACAGAGCTTGTGGGACGGCGCCTGCTTCGTCTTCGACGAACGCGTCTCGGTGACCCATGGCCTGAAGGAAGGCAATCACCTGCTCTGCCACGCCTGCCGCAACCCGATCACCGCAGAGGAGATCGCCTCCCCGCTCTACGAGGCCGGCGTCTCCTGCCCGCATTGCTATCATGAGCGCTCGGAAGAAGACCGGCTGCGTTATCGCCAGCGCCAGAAGCAGATTGATCTCGCCAAGAAGCGCGGCGAGCGGCATATCGGCAGCTGAGCGCGGCTTGCCGCCACCGCCGGGGCGGCGCGCTCAGGCGGCCTCGGCTTCGTCTGACCGCTGATACAGCCGCCGCCAGGCCGTCGGGCTCAAACCCGTCACCCGCAGGAACTCGCGATTGAAATTCGATTTGGTGAGGAAGCCGGCGTCGAAGATGATGCGGGTCACCGGCTCGTCGGTCGATGACAACAGCCGTTGCGCTTCGGCAATCCGGTAATTGTTGACATATTGCGAGACGCTCATGCCGTGGATGCGGTTGATGGCGTTGGAAACGCTGCGGGCCGGCAGATGCAGGCGCCGCGCCAGCTTTCCCAGGTTCAGATCGAGATCGCGGTAGAGTTGCCGTGCCTGCATCAGGGCATCGACCGCGCCGGCGATTTCGGCGTCCGCCTGGCTCGCCGGCACATTTTCAGCGCCGCCGTCGAGGGTCTCGTTCTCCGGGGTCTCGTCAGCCGGCAGACTCGGTTCGGTGGCGGAGGCAGCGATGCCGAGCAATAGCAGCACCAGCGCCGTCCCGCCGGAAACCAGCCACGCTGCATGCCGGCCATCGCCCCACATCACGTCGAGACCGATGGCAATATCGGAAAGGGCCGAGCCGATCAGCGCGAAGGCGGTCAGTTGCAGGGCGCGATAGGACCGCAGCACGCCATCGAGCCGCGAGGCCGCCAGGCCGTCCGGTCCGTTGCGGCCAAACCACAGCAGAGCCACCCCATAGGCGAAAAAATCGAGGATGATCAGCAGATCGATCGGTTCCCGCGCGAAGATGAACATCAAAATCGCCGCAAGGCAGGGAAGCAGATGCGGCCAACTGGTGCGCAGCGATAGCTCCCGGCCATCGCCGGCAAGTCCCTTGAAGGCCAGATAGGCAAGCGGCGGAATGAGCGTCGCCATGACCGCCAACACCGGGACGATCTCCGTCAGGCCATAGCCCCAGCGCAGGCCGACCAGCACCGACTGGCAGGCATAGACCGCGACCAGAAGCAGGAAGGCACGGTTCTCCCGACCGTGGTCATCCGATCGCCGGATCATCCGGATGAGGAAGGTCAGCAGAAACAGCGAGACGACGAAGGGCAGCGGAATAAAGATCATCGGGAAGCGTGGCTTTGCAGAGAAGACGGAAGGGAGGGACAAGCAACGGACAGCTGTTACCATGCCCTCAAGCGCGTTCAAGGTCGACCTGAAACAGGTTTTAGGTCGAGGAGAGCACGTCTTTTCCGACATCACATCGGCATCGGTTCACTCCAACCCTTGAGGGCCCTGCCATGACCATCCGACTGACCACCACCCAGACTGTCCTTCTCTCCTGCACCGCAGTGACCATCGCGCTCCTTGCCATGGGCCAGGTTAACCTGTGGTGGGGCACGCGCCGTATCCCGGCCGGCACGCTCGATTTATCTGAGGTCTCCAGCGTGCGCATCACCGGCGACGCCAGTCTCGTGGACATCACCACGGACGCAGCAGCACCGCAGACGGCAACCCTGTCGTCGCGCAATTCCGGCTGGGCCGCCGTCTGGCAATCCGGCTGGTTTTCCGGCGGCTGTGGTTCGCCCGGCCGCATGCACATCGAAGATGCGATGCTCATCGTCGAGGTGGGACCGCAATCCTCTTGGCTCGATCTCTCCGATTGCACCACCGAGTTGGTCGCCAATCTGCGGCCGGAGACCGCCATCATGATCGACCAGAAGGCATCCCGGATACGGCTCGCCGGCGATTTCTCGACGGTGGCGATCAACAGCGATGCCGGCGACGTGGTGCTGGAGGGCCATGCCACGGATCTATCGATTTCCGGCCAGGCGCTGCGCGCCCGGCTGGCCTTCGAGCGCGTGATGCGAGACGAAACCATTGCGCTGACCGGCAAGATGATGAGCACAACGCTGCAATTCATCCAGCCCGCGCCGATCAGCTACCTGGTCGAGGCCACCGCCTCCTATATCGACAGTGCCTTGCCCAACACATCAGGCGCCAGACCCGAAATCCGCATCAAGGGCGAAATGGTACACACCACGATCCGCTGACGGCGAGCGCCTCCTCCAGCACCACGACGATGATTCCCATGGGCACCACTAGACGATCGGTCTAGTGGTGCCCATATAGTGTCCATGGAAGACACACGCACCCATATTCTCGACACCGGCCGGGCACTGACGGCGCAGCGCGGCTATACCGCAGTCGGGCTGAGCGAGCTGTTGAAGACGGCGGGCGTGCCGAAAGGTTCGTTCTACCACTATTTCGCCTCCAAGGAGGCCTTTGGCTGCGCGCTGCTGGACGCCTATGTGGCGCAGTACCGCACCGACCTCTCGCACACGTTGGGCGCCGAAGGCCGGCCCGCCGCCGCCCGGCTGCTCGCCTATTTCGAACACTGGCGCGAGCGCCAGATGAGCGACAATGCCGAGGACAAATGCCTCGTGGTCAAGCTATCGGCCGAGATTGCCGACCTGTCGCCTGATATGCGTGCCATCCTGAACGACGGGGTCGCGCGCATTATCGAACGGTTGGCGAAGACCTTGCACGAAGGCCAGGTCGACGGCTCAGTCAGTCCGGCGCTCGATCCGGAGAGTGTCGCCACCACCCTTTACCAGATCTGGCTGGGGGCGAGCCTGATGGCAAAACTTTCCGGCACATCCGACCCCTTCGATCAGGCGATCGCAACCACACGGACGCTGATGTCCTGAAGCCACAACCGGAGTTGTGGTCTTTGCCAAGAAGGCCCGCTCCAGCCGATCAATTCCATCCATCAATGGAGACGACCATGACCCAGTCCGCCACCATCAACCGCCGTTTCGTCCTTGCCGAACGTCCCAAGGGTGAACCGACCGACGCTACCCTTCGGCTGGAAACCGCCGAGATCCCGACGCCCGGCGCCGGCCAGATGCTGCTGCGCACCGTCTATCTGTCGCTCGACCCCTATATGCGCGGCCGCATGAGTGATGCGCCGTCCTATGCCGCTCCGGTCGAGATCGGCGGCACCATGGTCGGCGGCACCGTGTCGCGCGTCATCACCTCCAACCTGTCGGGCTTCAAGCCGGGCGACTGGGTGGTCGGCTTTGCCGGCTGGCAGGATTATGCCCTGTCGGACGGCAAGGGCGTGAACCCCCTCGGTGCCAACCCCTCCCATCCCTCCTGGGCGCTCGGCGTCACCGGCATGCCGGGTTTCACCGCTTGGGCGGGCCTCAAGGAGATCGGCCAGCCGAAATCAGGCGAAACGCTGGTGGTCGGCGGTGCAACCGGCCCGGTCGGTGCCACCGTCGGACAGATTGCCAAGATCCTCGGCTGCCGGGTCGTCGGCATTGCCGGCGGCAAGGAGAAATGCGCCCATGCGGTCGAGGGGCTCGGGTTCGACGCTTGCGTCGACTACAAGGCCGGCGATTTCGTCGCACAACTGGCTGCCGCCACGCCGAAAGGAATCGACATCTATTTCGAGAATGTCGGCGGCAAGGTGTTCGATGCGGTCGCCGAGCGGCTGAACACCAATGCCCGAGTTCCGGTCTGTGGCCTGATCGCCCAATACAACGCCACCGGCCTGCCGGATGGGCCCGACCGCCTGAGCTGGCTGATGGGCCTGATCCTGCGCAAGCGCCTGACGCTGCGCGGCTTCATCATCTTCGATGACTTCGGCCATCTTTATCCGGCGTTTGCCAAGGAGATGGGCGGCTGGGTCGCCGCCGGCCGGATCCAGTATCGCGAAGAGGTGATCGACGGGCTGGAACAAGCGCCGCGCGCCTTCGTTGGCCTGCTGCGCGGCGAAGGTTTCGGCAAGCGGGTGATCCGCGTCGGCCCCAACGACTGACCTTTAAGAAACAATAGAACATTGAAATTCCCAAGGAAGGAATACCCCATGAATATCCTGATGGTTCTGACCTCCCACGACCAGCTCGGCGATACCGGCAAGAAGACCGGCTTCTGGCTTGAGGAATTTGCAGCGCCCTATTATGTGCTGAAGGATGCCGGCGCCGACGTCACGCTCGCCTCGCCAAGGGGTGGCCAGCCGCCACTCGATCCGAAAAGCGACGAAGCCGATGCCCAGACGGAAGCCACCCATCGTTTCAAGGCCGACACGGCGGCCCAGGCAGCCCTTGCCTCGACCATGCCGCTCTCCGATATCGAAGCGGCCGAATTCGACGCCGTGTTCTATCCCGGCGGCCATGGCCCGCTCTGGGATCTGGCTGAAGATGGAAACAGCATTCGCCTGATCGAAGCCTTTGTTGCAACGGATCGGCCCGTCGGCGCCGTGTGCCATGCGCCGGGCGTCTTGCGCCACGTTAGGGCTGCCGACGGCAAGCCGCTGGTGTCCGGTCGCCGCGTTACCGGCTTCACCAATTCCGAAGAAGAGGCCGTCGGTCTGACCGATGTCGTGCCCTTCCTGGTGGAGGACATGCTGATCGCCAATGGCGGTCATTATGAAAAGGGCGGGGACTGGGGCGTGCATGTGGTCACCGACGGCAAACTGGTGACCGGCCAGAACCCGGCCTCTTCGGAAGAAGCGGCCAAGGCATTGCTGGCCCTGCTCTGAACGCATCCATCCGAATAAGCGCCCGGCTGAGTTGACCTGCGGCCGGGCGCTGCCTTTGAGACGTGATCTACAACGTCTGACCGCTCAGACTGGAGCAGTCTCATCGGCCGAGGCAGGCGCTGTTGCCGAGTGTCGCAAGGACACCAGCGTGCCGGGACCAGCATCGGCAATCTCGATCACGGCATCGACCTGGGTGGCCAGGGCCTTGACGATATTGGTGCCGAGGCCGGGCTTGGCGCCATCCTCCACGGTCGGCATGCCGATGCCGTCGTCGCCGACCGACAGAACCCAGTCGCCGCCGCTGGATCGATAATCCACGACGATACGGCCGCCGCGCCCCTCGGGAAAGGCATGTTTCAGGGAATTGATCACCAGTTCGGTGACGATCAGGCCCAGGCTGATCGAGATCTCGGCCTTGACGATGCTGTCGTCCACCGTCACCGCCAGCGAAACCAGATTGCGATCATGGATCATCGACGCGCCGATGCTGCGGCAAAGGTCGTCGAAATAGCTCCGCAGTCGCACCTCGGCCACTTGCGACGTGGCCAGTTGTTTTTGCAGGGCCGCGACCGACATCACGCGGCTATGGGCATCGTAGAGGTGGCCGCGCGTCTCCTCGGATTGAATCTTGCGGGCACTCTGCATCAGGACGCTGGCAATGATCTGCAGGCTATTGGCCACCCGGTGCTGCAACTCCTGCAACAGCACGGCCTTTTCCCGCACCAGGTCGTCCTTGGCCTTCTCGTTGTGGCGAGCCGCAGTGACATCCAGAACCGACAGCAGAAGACGGATATTGGCACCGTCGGGATACTCGATCTTGTGAGCGTTGATAACCAGATGGGCGGGCGGCCGGTCGAGACGCTTGAGCGTCATTTCATACCCTTCGACCTCGGCATAGCCTGATGCCGTGGCGCGCAGCAGCGAATCCAGCTGCGGCACGTTCCATTCCCCCGCCCCCAGATCCGCCATCGGCTTCCCGATGGTTGTAGAGGAGTTGATGTGGAAGGCACGGCAGAAGGATTTGCTGGCCGCGACAATCAGCAGATTGCCATCCAGCATCAAAAGCGGAGCATCGGAAGACAGAATGACTTCCAAGGCAAGGTCGAACGCCCGTATCGGCGGCGGCGGTGGTGGGGCAATGCCGGTCATATCGTACCCCTTCGGGCAACGGAGGCTTTCGGAGCGAAAGCAAAGCAAGGGGAGATTTCCCCATGCTGGATCGGACCCAACAACGGGTCCGCAGCTCCTCATTGAGGTAAGGTTACCACAGCAGCACACGCGAACCTAAACAATAGCATGACCATACGCGAAATGCTGCATTGCGAATTGACGGATGCCAGATCCGCCGCAAAGGCGCGTGCAACGCCGATTCCACTTTAACCTCTCGTTCAGTCCCGCGGTCTATCGTCGCCAGCGTTTCAAGGAGATGTCATGACGACATATTTCGCGACGGCCATCAGGGCCGCGACCAAGGATGAGACGTGGGTTCTTGACACCGGGACGTCGCTCTCGACCAAAGGCACCGCAATCGACGCGGCGGGCATGACGACCGGCCAGAGCTTCATCATCAAGGGCAGCCTGACCTCGACCGGCGGCACGGCCTTCGTGCTTGGCAGTTCGGCGCTTGCCGACAGCGCCACCTCCATCCGAATAGACTATGTGGCAAGCTTCACCGCCAGCGGCATCGGCATCCTGGCCTATGGCGGCGGCGTCGACTTTCTCAATATCGGAACTGTGAAGACCGGATCGACCAGCTTGAAACTGCTTGGCGACGGCAATACGGTGGAGAACGACGGCACCATGGTCTCGACCGGCGGCTCGGTAATCGTCACGGCGGGCGATGGCGATACGATTGCCAACGATGACGGCAGCCTGAAAGGCAAGGGCAATGTCATCGTCTCGTCGGGCGACAATGTGACGATTGCCAACAATGCCCTGATCGTTTCGACCATGGCGCGCGGCATCGTCTCGACCGGATCGAATGCCGAGATTACCAACAACGAAACAATACGCTCGGTTCTCGACGGCATCCGCTCGACCGGCGACGGCGCCGACATCAGCAACACCAAGCTCATCACCTCGTCGGCCGGCGCTGGTATAGCAAGCCTCGGCGACGACGCGTCCATCACCAATACCACCACCGTTTCGGGCAAGACCTACGGCGTGTCAACGTCCGGCGACGATCTGACCCTGGCCAATTACGCCACGATCAAGTCGACCGGCACCGCCGTCCGTTCGACCGGCGACAATGCGACCATCGTCAACAAGGCGCTGCTGTCGGGTGACGTGGCGCTGGCGATATCCGGCGACGGCAGCACGGTCACCAATACCCATATCATCAAGGGTATATCAGAGACGAAGGCGGCGATCATCGTCTCCTCGACCGGCGACACGACCTTCAAGACGACCGGATCGGTCCATGCCGCCTCCGGCGTGGTCTTCCAGTCCGGCCAGGGCACGGAGACCGTGACGAATAGCGGCAGTCTGTACGGCGATGTAAAGCTCGGCGCCGGCAACGACACCTTCATCTCGCTGAAAGGCGAAGTGACCGGAACCGTCTATGGCGGCGCCGGCAACGATCTCTACAAGATCGGCATCGATGCGACGCTAAAGGAATATGCCGGCCAGGGCGTCGACACGGTGCAGTCGACGATCAGCTGGGCGCTGGGCGCCAATTTCGAGAACCTGACGCTGATCGGCTCGTCGAAGATCAACGGCACCGGCAACGGCCTCGACAATACGATCATCGGCAACAGCGCCGCCAATGGTCTGACCGGCGGGCGCGGCGACGACGTGCTGACCGGCAGCGGCGGCGCCGACACCTTCGTCTTCGCCAGCCTGTCCGGCGAAGACACCATCACCGACTTCCAGAACGGCAAGGACCACATCGACCTCACCGGCTATAGCGGCATCGACGATTTCGGCGATATCTCGTCGATCAGAACCGTGCAAGGCGACACTGTCATCACCCTGTCGGGCGGCGACACGATCACGCTGGAGGATATCAAGGCGGCGACGATCACCGCCGATGATTTCCTGTTCTAGGTCGAAGAACTCAGAGCACCACGACGTTGATGTAGTCCGGAAAGATGTCGATGCAGACATCCGGGGTGCCGTTGACGATGGCATCCTCGGCATCGGCATCGATACTGCCAGCCCGCAGCCAGCTTTCGAGCGCGGCGCGATTGGCCTTCGAGCTGAAGGTGGAATCGTCTTCGTCGCTCGGGTCGCGCTTGCCGAAAGCGTGGAAATTGGCGCGGTCCTGGCGGATGATCGCCGCCGCATTGTCGAGCGGATAGCCGTCGGAGGCGAAGTGGTCGCGCTTGCCCATGGTCGCGCAATAGCTTTCGATCGGGTCGCTGGCTGTCTGCGCGGACAGAGGACCGGATACGAACAGGATGGCGGACGACACCAGCAAAGCCGAAACGATTGTTTTCATTGTAATCCCCTAATGCAACGTGGCCGCATAAATGCACGTCCGCGACGGTCCGTCGACGGGATTTTTTGGGCAAAGCCCCACAATCATTGCCTATTGCCAAGAATAGTCAGCGGCACCGGGCCATCAGCCTTCCAGCTTCAGTTCCATGGCCGCAAGATCCAGCCAGCGGCCGAATTTGGTGCCGACTTCGCGGTGAATGCCGACCAGACGGAAACCAAGGCTCTCGTGCAGACGGATCGAGGCGGCATTCTCTGCCTCGATTGCCGCTATCATCACATGCACCTTGGCCGCCCTCGCCCGCTCGATCAGCGCCTGCATCAGCAGCCGGCCGATGCCGCCGCCGCGGCAGTCCTTGTCGACATAGACGGAATGCTCGACCGTATGGCGATAGCCGTCAAAGGCGCGCCAGTCGCCATAGGAGGCATAACCCGCCACCTGTCCGTCCCGCTCCGCGACCAGAACCGGAAAGCCCTTGGTACGGCGCAGATCCATCCAGGACCGGCGATTGTCCAGATCCACCAGAACCTCGTTCCAGATCGCCGTCGTATGTTCGACGGCGTGATTGTAGATATCACGGATAGCGGCAAGGTCGGCCTCGCCGGCATCACGGATCAGGACAGAAGAAGACATTGACGAATTATCCATTAAGCTTGACGTTCGTCCACTTTATAAGACGATTTTCGCACCTGTCCAGCGTCGGATGAAAATTCGCGCGATGCCGATCTGCAGAATATCGATAATCAGGCACCGTGGCTGAAGGCAGTCAGCACGGCGGAATAATGCACCGCAGCGGCTGTTACCACGAAACCGTGCCAGATGGCGTTCTGGAAACGCAACCGCTCCCAGACATGGAAGACGACGCCGGCCGAATAGATCACCCCACCCACGACGATCAGCAGCATGGTGACATAGGGCAGGTTCTGCGAGATCGGGCCGATGGCCAGAGCGCCGCTCCAGCCCATGCCGAGATAAAGCAGGATGGCGAGCCGATCGTAGCGGCCGGGCACCAGGCATTTCAAGGTGATACCCGCCGCCGCCATGACCCAGATGCCAATCAGCAATGCCAGCACGGCCGGATCATGGGCGCCGCGCTCCAGAAAGGGCGTGTAGGTGGCGGCAATCAGGATGAAGATCGCCGAATGGTCGAACCGGCGCAGGAACCACTTGGTGCGCGAATGCGGCCACATATTGTAGGTGAAGGACACTGAAAGCGCGATGACCAGCCCGAGCCCGTAGATCCAGGCGGCGGCCAGTTCGCCATAGCTCGACCAGACCGTGGCATAGAAGATCAGCACCGTGGCACCGATCAGCGCAAACACGACCCCCACGCCATGGACGATACCATCGGCGACCAGTTCGCTGACATCGTATTTCCGTCCGAAGCGGAATTGTTCGCCCATTGTCTTGCACCCGCCATTGCCGATGACACCCCTCGTAACGGCCATCATGAGCCAATTTATGGCCATCGGCAAGATCGTCGACAATGGCTCGGAATCTCACACCCTTGCGCGACGCGGAGCTTTCGCCTAGCCCTTTGAGCGCACACGTTAAGGAGCTCCCCATGCGCTTCACCGTCCTTTCGACCTTTTCGGCCCTGGTCGCCTATACATGGTTCTTCGTGAAGGTCGCCCGGGCCCGCCAGCAGTTCGGCATCAAGGCGCCGAAAACCACGGGTGACGAGAATTTCGAGCGGATTTTCCGCGTCCAGCAAAACACCGTGGAGCAGCTGGTGCTCTTCCTGCCGGCGCTATGGATGTTCGGATCTTATGTCTCCGATCCGATCGCCGGCTTGCTCGGGCTCGGCTGGACCGGGGCGAGGGTCCTCTATGCGGCCGAATACTACGCGGACGCGAAAAAGCGCGGCCCGGGAGCCGCGCTGTCCTGGTTGATCTCGCTGGTTCTTCTGGTCGGCGGCACGGTCGGCGCGCTTCTTTAGAAAAGCGGCCGATCAGAGCTCGGCAGCGCATTCCTGGCAGAACGGCGTATAGGGTACGGCCGCTAGGCGCTCCGGTGAAATCGCCTGACCGCATTTGACGCAGGTGCCAAAAGTGCCGTTGGCAATCCGGTCGAGGGCGGCATCGATGGCCTTCAGTTCATTCTCGCCGGCCTGCCCCATTTCCTCGAGTACCTCGTCGTTTTCGGTCTCCGTGGCACGGTCCTCGTTGTCGGCGCTCTTCTGCCGTCCGAGATCGTCGTCGATCCTGTGCAGACGTGCGTTAAGCTCGCGCTGCCGGTTGCGCAGGATGGTCTCGTATTTCGCCATGTCCATTCCGGGTGTTTCCTCGTTGTTCTTATCGCTGAAGATAGGGCCCTGCCGTCACCGGTCAACAAGCACCGAGCACTTGGAATGGCGCACGACGCGATCGGCTGTGGCGCCGATGAAGTAATTGGCAAAATCCGGCACATGGGATGCGATGATGATCAGGTCGGCGGCATGCTCGTGGGCGGCCGCCAGGATTTCCCGGGCCGGCGCGCCGCTGCGCAACTCGACGCGCGCATCAATGCCGGTCTTTTCCTTGAGTTCCACCAGCTTGGCCTTGCCGTCCTTGATGGCATTCTCGATGATGTCGACCGGCAGGTCGATGGCCAGGTAGCCCGGCATGTCCTCGACCACGGTCAGCAGCACGATCTGGCCGCCGGCATCCAGCAGCGTCGCCGCCTTGCGCAGGATCTTTTCGCCCTTGTCCAGAGCACCGCAATCGACCGGAACGATGATTTTCTTGTACATGTCGCTCTCCTTTTGGCAGCGGACCGAAACGCGCTCCGCCGTTCCTCTCTGGCTGGACTATTCCACCCAACAGCACATCGCTGCATTGATCAAGATCAAGTTCTGGACCGCCGCATCGTCAACAATCAGCGAACGATGATTTGACATTATGCGATCTTCCGTGAACACCGAGGCGGTGCCATATTGGTGTCAGCACAGACGATCCAAACGCCGGCTTTCCGGCAGGGAGACGACACAATGTCCATGACACATCAGAGTTTTGCGCTCACCCGGCCGGTGCATGTCGGGCAATCCCATCTGGTGGTGCGCGACCTCGATACGGTCGCCGCCTTCTACCAGACCATCCTCGGCCTGCAGATCATCGAGAAGAGCGCCAGCGGCGTTGTCCTCGGCGTCAATGGCGCGCCTCTGCTGACGTTGACGACACGAGCGGATGCGGCAAAGGCGCCGCGGACCGCCGCAGGCCTGTTCCACACCGCCTTCCTGATGCCGGATCGGGCAGCGCTTGCCCACTGGATCGCCCATATCGCCCATAACAACGTGCAACTCGACGGCGCTTCCGACCATCTGGTCAGCGAGGCCATCTATCTGTCCGACCCGGAAGGCAACGGCATCGAAGTCTATGCCGACCGGCCGGTCGAGGACTGGACCTTCCATGCCGACGGCACCGTGGAGATGGCGACCCATCGCCTCGACCTGCAGGCACTCTACGACAGCGCTCCCAAGACGGTGTGGCAGGGCATGAAGGACGGCACGGCGATCGGCCACCTGCATCTGCAGGTCGGCAATATCCCGCAGGCCGACGCCTTCTATGAAGGCGTTCTCGGCCTCAAGAAGATGGCCGCCTATCCCGGCGCCAGCTTCTTTGGAGCCGGCACCTATCACCACCATATCGCGGCCAATATCTGGAACAGCCGCGGCGCCACGGCCCGCAGCGGCGCCATGACCGGTCTGTCGGATTACACCTTGCGCTTCAACGAACCACCGGCGCTGGAAAAGGCGCTTGCCGCCCTGGAAACGCTGGAAATTCCGGTGACGCGTATCGCCGAAGGCCATGCCCTCAAGGATCCCTGGGGCATCGGGCTGACGCTGGTTGCCTGACACCGGAAAGCCTGCCCGAAAAAATCTCACGCCCGGCGGAACCGGGCGGGCCCCGCCGCGTTGTTCCGCATCGCAATCGGGGATGGCTGACAATGGACGACAAAGCGACCGGGGCGGACATGCCGCGCGATACGCACGCGCGCGCTGCAGAAAAGGCCGGTCGTAATCACCGCAAGACGATCCATCGTGTCCGGATTCGCAAATCCGGGCTCGATCTTGCCTTGGTCTGGTCCGTCATCGGCATTTTCCTGATCATGGCCGTGGCGGCAATTTACATTGCCAAGGCCGTCCTGATGCCGATTACGCTGGCCGTGGTTGTCGGCCTGATCCTTGGACTTGCCGCCGACCGCCTTGGCGAACTGGGCGTGCCGCCCATGGCCAGCGCCTTTATTCTGTCAACGCTGTTCGCGCTGATCGTCATTCTGGGGGCCAATGCGCTGCTGACGCCGATGGCTGAGCTTGCGCAAGAGGCGCCTGCTATGGCCGAGCGGGCGATCGAACGCTGGGTGCCGTATCTCGAAAAGATCGAGTGGCTGCACATCACCAGCGCCACCTTTCGCAGCGGCCCCGTGTCGATCGAGGCCGTGCTGCAAAATACCGGCAGCATCTTGTCGACCGTGGCCAGCAATGTCACCCCGGCGATCGTGCAGGGACTGATCTTCTTTGCCGCCCTCCTGCTGTTTCTCGGCAGCCGGCTGGCGATCCGCAAGGCGCTGATTATCGGCTTTAGCGACCGCGCCAGACGGCTTGCCGCCATCCGCACATACAATGCCATCCAGACAGCGCTCGGATACTACTTCGCCACCGCCTCGCTGATCTATGCCGGCGTCGGTCTGTCCATGGTGCTCATCTCCTGGATCGGCGGCCTCCAGATGCCGATCCTGTGGGGCTTCTTCGCTTTCCTCTCCAGCTTCGTTCCCTTCCTGGGAGTGACCATCATGACGCTGGCGCTCGGCGTCGCCGGCATGCTGACCCACGACAGTCTGATCCTTGGCCTGGCGCCGGCCGTGGCTTTCTTCACGGTGCATGCGGTGGTCGAAAATCTGGTAACACCGGCCGTCATGGGCAAGCGACTGGAAATCAACGCTTTCGCGGTCTTTGTCGCGATCATCTTCTGGACGTGGATGTGGGGCGCGGTCGGCGCCATGCTCGCCCTGCCGCTATCGCTGATCGGCATGACCGTTTTCAACGAACTGATGCCGAAGCAGCGGCACCTGCCGCGCCTGCCGGGATAGAGGGTCAGGAAACCCGGCGCTCGACCCTGTCGTCTTCGGCCGACAGATATTCGAGGACCTCGGCTACGGGCATCGGCCGGCCAAAATAATAGCCCTGAACGTAGCGCGCGCCAGCCGCCTGCGCGGCCTCCATCTGGCCGACGGTCTCCACCCCTTCGACAAGGCAATCCAGATCCAGGTTGCGACAGAGATCGACCATGGCGCGAATGATGTTGTGGCCGATCGCGCCATCGCCCAACTGGCTGACGAATCCCCGGTCGGTCTTGATCTTGTTCAGCGGAAAGCGATGGATATAGCCGAAGCTGGAATAGCCGGACCCGAAATCGTCGAGCGCGATCCGGCAACCCATTTCGGACAGGGTGGTCAGCGCTTGCCTGGCACGCTCGAAATCCGTCATCATCGCCGTCTCGGTAATCTCGAATTCCAGCCGGCCGGGCTCGATGCCGCTCTCCCGGACGATCGAACAGATATTGGCGATCGACCGTTCCGAGACGAGATCGCATGCCGAAAGATTGAAGGCGACACGGATATCGGACGGCAGGTCGGCCATGGCGCCCAGCGTCTTGCGCAACAGGGTTTCGGTGACCATCTCGATCAATCCAGAACGCTCCGCCGCCGCAATAAAGATGTCGGGCGCCACCTTGCCGAGCCGTGAGCTGTCCCAGCGCGCCAGGGCCTCGAAGCCGACGGTACGCCGTGCGACCACGTCGACCTGCGGCTGGAAGACGACAGACAGTTCGCGATTAAGATCGGTGATGCGCAGCACCTGCTCGACACGACCCATATTGCCGATGTCGGCCTCATGGCGATCGTCGAAGATGACGATGTCGCCGCGGCGGTGGCTCTTGGCGCTGTAGAGCGCATGGTCGGCGCGCTCGTAGATCTCGCTGGCCGTGCGGCCATTGCGCGGGAACTGGGCGAAGCCGCCTGAGCCGGAAATAGTGACATCCCGATCGCCGACCCGAAACGGCCGCCTGAGCGACTCGATGGCGCGCCGACCGAGCGCCAGCAACGCCGCATCTGTGATCGGCCGGGTAATCAACAGAGAGAATTCATCGCCGCCGAGCCTGGCGACCATGTGCTCCTGGACGAAAATCGATCGCAAGCGCTCGCCGACCTGAATTAGCAACTCATCGCCGACCGCGTGGCCATAGAGGTCGTTGACCGGCTTGAACCCGTCAAGATCGATAATCCCCATATAAAAAGGACCGGAATTGGCCTCCGGCTCCAGCAAGGCTTCCAGCTCGATGAAGAATCGGCGGCGGTTCGGCAGATCGGTCAGCGCATCCTTGTGCGCCTGTTCCTGCGCCTTGCCGCGCAGTGCATCGGCGAGGATCCGTGCCTTGACGGCCCGTCCGATGGCGTTACGCATCAACAGCACCATGCCGAAAGCGACGAAGGCGCAAGCAATGCCGAGCATCGCATATTGTTCGAAGATATCCGGCCCCAGGCCGTAGGCCATCCACAGCATGGTGGAAAGCGACAGCACGGCGCCGCCGATCACCACGCGCAAGGTCGCCCCGACCGTCACCACCGACATCATCGACAGGATGAAATAGGAGAGCCGCGCCGGCTCCGGGTGGAAGTGCAGGAATGCGAGGATATTGGCATAGATCAGCAGACCGACAACGGCGCTGGCCGCCTCCAACTGCCGAATACTGCGATAGTCCGCCAGCCAGCGATGTTCCGCCATGAGCAGAAGTGCCGCCGTTATCGCCGACAGGAGCGACATGACCAGGAAGCCGCCGGTCGTTTCCAGGAAATAATAGACGATGATGATGCCGCCGAAATAGGTCGCAAGCGGCGTCAGGGCCCGGGCGATGATCGGATGGATGGCCTTGGCCACTTCCTGCTGCAACAAAAGCGCATCAGCACGGCGAAGCGCCTCTTCCTCAAGCAGGATATCCGCCGCATCGACCTGTGGCACTGTCATCGATACCAGTCTCGCCACACGGCGCTCCATTCTGCCGCGCGGCGCGTCCGATCGGGCGCGACGGAACCGCGGCAATAGTCCAAATTCGCGGATATCCCTATTCGATCTAGGTCGACCGACAAGGATATGCGGAGCGCGACATGCCCCTGATCTGCCGGGCAGGCGATCCGCGTGCGCGTTCGCCGGTCATGTCCAGCATCGAGAAGAGATACAGGAGCACATTTGAGAATTGGTGAATGTAAGCGATCTAATTGACCAAACAGGTGCCGGAGGACGGCAGGCTTGCCACACTTATTTTTCCGGTCTTGACAGATATCAATTCATACCTTCAATAATTCATATATACGATATTTAATATCTAACGCTTTACGCAATGGGAGGATTGTCTATGGCGCATGTGGTGGTTCTGGGTGCCGGTCTGGGCGGCACGATCATGGCGTATGAATTGCGGGACGCGCTGGGGCGCGAACACCGCGTCAGCGTGGTCAGCAAGGGGTCGAAATATTCCTTCGTCCCCTCCAATCCGTGGGTCGCCGTCGGGTGGCGGGATCGCGACAGCATCGAGGTGGATCTGGCGCCGGCCTGCCGCAAACGGGATATCGCCCTGCATCCACAGGGCGCCAAGCGGCTGCATGCGACGGAGAACCGCATCGAGCTCATGGACGGCACATCCCTGGACTACGACTATCTGGTCATCGCCACCGGGCCGGAACTGGCCTTTGACGAAATCCCCGGCTTCGGCCCGGCCGCCCACACCCATTCGGTCTGCCATATCGACCATGCGCTGGACGCCAAGGCGGCCTTCGACCAACTGGTCAAGACACCCGGTCCCGTGGTGATCGGCGCGGCACAGGGCGCTTCCTGCTATGGCCCGGCCTATGAATTCGCTTTCATCCTGGAAAAGGCGCTGCGCGACGCAAAGATCCGCGACAAGGTGCCAATGACCTTCGTCACCTCGGAACCCTATATCGGCCATCTCGGTCTCGATGGGGTCGGCGATACCAAGGGCTTGCTCGAAAGTGCCCTTCGCTCCAAGCACATCAAGTGGATATGCAACTCGAAGGTACAGAAGTTCGAGGCCGACAAGGTGACGGTCGAGGAGGTCAACGATGACGGCTCGACCAAGGCGATCCATGAAGTCGCATCGTCCTACACGATGATGCTGCCGGCCTTCCGCGGCGTCGAGGCGGTGCGCGATATCGAGGGCCTGACCAATCCGCGCGGCTTCATCCTGGTCGACAAGCACCAGCAGAACGGCAAGTTCCAGAACGTCTTCGCCGTCGGCGTCTGCGTCGCCATTCCGCCGACCGGCAAGACTCCCGTTCCGGTCGGTGTGCCGAAGACCGGCTTCATGATCGAGAGCATGGTGACGGCGACGGCCCAGAACATCGCCCGGCTGGTCCGCGGTGAGAAACCCAATGCGCAGGGCAGTTGGAACGCCGTGTGCCTGGCCGATTTCGGCGACGGAGGCATCGCTTTCGTGGCACAGCCGCAGATCCCGCCGCGCAATGTCAACTGGTCGTCGCAGGGCAAGTGGGTCCATGCCGCCAAGATCGGCTTCGAGAAATACTTCCTACACAAGATCAAGAGCGGCCAGGCGGAGCCCTTCTACGAGAAGCTAGCGCTGCAGGTGCTGGGTATCGACAAGCTGAAGGCGGTCAAATTCGAGGACGTGTGATTGCGGATCACGCGGAAAGACCGGCAGGGCTGCGGCGCCGATGGCGCAGTCACGGTTCATTCTCCCCTTGATCGGTGCCCGCCGCCTGTCTATCTCTCAAGGCCAGTACCGATACCTCCGATAGAGCGAGACCAGCCCTTGTCCTCCACGCCAAAGTCCGTTTTCCAGAACCTGCCCGAGGCTCCCGTCGCGCTGAAGAAACCGCACCGGGATACCCGCCACGGCATAACCCGCACCGACGACTATGCCTGGATGCGGGCCGAAAACTGGCAGGCGATGTTCAAGGATCCGACGCTGCTGGACGCGGAACTGCGTCGTCATCTGGAGGCGGAAAACGCCTATATGGACGCGGCCATGGCCGACACCAGAGACCTGCAGAAAAAGCTGTTTGCAGAGATGAAAGGCCGCATCAAGGAAGACGATTCGTCCATTCCGATGAAGGATGGACCGTTTGCCTATGGCACGGCTTTCGTCACCGGCGGCGAACAGCCCCGCTATTTCCGTGTTTCCCGCGATGCCGACCACAAGGACGAAACGATTCGCCAACTGCTGCTCGACGGCGACAAGGAAGCCGCAGGCAAGGATTATTTCCGCCTGGCCGGCATCGACCATTCGACCGATCACAGCCTTGGCATCTGGGGATATGACGACAAGGGCTCGGAATATTTCACGCTGCGGGTGCGCGATCTCGCAAGTGGCGAAGACCTCGACGACGTGATTGAAAATACAGGCGGCGACGGCGCCTGGGCGCCGGACGGCAAGAGCTTCTTCTATACGTTACAGGACGAGAATCATCGTCCCTCCAAGGTCTTCCATCACATCATCGGCCAGCCGCAATCGGCCGACCGGCTGGTCTATGAGGAAGCCGACCCGGGCTTCTTCATGGGCGTCGGCGGCTCGCTGCTCGACGACTACATCTATATCGACATCCATGACCACGAGACCTCGGAATACCGCATTCTCTCGACCGGGGACCTGACTGCCGAGCCGGCCATCGTCGCCGAGCGCGAGGAAGGCGTCGAATATTCGATGACCGAAGGCGGCGACGTCTTCTACATCCTGACCAATGCCGACGGCGCCAAGGACTTCAAGATCTGCGTGGCGCCGGTGGCCACGCCGGGCAAAGAGCACTGGGCGGAACTGGTGCCGCACGAGCCGGGCCGACTGATCCTCAGCCATATGGCCTTCGCCCGCCACCTGGTCTGGCTGGAGCGCCGCGACGGCCTGCCGCGCATCATGATCCGCGACCGCGCGACCGGAGAAGAGCATTCCATCGCCTTTGCCGAAGAGGCCTATTCGCTCGGCCTGCAGGGGGCTGCCGAATACGACACCAATGTCATCCGCTTTTCCTATTCCTCAATGACCACCCCGAGCCAGCTTTACGACTACGATATGGCGACCCGTGAGCGCACGCTGCTGAAGACCCAGGAGGTGCCGTCCGGTCACAATCCCGACGACTACGTCACCCGCCGCGTCTTTGCGCCCGCCCATGACGGCGAACTCGTGCCCGTCACCCTGCTCTACCGCCGGGATACCGCGCTCGACGGCACCGCGCCCTGCTTACTCTATGGCTATGGCGCCTATGGCATGACCATTCCGGCCGGCTTCAACACCAATTGCCTGTCGCTGGCCGATCGCGGCTTCGTCTATGCCATCGCCCATATCCGCGGCGGCAAGGACAAGGGTTTCCAGTGGTACGAAGACGGCAAGATGGAAAAGAAGGTCAACACCTTCAAGGATTTCATCGCTGCAGCCGACCACCTGGTAGCCGAGAAGTTCACCTCCTACGAGAATATCATCGCCGAAGGCGGATCGGCCGGCGGCATGCTGATGGGCGCGATCGCCAACATGGCACCGGAAAAATTCGCCGGCGTGATCGCCGCCGTGCCCTTTGTCGACGTCTTGAATACCATGCTCGACGATACCCTGCCGCTGACCCCTCCGGAATGGCCGGAATGGGGCAATCCGATCGAGTCGGAAGAAGAATACCGCTGGATCGCCGCCTATAGCCCTTATGACAATGTCGGCGCAAAACCCTATCCGCCGATCCTCGCTCTGTCCGGCCTCACCGACCCGCGCGTCACCTATTGGGAACCGACCAAGTGGGTGGCCAAGCTCCGCGAGCACACCACAGGCGAAGCACCGATCCTCTTGAAAACCAACATGGCCGCCGGCCACGGCGGCAAATCCGGCCGCTTCCAGCGCCTGGAGGAAATCGCCTTCGAATACGCATTTGCCATCAAGGTGGCGGGCAAGATGTGAGGGTATGCTCCTTGCAGCAATGCCGGATCAGATCTGGCATTGCTATAGCGCCAGGCATCTATCGATCTCCGGGCTTACCTATTACCCCTTCAACCATGCCAGCACAGCCTTGACCGCCGGGCGCTCGGCCATGCGGTTGCGGTGGTCCAGCACCTTCGGGAAGCGGGCCGGATCGACGCCATCGGATTCCAGCCAGCTGGCGATCGTGAAAAGATAGGGATCGGCGATCGTATACTGGTCGCCCATGACCCAGGGGCCGGCGAACATCGTCGTTTCGATCAGTTCGAAGCAATCGGCCATATTCTTCGGAACCTTGAGCTTCATTGCCTCCAGCGCCGCCGGATCGTCCGCCCAGCGGCTGCCGCGCGGCCGGTGCGCGTGGGCGACATGCACCGTCGAGGCCAGATAGGCATTGAAGGACTGAATCCGCCCGAAAGCAAACGCGTCGTCGAGTGGCGCCAGCCCGGAGCCGGGATGCGTTTGGGCAATGTAGGCAAGAATAGCGGGATTTTCGGTCAGAATGCCACGATCGGTCGCCAGTGCCGGCACCCGGGCCTTCGGATTGATGGCCAGGAAATCCGGCTGGTGCTGGGCGCCCTTTGCCAGTTCGACTTTTTCGGCCACATAGTCCGCCCCTGCCTCCTCGAGCGCGATATGCGCGGCAAGCGAACAACTTCCCGGTGAGACATAGAGTTTCAGCATATGGTTTCTCTCCCGATTTGCCTGGTACCGCCCGCAGAGGTAGCACCAGCCGGGCCGTCTTGCCACATCGGCGACACCACATAGCAGGGAAAAACGCCGCTATGCCCCCAGATTTGGTCGCAGCAAACGCCATGCCACATTCCCACCGATGCGCGGAAAAGGCGAATGACGCAAGCCTCGCGCAAGCTTCAAGGGTTAATAAAAGGTTAACGAGCAATAATGAGAGGGTCTGCTATGAGGATCGACAGCAGCCTAAGCAATTCTTATTACCAGAACCGCTATCTTTACAGCGGCATTGAAAGCGACGACAGCGCAGCTGAAGTCGTGACGGCGACGCGCTCGCGCGCCTCAGGAAGTGTCGCCGTCAGCAGCACGCTTCTTTCCTCGTCGCTTGCCAATGCGCTCTGGAGCATCGAAGGCGGGAAAAAAGCCGCTACCGCCGTGCCGACAACAGCTCCTGCCGTAAAAGGAGAGCGCGTTCAGGCCTCGCCTTCCGAACAGATCGAAGCCTTCTATCTTGAAAACATGACGGCCGACGACCAGTAGGCCCGTCTGCAGCTAGGTCGAGCGAACCTCAAACGGACGCTCTACCTTGTCGTACTTCGACTGCGCCGGACATTCGAATCCGGTCAACTTCATGACAAAATCGACCCGCTCATCCAACGCCTCGGTACAGGCCATCTCGCAGCACAGCAACGTCTTGATATGGACCGGTCCCAGGATGATACCCATGATCGGCTCGAGCATGGCAATCGCACGGGTTGCCTCGACCATCCCAGCCTTTTCCAGTTCCAGCAGGCGATCGGAAATCGTGCGGCGGAACCGTTCGATATAGTTATAGTAGAAGCTGGCGGCCAGTTCCGGCGTCTTCGGTGCTTCCGAAATCACCAGACGCGTCAGCGCAATCTGCCGAGGCGCCAGAATGGCGCGGGCGATCGTCGTGAAGGTTTCGCGCAGCAGTTCGGGTGAGGCGGGACCATCGCCTGGAACCTCCGGAAAATCAGGCATGACATCGCTCTGCAGCAAGGCGGCAAACAGCGATTCCTTGTCCGTAAAATACTGGTAGAGCGTCTTCTTCGACATTTCCGCCGCGCGGGCAATCTCTTCCATCGTCGAGGCACCGTAACCCTGCTCGACAAACACTCGCTCGGCGGCCTCCAAAATCAGCCGTCGACGTTCATCCACGGAAAAGGCAAGCGGACGCCCTCCCCGCGATTTTACTGCTATTGACATTCCCCAGCTCCAAGAGGCGCCCGGCCAAGAAGGCCGATACACCCACCTTCAGTCTTGTTTCATTTTTGTATCCCCACGGAAAAGTTACCATCAAAACCCATATAAACCTAGCAAAAGATGAAGCGAGCCGTTGACAAAAGTACATTTTTGGTCGCAACGGCCCGATTAATGAGTGTGTTCCGGATGAGAATGAGGCCGATGGTTGTGATTGCAAGAGCCCTCTGCGTGGTCATGGCCGGCCTTTGCTTGCCCCGTCGTGGCGGCCGATCCACCCGCACGCCATTCCGCCAGCGACTGGCGCAAAATCTGGAAGGACGAGGACAGGAACAGGCCTGCCATGATGCCGGCAACGATCAGATCCGGCCAGGCAGTCGCCGTGCCCCAGACCGCAACGGCGGCAATCATCACGATCACATTGCCGATCGCGTCATTGCGCGAGCATAGCCAGACGGACCGTACATTGGCATCGCCGTCCTTGTAGTTCATCAGCAGGACGACGCTGAGCAGATTAGCGACCAGCGCCAGAAGGCCGATCGCCCCCATGACGGGCGCTTCCGGCAGGCCCATGTAGAACACCCGGTAAATCGTCGAGCCGAACACCCAGAGCCCCATCAGGAAGAGGCTGCCGCCCTTGGCCGCTGCCGCGAGGCTGCGCACCTTCAGGGATGCGCCGATCACGGCAAGCGAGATACCATAGGTGACCGCGTCGGCGAAAAAGTCGAGCGCATCGGCCTGAAGCGCTTGCGAACGCGCCATCTGGCCCGCCGTCATTTCCACGGCAAACATCGCCGCATTGATGAAGATGACGGCCCAGAGCCGTCTCTTGTAGGTATCCGACATTCCGTCGAAGGGGCCATGGCTGTGGCCGCAACTGGCGCTCATGAAACTATCCTCTCGGTCTTGATTCCGTCTGGATCCTTTCATAATCTCTCTAGTCACTAGAGGTTCAAGAGGAATTCTGAAGAAATGTACGGGATCGGCGAGATTTCGAAACGCACGGGCGTCAAGGTGCCGACCATCCGCTATTACGAGCAGATGGGACTGCTGCAGGCGCCGGACCGCTCCGAGGGCAACCAGCGCCGCTACGGGCGCCATGAACTCGACCGGCTGACCTTTATCCGCCATGCCCGTGATCTTGGCCTGACCATCGAGGCCATCCGCGATCTGATCGCGCTTAGCCAGCATCCGGAGCGCCCCTGCGGCGAGGCGGACCGCATCGCCAAGGCGCATTTGGACGATGTGCGCGAAAAGATCGAAAAGCTGCGTCGGCTGGAGACCGAACTGGAACGCATCGTCTCCCATTGCGATGGCCATTCGATCGAGGACTGTTATGTCATCCGGGCGCTATCGGACCACGGGCTGTGTGGGCATGAGCATTAATGACTATCGAGTTTGGGAACACACAAAGAGCTCTCGGCTACGCGCCAGCGTGAGACTCAGGGACCATCAAACCCAAGATTCCTCTCCCTCAATACCGACGGATCGATATTGCGCCCCGCATAAAGGAATCCCAGGATAATCAAGTTATTTTCGCGAACGACAAAGGCAATGCTCAAGCGCTTGCGATAGCCGATCAGGCGTAACCGTTGACATTGGCATCTCTGATCGAGCCCCGTTCCGGAAATTCGCTCAGTCGATAGAGATAGTCCCTCACACCCCGGATATAGGCTCAGGCAGACTCAGGGCCAATGCGTTCGGAAATGTAGTCATATATCGAATTCAGTTCGCTTTCCGCCTCCGGATGGATAACGAGCGAATGGGTCATTTATCCCGTTGTCCGGCGAGCTTTGTTTGGTGGCGCAACTCAAGAGCCGAAAAGACCTCGTCGGCGGGCCGGAGAATCGATGGTTCCTGTTCGGCACTCAGCATTCGGCGAGAGACATCTTCGACGAGCCAGCGATCATGGCTATCGTGAAGATCCTCCAGCATCTCAAGGCCTGCTCTCACGACATCGGACGCATCCGCATAGAGACCCGTCGAAAGTTGTCTCTCAATGCGTTTCTCATCACTCTCGCTCAAAACCAACCGGACAGACATTGGACATTTCCTGTTGCACGACGACGTAATTGTATCAGCGAACCGGTTCTGGGAACAGCACCCGGCTGCTCTTGACAATCGATTGAATCCGGCGCATCTAAGCGCCCATGATCGACACGCGCACCATCATCTCCTGCACGTATTTTTGGGCCTACCTCTAGAGGGCGGCTCGACAGATGACAATGTCAACAGGCCGCCGTCAGGCGGCCTTGTTGTTTCAACCAGCTTCCCCTGACGGCGCACAGAGAACTTAAGGGAAGTTCGTCATGACCGAAGATACCGATATCACGCTGCCGCGCCCGCCGGTGGTCGTCATTCGCAGCGCCAAGCCGCATGACCTGCCGGATTTGAACCAGATGATCGCGGCTCTTGCTGCCCATCACGGCGACGCCGCCGAAATCACCCCTGAGAAACTGCAGCGCGACCTGTTCGGCCCCCTGCCCTGGATTACCGCCCTGGTGGCCGAAGGCGACGACGGGCTGATCGGCTACGCCATTCTCGTGCCGCTCTACAAGGCGCAGGAAGGCAAGCGCGGCATGGACCTGCACCATCTCTATGTCCGCGACGGCCAGCGCGGCAATGGCATCGGCCATCATCTGGTGACCCGCGCCCGGGAGATCGCCCGCGCGGCCGGCTGCGACTATCTGTCGGTCAGCGCGGCAACCGGCAATTTCGCCGCCCATCGCTTCTACGAGAACATGGACTTCATCCCGCGGCCGGTCACCGGCATGCGCTATATGCAGGCCCTCTCCTGAACGTTTGAAACGAGGTTTGCCATGACCAGCACGACGACTCTGCCCGTGACTCGCATAGCCATTGCCCTGACCCCCGATTTTGCCGATTGGGAATGCGCCCTGCTGATGGCGGTGGCGCGCTCCTATCTCGGCGTGGAGGTGATCACCGCCTCGCCGGACGGCGGGCCTGTCATCTCGATGGGCGGCCTGAAGGCGACGCCTGACATCGGCTATAGTGCTCTGGACGCAGCAGCTTTCGATGCGCTGGTAATCCCCGGCGGGCTGTCCTGGGAAAAAGGGGCGGCACCGGATTTCGGCCCGCTCGCCCGGTCCTTCAAGGGTAAGGGCAAAGTAGTGGCCGGCATCTGCGCGGCAGCAAGCGCCCTGGCGGCAACCGGCGTGCTGGATGACGTGGCCCATACCGGCAACCGACTGGCCTCGCATCAGGTCTATCCGCACTATCAGGGCGCCGCCCATTATCGCGACCAGCCGCAGGCCATGTCCGATGGCCGCGTGATAACGGCGCCCGGTACGGCGCCTGTCAGCTTCACGGCGGAAATCCTCAAAGCCCTTGATCTCTGGACGCCCGAGGCGCAGGACGAAATCACCGCCTTTGCCCGCGAGCACGGATAGGCCTGAGCAGCAATGCACCAGGCTTATGCGGCGATCAATGAAAGACCGGCGGGTTCTTCGACCATTGCTGCAGGGTGGTTTTGATCAGGATCAGCGCCGCCTGAAAGGCGTGGTCGCGCTCGCGTGGGTCGGCAATGCCGCTCAGGCGCGCTGCAAAGGCATCGACCGTCTGGCTGACCCAGCGGTGCAGGGCCGGATCGGGATAACTGTCGAGAAGCGTGCGAAGCGCGCTTTCCATTCGCCTGCGTTCATTGCTCATGCAGCATCCATCTCCTCCGTCTTCCCCGGGCCGGCACTCTGAACGCAAAGGCTTACGCGACGCTGGACGGATTTGCCGGCATCGGCACCATCATGGCACCGCCGGGATCGCCTTCAGATAGGCAGCAATCGCCTCGCGGTCGGCAGCGGGCAATTCCGCCATGTTCTTCTGCACCTCGACCATCGAACCGCCGACGCTGTCGAAATCGGGCGTGAAGCCCGTTTCGAGATAGCTGGCAATTTCGCCCTCGCTCCAATTGCCGATGCTCTTCGAGCCGGGCGTGATATTGGGGATCGTGCCTTCGCCCTCAGGATTAGGTCCTCCTGCCAGCCATTGGCCCGACTTGAACCCGCCCAGCGCATCGCGCGGACTGTGGCACTCGCCGCAATGGCCGGGGCCTTCGACCAGATATTGGCCACGCCTCGCCACGTCATTGGCGTTGGCGATCTCGACCCGCGGCGTATCGGTGAAATAGAGCAGTTTCCAGCCGCCCAGCACCAGGCGAATGTTGAAGGGGAACGGCAATTCATGCGGCGGTGCCACAGCGGAACTCGCCGGCAGTGTCTTCATGAAACCGTAGAGGTCGTTGATATCCTTCGGGCTCATCCGGGCATAGGAGCCATAGGGAAAGGACGGATAGAGATGTTCGCCCTGCCGCCCGACGCCGCGCGTCATGGCATTGCCGAATTCGGCAAGCGTCCAGCCGCCGATGCCGGCTGTCGCGTCGCTGGAAATATTGGGCGCATGAAAGGTGCCGAACGGGCTTTTGAGCGGTGCGCCACCCGACAGCACCAGACGGGCATCGCCTTGCGATCCGGCAGCGGCATGACAGCTGGTGCAGCCGCCGGCGAAGAATACCGTGCGGCCATTGGCAAGATCGGGCTCACCGAGATCCGCCCAGACGCTGTCGCTCTGCGGGTCAGGTGCCGTCACCAGCAGAAAACCGCCAGCGCCAACCACGCCGAGCGCCACCAGAGCGCCGAGACCCTTGAGCCATTTCGATGCCATGGCATCCTCCGCAAACATAGATGACGTCAGAAAACCAAAATGCCATGGCCATCCGCGCACAAAGACAACGGCGAATGGCCACGGCAGGACCGATAAGGCTTACTTCTTCAGGCGGAAGGTCTGGTGGCAATCGCCGCAGGTGCCGCCGACGGCCTTCATCACCGCGCCAACGCCAGCCTGGTCGGCCGGCATGGCGGCCAGCTGCGCTTCGGCGGCCGTGACCAGGGCGGCGGACTTGGCCTTGAAGCCTTCCATGTCTTCCCAGATCTTCGGGCTGGCTTCGGTATCCAGGCCCACTTCCGAACCCGCCGGGAATTGATCAGGGAACGTCTTGCCGACCTCGGCCATGGTGGAGAGCGACGCTTTGATCACTTCGGCATCGAACGGTTTTTCGCCCTTGGCGATGGCGCCGATGGCACCCATGGCGCCGCCGACCTTCTTCATCATTTCCTGACGGACGACCTGCGGCTCGCCGGCAGCAGAAGCCGCGGCGATGCCAAGACAGAGAGTTGCGGCCGCAGCCAGGGCGAGTTTCAGCTTCATCGAAGAACGCTCCTTGTAGAGAAAGCCGGGCGGACCGGCGATTGCAATGGGCAAGCCAGCTGATGTTTGCAGACTTCGATGTCAGGAATGAAGTCACAATGCGGTGAAGTCCGGGCCAAACGGCAAGGATTTGATGTTCAACAAGAAAACTGCCCGAGATGCATCTTTTGGGTGCCAGACGGCGACGGCATGTGTCTCACCCTCACGCCCATTCGTGAACTAATGTCAGGACAGCCGCGGCGATCAGCAAAAGACCGGCGCCGCGGCCGATCGCCTTGGTGACACTTGGATGCGACACCAGCGCACGCCGCGCTCCATGGCCCGCCAGCGCCACGCCACCGTAAACCAGGCCCTGCACCAGCATGGTCATCAGCCCCATCACGACGCCCTGCAGCCAGAGCGGGCCATAGTGGCTTTTCAGAAATTGCGGATAGACGGCGATGACGAAAAGATAGGCCTTGGGGTTCAGCAGGCAGGTCGTGACCGCCTGGCGAAAGGTGACCCACAGACGGTGGAGATGGCCAGCGTCCACCGTCGCGACGGTGATCGAGCTTCGGACCAGTTGCAACCCGACCCAGACCATGTAACCGGCACCAATGACCAAAAGCGGCCCGAACAAGTTTGGCGCCAGCGCCACCAGCAGTCCCGCACCGAGCGTCCCGAACAGGGTGTGGATTGCGCCGCCAAGCATCATGCCGCCGGTGGCGGCAAGGCCGGACCGCCGTCCACCCGACAGCGAACTGGCCAGCACATAGATCATGTCCATGCCGGGCACCAGGATGATGCCGGTCAGAAGGAGAAGAAAAATCCAGAGATTTTCCGCGTAAGTCATGTCAGTATCCTTGAACGAATGAGGACGGCGCTGAAACTTCTTCATGAAGTTTCAGAGAGTTGAGACGTCCATACAATTCTCCTCCTGACAGCGTTGTGTCAGGAGCGTTCAAGGAGACAGCATTGCGCAAGGCATCGCGACTGTTCGAGATCATCCAGATCCTGAAACGTGCCCGTCAGGCGGTGACCGCCCAGGCCATTGCCGAACAGCTGGAAGTGACACCGCGGTCGATCTATCGCGACATCGTGGCGTTGCAGGCGATGCGCGTGCCGATCGAGGGCGAGCGCGGGCTCGGCTATATCCTGCGGCCAGGCTTCGACCTGCCGCCGCTGATGTTTTCGGTCGAGGAGACGGAGGCAATCGTGCTGGGCTTGGCGCTGCTGGAGCGCACCGGCGACAAGGCGCTGAAGCAGGCCGCCAAAGGCGTCAATGCCAAGATCGCCGCCGCCGTGCCCGAGCCGCTACGACAGGTTCTGGAAAGCAATGCGCTACAGGCCTGGGGCAGCATCGCGCCGGCACCGGAAGGCATCGACCTCGGCATGGTGCGCCATGCCATCCGCGACGAGCAGAAGCTGCTGCTCGACTATCGCGACGAGTGGGGCAATGCCACGGAGCGGCTGATCCGGCCGCTGGCGCTGATCTACTATTCGGCGACGGCGGTAATCGTCGCCTGGTGCGAGCTGCGCCAGGCGATCCGCAACTTTCGCGCCGACCGGGTGGAGGACTGCCAGCCGGACGACGCCTTCTTCCGCGGCGAGGGAAACCGTCTGCGGGATCTGTGGATCAGCGGCTGGACGAGCAGTCCCGTCCCGATCTAAAGCGCCAGGCTGCGGCTCTCCTCCCGGCCGAAGCCGATGATCTCGACGCGATCGGCATAAAGCTCGACCACGGCAAAGGCACTCTCGGTTTCGCCATCCACCATGCCCTTGAAATTGACGAAGTGGCAGGCGCCCAAGAACCCATAGTTGCCGACATGATTGTGGCCGCAGAGATAGGCCGCAACAACCGGCGACGCAGACAGCAGCGCCGCCACCTGTTCCGCATCCCAGAGATTGTGGTCCGTTTGCGGATAAAGCGGATAATGGCCCATCACCACCACCTTTTCGCCCGCCTGTTCGGCCAACAACAACCGTTCGCCAAGCCAGCCGATCTGCGCGGCGCTCATGCCGGCATTCCACGGCTTGGCATTGATAGCACCGGCCTGCTCAAGGGCAGCAAGCCGATCGGCGGCCTCTGCGCGGCGCGCATCGCCGGGTGGCGGGGCAAACAGCGAAATCTCGTTACCGTCGAGCAGGATGAAACGCCATCTATCGCGCACAAAGTCGTAGTAGGGCGCCGGCATGCCGAGACGGGCATGAACCTCGCCAAGCAGTTCCGGCACCACCGCAAAATCATGATTGCCCGGCAGGAACAGGCACTCATGCCGCGAGCCTTCATAGAGCGGCAGGATACGGTCGAAATTGTCGAAATCGCGGTCGATGAGATCGCCCAGCGTTACGACGAAGGACAGGTCCAAACCGTCGAAATGGCTGAGCGCCTGCTGGAGCTTGGCAAGGCTGTTGGCATAGTGGCGATCAAGCTGGATATTCGACGCGATCGGCGCATATTGTGGATCGGCGACAACGCCGAAGCGAAGGAGGGGACTACCGGATTGTTCAGGGAGCATGGAACGGCGCATTCGCAAGAGGAGACTGGCGCGGTCGATAAGACCTCTGTGTGACAGAGGCGTGACATCGGACCACCGCAGGCGGCCGCTGGCGTTTCTGACTTTTATTGTGCCACGGCCTGCGCCATCATCGGAATATAAGGATATTCGTGCTACGCGAGCGTGGTTTCAGTTCGCTTTTGACAGCAGCCCGCCGTTCTGCCTGACCCAATCCGCCATTCCCAAAGGAGAGACACCCGATGAAGACCCTTCTTGCCGCCGCCCTGATGGCGCTTGTGTTGCCCTACAGCTCGCAGGCCGCCACTCTGCTGTTTCCGAGCGACACCCCGGTCGCCTCGATCACCATTCCCGACACATGGAACCCGGAGGAAACCGCGACCGGCATCCAGGCCGTCTCCGATGACGACGCCATCTATTTCTCGATCGACGTGGCCGAAGAGAAGACCAGCGACAAGGTCATCGAGGATGCCTTCGCCTTTTTCGAGGAAAACGGCATCACCATCGATCCCGCCACCCAGAAGGAGTCGGAAGACAAGTTCAACGGCATGACCATGAGCAATCTCGACTGGTCCGGCAAGGACAAGGACGGCCCGGTCAACATCGGCCTGTCCTTCGTCGCGCCGAAGCCCGACAAGCTGCTGGTCATCACCTACTGGGGTACCAAGGGCGAACAGGAAAAGCATGGTCCGGTGTTGATGGAAATCATCAACTCGCTGAAGCCTGCCAAGTAAGCAGGCGGAGCGCTTGTGGGGCGGAAGTATACCCGCCGGCTTGATTTGAAGGACGCCCGGCCCTATTGTGGTCATATGTGATCACAATAGGGCTTTTCGTTATGTCGACCGTCAGCCTGAAAGATGCCAAGGCCGGATTTTCCAAGCTTGTCGATGATGCGGTCAATGGCGAGTTCGTCACCATCACCCGCCATGGCAAGCCAGCCGCGGTTCTGGTCTCCGTCGAGGCTGCCGAAGCCGCCAGGAAATCCCTGAAGACGGATCGCCCGAGCTTTGCGAACTACCTCTTGACGTTTCCGGGTGGCATGGAGCCGCAGCGCAACCCGTCTCCGTCGAGGGATGTCGATCTTTGAACGGTTATCTGCTGGACACCAACGTCATCTCCATGCTGTCGCCGTCCAAGGCGGATATCCCTCGTGATTTTCTCAGCTGGATGCGCGAGCAGGATGCACGAAACGCCCTCTATCTCTCGGTGGTAACGATCCAAGAGATTGAAAAAGGGCAGCATTTGCTGGAGGCAAAGGGCGCCACAGCCAAAGCCGAGGCGATCCGTTTATGGCTGCGCGGGCTGGTCCATATCTTCCAGGATCGCATTCTTCCCATTGACATGGACATTGCCTCGATCGCCGGCGGCCTCGAAGCCCAGACTATGACTGCCGGCCACAACCCCGGTATGGCCGATGCCCTGATCGCCGGTACAGCAAAGGCCCGTGGGCTGGTCGTGGTGACGTGGAACACGCGCCATTTCTTGCCATTTTCGGCAAATGTCGTCGCGCCGACCGACCTTCGAGTGTAGAGCGCGGCATTTGCACCGGGCAATTCGCCTGTAAATACTCATCCCCCGACACAAAAAACGCCCGGCGCATCGCTGCACCGGGCGTCTCACAATCAGGCCTTGAACGCGAGCTTACTTCGCGGCGGCTTCGTACATTTCCAGCACGTAATCCCAGTTGATCAGGCTGTCGACGAAGGCTTCGAGGTATTTCGGGCGGGCGTTGCGGTAGTCGATGTAGTAGGAATGCTCCCACACGTCGACGCCGAGGATCGGCGATGCGCCATGGACCAGCGGGTTCTCGCCATTCGGAGTCTTGGAGATTTCCAGCTTGCCATCCTTGACGGAGAGCCAGGCCCAGCCGGAGCCGAACTGCGTGGTGCCGGCCGCGATGAAATCGGCCTTGAACTTGTCGTAGCCACCGAGATCCGAGGCGATCGCCGTTTCCAGCTTGCCGGGCAGCTTGGTGCCGCCGCCGTCCTTCTTCATCCACTTCCAGAAATGGATGTGGTTGTAATGCTGGGCGGCATTGTTGAAGAGGCCCTGGTTGGTGCCGTAGGACTTCTTGACGACTTCCTCGACCGACAGATCCGAAAGGCCGGCATCGGCGGCAAGCTTGTTGCCGTTGTCGACATAGGCCTTGTGGTGTTTGTCATGGTGATATTCGAGCGTCTCTTTCGACATGAAAGGAACGAGCGCTTCGTAGTCATAGGGAAGTGCGGGCAATTCAAAAGCCATGGTGTATTCTCCTCTTGGCAAAGATTGCGGGAATTCGGCGGGTGCTCGGGAACATAGGAGCGGAACCGTTCCGAGGCAACCTGCCATTTGCCAAATTGTTCCATGGAAAGAGAAGTTTGTGCCTCGGTGCATCGCACATCTGTCAAAATCGTCCGGCAGGCTGCAAGCATCGAAACCACGATTGCCCGTTGTCAAAAACCCAAAGGAAACACCATGATTCGTCTCTTTGCAGCCCTGGCTATTTCCAGCCTTTGCCTTGCCGTGCCAGCCCTGGCCTCGTCCGACGACGCCTGGGCCGAGTTCGCCGCCAAGGTCGAGACGAAATGCCTCGCCGCCGCTGCCGACATGCTGGAAAAGCCAACGATCGCCGTCGATCCGTTCGGCACGGAAAGCTATGGCGTGGCTGTCCTGAGCGGCAAGCCTAGGGGAGCCGAGGGATCGGTCAGCTATCTCTGCGTCATGGACAAGAAGACGGAAACTGCCGAAATCGGCAGCGAATTGGGTGCCGACACGCTGACCGTGACAATCCCCGCCAAGTAACCACCGTCACTCCTCATTCATCCCTTCGAAATCCGGCAGATCGTCGACCGGCATGCCGAGCGCCTGCCGGGCGATGCGACATTCGGGGTCGCCGGGCATGCAGGTGCGACACACATGCGGCCGATCGGCATAGACGCCGCAGCCGACATGCTTGCCGAGTTCCCCGGTCAGCGCCAGGCAGCGTCCGGCCTCGAAGCGCATGCCGCTTTCATCGGCCGCGATGAACTTTTCCGGAATGCGGGCAATCTCCTCGTCGGTTTCCAGCGAGAAGCGCGGCCAGTCGGCCGAATAGGCGCAACAGGCCCCGCAGGTCTGGCAGTCGAAGATATCGGGCGGCGAGGTTTCAAGCATCGCCTACCCAAAGCAGATCGCGGCGCGGAAATCCAGCAGAGAGGTGCCGCCCTGATCAGGCGTCGTTGCTGGAGCGCGCCCAATCCATGTAGAGGTCCAGCGCCTTGCGGGTCACTGGGCCCTCCTGCAGGTCGCGGCTGTCGAGCTTGGTCACCGGCACGACCTTCGAATAGTTGCCGGAGGTGAAGATCTCGTCGGCGCCCATGAAATCCTCGACCGACAGGGTCTGTTCGCGCACTTCGAAACCGGCCTGGCGCAGCAGCGCGATGACGCGGGCGCGGGTGATGCCGGCAAGGAAGGTGCGGTTGGCAGCCGGCGTCAGCACCACACCGTCCTTGACCATGAAGACATTCGAGGAGGCGGTCTCCACCACATTGCCGTTCATGTCGCGGGCCAGTGCATTGTCGAAGCCACGCGACCGCGCCTCGATGATCATCCGGCCGGAATTGGGATAGAGGCTGCCGGTCTTGGCGTCGGTCAGGGCGCATTCCGGCGTCGGGCGGCGGAAGGGCGACAGGGTCAGCGATGAGGGTTTTGCGGTGTGCATCGGCGCTTCGAACAGGCAGAGCGCAAAGCGCGTCGACTCCGGATCGGCGGCGACGACCGAGCCCATCTGCCCATGTTCGGCCCAGTACATCGGCTTGATATAGATCGCGGTCTTGCCCTCGAACCGGCCGATGCCGTCCCAGGCGAGCTGCTCGATCTCCTCCGCCGTCTTAAGCGGCTTCAAGCCGATATTGGTCGCCGAACGATTGACGCGCTGGCAATGCAGGTCGAGATCGGGCGCGATGCCGTCGAACCAGCGGGCCCCGTCGAACACCGTCGAGCCGAGCCACATGGCATGCGAGGTCGGCCCGATCAGCGGCGGATTGCCGGCGATCCAGTCGCCATCGACAAAAGTCCAGGTGGGCGTGCGGGCAGACGTATCGACAGCCATTTCGGTCTCCAATCTTCAAGTTCCCGGCAGGAAAGGACAGGAGAACCGCAAAGGTCAAGGATAAACTCGCCGCAAGAGGCCAATGCACACCGGCTTTGGCCGGCCGTGTCGGCTTTTTGCCGATTTCACCGATGGATCAACAGCTTGGTGAATGGGTCGATCAATCCACGTGATGGGAGGTCCTTTCAGGTCGACCATCGTGGCGCGAATGCCGGCGCAGTGCCAGCAACAATCCGCTGCCGCAGGAATCGGGTGGCGGTACGCTCTGCCGCTGGCTATCGCTGCCGCCTTGCCAACAAGGAGAACCCAACATGCTGACGAACAAAGTGGCCATCATCACTGGCGCATCATCCGGCATCGGCCGCGCCACAGCGCTGCTGTTTGCCGCGCAGGGAGCGGCCGTCATTCTCAACGCGCGTGGAGAAGCGGCACTGGAGGCGGTGGCCGACGCGATCCGCGCGGCAGGCGGCAGGGCCCATGCGGTGGCCGGCGATGTCTGCGTGCCGGACACCCATGATGCGCTGGTCGCCGCGGCGCGGCAGACCTATGGCGGACTGGACATTGCGGTCAACAATGCCGGCGCTGTCGGGCCGGGCAAGCCGCTTGCAGATATGACCGTGGAGGAATGGCAGGCTGTGCTGACGGCCAACCTCACCTCGGCCTTTCTCGGCGCCCGGAGACAGATCCCGGCCATGCTGGAGCGCGGCGGCGGCGCGATCGTCTTCACCTCGAGCTTCGTCGGCACAAGCGTCGGCCTGCCCGGCATGACGGCCTATGGTGCGGCAAAGGCCGGCCTGATGGGTCTGGTCAAAGGCATTGCCGCCGATTACGCAGTCCACGGCATCCGCGCCAATGCCCTGTTACCGGGTGGCGTGGATACCGCCATGGCGGGCGACGAGGCGCAAAAGGCCTGGGCCGCCGGCCTGCACGCCATGAAGCGCATCGCAGAGCCGCAGGAAATCGCCAAGGCCGCCCTATTCCTGGCCAGCCCCATGGCCAGCTTCGTCACCGGATCGGCGCTCTATGCCGATGGCGGAAACGCGGCGGTGAAATAGCCACTCGTCGTCCGCGAGGTCCTCGCCGAGACCCCGCCCCTCATCCGCTTCTAGGGAGAAAGTGAGGGGCGTATCTCATCGCGGGAACTATACTCTCACCCCGTCGCCATCGCCCCCGGTCCGGGCGTCGCACCCGGCGGCACCTTGCCGAGGATGATCATGCCCAGCACTTCGTCCTTGGTGACGTCGCTGGTGCGGGCATGACCGACGACCTTGCCGTTCTTCATGACGAAGACGCGGTCGGCGAGATCGAAGACGTCGTGAATGTCGTGGCTGATCAGGAAGATGCCGATGCCTTCGCGCTTCAGCTGCAGGATCAGCTCGCCGACTTGCGCGGTTTCCTGCGGCCCGAGTGCTGCCGTCGGTTCGTCCATGATCAGGATGCGGGCATCGAACAGGATGGCGCGGGCGATCGCCACGGATTGCCGCTGGCCACCGGACAATGCCTTGACCGGCTCCTTGAAGCGCTGGAAGTTCGGATTGAGCCGGCCCATCACCTCGCGGGTCTTGGCCTCCATCGCCACGTCGTCCAGCGTGCCCCAGGGGGTGCGCAGCTCGCGGCCGAGATAGAGATTGGCGGCGGCATCGACATTGTCGGCGACGGCGAGCGACTGGTAGATCGTCTCAATGCCGTATTTCTTGGCATCGCGCGGGTTGTTGATCTCGGCGGTCTCGCCATTGATGCGGATCTCGCCGCCATCGCGCCGGTAGGCGCCCGACAGGATCTTGATCAGGGTCGACTTGCCGGCGCCGTTATGGCCGAGAAGGGCAACGACCTCGCCGGGGAACAGATCCACCGAGGCATTGTCGACGGCATGGATACCGCCAAACGAGATGGAAACACCGTTCATTTCCACAAGGGGAGTGCGCTGGTCTGACATGGTTCGGACTCCTTACTTGGCACGAGCGCGGTAGACGGTGTCGGCCCAGACGGCAAGCACCAGAACGATACCGACGACGATACGCTGCAGCGGACTGTCGATGCCCAGAAGCACCATGCCCGATTGCAGCGACTGCATGACGAGAGCGCCCAGCATGGCGCCGGCCACCGTGCCGACACCGCCGGCCAGCGACGTGCCGCCGATCACAGCCGCCGCGATGGTGTAGAGCTCGTCGAGTTCGCCCTGCGCATTGGTAGCGGCGTTGAGACGGGCGGTGGAGATGGCCGCCGCGATGGCGCAAAGCACACCCATCAGCGCGAAGATGCGGATCGTTACCCAGCGGGTCTTGATGCCGGCAAGTTCCGCCGCTTCCGGATTGCCGCCGAGCGCGAAGACATAGCGGCCGAAGCGCAGCCGGGTCGAGATGAAGGTCATGACAATACCGACGGCAACGGCGATCAGCACCGGCACGGCGATGCCATGCGGGATCAGCAACCCGCCATCCGGCCAGGCGATGGCATTGGCCTCGGCATATTTGCGGGCGATGTTGATCGGCCAGTAGTAGAGATTGGCGACCCAGACGGCACCGAGCACCAGCGCGCAGGACAGGACCGACAGGAAATATTCGGCCCATAGCGGCCGGCGCGGAAAGCCGAAGCGCTTGCGCTGCTTGCGGGCATTGACGATGGCCCCGAGGATGGCAAGGCATGCGACCAGGCCGACGATCCAGCTGGCCGTGGCGCCGATCGAGCCTTCCGTGCCGCCGCCCATCAGGCGGAAGGTCGGGTTCATCGGCGCGACCGTCTGGCCCGAGGTGACGAACCAGGTCGCGCCGCGCCACACCAGCAGGCCACCGAGCGTCACGATGAAGGACGGCACCTGCAGGAAGGCGATGATGGCGCCATGCAGCGCGCCAATGGCCGCACCGACGGCGATGCCGCAGGCAAGCGTGATCACCCAGATCCAGGAATTGTCGAGACCCAGATATTGCGGCAGAATCTTGGCCTGTAGCACACCCATGACGATGCCGCAGAAGCCCAGCACCGAGCCGACCGACAGGTCGATATTACGGGTGACGATGATCAGCACCATGCCGGTCGCCATGACGGCGACCGACGAGGTCTGCACGGTCAGGTTCCACAGGTTGCGCGGCGTCAGGAACAGCCCGCCGGTCAGGATCTGGAAGCCGATCCAGATGAACAGCAGCGCGCCGATCATGCCGAGCAGCCGCGTATCGATCTCGGTGGCGCGGAAGAAGCGCTTGATCGGGTGCTCCGCGCTTTGGCCGCGCGTCGTCTGGGTGGTCTGTATCGTATCGGCCATGCCCTGCCGTTCTCCCCACTGTATGCAATTGCATGGCGGCCTGGCGCCGCCTGCTCCTCAACCGCTGCAAAGTATCCGAATTTCAAGGCAACGCCGCAACGGCTTGCGTTGCGGCGTTGCCTCTCACTCAGGCTTTGAAACGGAACCCGTTACTTGCAGGCGGCAACGTCGGCCTTGGCACCCTGGCAGGCTTCTTCCTTGGAGATCCAGCCGGCATCGATGACGACGTTCAGGTTGTCCTTGGTGATGGCGAGCGGGGCGAGGAAGACCGACTGCATTTCGACGCCCTTCGGGCCGCCCTTGAAGGAGGTCACGCCTGGGATTTCATTCAGCTTCTTGCCACCGGCGAGTTCCACGGCGATTTCAGCCGCACGCTTGCCGAGTTCGCGGCTGTCCTTCCAGACGGACACGGTCTGGGTGCCGAGTGCGACGCGGTTCAAGGCTGCCTTGTCGGCATCCTGGCCGGAGACCGGTACGGAGCCAGCCAGGCCTTGCGCATCAAGGGCTGCAATCGCGCCGCCGGCGGTGCCGTCGTTCGAGGCAACCACGGCGTCGATCTTGTTGTCGTTGGCGGTCAGGAACTGCTCCATGTTCTTCTGGGCAATTTCCGGCTTCCAGCCGTCCGTATAGGCTTCACCGACATTCTTGATCTTGCCGGCGTCGATCGCCGCCTTGACCACTTCCATCTGGCCCGAGAACAGGAAGTCTGCATTCGGATCGGAAGACGAACCCTTGATGAAGACGTAATTGCCTTCCGGCTTCGCCTTGAAGACTTCGGCAGCCTGCAGACGGCCGACTTCCTTGTTGTCGAAGGTGATGTAGAAAGCGGCCGGATTTTCGATCAGGCGGTCGTAGCCGACCACGGGAATGCCTTCGGCAGCAGCCTTTTCGATGGCCGGGCCGATGGCATCGCTATCCTGGGCCAGAACGATCAGCGCATTGGCGCCCTGCGAGATCAGCGATTCGATATCGGTGAGCTGCTTGGCGGCGGACGACTGGGCGTCGGCCGAGATATACTTGTCGCCGGACGCTTCGAGCGCTGCCTTGATGGCGGCCTCGTCGGTCTTCCAGCGCTCTTCCTGGAAATTCGACCACGACACGCCGATCGTCAGATCCTTGGCGCTGGCCACGGAATGAACGCTGACGATGACCGCTGCACACGCCATCAGTTTATAGAATGACTTCATCTTACCCTCCCGAGTGTTTACGGGCCGCCGCGCCAGACCTCCCGTCCGCGCTGACACCCCGCTTAAAAACACTGTCGCCCGCCTCCGGCCTCTCGGCCGATGCTTTTTCTCGACAGTCGAGAAAATAAGTGTCAGAAGAATGCAAGGCTGTCAACATGGCTTGTCGAGGCTTGCCAACGGGCCGGGCAGATGCTTTGGGAGGAGCATGGGTGCAATCGAACTTGAGGACGGGGCGTAACGCATGCTGACCAAGTCCAGCACCGAAATGGTGCGTCAGCAGAACATTGCGCTTGCCCTTTCTGCGCTGCGCCGGAACGGCCCCCTCTCCCACACCGACATCTCCGCCTTCACCCATCTGTCCTCGGCCACCGTTTCGGCCATCACCGCCGATCTGGAACGGCTCGGCGCGATTGAAAAACACGAGCAGCATGTCGCCGGCAGCCGCGGCCGGCCGCGCGTCCTGTTCGGCCGCAAGCGCAATTTCGGCTATGTCGTCGCGGTACGGATCTCCTCCGACACGGTGCAATATTCGCTGGCCGACTATGCCGGCACGCTGATCGATCGGTTCGAGGACCCGCGTGACCATACCGCCCCCTCGACGTCACGATTCATGCTCGGCTTTCGCGATGCGCTGTCCCGGCTCGCAGCGCGATCCAAGCTGGAATTCGCGCAGATTGACGCCCTGTCGATTTCCAGCAAGGGTCTGGTCGATTCCGGCGCCTCCCGTCTGCTCTGGTCACCGGTATTCGGACGGGAGATCATCGATTTCTCGTCCGCCTTGCAGGTCGCTCCAAATACCCGCATCCGGCTCAACAACGAGACACTGCTGGTCGCCCACGCACTGGCCCTCAAGGCCGACAAAACCGGCGGCATGCCTTTCCAGTCGCTGGCGGCCCTGTCGCTCGGCCACAGCATCGGACTTGGCATCGCGCAGCGCGGCCGCGATGGCGGGATCGAGGTCAGTGCGCCGAATTTCGGCCATATGCTGAATGCCGCCGACGGCAAGCTGTGTCGCTGTGGCTCCTACGGCTGCGTCGAGGCCTCGGCCGGCTTCTACGGCATCCTGCGCACCGCCTTCGAAGTGCCGCCGGATACGATCCCGGCGAAATTCGTGCCGCTGGTCGAAATGGACAAGATCGCGCTGCGCGCCCGGCAAGGCCATCGCATGTCGGAATATGCCTTTCGCCAGGCGGGTCTGGCGCTTGGCCAGGGCCTGTCGCGCATGCTGAGCCTCTACGACACCATGCCGATCGCCATCACCGGTCCCGGCACGCGCTTCATCGACCTGCTCAACCGCGGTATCGAGGAAGGCCTGCAGCAATCGCTGCAGGTGCGCGTCAACGGCATGCCGCACATCATGATCGTGCCGGAGGAAGCGACCTTGGTGTTCGATGGCCATGTCGACCGCGCCCTGACCGAGATCGACCACGATGTGGCAGGCTTGAGGACGGACGAGGCGGCAGCGCGCTGAGATCCCTGATCAGGCCTTGGCGGATACCCATCCTGTCATCTCATCCGACAGCGGCGGCGCATGGGTGCCGACAAAGCGCAGCAGGCTCACCGCCAGATCGGCCTCCGGCAACGGTCGGGAGTAATAGAAACCCTGCACCATGCCGCAACCGAGATCGGCGAAATACTTTGCCTGTTCCGGCGTCTCGATACCTTCCACGGTCATGCGCTTGTCCAGCGCCTTGGCAAGACCCGTGATCGCCTCGATGATCGGCGTTGCGGTTTCCGGCGATTCCGACCATCCGGTGACGAAGGAACGGTCGAGCTTGATCTTGTCGACCGGTAGATGCCAGAGATAACTCAGGCTCGAATAGCCCGTGCCGAAATCGTCCATGGCCAGTGACACGCCGATCTCGTGCAGCTTCAGCAGTTCGGCGATTACCGCATCATTGCGGTCGAGAAACAGGCCTTCGGTGATTTCCAGTTCCAGCCGATGCGCCGGCAGGCCGGTTTCCGCAAGGGCGGCCATCACCACTTCGGCAATGCCGGGCTGTTCGAAATGCCGCGCACGGAACTGCACCGGCGAGAGATTGACCGCCATGAACGTATCGGCCGGCAGGTTCGCGGCAACCCGGCACGCCTCGCGGATCGTCCAGGCGCCGATTTCGCAGATCGCGCCGCTGGCCTCGGCCACGGAAATGAAATCATCGGGCGGGATCAATCGTCCGTCCGTTCCGCGCAAGCGGATCAGCGCTTCGAAGCCCTTGATCCTTGCCGTCACCGCATCGTGAACGCTCTGATAATGAAGTTCGAAACCGCCTTTGGACAAGGCCTTCTCGATCATCGCCAGCAGGCGCTGGCGGTCTTCCAACGTATCGCGCATCGCCTGGTCGAAGATCAGCGCATTGGCTCCGGGCGAATGCTTGGCCGTCGCCAGCGCGATTTCCGCCTTTTGCAGCAACTGCTCGACGCAGCGCTCCCCATCACTGCCCTGGATCGCCGAACCGATGCTGACTAGCATCGGGATCTCCGCCTGATTGAAGCTGAAAGGTTGCTCCATCAAGGCCATCAGGTTAGCCACGAAGGCCCGGACCTCAGCCTGGCTTTCCGGCCCCAACCCGGCGACCACAAACCGGTTTCCGCCAAGACGTCCGATCAAAGTGTGTTCGGGCAGACCTTCGCGCAGCCGGCGGACCGCATCGCGGATCATCTGGTCGCCGCAGGGCGTGCCATGCAACTGGTTGGCGGTCGCCACTCCGCCCAGATTCAGCAGGTGAATCGAAAAACCCGACTTGTAGGTCTTGTCCTTCAGAACAACGGAGGTGATGTCGATGAAGCTCTGGCGCGTCAAAACGCCTGTCATCGTATCGAAATTCGTCAACTCGCTCAATCGGCGCGCCACCTCCTCCTTCTCCCGGGTCCGACGATCGACGATCCAGGCAACGACCAGAAGGGTGAGGACGACCGGCAGCATCACCGCACCGATCGAGCCCAACACCATATAGCTGCGCTTCTCGGCAGCGGCATAATGCGGTTCCAGCAGATTGCTGATCTCCAGAATACCGCGCACATCGCCAAGCTTCCAGTCACGCTTTGGCGACATGACATCGCTATTGTGACAGGAGACACAGCTGGGCTCATCCATGCGATCGGCTATGGCCGTGTGCAGGTATCGCTTACCGTCGATCGTATCCTCGTGACTGACGACACGGCTCGGTTCCTTTTTCAAGGTTTCCCACAACTCCTTCTCATCGGCGCTCATTGGAACCGGATCGCGATAAGGCCAGGAATAGGGACTGATCAGTTTCAGGCGGCTTTGTTCGTCGCCGAGCTTGGCTGCAACTTCCTGCAGAAACGTGGTCGGCAAAGGAATGGCGTTGGGCAAATTGGCATGATTGACCGCAAACTTGAAGTGATCGGATTTGCCGACCTTCACGGCAACCGTCTTGCCATAATAGGAGCGCAATATCCGGGCTTGCTGTAGCATATTGATATTGCTGTCATAGGCGGTATCGAGAGCAGCGGTTCTAAAGGCTGTCGGCAGATAAAGGGAAAGACCGATGAAGGCCCCGACGACAATCAGCACCAGCGGCATGACCAGCCGCCAGATCAGTCGTGGATGGGAGAGCATCAGCTTGGTCTGCACGATGGGTTTCTCGGATTTTGCCCAAACAGGAAATCTGTCGTCGCATACGACCATTAGCAGGGCTTTTCTAAGTATCTGTTAATGTATTCTCTCGGCGAGCCAATTGAGCGGTCGGATCGAAGGGCATTCTATACTTGTCGGCTCCACGCCATCGACCTATGACAGAGTAACGGCTTTCGGGAGGCGACATTGTCCAGCGCAGCTTATGTTTTCGATGCTTACGGCACCTTGTTCGATGTGCATGCGGCCGCGCGCCGCCATGCATCCCGTGCCGGACCGGACTATCAGCTTCTTTCGGATCTCTGGCGAGCCAAACAGCTTGAATATTCCTGGGTGCGCACCTTGATGGAGGTTTACCAGGACTTCTGGGCATTGACCGAGCAGGCGCTCGACTATGCGCTGGCCCGGTACCCCAGCGTCGACAAGGCGCTACGCTCCGATCTTCTGGAGGCCTATTGGCGGCTCGATTGCTACCCGGAAGTGCCGGCCGTCCTGAAGGACCTGCGCCAGCGCGGGGCGAAAGTGGCCATTCTCTCCAACGGCTCACCCGCCATGCTGGAAGCAGCCGTCGCCAATGCCGCCCTCGACACGGTGATCGACGATATCTTCTCGGTCGATGCGATCCGTGCCTACAAGACGGCGCCTGCCGTCTACGATCTGGTGACGACGAAATACCGGCTCTATCCGAATGCCGTCTCCTTTCAATCGTCAAACCGCTGGGACGTTGCCGGCGCACGCAAGTTCGGCTTCCGCACAGTCTGGGTCAATCGCGCCCAGATGCCGGACGAGTATTTCGACCTCGGACCGGATCTCATCCTGCCGTCTCTCGACAGTCTTTGAGACGAAATCGGCTGGCAAAAATGCCGGCCCGATTTGGCACATTTTTCCCCCATCGTCCCAAAGCCGGGCACAGATGACCTCCGCCTAAGGGAGCATGAAACCACCCTTTGCGGAACCTGTGTGCCTTGCCGGCGAATTCATGCCCTTGGCCTTAACGGAGGGGATCGCACTGCTATGGTCGCCGCGGCGGAGGAACTGGGAGGTTCCAGAAAGCGCGAAGAGGATAACATGGCCAACTCTATCACGAATGCCCTCGGTCTGCCGCTCTACTACAGCGGAAGCTCGACCGCCTGGTTCTCGGCAACCGGTTCCGGCCCGACGCTCAATGGCACCGCCGGCAATGATTCGATGTGGGGCGACAGTTCCGTCAACGTGACCATGGTCGGCGGCACTGGCGACGACATTTATTACCTCTATTCCAGCATCAACCGCGCCAGCGAGACGGCCGGCCAGGGTGTCGATACCATCGAGACCTGGATGAGCTACACGCTGCCGGATAATTTTGAAAACCTGAAAGTGACCGGCGACGGACGTTATGCCTTCGGCAATAGCGCCGACAACATCATCACCGGATCCTCGAGCCGCCAGACCTTCGATGGCGGTGCCGGCAACGACGTGCTGGTCAGCGGCGGCGGCGCGGACATCTTCATCTTCACAAAGGGCAATGGCAGCGACCTGATCAGCGGTTTCAGTTCCGACGATACGATCCGGCTCTACGAGTACGGGCTGACGTCCTTCGAAGACGTTCTGGCCAACATCACCCAGGAAGGCAGCAATCTGCGGCTTGATCTCGGCGGCGGCGAAAGCCTGGTGCTGACCAATACGACAGCCTCCTCCCTGACCGCCGGCCAGTTCAAGCTAAGCCTCGACCGCACGCAACTGACCCAGACCTTTTCCGACGACTTCAACGCGTTGTCGCTTACCGATGGTGACAGCGGCACCTGGGACGCGAAATTCTCCTGGGCCCCGGAAAAGGGCAGCAGCCTGACCGGCAACGGCGAGCTGCAATGGTATATCAATCCTGATTATGAAGGCACGTCGTCGGTCAATCCCTTCTCCATCGACAATGGCGTTCTGACTATCACCGCAGCACCGGCATCGGCCGACGTGCAGGCGGAAATCGAGGGCTACGACTATACCTCGGGCATGCTGACCACCCATTCGTCCTTCGCCCAGACCTATGGTTATTTCGAAATCCGGGCCGACATGCCGAGCGAACAGGGCACATGGCCAGCCTTCTGGCTGCTGCCGGAGGACGGTTCCTGGCCACCGGAACTCGATGTCGTGGAAATGCGCGGCCAGGATCCGAACACCGTGAATGTCACCGTGCATTCGAACGAAACCGGCGAGCAGACCTCGATCTCGTCTGCCGTGCAGGTCAGCGATACGGCAGGTTTCCATAACTACGGTGTGCTGTGGACGGAGGAGGAAATCGTCTGGTATTTCGACGATGTCGCCGTGGCGCGGGCCGATACGCCCTCCGACATGCATGACCCGATGTATATGATCGTCAATCTGGCGGTCGGCGGCGTTGCAGGAACACCGTCGAGCAGTTTAGATGACGGAGCCGAGATGCAGATCGACTACATCAAGGCCTATTCGCTCGATGACTGGCAGATCTAGGACTGCCGCCTCGATGCCGAGCCTCAAACGCGCGAGGAAACGTCGCCATGGCCTGGTCCGCCGATCAGTATCTAAAATTCGAAGACGAGCGAACGCGGCCAGCCCGCGATCTGCTGGCCCAAGTCCCCTTAAGCGGCGCAGACGCCGTCTACGATCTGGGTTGCGGGCCGGCAAACTCCACCGAATTGCTCGTCGAGCGGTTCGGCTCCGCCGCCGTGAGCGGGCTCGACAGCGATCCCGATATGCTGGAAAAGGCGCGGCGGCGTTTACCTGGCCTATCTTTCACCCAAGCTGACCTTGCCGATTGGCAGCCGGAAACGCCGGCTGATCTCCTCTACGCCAATGCCGTCTTCCAATGGCTGCCCGATCATTTGACGATTCTGGACCGGTTGATGGACAGCCTGAACAGTGGCGGGGTGCTGGCCGTGCAGATGCCGGACAATCTCAATGAACCGAGCCATGTGATGATGGAGGAAAGCGGTGCGGCGGGACCCTGGGCGCCGGCCTTTGCCGGCGGCAGGATGCGGCGGGCACCCCTGCCCCCGCCGTCCGCCTATATCGACCGGCTGGCGCCAAAGGCCGCCCGCGTCGATGTCTGGCATACGATCTACAACCACCCGATGGCGAATGCCGAGGCGATCGTCGAGTGGGTCAAGGGCACCGGCCTGCGGCCCTATCTCGACAAGGTCGAACCAGAACACCGCGACGCTTTCATCGCCGACTACACGGCGCGCATCGACAAGGCCTATCCGCCCATCGCCGACGGCCGCCGCCTGCTGCGCTTCCCGCGCCTGTTCGTGGTGGCAGTCAAAGCCTGATTACGAGGGCAAGAGCGAGCTTCGGCCCCGCCCTCAATTCAGTATTCTCTGAAGTGCAGGCGGCCATATTGCTTTGCGAAAAATTTGATGGTCAACCTGTGCAACAAGCCGCAAAGGCACAGGGAATACCGTATTGAAAGACAAACTCGGCCGCAATTTCGCGGCACTTTTCACCGCCAGCGCCGTCTCCAATCTGGGCGACGGCATCGGCGTGGTGGCATGGCCCTGGCTCGCCTCGCTGCTGACCCGCGATCCGCTGGCAATCGCCTTTGTCGCCACGGCCCTGCGCCTGCCGTGGTTTCTGTTCGCGCTGCCCTCGGGCGTCATCACCGACCGCATCGACCGCCGCAAGCTGGTGGTGGCCATGGATCTCGCCCGCTTTGCACTTCTAACGGGGCTTGCCGCATCCCTCTGGCTCTCCGGCTCGGCCAATGGCACACCGGGCACCGGCTGGCCGAGCCATCCGCTCTATTGGATACTGCTGATCTCGGCGCTGGCTGTCGGCTTTGCCGAGGTGTTGCGCGACAACGCCGCCCAGACCCTGATGCCGGCCATCGTGCCCGCCTCGCGGCTGGAAGCCGCCAACGGGCGGCTGTGGAGCGTCGAAGTAATGATGAATTCGCTGATCGGCCCGCCGCTGGCCGGGCTCGTGCTGACCGTCGCCGTGCCGCTGGCCTTTGCCTTCAACGGCATGGGCTTTGCCATTGCCGCCGCCCTGGTGATGTCGATCCCCGGCAACTTTCGCCCGACCCGCGCCGAGCCGAAGCACTGGGTGACGGAGATGCGCGAAGGGGCGGCCTTTCTCTGGCGCAATCCGCTGCTGCGCGATCTGGCGATCGGCCTTGGCGTGCTCAATGCCGCTTACCTGATGATGCAGATCGCGATGATTCTTTACAGCCAGGAGGTCCTGGGCCTTTCCTCCACGCAATATGGCCTGCTGCTGACGGCCGGCGCCTTTGGCGGCATTCTGGGCGGCGTCCTGGCCGAACGCGTGGTGCGCCTGATCGGCACCGGCATGGCGCTGCGGCTGACGCTGGTCACAGCCCTCTTGCAGGCCGTGGTGATGGCCAGCATTCCCCATGCCGCACCGATCTGGGGCGCCATCCTCATGGCCGAATTCACGGGCATGGTCTGGAACACGGTCACGGTGACGCTGCGCCAGCGGCTGGTCCCGCAGCACCTGCTCGGCCGCGTCAACAGCGTCTACCGCTTTTTCGCCTGGGGCACGATGCCGCTCGGCCTCGTGGTTTCCGGCCTCTCGGTCAAGCTCGCCGAACCCCACATGCCCCGCGCCATGGCCCTCACCACCCCCTTCATCATCGCCGCCATCATCTTGTTGCTGCTGGTCGTGCTGATGTGGAAGAGGCTGTCGACGCAGGCCATCGAGGGGGCAAGGTTCGAATGAAGCAACCGGGCTTCTGTCACCGAGGATTGCCTCCTCGCTCGCTCAATTCACCGCATTGTCGACGATGACCATGGGGCGGCCGAGCGTGCAGGGCTCGATGCGGGCATCGACGCGGTAGACGTCGCGCAGCATGGCAGGCGTGATGACATCGCGGGTCGGGCCGCAGGCGGCCATGCGGCCATCGGCGATCACGAGGGTATTGGCACAGTAGCGCAGGGCGTGATTGAGGTCATGCAGGGCGATCAGCACCGCCATGCCGCTGCGCGCCGCCAGACCCGACATGAAATGCAGCACTTCGACCTGCCGGAACAGATCGAGCGCCGAGGTCGGCTCATCCATCAGCAGCACTTCCGGATTGCGCACCAGGGCCTGGGCGATCGACACCAGCTGGCGCTGGCCGCCCGACAATTCGCCGAGATTGCGGAAGGCGAGATCGCTGATGCTGAGCGCTTTCAGGATGCGGTCGATGGCCTTCAGCTCGTCTTCGTCCACTTTCCAGGTCGAGCCCTGCTTGGCGGCCAGCAGCACGGATTCGTAGACTGTCAGCACGGCATTGGCGCCGGTGTCCTGCGGCATGTAACAGATCGCCTTGTCGGTTTCGGTGCCGCTCAGATGCACGACACCCTCGCCTTTCAGCAATCCGGCGATGCGCTTGAACAGCGTCGATTTGCCGGCCGCATTGGGTCCGATGACGGCGGTCAACTCGCCACCCTTGAGGATATCGGTGGAGATATCCTCGAAAATCCGCACCTTGCCGTAACGGGCACCGAGATTTTCAAGCGCGAGCGCTACCATGACCGCCTCCGGCTGCTGAAGATGAGGGAGAAGAAGAAGGGCACGCCAACCAGCGCCGTGATCACCCCGATCGGCAGGATGGCGCCGGGGATCAGTATTTTCGACACGACCGAGGTGGTGGACAACAGCAGCGCGCCGCACAGCACCGAGGCCGGCAGGAAGAAGCGCTGATCTTCGCCGACCAGCATGCGGGCGATATGCGGGCCGACCAGGCCGACGAAGCCGATGGTGCCGACAAACGATACCGGAATGGCGGCCAGCAGACTGACCAGCATCAGGGTTTCGAGCCGCAGCCGGCGGATGTTGACGCCGAAGCTGGCGGCCTTTTCATCGCCGAGCCGCAGTGCCGTCAGCGCCCATGCGCGGCGCATGAACAGCGGCGTGGCGAAGGCGAGAACGGCAGCGGTCACCGCGACCTTGGTCCAGGTCGCCTTGGTGAGGCTGCCCATGGTCCAGAACACCACGGCGGCCAGCGCCTGTTCGGAAGCCAGATATTCAAGCAGGGCCAGCGCCGCATTGAAGGTGAAGACCAGCGCGATGCCGAGCAGCACGATGGTTTCGACGGTTACGCCGCGCAGCGTCGAGGCACCGTAGATGAACAGGGAGGCGAGCATGGCCATCAGGAAGGCGTTGATCGGCACCATATATTGCACGGCGGCCGGAAAGATGGCGATGCCGCCGACCAGCGCTAAGGCCGCGCCGAACCCGGCCGCGGCCGAAATGCCGAGCGTAAAGGGACTGGCCAGCGGATTGGCAAGAATGGTCTGCATCTGCGCACCGGCCAGCGACAGACAGGCGCCCACCGTCACCGCCATCAGGGCGATCGGCATGCGGATATCCCAGATCACCACCCGCAATTGCTGGTCGACGGAGGCGGCGTCCCAAAGCGCCAACAGCACCTGCGACAGCGTGTAGCGCGCCGGGCCGAGCGCCATGTCGAAGGCGACGCTGAGCGCCAGCGCCACGACCATGCCGCAGATCAGCAGGATGCGGCGGAAGGCGAGCGCACGGTAAAGAGCGCGCCCTTCTGCCGCCGGGAGAGTTTCGCCAAGTGCAGCCATCAATTGCCACCCTGTCCAATTAAAAAGAACGCCCGGCCAGCGAGTGACGGACGAGACCTGTTGAAAATAGCTGAGAGCCGGCGGGAGGCTTGCCCCACCGGCGCTCGATTGCGGTTTGGTATCAATGGCCGGCGTTGAGCGAGGCGAAGTAGCCCGGACGATAGGCAACCGGCAGGAAGCGCTCATGCAGCTCCTTGAAGGTGGCATCGGCATCGAGATCCTTGAACAGGTCGGGATGCAGCCATTCGGCCATCTGCTGGACGGCGACGAACTGGTAGGGGCTGTTGTAGAACTGGTGCCAGATGGCATGCACATTGTGGTCGGTTACGGCCTTGACGCCCGTGAAGGCCGGCCGATGCATCAGCTTTTCAAGCTTTTCCGTCGCCTTGGCCTGATCCGCCCCCGGACCAACGCCGACCCAGGCGCCGCCTGGAACGTAGAGTTCCCAATTGGAGCCGGTAACGATGACCTGGTCAGGATTGGAGGCGATGATCTGCTCGGGATTGACCGTGCCGAACGTGCCCGGAATGATGTCCTTGGCCATGTTGATGCCGCCAGCCATCTCGACCATCTTGCCGAAATTCTCGTTGCCGAAGGACATGCAGCAATCTTCGCTGTAACCGCCGGCGCGCTCGACGAAGACCAGTGGCTTCTTGGCATCCGGCGCCTTGGCCAGCGTATCGGTGACCTTGGCGATCTGCTCTGAACGGAAGGCGACGAACTCTTCTGCGCGGGCTTCCTTGCCGAACAGCTTGCCGATGATACGCATGGATTCATCGGTGTTCTGCATCGGCTTTTCACGGAAGTCGATATAGACCAGCGGAATGCCGACCTTGGCGAGCTTCTCGATATAGCCGCTTTCTTCGGTGGCCGACTTGGCCTCGGTGTTCATGATGATGACATCGGGCTTCAGCGTCACGGCCTGCTCGATATCGAAAGTGCCGTCCTTCATGCCGCCGAAGGTCGGGATCTTGCCCATCTCAGGGAATTTTTCAAGATAGGCGTTGTAGCCATCCAGGTCCGCCTTCTTGAAATCGTCGCGCCAGCCGACGACACGGGCAAACGGGGCATCGGTATCCAGGGCAGCGGTGAAATAGATCTGACGGCCTTCGCCCAGGATCACCCGCTCGACCGGTACGCTGACTTCCACTTCGCGCCCCGTGATGTCTTTGATTTTGATCACTTCGCCAGCCAAAGCAACACTCGAAAAAAGGACGAGCGAGAGCGCGGCGGCGGTGGCCACCCTGTTGAAAATACCCACGATTTGTCTCCTGTAAATGAGTTCGCGGTGGATTATTATTTTATGACTTTATTAGTCAACAAATATCTTTTAGAAAGCTTCCAATCTCTCTCACCTTTGGAGTTCAGACACTCATGACCCCGGCCAATTCCGCGGCAAATACCCTCAGCAATTACGATCTCCGCGACGAAATCAAAGCCTATTGGTCGGCCCGCGCCGAGACGTTCGACACCCAGCCGGGACACGAGATCTTCTCCGAGCCGGAGCGCCAGGCCTGGCACGCCCTGATCCGCAGGCATCTGGGCGATGGCGCCGGCCGCAAGGCCCTGGACCTCGCTTCGGGCACCGGCGTCGTATCGCATCTGCTGGATGATGTCGGCTTCCAGGTGACGGGGCTCGACTGGGCCGAACCGATGCTGGAGCGCGCCCGCGCCAAGGCGAAATCGCGTGGCCGCAACATCACCTTCGTGATGGGCGACGCGGAAAACACCATGGAACCCGACGGTGCCTATGACGTCATCACCAACCGGCATCTGGTCTGGACGCTGGTCGATCCGAAATCCGCCTTCATCGAGTGGCGGCGCGTACTCAAAACCGGCGGCATCCTGCTGATCGTCGACGGCGATTTCGTCAATCCCGGCCTTGCCTCGCGGCTTGCCAAGACGATGACCGCCATCGCCGTGAAACTGGGCCTGACCAAGGCGAACAACCATCGCGGCACCGGCGCCATGGCCGACACCCACCAGAGCATCCTGTCGCGGGTCTATTTCTCGCAAGGCGCCCGCGCCGAAGCAGTGGTGGAACTGCTGAAAGAGGCAGGCTTTTCCGACGTCGTGGTCGACACCGACATGCGCGCCATCCACAAGACCCAGGCCAAGAATTTCGGCTTCTTCAAATCGCTGGAGCGCGCCACCCAGCACCGCTACGCCATCCGCGCGGTCAAATGAGGTTTGCCTCCGGCTTTCTCTTTGAAAGGGAGAGGCGGAGGTGGGTTACTCACAACCGCTCGGCCAGGAAATCGATATAGGCGCGGATGCGCACGGCCAGATGTTCGTGGCCGGCATAGACGGCGTGGATTTCCTCGATGTCCTCGGGATTGTAATCCTCCAGCACTGTGACCAGCCGGCCGGCCTGCAGGTCGGGCTCGATATGGAAGCGACCGATGCGGCCGATGCCGAGGCCCGCCAGGCAGAATTGCCGGATGATCGAGCCGCTGCTGGCCTTCAGGTTTCCGGGCACCGGTCGGGTCTCAGCAAGGCCGGTGTCTGGATTGCGGAATCGCCAGCCTTCGAAAGAGCGCCGGAAGTTGAAATTGATGCAATTGTGGTGATCGAGATCGGCCGGGGTCAAGGGAAGGCCATGGCGTTCGATATACTCCGGTGAGGCGATGATCGCCTGCCGGCTTTCCGACAGTTTGCGGGCCTTCAGGCTGGAATCGCGCATAGGCCCGTGGCGGATGGCGATATCGACCCGGTCGCCGATCAGGTCGACAATGCCGTCCGTCAGCGTGATGTCGAGTTGCACATCCGGATAAAGCGCCAGGAAGTCCCCCGCCAGCGGCAGGATATAGCGCTCGCCAAAGCCGACCGAGGCATTGATCGACAGAGGGCCGCGCGGCAGCATGCGCCCGCCGCCCGACACCATCGCCTCAGTATCGGCGATCTCGGCCAGGATGCGCTGCGCCCGCGCCAGATAGGTCTCGCCCTCCGGCGTCAGTTGCAGCATGCGCGTCGAGCGCACGATCAGCCGCGTGCCGAGCCGGTCCTCCAGCCGTGTCACCAGCTTGCTGACCGCAGACGGCGACAGCTTCAGGCGCCGCCCCGCTTCCGAAAAGCTCTTGAGCTCGGCCGCCAGCACAAACACCTGCATTTCTCCGGCCCGGTTATCCATGGCGGCTCCTCATATGTGATTTCATTTCACAGGTGATTGTCCATTACTCCGCATTCTCAAACAAGTGGGAAGCGCCGATATTCGCCTCACCAAATCCATCCCTCACCCACCCGCGCCAAACGCGGATCAGGAAAGGCACATGTCCATGCCTCTGGCACTATTTGCTCTGACGATTGCGGCCTACGCGATCGGCACCACAGAATTCGTGATTGTCGGCCTTCTGCCGACAGTCGCCTCCGACCTTCAGATCACCCTGCCGCTGGCTGGGCTGATCGTCTCGATCTATGCGCTCGGTGTCACCTTCGGGGCGCCGGTGATCACCGCTCTGACGGGCAGGCTCGGCCGCAAGCCGCTGCTGCTGGCGCTGATGGCGCTGTTCATTGCCGGCAACATGGTAGCGGCGATGAGCCCGTCCTATGGCCTGCTGCTGGCCGGCCGCGTGCTGTCCGCCTTTGCCCATGGCGTGTTCTTCTCGGTCGGCGCAACGATCGCCGCCGGACTGGTGCCGGAAAACCGCCGCGCCTCAGCGATTGCCATGATGTTCATGGGCCTGACGGTTGCCATCGTCACCGGCGTACCGCTCGGCACCTATATCGGCCAAACCTTCGGCTGGCGCTCGACCTTCCTGGCCGTCTCGGGTCTTGGCCTCGTCGCCTTCGTCGGCATCGCCGCCCTGCTACCGGCCAACCTGCCGAAGGCGGCACCCGCCAGCCTGATGGACCAGGTCCGCGTGCTCGGTTCTGGACGCCTGCTGCTGGTCTTCGCCATGACGGCGCTCGGTTATGGCGGCACCTTCGTCACCTTCACCTTCCTCGCATCGATCCTGGAGGACATCACCGGCTTTGCCGCCTCCAGCGTCAGCCTCGTGCTGGTGCTCTACGGCCTGGCCATCGCCGCCGGCAATATTGCCGGAGGCCGCATTGCCGACCGCGATCCGGTCAAGGCGCTGACATGGCTGTTCACATTGCAGGCAGCGGTCCTGGTGATATTCACCTTCACCGCCCCCTTCACCATCCCGGCGCTGATCACGCTGACCGCGCTTGGCTTCCTGTCGTTTGCCAATGTGCCGGGCCTGCAGCTCTATGTCGTCGATATGGCGAAACGCTTCCGTCCCGGCGCCGTCGATGTCGCCTCGGCACTCAACATTGCCGCCTTCAATCTCGGCATTGCCGCCGGCGCCTGGATCGGCGGACTGGTGGTCGCCTCGCCGCTCGGCCTCGGCGCCACGCCGATGGTGGGTGCGCTGATGGTCACAGGCGCCCTTGGCCTGACCATCGTCAGCGGCCTGCTCGACCGCCGCGGCGACACCCTCGTCACCGCCGTCTGACAGGCTTTTCGTTCCAAATAAGGATACCCATCATGGAATACCGCAATCTCGGAAAATCCGGCCTCAAGGTGCCGGTCTTGAGCTTTGGCGCCGGCACGTTCGGCGGCTCCGGCCCGCTGTTCGGCGCCTGGGGCAATACCGATATCGACGAGGCCCGCCGTCTGGTCGACATCTGCCTGGAGGCCGGCGTCAACCTGTTCGATACGGCCGATGTCTATTCGAACGGCGCCTCCGAAGAGGTTCTCGGCGCCGCCATCAAGGGCCGTCGCCATGACGTCCTGATCTCCACCAAGGCCGCTCTTCCGACCGGCGGCGGGCCGAACGACTGGGGCTCGTCGCGCCACCGGCTCATCCGCTCCGTCGATGCTGCGCTGTCGCGGCTCGGCACCGACCACATCGATATCTTCCAGCTGCACGCCTTCGACGCCTCGACCCCGGTCGAGGAAGTGCTGTCGACGCTCGACATGCTCGTTAAAGCCGGCAAGCTGCGCTATATCGGCGTCTCCAACTTTTCCGGCTGGCAGATCATGAAGTCACTTGCCGTATCGGACAGGCAGGGCTGGTCACGCTATGTGGCAAACCAGGTCTACTATTCGCTGCTGGGCCGCGACTACGAATGGGATCTAATGCCGCTTGGAGAAGATCAGGGCCTCGGCGCGCTGGTCTGGAGCCCTCTCGGATGGGGACGCCTGACCGGCAAGATCAGCCGTGGCAAGCCCTTGCCCGAGGGCAGCCGCCTGCACGCCACGGCGGAGTTCGGCCCGCCCGTCGAGGACGAACACCTCTACCGCGTCGTGGATGCGCTGCAGATCGTCGCCGAGGAGACCGGCAAGACCGTAGCGCAGGTCGCGATCAACTGGCTGACGCGCCGGCCGACGGTGTCGTCGGTGATCATCGGCGCCCGCAACGAGGAACAGTTGCGCCAGAACCTCGGCGCCATCGGCTGGTCGCTGACGGACACGCAGATGGCGACGCTGGATGCCGCCAGCGCCGTGACGGCACCCTATCCGCATTTCCCCTATCGCCGACAGGACGGCTTTGCGCGCCTGTCCCCGCCGCTCGCCGGATAGCCCAGTTCTTCGACCGCGCTGCGCGCTGTCATCAGCCAGCCGGCCGTGCTAGAGAAATTTCAAAGGCACGGCTGGCGGGCAGAGGCTCGTCGAAGGCTGCGGGATGGAAGGAACGACCGGCATGCGAACACTCAGCGACGAAGGCCTGCGCACCCTCACCGACATTGCCACCCGGCACGGCGTCAGCCTCGATGCGGTCGAGCATCTGCTGATGGCGGTCATGGCCGGCCAGGGCAATCAGGCGCAGTTCAACCATCCCGATCTCGGCGGCATGGGGCAATGGTCACAGGGCGGCATGACCATGGTCGGCGACATGTTCAACCATGGCCTGAAGGCCCGGGTCGACACGCTCTGCACGGAACTGTCCGGGCTGGTGCTGGTGCGCAATAAGGATCTTCTCATGCCGATGGCGGCAAGCCACCAGTCGCAATCCCAAGGCAACGGCCAATACCAGAACGGCCAATATCAAAACACTCAGTTTCAGGGCGGTTTCCAAGGGCAATATTCCCCAGGCCAGCAGTCTCAGGGCCAGGGCGCCAGCCTGTTCGTGCCCGGCGCCTTCACCCAGGGCAACTGGTGGCCGGAGGGTCTCGGCCACGCCGCATCCACCGGCGCCCAGAACAACCTGCGCTATGCCTTCTTCCCGACGAGCCACCGGCTGGCGATCGACGTGAACGGCCAGGTCACCGTCTACGACACCAAGGACCACCAGATCGGCGGATTCTCGCAGCAGCAGGGCGGCGATCAGTCGCTGAGCTTCACCTCGCAATACGGCCTGGTGCGGCTTTCCGACCTCGCCGTGGTGTCGCCCGCCGGCGAGACAGCGGCGACGCCAAATGATGCGACGCCCCCGATCATGGAACCGATCCATGAAATGCCCACCACTCCGGCATCGCCCGAAGCACCTGCCACGATGCCCGTCTCTACACCTTCGGCTGCAGCTCTCTCATCCGACGACGACATATTCAACAAGATCGAACGGCTGGCCGGCCTGCACGCCAAGGGCATCCTGACCGATGCCGAATTCGAGACCAAGAAAGCAGAACTGCTGGCGCGACTTTAGGTATGAGGAAGGCGAATGAACGCGAACAACGAGCCTTTGCACCCGGTCTTGGCAACACCTGACGACGATGCTCCGGATTTGTCCGAAAGCCCCTGGCTGGAAAAGCTGGCAGCAGTGCCGGTCCGACGCGGTCGCCCGAAAAGCGGCACCACCAAGGCATCAACCACGATCCGCATCGATCAGGATGTCATCGACAGCTTTCGCCGCGACGGTCCCGGCTGGCAATCGCGGATCAATGCGGCACTCCGCGAATGGCTGCAACGCCGGACATGACGATGATCCTCCTCCCCAGCTGATACCTTACAAAAAAAGCCGCCGGATCGCTCCGACGGCTTCTCTCATGGATTGCCAAGCGTCGGCTCAGACGAACTGGCTGAGGCCCGGAACCGAGGCGACGACATTGTCGACCACTTCGTCGCCGGCATATTCGCGGGCGGCAGCGATGGTTTCCTTGGCGAGAGCGGTGATTTCGCCCATGCCGAGGCCCTGCGCCATCAGCTGCTGGCCGAGGCCCATGATGCCGCCGCCGCCGATGGCGCTCATCAGACCACCGAGCAGGCCCTTGCCTTCGCCTTCGCCATTGTGCATGGCAACCAGTTCCATGGCGCCGGGAATGGCTTCGATCATCTTGGCGACCGGACCGTCTTCAGCTTCGCGCTGGAGGAAACCGAGCATCATGCCGACGGCCTTTTCAGCGACATCGGGAGCAATGCCGACTTTGTCGGCGATGCGGGAAACGAGTTCATTCATGGGGGCCTCCTGAAGGTTATTTGACGTTCACGTCAACGTAATTCACGTCGGTTCCGAACGCAAGTTGCCGAAGCCCCGGGCCCTGGTGTTTTCCACCACCCTGCGCACCGCCTCGCCTGTTGTCGGTCCTTGATACTATCCTTATAAGAGCTCTACGATGATTCAATGAAAAGATGCGGTTGAGGCGCAATGACGCTGTCGTGCCCGGCCTATTCACAGGATGAGGACAAGGCGCATGCTTGTTGACGGTAAGCTCTATATCGGCACCAGCCGCAATCCCGACGACAGCATGAACAAGGGCGAATATCTCGACCTGAAATTCGGCAACCGTCACGGCCTGGTGACCGGCGCCACCGGCACGGGCAAAACCGTGACCCTGCAGGTTCTGGCCGAGAGCTTTTCCAATGCCGGCGTGCCAGTGTTCTGCGCCGACATCAAGGGCGACCTCTCGGGCATTGCCGCCATGGGCGAGCCGAAGGGCTGGGTGACCGACCGTGCCGCGCAGATCGGCTTTACCGATTTCGCCTTCCAGGAATTCCCGGTGATCTTCTGGGATCTCTACGGCGAAAAAGGCCACCGGGTGCGCACCACCGTCGCCGAGATGGGCCCTCTGCTGCTGGCCCGCCTGATGGACGCTTCTGAGGCCCAGGAAGGGGTGCTCAACATCGCCTTCAAGATCGCCGACCAGGGCGGCCTTGCCCTGCTCGACCTGAAAGACCTGCAGGCGCTGCTCAATTATATGGGCGAGCATGCCACCGAATTGTCGAGCCAGTTCGGCCTGATCTCCAAGTCTTCCGTCGGCTCATTGCAGCGCGGACTGCTGATGCTGGAACAGCAGGGCGCCGAACATTTCTTCGGCGAACCCGCCCTGAAGATCTCCGACATCATGCGCACCACCAATGACGGTCGCGGCGCGATCTCGGTGCTGGCGGCCGACAAGCTGATGATGAACCCGCGGCTCTACGGCACTTTCCTGCTGTGGATGCTGTCGGAGCTGTTCGAAGTGCTGCCGGAGATCGGCGACCCGGACAAACCCCGGCTGGTCTTCTTCTTCGACGAGGCCCATCTGCTGTTCAACGACGCGCCGAAGGTGCTGATCGAGCGCGTCGAACAGGTGGTCCGCCTGATCCGCTCCAAGGGTGTCGGCGTCTATTTCGTGACGCAGAACCCGCTCGATGTGCCGGAAACGGTGCTGGCCCAGCTCGGCAACCGCGTCCAGCATGCACTGCGCGCCTATACCCCGCGCGAGCAGAAAGCCGTCAAGACGGCGGCCGAAACCTTCCGCCCCAACCCGGCCTTCGACTGCGAGACGGTGATCACCACGCTCGGCACCGGCGAAGCGCTGGTCTCGACGCTTGAAACCAAGGGCGCGCCGTCCATCGTCGAGCGCACGCTGATCCGCCCGCCCTCCGGCCGGCCAGGCCCGCTGACCGACGCCGAGCGCCAGGCCGTGATCAAGGTCAGCCCAGTATCCGGCCTCTATGACGAGGACCTCGACCGGGAATCGGCCTTCGAAATCCTCGGCGCCCGCGCCAAGCAGGCCGCAGAGGCGGAAGCCGCCCGCAAGGCCGAGGAAGAGGGCCGCTCACCGCCGGACGACAAGGACAGCGCCGCCGGCCGCTGGAGCCTGCCGGGCTTCGGCACCGACAGTGACGACGACAACCGTCGCCCGACCACCAAATCCTCCACCACCACCCGCCGCTCCGGCTATCAGCGCGAAACGGTCATTGAAGCTGCGATGAAGAGCGCAGCACGCTCGGTCGCGACATCGGTCGGCCGGGCGCTCGTTCGGGGAATCTTGGGGAGTTTGAGGCGGTAGCGACGCCTCGGCTCTGTCCGTCTTCAGACGGCAAACGGTCGACTTAAGAGCGTCCTCGCGCGGGCGCTTTTTATTTCCGTATACACAGAATCCTTTGCGCCACAGCCAATTTCCGTATATACACAATCCATGGACATCGTCTGGGATGAGCACAAGCGCCGAGCCAATATCGAGAAACATGGCCTCGACTTTGCCGATCTGTCCTTGACGTTTTTCCTGAATGCCTGGATGCGCCCGGCAAAGCTTGGGCGCATCCAGGCAGTCGGCAAGCTGGACGACGGGTCGATTTCCGTAATCTTCATGACCCTTGGCAGCCAGGGCCTTTCGGTGATCTCGATGCGTCCGGCCAATGTGAAAGAAAGGAGCCTGATCCGATGAAACGACACAAGACCCGCCCCGGCTTTGAGGAAGGTCGCGGGTATAGCCGGGAGGATTGGGAAGCGGTTTCAGACAATCCCGAGCTCACCGCCGAACAGCTTGCCGAAATGCGCCCCTTTCGGGACGTGTTTCCCGAATTGGCCGAGCAGATCGAGAAGAAGCTGGCCGGGCGGCCGAAGCTGGATAACCCAAAACAGGCGATCAGCATCCGCCTCGATGCCGAGGTGATCGAGCGGTTCAAGGCGTCGGGAGACGGCTGGCAATCGCGCATGAACGAGGCGCTGCGCAAGGCGGTCGGCCTGTAAGTCACAGGCTGACGGGAATATCGAGCCAGAGGGCCAGTCGATGCCGGTCCTCTGGCCGTTTTCGTCTTACCAGGCCGGGATGACCGCGCCCTTGAACTCTTCCTGAATGAACGCCTTCACGACATCGCTGTGATAGGATTCCAGCAGGGTCTTGACCCAGGCGGCATCCTTGTCGGCGCTCTTGACGGCGATCACGTTGATGTAAGGCGCCTTTTCACCCTCGCGACCGATCGGGTCCTTGGCCGGATCAAGGCCGGCTTCGAGCGCGTAATTGGTGTTGATCACCGAGGCGTCGACATCGTCGAGCGCGCGCGGCAATTGCGCGGCATCGAGTTCGGCGAAGGTGATGTTCTTCGGGTTCTCGACCACGTCGGCCGGACCGACCTTGAGACCGGCATCAGGCTTGAACTTGATCAGGCCCTTGTCGGCAAGGATCAGCAGCGCACGGCCGCCATTGGTCGGGTCGTTCGGGATGGCGACGGTGGCGCCATCGGCCAGTTCGTCGAGGCTTTTGACCTTCTTGGAATAGATGCCCATCGGGAAATTGACCGACTGGCCGACGCTGACGATGTCGAAGCCGCGGTCCTTCACCTGGTTGTCGAGATAGGGCTGGTGCTGGAAGGAATTGGCGTTGAGATCGCCATCGGCCAGTGCCTGGTTCGGCACGACATAGTCGGAAAATTCGAGGATCTCGAGGTCGAGGCCCTTGGTGGCGGCGACTTCCTTGACCTTTTCCATGATCTGCGCGTGCGGACCCGGCGTCACGCCGATCTTGATGGTTTCGGCAAGCGCCGTGCCAGCCGAGAACAGGGCGGCGAGCGAGGCCGCGAGGATCAGTTTCTTCATGGGATGTCTCCTTGGGTTTCCTGGTTGCTCTTGGAATAACGGTCAGTTTTTGCGGCTGCGCTTGTCGAAGCGGCGGGCCAGCGCATCGCCGGCGCTCTGCAGCGCCTGCACCAGCACGATCAGCACCACGACCACGGCCAGCATGACATCCGGCATGAAGCGTTGGTAGCCATAGCGGATGCCGAGGTCGCCGAGCCCGCCGCCGCCAACCGCGCCAACCATGGCCGAATAGCCGACCAGGCTGACGGCGGTCATGGTAAGCGCCAGCACGATGCCCGGCCGGGCTTCGGCGAGCAGCACCTTGGTAACGATCTGCACCGGCGTGGCGCCCATGGCGCGCGCTGCCTCGATCAGGCCCTTGTCGACCTCGCGGATCGCCGCTTCGATCAGCCGCGCCACGAAGGGCACGGTCGCGACCGTTAGCGGCACGATGGCAGCCGACGTGCCGATCGAGGTGCCGGTGATGAACCGCGTGAACGGAATGATTGCCACGACCAGGATGATGAAGGGCGTCGAGCGGGCGGCGTTGACGACCAGGCCGAAGATCCGGTTGATCACCGGCGCCGCAAACAGCTCGCCCTTGCCGCTGGTGGCGAGGAACACGCCGATCGGCAGGCCGATCAGCGTTCCGATCACGCCGGCCACCGCCACCATGTGCAGGGTTTGCAGGAGTGCTTTGGAGAGCACGGCAAAGAGCATGTCAGGCGCCATAACCGAGCACCTCCGTGGCAAGACCGGTTTGCTGGAAAAAGCCATTGGCGCGCGCAAGCGTCGCCGGATCGGCAGGATAGGCAACGACCAGGGAGCCATAGGGCTCGCCGGCAATATCGTCGATCGCGCCGGCCAGGATGTTGACTTCAGGCCCGAGTTCCGCGACCAGCCGGGCGGTCAGCGGTTGGAAGGCCGTATCGCCGAAGAAGATCAGCCGCACGAAGGCGCGGTCTCCGGCGGCCGGGATCGGCTGCAGATCGGAGCTGATCCATTCCGGCAGCCTGGCGCCGATACTGGCCGACAGCAGGGCCTGGGTCGTCTCGTGCCGGGGCCGCGTGAAAACGTCGAACGTGCGCCCGGCCTCGACGATCAGCCCGCGATCGATGACCGCCACATGGCTGGCAATGGTCTTGACCACTTCCATTTCGTGGGTGATCAGCAGCACGGTAAGGCCAAGGTCGCGGTTGATGCTCTTCAGCAGTTCCAGGATCGATTGGGTGGTTTCGGGATCGAGCGCCGAGGTCGCCTCGTCGGAGAGCAGCAGCTTCGGTTCGGTCGCCAGCGCCCGGGCAATGCCGACGCGTTGCTTCTGGCCACCCGACAGTTCGGCCGGATATCGTTCCGCCTTGTCGGACAGGCCCACCAGATCGATCAACGGCCTGACCCGCGCCTCGATCGCCTTGCGATCGAAACCGGCAATCTCCAAAGGCAGGGCGATATTGTCATACACGGTGCGCGACGACAGCAGGTTGAAATGCTGGAAGATCATGCCGACCGAGCGGCGTAGCGTCCGCAGGCCCGCCTCGTCCAGCCCGCCGACATCGACGCCATCGACCAGAACCTTTCCGGCCGACGGCAGTTCCAGCCCGTTGACCAGCCGGATCAGCGTCGACTTGCCGGCGCCCGAGCGGCCGATGATGCCGGTGATCGCGCCCTTCGGCACGGTATAATCGATACCCGCCAGCGCCGTGAAAGCCGGCTGGCCATGGCTGCCGCCGAAATGTTTGGTGACGCCCTGAAAGGCGACCATCGGCTGGGCTGAAACGGCGGAAATCTCGGCAGCGACACTCATTGGCTGCCTCCGCATGAGCCATCGCGCGTCAAAACTCGGTCGGTCATGAAAGTCTCTTCGGTGAAGGCCGCCATAAGACGGCAAAGATGGTCGAATGTCGGGAAATTACCGCGACATACACATTCGGACGGTTGCGCGCCGCTCTAACATCTTTGGTTTCACCTTTTCAAACTCTGTTTGCACAGGCCTGCTATGCCTTTGCCAAGATCTGCCTTGGTTATGACGCCTCGGCCACCCCATGCCGAGAGATTTTATTCTGTAGACGAGTGCGATCACGCAAAATTCGCCCAAACTTCACCTCAGCGACAATTGACAACCAGATGTCATTTCGGTAACTAGATGTCAAATTGAAGAGGCCAAACAGACATGAATGACATCCGCAGCCCCGCGGCTCTGGCCCTGACCGACATCGTCCTGACGGTCTTCCGGATGAACGGACGCCTGCTGTCGGGCGGAGACCGGTTGGTTGCGCCGATCAACCTCACCAGCGCCCGCTGGCAGGTGCTGGGCGCCATTGCGCTTGCCGGCCGGCCGCAGACCGTTCCGCAGATTGCCGACACCATGGGCATGACGCGGCAGGGCGCGCAAAAGCAGATCAGCCGGTTGGAAGAAGACGGCTTCGTCGAAAGCCGGGACAATCCGCGCCACAAGCGCTCCCCCCTTTATCACCTGACCGATAAGGGGCTCGACGCCTATCGCAAGACCGAGGAACTCAACCTCGGCTGGGTGGAGGCCCTGACGGATGGACTGGATCTCGGCATGTTGCGACTGACCGCCGATGTGCTGAACGATATCGACCGGCGCCTGAAACACGACACCTATCTGGAGAACATTGCCCCATGAAAGCCATGCTCCATGCCATCGCCGGAACCCTGGCCCTGATGATCGTCGCCGCCTTCCTGACCTCGACGCTGGTCTCCGAACTTCTGCTCGAGGCGGCGGATGTCGTCGCGGTCAAGACCTGGATCTTCTACGGCATCTTTGCGCTGATCCCGCTGATGGCGGCAACCGGCGGCCTCGGCGTTTCTCTCGCCTCCGGCCGCACCAGCCCGCTGATCGATCGGAAGAAGACCCGCATGAAGCGCATCGCCGCCAATGGCCTGCTGATCATGCTGCCGGCAGCGGTCTTTCTCTCCTTCAAGGCCTCGGCCGGAGAGTTCGACGCCATCTTCTATATCGTGCAGGCCGTGGAGATTGCCGGCGGCTTTGTGCAGTTTGCGCTGCTGAAGCGCAATTTCGCCGATGGCCTGACCATGATGGCCAAACGGCGCATGGCGATCCGCGACTGAGACGGTCCGGACTCCCCTGCGCCTTCGATTGGCGGACCTGTCTCCGGCTCCGTCAATCCGCCTTATGGTTGCCCGCTGGAAACTGGCCGGCGAGGTCGCTATACCACTTGCCGCTCTTCTTCACCGTGCGAACCTGCGTGTCGTAATCGACATGGACCAGGCCGAAGCGCATGCTGTAACCCTGCGCCCATTCGAAATTGTCCATCAGGCTCCAGGCGAAATAGCCGCGCATCGGAAAACCGTCCTGGATCAGGTCGGCAACGACGCCGAGATGCTCGGCGTAATAATCGAGCCGCGGCTGGTCATCGACCTCACCGTTTTCGACGCCCATATTGTAGCAGGCGCCGTTTTCGGTGATGTAGCAGACCGGCAAGTCGTAGCGCTGGTAAAGCCCTTCCACCAGCGACTTCAGCGCCGGCGCATAGACCTCCCAGCCGATATCGGTCTTGACGGTGGAGACCGGCGGCGCATCGACGGTCGCCGGATAGACGGCGCCTTCGCTCGGATCGGCGGCAACCCGCATCGGCGTGTAGTAGTTGAGCCCCCACCAGTCGAGTTTCTGGCTGATGATCGCCAGGTCGCCCTCCTCGATCGGCGGCATGCGGTCACCCAGCGCCTCCATCATGTCGGCGGGATATTCACCCTTGAACACCGGGCCGAAAAAGGCGCCGTTGTGGAACTGGAAGGCGCGTTCGGCCGCGGCCGTGTCGGCCTCGCTGTCGGAGCCGGCAATGACCGAATGGGCGTTCAGCACCAGGCCGGCCGGCACCTGCGGCGCCACCTGGCGGATCGCATCGATGCCGAGGCCATGGGCGAGATTGGTGTAGTGCAGGGCGGCAAGGGCTGCCTCCATGTTGCGCTCGCCCGGCGCATGAATGCCGTAGAGATGGCTTAGCCAGACCGAGCACCACGGCTCGTTGAAGGTCGCCACCGCATCCAGCCGGTCGCCGAGCCGCGCCATGACGATCTTGGCGTAGCGCTGGAAGGCATAGGCCGTGTTGCGCGAGGTCCAGCCGCCGTCGCCCATCAGCGTCAGCGGCAGGTCCCAATGATAAAGCGTCGCATAGGTCTTGATGCCGCGCGCCTTGCAGCCGTCGATCAGCTTGTCGTAGAAATCCAGACCCTTCTCGTTGATCGGGCCGGTGCCGTCGGGAATGATGCGCGGCCAGGCGATCGAGAAGCGATAGGCCGAAACGCCCATCTCCTTGATCAGGTCGAGATCCTCTTCCCAGCGATTGTAGTGGTCGCAGGCGATATCGCCATTGTGCCGTCCGAACACCCGGCCCGGCATGTTGGAAAAGGCATCCCAGATCGACGGCTTGCGGCCATCGACCTTGGTGGAGCCTTCGATCTGGAAGGAGGCGGTGGCAACGCCAAACAGGAAATCGCCGGGGAAGCGGGCCGCAAGTGTCTTCGGATCGATCATATCGGGAACTCGTCTTTATCTTGGGGGAACGGACGGCGGGCCGACAACGCCACGCCCGCCATGAATTTGATGGCCAGCGGTTTAAACCAAGACTGCGCCCGGGTGAAGGCAGCAATCATCACAAACTGCAACGTTTCAGACGACAGATTGATGAACGCCACCGCAATTTCAGGGGATAAAGCCTTTCACCGACAGCAAAAAGCCCGGCGCCAGCCCCTACCAGACGCCCTCGTGCAGGGCCGCCGATTCCTCGCAGAGCATCGGGCCGATCACCTCGACCTTGCGCTGGCCGGCATCGAACACCACCCGGCAGGGCAGGTCGAGCGTCGGATTTTCCGGATGATTGCCGGTGATCTCCTTCAACTGATGCTCGCTGATGCCATAGACCAGCCGCCCGACCCCCGCCCAATACATCGCGCCGGCGCACATGGCGCAGGGCTCGGCCGAGGAATAGAGCGTGCAGGAATTCAGAAACTTCGGATCATACTGCTGCGAGGCCCGCGTCATCAGCACACGCTCGGCATGGCCGGTCATGTCCTTTGTCGGGTTATAGGCATTCTCCTGCTCCATCAAGACAACCCCATCCGGCCCGACCAGGATCGACCCGAACGGATGATTGCCATTGCGATGCGCCCGCGCCGCCACCTCAAAGGATCTGCGCAACAGCGCTTCGTCATCCAGGGCGGCGGGGGGAGATGGGGTCATGGGTGGAG
>NZ_JAAXMM010000029.1 GCF_012276985.1 Agrobacterium sp. a22-2 | reverse complement strand
ATCTGCGCAACCCAGGCCAAGAGGTGATTTTCATCAACCTGGGCGGCGATGCGATGGAGCTTACGGGCCAGAAGTGCCAGTTCTACCATTTTCGCTACACGGCAACCGCGCCGATGCGGGTGAATGCAATGGTCAGCGCGATGAAAGAGGCGGGTGAACTGGGCACGAAGGTTTACTCGATCAATCAGAACTATTCCTGGGGACAGGACATGCAGGCAGCGGCTGCTGCAGCCGCAGACGCTGGCGGCTACAAGGTCGTCGATGAAGTGCTGCATGACGTCAACAAGATCCAGGACTTCGCGCCCTTCGTCGCGCGGATCAAGTCGGCAGCGCCCGACACCGTGTTTACCGGCAACTGGTCGAATGACCTGCTCTTGCTGATGAAGGCCGTGGGCGATGCAGGGCTCGACGTTAAAAGGCGACAGGTCACTATCCGATCTTCGTTGAGGGGCATTCCGCCTTCGCCCTCGGCGCGCTTCAGCAGGCGCTGGGAACCAGCAATTTTGGCGGTGGCGACATCAATGTGACAAAAATCGCGCTGGCACTTGAGAATACGGCCTATGAAACACCTCTCGGTCCGATTTCGGTCCGCAAGGAAGATCACCAGACGATCCGGCCGGTGGTGGTCTCGAAGGTCGTGAAAAATCCGAGATATCCGGCCGACGGCACAGATATGGGCTTCGAAACCGTCAAGGTCATTGCCGGAGACCAGGCGATCTATCCGGTGCAGGACAGCTGCCTGATGGAGCGCCCCCAAGGGTAATCCTGGCGTGCCTGGGCTTCGGCCAGCGCCAGTCGTCGGTCGGACTATCCCTGCTGATATTACCTGGGAAACCCCATGGAATTTGCGATCATCTCCACCCTGAACGGTGTGACCTACGGCCTCCTGCTGTTTATGGTTTTCCGCCAACCGTTTGTTCGGCAGCGACTACGTCTGGTCGGTGCGGGGAGCCGGGCGCGATCAACTGCCAATCACTACGATGGCAGCCGCAATGGGTGGCAATGTACGTGTGGGGTTGGAGGATTCGCTTTGGGATGGCCCCGGCGAGCTTGCTGAGTCCAACGCAGCGCAGGTCCGCCGGATTCGCAAGGCGCTGGACGGGCTTGGACTGGAAATCGCGACGCCTTCTGAAGCGCGGCATGCTGGCGCTAAAGGGCGGCGATCAAGTGAAATTCTGATCCGATGATCCGGAAGGAGCATCGAAACGACCGACATCACGACTATACAATACCTGGGTTTGAAGCAGCGAAGCAGATCGATGCCGCGCAGGAGATTCGCAACGAAAATGCAATGCAAACCCCGGAACGCGGCGACGGAGGAGGATCGGTCCCGCGCTCGGGCCAACCGGAGAGGAGAAACAATATGCAGCCTCGAGTTCTGAAATGCACGATGTTGGGCCTGATTGGCGCCGGTGCCATGATTGGCGTTCCGGTGCTAGCGCAGGAGCGGCCTAACGGGAAATGCACGGCACTTCGAGATACGGTGTTTGACGCAGGTTATGTTACCTCCGCGCGCATCATCGACACCGGGGGCGAGATGCCCGCCTATTGCGAGGTGCGTGCAATGGCCCTTCCTACCATTTCCATTGAAGTGCGTCTGCCCCTCGATGGCTGGAACGGTCGCTACTATCAAGTTGGCTGCGGCGGCTTTTGTGGGAATCTCGGCGGTCGCAGCGGCTTTGTCAACGCGGTGAAGCCAGGGCTGCAAAGAGGTTATGCTAGTGCCACCACCGACAGCGGCCATCACGGGCAAACCTCCGTCGACGCCGATTGGGCCGACGGCAATGTGAATGCCGAGCGCGACTGGGGCTGGCGCTCCATCGGCGAAACCAATCGTGTAGCTCAGGTGATGATCGAGGCCTTTTACGGCAAATCCTCGGATCAGTCGATCTTCCAGGGTTGCTCCACCGGGGGACGCATGGCTAACATGGCGGCTTTACGATATCCGAAGATGTTCCAAGGCATCATTTCCGGCGCTCCGGCACTGAACGAGACAGGACTTGCCGGTGCCGGCCTTGCCTGGCAGGTGAAGGCCAATACCGGCCCCGATGGAAAACAGATCCTCAAGGCCGACAAGGTCGATTTGATCGGTGCGGAGGTCATGCGCCAGTGCGACGGAGCCGACGGTCGCGAAGACAAGGTGATCGCGGACCCGCGGCAGTGCTCCGTGGATCTGTCCACAATCGCCTGCAATGCTGGTGCCGAGGCCAAGGCGTGCATCACAGCAGAGGAACGCACCGTCGTCGAGAAATGGCGCAAGTCGCCGATCGACTCCTCCGGCAAGAAGCTGTTCATAGGTGGCATCCCGGAAGGCTCCGAGCCGTTCTGGCGCACATGGCTCACCGGCAACGAGGCCGGCGCGCCAGGTCTGAACCCGCTGTTCGCGCAGTCCTTCGGTTCTTACATGGCATATCCGCAAGATCCGGGTTCGGCTTACAAGGCGACGGAATTCGATTTCGACAAGGATCCACCCCGGATGGCGGCCGCAGCGAAAATGTACAACGCCGATGATCCCGACATTTCTGCTTTCCGCGCGGCAGGCGGTAAGATGATTGTCTGGCATGGTTGGGCCGACGCGATCGTATCACCGTATACGACTGTCGCCTGGCATGAGGCGGCCGAAAAGGCCGCCGGCGGTGCAGAAGCGCTGGCCCAGAACGTGCGGCTCTACATGATTCCCGGCCTCGACCACTGCGGCATCGCGCCCGGCCCCGGTGGGATCAGCCAGGCCAACCTGGATCCACTCGGCGCACTGGAGAGCTGGATGCAGACGGGTGAAGCTCCGCAGAGCCTGATGGTCCAGCCCTGACTGGAATGCGCAGCATTATCCCGACGCATGGCGTGGCCCGCCCTGCGTTCCCTTCCCCTGTAACCGGAGAACCGCCTTTGGAAACGGAAGAGATCAGAAAGGTCACCGTAGTCGGTACTGGGGCCATCGGTTCAAGCTGGGCCTGCCTTTTCTTGGCCCACGGGCTGGATGTGGCAGCCACCGATATCCGAGAAGGCGCTGAGGCCGAGCTCATCGATGCCGTGGAGCGGTGTTGGCGGTCTCTTCCTGAGTCGGTGCTTGCGATTGGCAAGCGCGGAAAGCTTCGTTTCACGACCGACCTCGATGCCGCATGCGAGGGAACGGAATTCGTCCAGGAAAATGCTATCGAGCGTCTCGATGCGAAGATTGAACTGATGCAGCGCATTGACGCCGCGACGGCTCAAGATGTCGTCATCGCATCGAGTTCTTCGGCAATTTCGGTGACCAATATGCAAACTAAATGTGCGCATCCAGAACGGGTGGTGCTTGGCCATCCATTTAATCCGCCGCATCTGGTGCCGCTGGTTGAATTGGCCGGAGGTGCGCTGACAGAGGATGCAGCTTTGGCTCAAGCCGAACGCTTGTACACTCGTCTGGGCAAAATACCTGTCCGGCTTCAAACGGAGATTTACGGGCATATCGCCAATCGCCTGCAAGCCGCAATCTTTCGCGAAGCAATCTATCTGCTCGAAAGCGGTATAGCGTCAGCCGAGGATATCGATCGTGCTGTGACCGAGGGACCTGGTCCACGTTGGGCGTTGATGGGCCCGTTCCTTACCTATCACCTTGCCGGCGGAGACAAAGGCATGCAAGGGTTCTGGGATATGTTTGCGCCGATGCAGGAAAGGCTTTGGAATGATCTAGGTAATATGTCGCCTGACGCCGGTCTGCAGGCTCGCGTCACCGGAGCAGTGGAAAACGCTTATGCGGGTATCTCTGTGCGAATGCTGGTCGAAGACCGCGATGCTCGTCTTCGGCAGATTCTGGCGGTGAAATCGTCGAGTAGAAAAGATAGTTAAGCGATTTAACCGGCGAGATCGGCCATGGGCTGGGGGTCATTCGAGGCGCGAGGTCTCCTCCAGCATCGCGTCCGCCTCGATCTGGAGGCGATCAAGACATCGATACAATGTCTCGAACTCTTCCTTGGTCAGGCGCGTTGCCAGTCTATCCTGCCTTTCTTGCGCGACAGCAAGAATTGCCGAATGCAAGTTCCTGCCGTCATCGGTCAAAGTCAGCAGTATGCGGCGCCCATCATTCTTGTCGGGACAACCGTTCACCAGCCCTCTTTTTCGCAAACTTTCAGCTGAAAGTCCGACCCAGCCTTTGTCTGTAGCCAAGTTACGGCTGATCTCGCGCGCTGTCGTCGGTTCGCTGGACGCAACAACTGACAGGACCCGCCATTCCGGCAACGTAATGCCAAACTCGTCGCGGTATCGTCGGCTTGCATAAAGACCAAGCGTGTTGGACAGGCGCAGTACCCGGGACGACAGAAAGTTGATGGTTGAAGCAGGCTTTCTCATATCGGCCATTTAGCAATTGACTGCCGAGATAATCAAGCCATATAGTAGTGATCACATCTAATTCGGGCTTGGCCGTGGACATCATTTCCTTGACGACGGACGTATACGATCTCGCCGAGTCCCTGTTCTGGGATCCGGCAGCCCAGCGCCTTGTCTGGATCGACGCCTGGCGGTCATGCTGCTTTTCCCTGGATACGCTGACAAACGACCTGGCGCGCACAGATTACGCAAGCGCAATCCATGGGCGCCCGATCGGCTCGGTTGCCAAACATGGAAGAGGTGGGTTAGTCAGTGGGATCAGGGGAGGATTTTATCACCTGGGCCCTGAGAACACGCAGGCCAAGCTCCTTTGCGAAGCGGAGCAGGACAGGCCGGCGACCAACAGGCTGAATGATGGAAAATGCGACCGGGCCGGGCGGTTCTGGTGCGCTTCCGTCAATACCGACCACAAGACCCCTTCGGGCGCGTTGTGGCGCTTGACGGAGAGAGAAGTGCCTCAACTCATGCGCGACGAGCTGATCGCCGGGAACGGCATTGCTTGGAGCCCAGATGATGCGTTTCTGTACCTGGCCGATACGTTTGTCGGCAAGGTATGGCGCTACGACTTCGACCTGTCGAGCGGAGAAATTGACAATGAACGGGAGTTCATCTCGCTTTCTCGCGATGAGGGAGGGATCGATGGCGCGACCGTGGATAGCAACGGCTGTTATTGGGCCGCACTTTTCCGAGGGGGCGCCGTTGGGCAGTTCGACCCCGATGGAAAATTGATGCGCCGTATTGAACTGCCGGTCTCCGACCCGACGATATGCGCTTTTGGCGGACCGGATCTTGACGTGCTTTTTGTGGCCTCGGCCACTCGCTTTCTCGACGAAAGCCAACGACGGAGCCAGCCACTTGCAGGAACGATTCTAGCGATTCATGGGGCGAATGCCCGCGGGCTTCCTGAACCTTGCTTCGGCGTCGTCTAAGGAATTCCGGCCGACGCGCCTTGAGGAATGGCGCGCGACCGATGGAATAACCGAACTCGGGAGGGCGAAATGTGGAAATCGATAAACCGTCTAGGCATGGTCCTCGGCGCGGTGATAATTGCGGCCGGGGGCAATACGAAACCAGCAACTGCTCAGAACACGCTGGATGCGTCTGTGGGTTTCTATCCCGGCGCGCTTGTCTCGCTGCCGGCCTTCGTTGCCAAGGAACAGAAATTCTTTGAAAAACGCGGCCTGAACGTCGAGCTCGTCCCAATCGCGACCGGTCCGGCGATGACCTCCGCGGTGGCAAGCGGCAGCGTTACATTCGTCAACAATTCCTGGGACAACCTCATAGTCGCCGTGGAAAATGGTCTTCCGGTTCGCGGTGTCGTCGGCTCGACTATGAAAATGCCGTTTGGCTTCATCGTCCGCAAGGGCGTCGCCATGCCGCATATGAAGGATGGATACCCAGCCGTCATTCAAGATCTGAAAGGCCTGAACTGGGGTGTGCTGGCACTAGGAGTGTCCATACAGTACATATCGCAGAAGCTCCTCACAGATGCGGGATACAAAGCCAATGACGTAACATTCCTTGCGGTAGGCCTGCCGAATACGGCGCGCCCTGCGCTCCAGCGAGGTATCGTCGACACCTATCTCAGCGTTGAACCGCTTCCTTCGATCGTTGCCGCCAAGGAAGAAGGAACAGTCGCCATCGATCTTGCACAAAACCAGGGGCCGGCGTTTTTCCGGGACCTCGGCTACAATGGATGGTGGGCTTCGACATCGACGATCCAAGGTAACCCCGAAATCGTTTCGCGCTTTGTCGGAGCAATGCAGGACGCTTTTTGCTGGTATAACAAGCCGGCCAATTTCGAGCAGGTCGTCGCGCTTTTGAAGAGGAACGTCCCCGTTCCGGATCTTTCGGAGGATCAATACAAGGCCATGGCTATGCGGCTTTTGCCAATCTACGGCCCTGACATCACAAGCCGCACAATCGACTCGTGGTCCTCCCTTCTTCTGGAGCAAAAACAGATTAAATCACCCAGGAAGCGCTCGGAAGTGATCGCCGCGGTGGCCGGACCGGAGGCCCTTTCCTGTGCTCGGTAAACTAGCGGCCGTGCCAAAAGCTGACAGTATGAACGAGCCCGCTGTTCCCCCTGCAGAGATTGCGATACGCGACCTCGGCGTGCGCTTCGGCGGCACCCGCCCGGCGCTGCAGGGCGTCAATCTCGATATACGGCACGGCGAGTTCGTAGCCTTGGTCGGCGCGAGCGGCTGCGGCAAGACCACGCTGCTCAATGTGATCGCCGGCCTCGTGCCGATTGCCGAAGGCAGCGCCACGCTGAGCGGCACGGCACCAGCGGCCGGCCGCGGTGACGTCTGCTACATTCTCGCCCGTGATGCTCTGCTACCATGGCGCACGGTCATCCAGAACGTCGAGTATGGCCTTGAAGTATCCGGCGTAAGACGCGGGGAGCGCGCTTCCATAGCCGCACATTATGTCGAAAAGGTCGGGCTGGGGAATTACCGGAACTTCTATCCGTCAAAGCTCTCGCAGGGCATGCGCCAACGAACTTCTCTTGCACGGGCTTTTGCAGTCGGTCGGGGAATATACCTGATGGACGAGCCTTTCAGTGCCCTGGACTCGCAGACGAAGCTTCTGTTGCACGATCTGTTGCTTGACCTTTGGGACAGCAGCGGCGCGACGGTTGTTTTCGTGACCCACGACATAGGCGAAGCGATCACGCTCGCAGACCGGATCATCGTCATGTCCAAGAAAGGGAGCGGCGTTGTGGACGAGATTCCGATCGATCTTCCGCGCCCCCGTTCAGCAGATGCCTTGCAGGCCGATGAACAATATCACGACCTCTATCGCCGCACCTGGGCGTCCTTGAAAGCGAGTACGGTATGACGGATGCGGTTAGTACGGAGGCAGGTCTCGGTTCGGCAGCCCCAGCGCCCGGTGAATCGCCTTGGAAGGTGCATGCGGCGCGAGCGGCGCTGCTCATGGTCTTCATCGCGATCTGGGAGGGAGCCGTCGCAATCGGATGGGCAAATCCGGCCTTTGTTTCCTCGCCGGCTGCGATCGCCGTCTCGCTCTGGGACCTACTCATAGGGGGAGAACTGCTGCTGCATTTGGGCACGACGCTCGCGGAGATCCTGATTGCATTCGCGCTTTCTGTGGTGCTGGGCGTCGCGTCGGCACTTTTCCTCGACCGGCACGACATGGTCAACCGGGTGCTGTCTCCCTTCCTGACCGCTTTCAACAGCATGCCGCGCATTGCGCTCGGACCGCTTTTCATTCTCTGGTTCGGGATAGGGATGGCATCAAAGGTCGTTCTTGCCTTTTCGCTCGGCTATTTCATCATGCTGTTGAGCACGTTAGGCGGGCTCAAGAACGTCGATCGCGATCTGCTGCTCATGTCCCGCTTGTTCGGCGCCTCGGAATTCCGGCTGTTTCGCGACGTGCGCGCGCCGTGGGCCTTGCCGAGCATTTTGGCGGGCCTGAAGCTCTCGCTGATCTACTGCAGCGCGGGAGCCGTCATCGGCGAAATGATAGCGGCAAAAAGTGGCTTGGGACTGCTGGTTCAGACATTCAGCGGGCAGTTCGATGTCGCCAGCGTCATGGCCCTTATCCTCATTGTGGCGTTCGTGGTGATGACGCTGACATCCCTACTGGACCTCATCGAACGCCGCTTGCTCGCTTGGAACAAGGGGGGGACGGATGTCCCGGGCTGATGGCCCGGTTCAAGAAGGCTTAGGATTCCGGAATGCCGGCAAGTTCGAACAGGCGGTTACGATCTTCCACATCGATATTGATATCGAAGACGACACCGTCTGTGCGATAGACCAGTTGCGCAAGGCAAAGCACTTCCCGGCGATCGTTTTGAAAGATACGCCGGACGCGTACTACGGGATCATGCACCTGAATGGCCAGTTCGGACGCCTCCTGCGGCATGGACGATACGACCCGGAAGGTCTGGCGCACACCGGCGAGACCGAGTTCTTTCGTATCATACATCAGCGAACTGATCAGCTCGCTGGCCCAAAGCCGATCTGGAATCGTCTCATGAACGCGTTTCGCAACCAGATACTCCCCGACGATAAACGGCCGGCCGTTTCGGGCGAACCCCCGCTTCATGTATTGGTAAGGTCCCAACGACAGGCCGTCTTCGGCGGTGATACGCATTTCGTCCTGTGCAGGCCGCGATTCCAAGACCCTGAACGTTAACCCGTGCACCGGTTGAGATGGAGAGCGCGTGAGTAGGTAAGGTATGGGGCCTGGTGCTTCTGGTTTGGCGATGACAAAGGTCCCTCGACCGCGTTCCGGGCTGATGAAACCTTCTTGCTCCAGCCCAGCCAGAGCATGACGTACTGTCATTGGCGACACACCGAAAGTCGCGACTAACTGTTTGAGCGTTGGCAACTTGTCGCCAACATTCCATGTCTCGTCAGCGATCTGCCGCCGGATTATCGCCGACAGCTGAACGTAATAGGGCGTGCCATCATTCCTGAATATCTGTTTCTGATCGGCTGATGTCTGCAATGACAGCGTCCTTCGTACCTGTTGCCCCACCGGATATGCCATTTCCGCGTGCCACAAACAACGAGATGATTTTCGCAGGATATTTAGAATTAGATTGATCCAAACCGCGATAGTGATAAAGTGCTATATGTATAGTACAATCTTCGGGCGGAAGCCTGGAGGTTGGGCCGGCGTGGAGGAAGAGGCGCCGCGAACGTGAGGCTGGGAGGGCCGAAATGAAAAACATTATTTCCCTTGCGATATCATTTGCGCTGGGCGTCTGCGTTTCCGGCGGTCCGGTATTGGCGCAGGACAAGCCGGCCGGCGTCTTCAAGTTCGCAGATCAGGTCAAGATGGTCACCATGGACCCGCAGCGGCAGAGCGGCGGCGGAATTGGGTATCTCCGTCCGGTCTATGAATCGCTGTTCGCCAAAACTTCGGACGGCAAGGCCGTGCCTTTGCTTGCGACGGACTATAAGATAGACGGTTTGAGCGTCACGATTACGCTTCGGAAGGGCGTCACGTTCAGCAATGGCGAACCCTTTGACGCCAAGGCGGTTGTTGCCAACATCAATCGCGGTGTCAAGATCGGTATCCTGGAGGGGCTAGGTCCTGTCGAGCAAGCCTCGCCGGTGGATGATCTTACCGTGATGATCAAGCTCAAAGAGCCTAATCCTTCGATCATCGACGACTTCACCGGCGTCGCTGGAATGATGATCGCTCCAAAGGCGCTGGATGATCCGGCGCTGGATCGCAATCCAGTCGGGACTGGTCCCTATGTCTACAACAAGGAACTGTCGCGCGAAGGCGAGGTGCGCGTCTACACTCCGAACCCGAAATATTGGGATCCGCAGCAGCAGGGGCTAGCCCGTTACGAGATATGGGAAATTCCTGACGATACGGCGCGTCTCAACGCTCTCAAGACGGGGCAGGTTGATGCAGGTATCTGGCTCGCCAACCCCCAGGCTGCGATCATCGACAGGGCGCCTGGCCTCAAGCTGGTACGCAATAACGGCGGTTATAATTACCACCTTGTCATTTCTGACCGTGAAGGCAGCAAGGTCAAAGCGCTGGCCGACAAGCGGGTTCGGAAGGCCCTGAGCTACGCGATCAATCGCGAGGCCTTCAACAAGGCAATCCAGTTCGGGTTGGGGGCATCGGCATGTCAGGCCTATGCGAAAGGCGACTGGGCCTTCGATCAGAGCCTTGAGAGCAATTGCCAATACGATCCCAAAAAAGCGCGGGCACTGCTGGCGGAGGCCGGCTACCCGAACGGCTTCAACTTCACCATGCCAAGCATTCCCGTCTACCAGCCGCGTCTTGAAGCACTTGCCGGCTTTTTCAAGGATATCGGCGTCACCATGACGATTCAGCCGGTCGAGCCCGGCACGCTTGCTCGCCGCAGCCGCACCACGGACTTTCCGACGACAAACCTCGTCTGGGGCACGGTGACGGATCCGAAGTTTCTTTACGCCCGGTACATTTCGAAGGATGGAACCTACAATCCGTTCAAGGCGACGCCGAGCGGCGAACTCACCAAGCTTGCGGAAGAGGGACTGAAGTCACCCGAAATAGAGGCTCGCGCACCGATCTACAAGAAGATGGCGAAAATCCTGACCGACGAGTCCTACCTCATCTTCATCACTTCGACCCCGCTGCTGGTCGGCGTCAGCGAGAAGATCGCGAATAATCCGACGGTGAAATACAGTTCCGGTGAGGACTCCATCAACCTCCGCGGCCTGAAGGTCAGCAACTGAGGCTGAATGATCCATGCTCAGCCTCATCATTCAACGGCTTCTGGCGCTGATTCCTCTGTTGTTCATCGTATCGGTGCTGACTTTTTCATTTACGTCGCTGCTGCCCAGCGATCCCGTTGACCTCATCATTGGCGAGACCGGCACGCATGAGCAGTACGAAATGGTGCGTCAGCGACTGGGATTGAACGAGCCTGTCGTGGAGCGGTATTTCATGTGGCTTGGGAAGGCGGTGCGGGGAGATCTCGGCACCTCCTTCTTCAACAGCGTCAATGTTACGCAGGCGGTCATGCAACGCCTGCCGGTCACCATGTCGCTGACCCTGGTCTCGGCGGCGATCGCGATTGTCGTCGGTGTTGCGGCTGGAATTGTGGCCGCTCTGAGACCGCGCTCCTGGGTGGACCGCTTCGCGACGATCGGTGCGACGATCGGACAGGCCATTCCGAACTTCTGGTTCGGGCTCATCCTGGTCGCCCTCTTCGCCGTGAATTTACGCTGGTTTCCGGCGACCGGCTTCACGCCGTTTTCGGCGTCGCCTTGGGACTGGCTCCGCAGCGTCACGCTGCCGGCTATCGCGCTCGGCCTGGCTTCCAGTGCTGCAATCGCTCGCCAAGTCCGTTCGGCGATGGTCGGTGTATTGCAGCAGGACTACATCCGGGCGGCGCGGGCGCAAGGCCTATCGGCCCGCCGGGTCATCTTCCGTCACGCGCTGACCAATGCGCTGGTGCCGGTCGTCGCCGTCCTGTCGTTTCAGATTACGGTCCTTCTCGGCGGTGCGCTGATTGTCGAACAGGTTTTCGCCATCAACGGGCTCGGCACTCTCGCCATCGCGGCGGTGCGCCAGCAGGACATCCCTATGATCCAGGGCCTGGTACTCGTCATGGTCGAGCTCGTTGTTCTGGCACAACTCGCGACCGATATCATCTATGGTCTGCTCAACCCCAAGGCGCGCCCATCGTGACCAGCCAATCTATTGATAATTCCTCCGGTTCCATACGCGGCATCCGCCGACGGGTAAGCGCATCGCGGCTGATTACGGTATTCGCGATCTCGGTGCTCGCGCTGCTCGTTCTGACGGCGGTATCGGCAGACCTGATCGCACCTTACGATCCGTTGAAGCAGAACCTGATGGACGCCATGCAGGGTCCCTCCGCTGCCCACTGGCTGGGCACCGACGATCTTGGCCGCGATGTCCTGAGCCGTTTGATCTACGGCTGTCGGATCGCCATCATTGCTGCGGCTGAAGCCACATCGCTCGCACTTATTCTCGGCGTTCCGCTCGGTCTCTTCATAGGCTACAGGGGCGGCTGGTGGGACTGGATCGTCATGCGCCTGGTCGAAGCCGTGGTTTCGATTCCGGGCATCATGGTCGCGATCGTAATCATCGCCATCCTCGGCACCGGCCTGCATAAGGCGATGATTGCGCTCGGCATCCTGTTTTCGACGTCCTTCCTGCGGCTTGCGCGCGGCGTCGTTCTTGCGGAGCGGGAAGAGATCTACGTGCGCTCCGCGCGCGTCGTCGGTGCTTCCGACACGCGTATCCTTCTGCGCCACATCTTCCCCAATATCGCGCCGCCGCTGATCGTCCAGATCACGCTGACTGTCGGGGCCGTGCTGCTTTCGGAAGCCGGGCTCAGCTTTATCGGACTTGGCGTCCAACCCCCAAACGCCAGCTGGGGAACGATGCTGAACAGCGCCGCAAGCTACATGGACCTCAACTGGTTTCTTGCTGTTCCTCCCGGTATCGCGATTATCGCGACAGTCTTGTCGGTCAATCTTCTCGGTGACGTAATCCGCGACGCGGTCGGGAGAGGCGTCGCGGTCAAGGTCAGGCCGGAGACGCGGGCGGTGCGCTTTCAGGCAGCCGTGCCCGCAACCGTTGCCGACAATGCAATGCTTGAATCACGCGCGGACGATATCTTGCGCATGGAGGGGCTGCAGGTGATGGTTTCCTCCGGGGACGGCGAGGAGGTTCCGGTGATTACCGACCTGTCCCTTAGTGTCGTCAAGGGTGAGACGCTTGGCCTTGTCGGTGAATCGGGCAGCGGAAAGACGCTGACGGGTCTTTCCATCCTTGATCTGATTGGTGCTGGCGGTCGAACAACCCATGGTTCCATCGTTTTGAACGGTAGGGATCTGCGTTCCCTGACCCCACGGCAAATGGAACAGGTACGCGGCAATGAAGTGGCCATGGTCTTTCAAGATCCGACTACAAGCCTCAATCCGGCTTTCACAGTTGGCAGCCAGATTGCCGAGGTCTTGCGCGCCAAGAAGGGGTTTTCGGAAAAGGAGGCCTGGAAGCGGGCGATCGAATTGATTCACCGTGTCGGCATTCTCCGCCCTGAGGAAAGGGCAAAGGCCTATCCGCACGAACTATCGGGCGGGATGGCGCAGCGTATCGCGATCGCTCGCGCCCTCAGTTGCAATCCATCCCTGCTGATCGCCGATGAGCCGACGACAGCGCTGGACGTCACCGTTCAGCAGGAAATCCTGGATCTCTTTCGCGATCTCCAGGCCGAATTCGGCATGGCGATCCTGTTCGTAACGCACGATCTGGCAGTCGCCGCTGATATCTGCGACCGAATCAGTGTGATGTACGCAGGAGAAGTGGTCGAACTGGCCCAGGTGGACGAACTTTTTTCGCGGCCTCTCCATCCCTATACCCGTGGACTGCTTTCGGCCATGCCACATGCATCCGACCGCAATCCGCCACTACCGACCATTCGCGGAAGCGTCCCTCGGCCAGGTACCTGGCCAGCCGGCTGCCGTTTCTCCAATCGATGCGATTTCAAAGTGGCAGCCTGCGATCAGCGTATTAATTTGGCCGGCGCGGAGCGGTTGGTTCGATGTGTGCGGGCCGATCAATTGGAGATGGAGGCCAGCCGATGAGCGACAAGCCGCTTCTCGAGATCGACGACCTTTGGGTCACCTACTGGGGCCGGCCGAATTTTGGTCTCAAGCGCAAGCCCTTACATGCGGTCAAAGGGGCCAACCTGTCGCTCCGGTCCGGCGAGACGCTCGGTCTCGTCGGCGAGTCGGGATCAGGCAAATCGTCGATCGCCAACACGGTTCTTGGTCTCGTGCCTGCAACGTCCGGTTCAATCCACTTCGCCGGCAACGAACTCACTCGGATGAAAACCCGGTATCCGTCCGCGATCAGGAACCAGATTCAGGCGGTGTTCCAGGATCCTTATTCATCTCTCAATCCGTCGATGACGGTGGAGGATATCCTCACCGAGCCGTTACGGGTCCATACTGCACTGAGTTCCAATGAACGACGCGCACGCGCGATCGAACTCGTGAAGCTGGTATCGCTCTCCGAAGAACATCTTGGGCGACATCCGCATCAGTTCTCAGGCGGACAGAGACAGCGGATCGCCATCGCCTCGGCGCTCGCGCTGAACCCCAAGCTGATCGTGCTCGACGAGCCGGTCAGCGCGCTGGATGTCTCGACCCAGAACCAGATCATCAACCTGCTCCACGAACGGCGCGAGGCATCGGGCATCGCCTACCTTCTAATTGCTCACGACCTGGCGCTGGTTCATCACATCTCGGACCGCATTGCGGTGATGTATCTCGGCCATATCGTGGAGGAGGGGCCGTCGGAAAGGGTCTACAAATCTCCTGCCCATCCCTACACTAAGGCGCTTCTCGACGCAGTGCCGTTGCTCGATCCGGAAGCGCAGCGAAGGCGGCGCGCGGCACGCAAGAAGGCCCCGATCGTCGAGGCCCCGCGGGTCGCGGCTACCGGCTGCCCTTATCGCAATCGCTGCCCAAGCGCCATGCCGCGATGCCAGGCGGAAATGCCGACCCCGTATTCGATTGCGGGCGGGGGTACTGCAAGTTGTTTTCTGTTTGCCGAGGGTGAGAGGTCTTTGCCTGATGAGTTGAAGCGATGGGTGGCACCATGACAATCGGGCCATATCGTTCCAAGCTGGGTAAAGCGCGCATCCTTGAAGCTCGCGACATTTTAGGAAACGACAGCATTCCAGGTCTGGCGTATCCGCTAACCTGTCGGTGGCCCGAAGGCATCCCCGTGCAGGGCATTGTCGTCTTCTGCCACGGACTCGGCTCCGGCGGGCGTAAATACACCGGCGTTTCTGCATATTGGGCGGCGCATGGTTACCTTGTTCTACACCCGACCTTTCCGGACGCTATCGACATTGTCGTCGCCCGCGAGCCGGAACTTGGCCTGAACCTTGACCAGGATCTGTCCGGTTGGGCGGATTTGCCCGAGGTCAGAGCGCGGATGTTTGAAATCCTGCACGCACCGTTCAGTTGGATTGCGCGACTGGATATCGTCAAGGCCCTCATGTCTGCTCTCCCTCAAGTGCTCGAAGCCACCTGCGGTCCTTTGCCGGATCCCGTTCCCTGCGCGATTGCCGGTCATTCATTCGGCGCGTATACGGCGCAGCTTGTCGCCGGCGCGGAAATCGACCTGCCGGAACGTCCGGCGCAACGCTTCGCCGACAGCAGGTTTGCGGCTGCAATCCTGCTCAGCGCCCAGGGCCGCGACCAACAAGGTTTGCGCGACGGCTCATGGAACGGGATGACCGGTCCGTTTCTGAACGTCACGGGGACCCGGGACTACGGCGCAAAGGGCGGGGACTGGCTCTGGAAATGCGAACCCTACGATTTCGCGCCGGCTGGCGATAAATACCTGGCCGTCCTTGAAAACGGCGACCATCACCTTGGCGGATTGGGAGGACGGCAGACGCAGGTGCCCGCCCAGATCGATGCCGTCGAACAGGTTACGCTCGCCTTTCTCGACGCATATCTCCGCGACTGCCGAACCGCTTCCGATTGGCTTCGATCCATCGCCGACCGCATCGGCGACTGTCCTGTCCTGTTCAAGAGCAAATAGAGGCAGCCTGCCGTGTTCATACTTCTTCCTGGAGTTTCCTGATGTTTCAGCCTTTGGCCGGCACCCGCGTTGTCGATCTCACGCAGGTCCTCGCCGGTCCCTATGCCGCCTATCAACTGGCTCTCATGGGGGCGGAAGTATTGAAGATCGAGCCGCCGGGTGTCGGCGACTGGTCACGCGACAAGGGCCATTTGCCAGAACTCAACGCCGAGGGCATGGGCCTGACCTATCTGACCCAGAACGCCAACAAGAAATCCGTCACACTGAATCTCAAGTCGGCGGAGGGTCTGGAAATTCTCAAGCGGCTGATCTCCGACGCGGATGTCTTCATCGAGAACTTCCGTCCCGGCACGATCTCACGGCTGGGGCTGTCATTCGATACGGTTCGAGAGATCAATCCGAAGATCGTCTACTGCTCCATCTCAGCCTTCGGACAGGACGGCGAGATGAGTTCTCGCCCGGCTTACGATCATGTCATCCAGGGCATGAGCGGCATCATGAAGACCACCGGCACCCTGGATACCGGGCCGCAGAAGGTCGGGGCTCCCTATATAGACTATGCAACAGGACTGAACGCCGCGTTTGCGATCGTCTCCGCCCTGCATGAGACGCGGCGCACCGGTGAGGCGGTCCATCTCGATGTTGCCATGCTCGACACGTCGATGCTCCTCATGGCGTCGCTGCTCACGAGCCATCTGACGGGCGGCTGGATGCCCGTGCCGTCCGGCAATGAAGCCTGGAGCCAGAGCCCGTCCTCCGGTGCTTTTGAGACCGTTGACGGGTTGTTGATGCTCGCGGCCAACAACGACCGACAATTCAATGCCCTGTGCATCGCCGTGAACCGTGGCGACATCCTGGAAGACCGGCGTTGGAACGATGCGGCCAATCGTGCCTGCAACGCCAAGGAGCTTCGCGCCGAACTGGTGGGAATTTTCAAGACGCGCTCCGCCATCGAGTGGGAAAAGCTGCTGGCTGCGGCCGGCGTACCGGCGGCGAAGGTGCGGTCCCTGGACGAGGTACTCGCAGAAGATCACGCGCGGACTCGTGAGTTTGTCCGTGCGATGAAGTGGCTGCATCACCCAGAGGACATCCATCTGCCAACGCTCGGCTTCAAGGCGAACAGACAGGTCATCGGCCCGACTGTTGTCCCTCCAAGACTCGGCGCCGACACATCCTCTGTTCTTCATGAACTCGGCTTTAGCGACGAGGATTTGCGTCGTTTGGCCGAAAATGTCGTCATCTGACCTCTCACTTGGGACGCAAGGAAATGCTATGAGAGAAGCTGTTATCGTCAGCACCGCCAGAACCGGCATCGGAAAGGCCTATCGGGGCAGCCTCAATTCGATCAAGTCTCCGACCTTGACGGCGCATGTCCTGCGGCATGCAACCAATCGCGCGGGGATCGAGGCAGGCGAGATCGAAGACTTCGTTCTAGGCACGGTCCTGAGCGCCGGTACGGCTGGCATGAACCTCGCGCGCAACGCCATCTTCGCGGCCGGGTTTCCAGAAACAATTCCCGGCCAGACCATGGATCGCCAATGCGCATCCGGATTGATGGCGATTGCTACCGCGGCAAAGCAGATCGTGATGGACGGTATGAACGTCGTCGCGGCAGGCGGACAGGAGAATATTTCTGCGGTTCAGGACCGCTATTTTGCATGGGTCCAGGATGAGACGGATCCTAAAGCCGTTGCGCATGCCCCACATGCCTATATGCCGATGCTGAAGACAGCCGAATTCGTTGCGGCAAAATATGGCATCAGCCGTGAGGCACAGGACCAATATGCCGTCCTGTCACAGGAACGCACGGCCAAGGCTCAAGCCGCAGGGCTTTTCCACCAGGAAATCGTTCCCATCAATGCCACCGCAAAAGTCAAGAATAGGGAAACTGGCGAGTTCGAGGAGCATGAAGTCACGCTGGACCGGGACGAGGGGAACCGACCTCAGACGACATTTACGTCGCTCTCCGCGCTGGCGCCTGCCATCGGAGGAGGGATCATCACAGCCGGGAACGCAAGCCAGCTTTCGGATGGCGCGTCCGCCTGCATCCTGATGGATGCGCAGGTTGCCGAAAAGCGAGGACTGGATCCCCTCGGTATTTATCGGGGCATGGCTGTCGCGGGCTGCCCTCCGGAGGAGATGGGAATTGGACCCATCCATGCCGTTCCCAAGCTCCTGAAACAACATGGATTGTCGGTGCAGGATGTGGGCCTTTGGGAGCTCAACGAAGCTTTTGCGGTTCAGGCGCTATATTGCCGCGACCAACTGGGCATCGACCCGAATATCTACAATGTCAACGGCGGCGGGATTTCCATCGGGCACCCTTACGGGATGACAGGCGCACGCCTGGTCGGCCACGCATTGCTCGAAGGCCGGCGACGCGGTGCGAAGTACGTCGTTGTCACCATGTGTGTCGGAGGCGGAATGGGAGCTGCGGGCCTGTTCGAAGTCAATCCGTGACGCCCATCACCATCTAATATCAAAAGGGCCGCAAGACAGCCCGTGATGTGCAGGATCAGGACGTGAGCGAAGAAAACAAAGAGATGAACTTGACTGGCCGTACCGCAATCGTAACAGGCGGCGGCAACGGTTTAGGACGCAGCCATGCGATGATGCTGGCCAAGCTTGGTGCGAAAGTTGTGGTCAACGACAAGGCCAGAGACAATGCTGAAGCTGTCGTCGATGAGCTCAGGGCTTCTGGCGCTGAAGCCATTGCTTGCGTCGGTTCGGTAATCGATGAGGCGGGCGTCGCCGCGATGGTTGACGGAGTAATGTCGAAATGGGGGCGGATTGACATTCTCGTCAACAATGCCGGAATCCTTCGCGATAAGACTTTCGCGAAGATGGATCTCGACGATTTCCGCCTGGTCCTGGACGTGCATCTTATGGGAGCCGTCATCTGCACAAAAGCCGTATGGGAGATCATGCGCCAGCAACGGTACGGGCGCGTGGTCATGACGACATCTTCGTCGGGCCTCTACGGGAATTTCGGGCAATCCAATTACGGCGCCGCCAAGATGGCGCTTGTGGGTCTTATGCAGACATTGGCACTGGAGGGTGAAAAATACGATATCCGGGTGAATTGCCTTGCCCCAACGGCGGCAACGCAAATGACGGACGGGCTGTTGCCGCCCGAGGCGCTGGAGCGCCTTTCCCCAGCCTACGTAAGCAATGCCTTGCTGGCCCTAGTTCACCAAAATGCACCAACCCGTTCGATCCTATGCGCAGGAGGCGGCCATTTCGCTCACGCAAACATCACTCTCACGGACGGGGCATATATCGGCGGCGGAGAGCACGCGCCCCAGAAGGTCATAGAGAACTGGGACCGGATCGCTAATCGGCAAGGGGAGGTCGTTCCCCCATATGGCTTTATGCAATTTGAGCGGGAACTGGAAAGTGCCGCCCGTGGGGCCGAAGCATGATGCCGCTGAGTGAATTTTAGCACGGTAGCGAGCCGCTCGACACCTTGTGCGCTGATGATTTGGATTGCCCTATGACTGATCTTTATACGTCAACATTTAACCAGTTTTCTGAGCTTCAAAGAGTAGAAGTTGGGATATCGAACTGGACCACGATTGATCAATCACGTATCGACGTCTTTGCTGAAACGACCGAGGATCGTCAATACATCCACGTCGATCCGGATCGAACGCAAGAAACGACATTCAGCTGTACAATAGCTCATCGCTTTCCCTGTATGTCGCTTTTCCTGTTTCATGCGTGATGGCGGGCTGGCGATCTCAGCAGCAAGAGCCTCCACGCTTCCATGCCCCGTTCAATATCCGTCAACCGGCAGAATTCGTCCACGCTGTGCATGTTCTCGTACGACAGCCCGAAGCCGAATATGATTCAGTCGATCGTTCGGGTCGCTGGTTTCGCCAGCCGGATCAATCGTGACCATGGCGATACCGGCGCCCCCGGAGAAGCGCCGCCGCCGCCATCAGTGGTCTTGTCCGCATTAGTGTCATTTCTTAAATCCTTCATCGAGACCGAGCATATTCCGGCGCGCGACTGCTGCCGACATGTTCGTTATTTGGCCTCAGAGCCTGAAGATGGACAATTGCAGCAGCATTACCTTTGGATTTAGACCTGCGCACTTGCGCGCAAGCAGCCGAGCCTCCTTGAGCTGGCTGAGTCAGTGGCCTTCAGTCTCCGCAAGCGCGCCCGCGGACCACAGTGTTAGGAAGCACACGGTAAGATCGGCCGAGCCCTCTTTGCCGATACCGACCGCCGACCGCATGCACGCGTTTCCAATCGAGTCCCTCGAACAAAGCCGAGAATTGCGCGGCCGTCAGATGCATCGCGCCGTCCTGCATTCGGGGCCAATGGAACTCGCCATCCTCAAGCCGCTTGGCGACCAGGCATACGCCACTGCCATCCCAGAATATCAGTTTGATGCGGTCGGTTCGCTTGGCCCGGAACACATAGATTGTGCCGGAGAACGGATCAGCACCCATCTCGGCCTTCACCAATGCGGCCAATCCCTCTGCGCCTTTGCGGAAGTCGACGGGCTTGGTGGCGATCATGACTTTCACCGCACCAGACGGGCCAATCACGACGATGCCTTCATAGCTTGGATGACCGCTGCGATGGTCGCGCTGTCCGTGCCAGATGCGATCCTGAGTAGCGCACCGTCAATCTCCAACTCGATGGCGACTGCTAGCGGCGTGCTCTTAGCCATCGTCTTTCGCCGTCTCAAAGGCATCTCTGCAGGCTTATCCATCACCGCTGGCACGAACATCGGCGTTGACGTCTGCTCCGATGGTTTCCGCGACTGCCGCCGCCAGGTGAACAACTGACCAGGCGACAAACCGTGCCGCCGCGCAACAGCACTGACCGACATCTCACCGCTATGACTTTCGGCAACAATCTGAAGCTTCTCCTCGTCGCTCCATTCGCGGCGGCGACCTGATCCAGTGAAAACCTCAAACCGCTGCACCATCTCATCGGCCTTGGTGCTAGGCGTAAACCCTGTAATCGTCATATGTCGAAGCCCTGTTCGGGCACAACATCAACGATAAGCCGGCAATCCGGAAGGTGGGAGGAAAACAGCGCTTACGTTCAGGGTGACGAACTGGCCGCAGTATGAAGCAGGACTTCGTCGGCATGGCAGCCTGACCTTGTGGCTGACACCGGAAGCCCTGTCCAAATGGCAAGCACCAATACGCAAGACCCGTGGCGGCCAGCACCGCTATTCCGATCTGGCGATCGAGACCGCCTTGACGCTGGGCCTGGTGTTTGGCCTGCGGCTGCGCCAGGCAGAAGGCTTGTTGGAATCGGTGCTGCAATCGATGGGCTTAGCGCTTGCTATCCCCGATCATACCACCCTGAGCCGTCGGGCGCGGACATGGCGATCTGCCGGAAAGCGGCCCGAAAATTAGGTTTCCCCGGGCGGACCGTTGCATGTTCTGGTGGACAGCACTGGTCTTCAGGTTTACGGCGCGGGCCAGTGGCTGGAGGAGAAGCATGGCGCCAGATCCCGTCGAGGCTGGCGAAAGCTGCATCTGGCGTTGGATGCCGATAGTGGCGAGATCATTGCGCATACCCTGACTGATCAGGACACCGGCGATGTCTCTCAGGTTGCGCCACTACTCGACCAGATTGACGGTCCGATCGGACAGTTTACTGCCGACGGTGCCTATGATGGAAAGCCAATCTATGATGCAGTCATCGATCATAGCGCGGCTGCGACCATCGTCATTCCGCCGCGCGCCAACGCGGTCGAACCTATCGACGATACATCTCCCAGCCAAAGGGACCAGCATATCGCGAAATCAACCGAGACGGCCGAATGAAATGGCAGGCTTCAAACGATTACGGCAAGCGCTCGCTGGTCGAGACCGCCATCGGTCGATACAAGTCCATCATCGGGCGGCGTCTGCGGGCAAGATCGTTTCCCGTGCAGCAGACCGAAGTCGCCATCGGTTGCGCCATCCTCAACCGAATGCTTGCTTGCGCCCGCCCGAAATCCGTCCGGCGCTAAGAAGCCACAGCATAAGTATCCCTTCAAAGATCGGCTGACGCTCAGCTCCCGATCCATGCACCAACGCTGAACAAGCTGATTCAACCTCTTTTAACAGCCCCGGGTCAAGATGACCTTGCGCTGCTAAAGCATGCGCGTGCTTCAGGGCTGCGGCTCTTCCGCCCCGCTTAAGACGCGCTTGTAAAAGCGCCTGATCGACAGGTGTGAGGAGCGGATGTCGAGATTGATCGCCCGGCGTGCCGCGGCTCGATCCCGCTGCGCGACAGCGTCAATGACGTCGCCATGGATGCGGACGCCGATGTTGAAAATTCGCTCAAACAGCGCTTCGTCCCTGCGCGCGGATGCCACGATGGGGCCAGTTCGAAGCCAGAGTGTGGAGATGATGTCGAGCAATTGTGGGTAGCCGCCGGCCCGGTAGAGTTGGAAGTGGAAAGCCTGATTGCCAGCAAGCGCTGCGTCGAAATCGCGGACCACAAGTGCCTCTAAGATGCTCTCGTTGTGGCGCTTGAGAACATCGATCAATATCGGGTTCTTTGGTGCGCTCGCTGCCCGTTCGGCAGCATAACCCTCGAGTTGCATGCGTATCCGGATATAGCTTTCGTGGTCCGAGGCCAGATAGGACGTGACACGTAGCGTCCGCGGTCCTGACTGCTCTATCGCGCGCTCCGCAATCAGTCGCGCCACCGCCTCGCGAACCGGCATCGGGCTAGTGCCAAGCACCTCTGCCAGACCACGGATTGACACTTGTTCACCGGGCAAAAACTCACCACGCAGAAGGCCGAGCCGGAGGCTTTGGTAAACACGCTCCTGCACCGTCGTCACATCGACCGGCGAAAGCGCTCGTTGGCTCTTATTTATCACCTCTAAAGTACTCAAGTGCTCACGACCTCGCTGGGTAGTCGAAATAAAGGTCTCGCGTCCGCCGGCGACAGGCAATCGGAAAATGCATTCCACCGGCCGCCAAGCATCGCTGCTTTACGTGCAATCTTCACGACAGGCAACGGTCCGCCTCCTGACCGCAAATAATCTAACTAAGCGTGTGATCACATATCTCATCGCTTTACAGCCCGAAATTATCTGCATACAGTGCCATCCAGTGTCCGAGGAGGGCACCGGGCACCAAAACCCGGTCGCAGCGGCACGCGTAGTTCATGTGGGAGGAGAAAAACATGAAACGTCTTGCAATAATGGCTGTCACGGCCGTGGCGGCCTTAGGCACCCATACCTTGCATGCCGAGCCTCTTAAGATCGGCATCATCGAAAGCCTGTCGGGCGCCCAGACGTCGACGGGCCGTCTTTACGCCAACGCCGTCAAGTACGGTGTCGGGCGAATCAACGAGGCGGGCGGCTTCAACGGAGAGCCGGTGGTGGTCACTGAGTACGACAATGCCGGTGGCGCCCCCGATGCTGCCGACAAATTCCGCAATGCGGTCGCAGATGGCGTTCACATAATCTTCCAGGGTGCTTCGT
>NZ_JAAXMM010000028.1 GCF_012276985.1 Agrobacterium sp. a22-2 | reverse complement strand
GACAACCGGCCTTCTTCGCATAGACCATGTTGCGCAGACGGTGCGCTACGAGGAAATGCTGACCTGGCTGCTGTTCTACGCCTCCATCCTCAATGTCCGCAAAACACCGATGGTCGATATCATCGATCCGGCCGGTGTCGTACGCAGCCAGGTCGTGGAAAACGAGGCTGGCGCCCTGCGTATCACGCTGAATGGCGCGGAAAACCGCAAGACGCTGGCTGGTCATTTCATCGCCGAGAATTTCGGCTCAAGCGTCCAGCACCTGGCCTTTTCCACAGACGACATCTTTGCCACGGCCGAAGCGCTGAAATCCAATGGTTTCAAGCCCTTGCCCATCTCGCCAAATTACTATGACGATGTCGAGGCGCGTTTCGGCCTTGCGCCCGAGATCACCGAGAAGCTGAAGATGTACAATATCCTGTACGACAAGGACGAAGCCGGCGAGTATTTCCAGCTCTATAGCCCGACCTATGGCGAAGGCTTTTTCTTCGAGATCGTCGAGCGCCGCGGCTATAAGGGCTATGGTGCACCCAACGCCATTTTCCGCATCGCAGCCCTCAGGCGCTATCTGCGCCCCGAAGGAGTGCCGAAGGACTGAACCTTTCAAGGCCAACTAGAGTTTGTCCGGCGCAACACCATAATCGGCCGGATCGCTGCCGACCTGACGAATGCTGCGCCCAAGTTCCGCCTTCAGCCGGTCGCCGGTTGCAGCATCGAGGCCCGCAAAACCGTCACTCAGGGCCTGCCTCCAGGCCGGACCTCGCTCCCAGGCCTGCATATAGGCGTCAGCCAAAGCCTCGCCCTGGCGAAGCTCGAACAGGATATCCATCAGCGTCGCGGCCTGTAGGCGATCCTTGCCGCTCTTGGCCAATCCGTCGTCATCGACACGTCGCCGGGAACTGACGATCAATTTATGCACGGCATAGCGCTCCGGAGCGGGAACGAGGATAGGAATGCCCGCCCCATGCAGGAGCACCACGCGAACCGGCTGGTAGATGAGGAAATCAAGAAAGCGGAGGGGCTGCGCTGATGCTCCACCAAGAGCCGGCATGGCAGCCGGCTGGCCGTCATGGTCGGAAGAACCGGTATTCGGGGTGAGAAATTCCACCTTGTATCCGGATCTGGCTGCAAATTGCGTGACATGCCGGCCATCGGCCGAATGAGGGATTTCCCGAAAGGTCGAATCGACCGCTTTCAACACATCCAGAACCGGCGGAATGCTGTCGCCGACGGCCACAGAGATCGAGTGAAATTGCGCAAAATCCGCGTCGCCCGTCTGCAGAATGCCATTGGGCAACCGCACCCCCAGCAGGGGACCATAGCACTGGAAGGCCACAGTGCCGATGAGAACGCCCCGCAGCCGAAAGAAACCGGCCCGTGCCAGCGCCTCGACAATGTCGCCGGCGGCCTGGACAGGGCGTGGAAGATAGGCCTCGCGGATCAATGTCGACACGATCTTGCGGCGCGCCCGGTAATCCGCCTTCAGATCCTTGAAATGTTCGACGCGACGGGTAATCTCCGGGTCGTCCACGGGGCCGACGTAACGACGATGCTTGCCGCCGTTTTCGGCTGCCGTGTCAAAATACCAATAGCGGCGACCGCGGCTCTCCATGCTGATGAACCGCCCCTCAAGCGAGAATTCGGAGGAGAACTGGGCATCGAGGCTGCGCTGCGCAAGCTCCGAATAGAGCATCTGGTAGGTATGATCGAGCTGCTTCATGATTCATGACCAATTTCGCGAGAGTGGTCATAGCACGATCCTGGAGCCTTGTCATCATGACCAGTTTCGCGAAAATGGTCATGAATTTTCGATCCATCAGAGGACAGCAACAGAGCGCATCGCACTCGCCAAAAGCGTTCCGAACACGACGCCTCATCATTCGGAATGCAGTCGAATTGACTTATACGAACTATTTAGTACAATTTGAAAATCGACCGATTGCGGAGGAGCTGCAAGAGTCGGATCGGATGGAGGAAACCCTGTGGCGGCCAGTAAAAGGCCGGCGGGGACAACCGGGAGGAAAACCATGACCATTGATATGACAAGACGCACCTTTCTGGGCGCCAGCGTCGCTGCGGCCGCCATGCCGTGGCCGGCCTTTGCCCAGGAAAAGACGGTGCTGAAATTCTCGGCAGTGTTCTCCGAGCAGGACATCCGTGCGCAGATGACAAAGATGCTGGCCGAGGAGATCAAGGGCGATTTCACCCTCACGCCTTTCTACGGCGGCACACTGTTCAAGCAGGGCACGGAACTGGTCGCCTTGCAGCGCGGCAACCTGCAGATGGGCAATATCGCCCCGCAGGACATCTCCAACCAGATCCCCGAATGGTCCGTGCTGACGTCCGCCTATCTGTTCCGCGATGCCAAGCACCTGCGCGACTTCTTCAACAGCGAGGTCGGGGCCGAGTTCAAGGCCATGGCCGAGGAGAAACTCGGCATCCACATTCTCGGGCCGACCTATTTCGGTGCACGCCAGGTGGGTCTCAAGACTGACAAGAAGATCAGCACGCCGGCCGACATGTCCGGCATCAAGCTGCGCATGCCGGGCGGCGACGCCTGGCAGTTCCTGGGCTCGGCGCTTGGCGCCAATCCGACACCGATGGCCTATGCCGAAGTCTATACCGGTCTGCAGACCGGCGCCATCGATGGCCAGGACAACCCGCTGCCGAACGTCAAGAACATGAAATTCTACGAAGTCATGTCGCAGATCGTCTTGACCTCGCATCTGATCGGCTACGACCTGCTGACCATTTCCAGCGAAACCTGGAAAGCCATGACGCCCGAACAGCAGACCGCCTTCCAGGCTGCCGCCGACAAGGTCATCGACTGGAGCCAGGAGCAGCATCTGGCCCAGGAAGGCAAACTCGTCGAGGAGTTCAAGGCCGGCGGCCTGCAGATCTATGAGCCGGATGTCGCCGCCTTCCGCAAATTCGCCCAGGAGAAATATCTCGCCTCCGACCTGGCAAAATCCTGGCCGGCCGGCGTCCTGGAAAAAGTGGCCGCTCTCTGATCTGCCGGACTTTTCGAGATTGCCGTACTCCGCCGCGTCAAAAAAGCGTGGCGGAGTACGGCTCCCTTGACCTCACAGACCGTCCTGCCACCCTTATGCCTACCGCCTTCGTGATGGAGCACTCCGGATGAACCCGAAATATATCGCCATGGGCGAGTGGTTGCGAAACCGCGCCGACAATATCATCTCCATCATGCTGCTATGCATGTTTGTCGCCTTCCTTCTGCAGATCGTCTTCCGGTATCTTCTCAATCTCTCCATCGGCTGGACACACGAAATCAGCGTGGCGCTGTGGATCTGGATCGTCCTGTTCGGCTCGGCTTTCTCCATTCGCGAAAGCGAGGAAATCCGCTTCGACTTCTTCTGGGCCAGCGCCAGCGACAAGTCGCGGCGCGTCATGCAGATCATCTCGGCCGCCGCCCTTATCGCGATGTTCGCCATCTCGCTGCCCGCCGTGATCGACTACATCTCCTTCATGAAGGTCGAGAAGACGGCCTATCTGAAGATCCGCTTCGACTATCTTTATTCGATCTACATCGTGTTCGTCGTGACGATGATCGTGCGCTACATGTGGCTTGGCGTGCAGGCCATTCGCGGCCAGGCGCCCGAAGCCTTCGACCCCACCAAGGCGAGTTCAGGCGTATGAACCTCACCAGCCCTTTTTCCATTTCCATCGTCCTCATCACCGCGCTGGCCTTCCTCGGCCTGCCGATCGGCCTGTCGATGATCACCGGCTCGATCCTCTATCTGCTGCTGGTCGGCGCAGACATGGGCACCGTCGCCGAGCAGTTCCTGAACGGCATGTATTCCAATTACGTCATCCTCGCCGTGCCGCTGTTCGTGCTGGCCGCCGAGTTCATGAACATCGGCTCGATGACCGAGCGCTTGCTGACTTTCTGCAACGTGCTGGTCGGTCGCTTCCGCGGCGGTCTGGCGCAGGTCAACGTGGTGCAGAGCATCATCTTTGCCGGCATGTCGGGATCGGCGATCGCCGATGCGGCCGGCAGCGGCCGGATGATGCAGAACATGATGACCCGCGAAAACCGCTATACGCCAAGTTTTGCCGCGGCGTTGACAGCTGTCACCTCGGTGATCGGCCCCATCATTCCGCCGTCGATCCCGATGGTCATCTATGCACTCGTGTCGGATGCCTCGATCGGTTACCTCTTTCTGGCTGGCATGGTACCCGGGCTGATGATGGCCGGCCTGCAGATGATGCAGGTGGCGATTACCGCACGGCGCCGGAACTTTCCGGTCGAGCCGCCGATCCCCTTGCGCGATGTGCCGCTCATCACCTGGCGGGCCTTTCCGGCCCTGATGATGCCGGTCGTGCTGCTTGGCTGCATCTACAGCGGCATCACCACGCCGACCGAAGCCGCCGCCCTTGCCGCCGCCTATGCGCTGGTGATCTCGCTGGTCATCTATCGCAGCATCACCTTTCAGGCCTTCTACCATTCGCTGCTGGTCAGCGCCAAGACGACCGCCTCGATCGGCATGTTGATCGCAGGCTCCCTGGTGTTCAACTATGTCGTGACGATTGAGAACATCCCCGACACGCTGCGGATCCTGCTCACCAGCTGGGATCTGTCGCCGACCGGCTTCCTGATCCTCGTCAATGTCATCCTGCTGCTGCTCGGCTGCGTGCTGGAAGGCACGGCCATCCTTTTGATCATCGTGCCGGTCTTCATCCCGACCGCCCAGGCGCTCGGCATCGATCTGGTGCATTTCGGTGTCATGGTCGTCGTCAACATCATGCTGGGGCTGGTAACGCCGCCCTATGGCCTGCTGCTGTTCATCATGACCAACATATCAGGAGCACCGGTCCGCGACATCATCCGCGACGCCATGCCCTTCCTGTTCTGGATGGTCGTCTGCCTGATGATCATCACGTTCGTGCCGGACACGGTGCTGTGGCTGCCGCGTCTGCTGGGTTATCAGGGATAGGAGAAACTTTATGGCCGACACCAAACCGATCTACATCCTGAACGGTCCGAACCTGAACCGGCTCGGCAAACGCGAACCGGAGATCTACGGCACGACCACATTGGTGGAAATCGAGGGCTGGTGCATGGAGGCCGCGAGCGGCCACCCGATCCGCTTTCACCAGACCAATAGCGAGGAAAAGCTGATCGAATGGGTGCATGAAGCCATCGACGAGGGGGCAGGGATCATCATCAACCCGGCCGCCTTTACCTTCACCTCGATCGCGCTGCTCGATGCCCTGAAGATGTTCAAGGGGCCGATCATCGAGCTGCATATCAGCAATGTGCATCGCCGCGAACCGATCTACCACCGCTCCTATGTGTCGATGACCGCCACCGCCGTGATGGCCGGCTTTACGGCAAAAGGCTATCCGATGGCAGTCAGGGCGATCAAGGATATGATCTCCGCCTGACCGCGAACGTCGCCGCCCTCACGCGACGACAGTTCCGTCTATCCAGACCCGTGAAATATTGGCCTTGGAGGCGGTGAAGACGATCTTCTGAAGAATGTCGTCGCCACCATCCAGGCCATCGAATAGCCGGATCGAACCCTTCTCGGCCCGGCTGTCGATGACGATGGCATCGAACTGATAGCCGGCCACGAATTGCCCGACGGGCAGGTCGAGCGCCTTCGCACCGCCGGCGGTCGCGACATGGAAGGCCTGGCGAAAATCGATGCGAGCCGGCCGGCCGGATGCGCGCTGGTCCGGCGGCAGATTCGGGTCGACGCCGGTTTCCAGCAGACGCGACATGGTGACCGCCGCCCGGCAGTTTTCCAGCATGGATGCACTCGGACCGCCGGAAATATCCGTGCCCAAACCGACATTCACACCTTTCTCCAGTGCGGCCCGCAGCGGGAACACCGCACCGGCGAAGTAAGCGTTCGACAGCGGGCAATGGGCGACGGCGGACTGCCGAATGCGGATCGTCTCCATGTCGGCGGCCGTCAACAGGTTGCCATGCGCCAGCATGGTGTGGCGCCCCAGCAGACCGAAGCGATCGAGGCTATCCGTATCGGTCATACCGTGCCGGGCCAGCACATAGCCGTGTTCCCAGTCGCTTTCCGAGGCATGGGTCTGCACATGGCAGCCGCAATCCCTGGCGATCGCGCCAAGCCCTTCGAGCGTCGCATCCGTGCAGGACGGGATGAAGCGCGGCGTGACCACCGGCAGCACGCGGTCGTCACGATTGTCCGGGTGGTGGCGGACATAGTCGATCAGCGCGCTCGTGCCAGACAAGGCGGCATCGACGGAGGCATCGCCGTAATAATCCGGGCAGCTGTCGACATTGTCCATTGCCACCTTGCCGACCAGCGCCCGCTGGCCCTTTTCCAGGCAGGTGTCGACCAGGATCCGCGTCGCATCCTGATGCACGGTCGCGAAATAGAGCGCCGTGGTCGTGCCATTGGCGATCAGGTCCTCAACCAGCAGACCATAGGCATGGCGGGCAAAGGCCGTGTCCTGATAGCGCGCCTCCAGCGGAAAGGTATATTTCTGCAGCCAGACCTCGAGCGGCACGTCCAGCGCCGAGCCGAGCTGCGGATATTGCGGCGCATGCACGTGGCAGTCGACGAAACCGGGCAGGAGATAGCTGCCCTCGGACAAGATCTCGAGCCGACCGCCGGCTGCAGCGTCGGCCTTCGCCTTGGCATAACCCGGATCGGCCGGCCGCAATACGGAAACGATCTCGCCGCTCTCGCCGACGGAGATCAGCACATCGGTCAGAACCTCGACTTCGCCCAGCACGGGCGCGTGAAATCCTGAGGCCAGAAGCATCTTGCCGCGCAGGTTCATGATATCAGTCCTCAGGCCGCCATGGCCGATGTGCCATAGGTCACGCCCTTTTCCTTCAGCCAGCGGCGATAGGCGATGGAGGAGGCATCGGCGCGGGTCGGGATCTCCTTGCGCGGCTCCATCGGCAGCAGAACCGGCCGCTGGTTTTCCAGGATGATACGGTCCTGCAGGAAGATCAATTGCTGGAACTGGATGAGTTCGGTGGTCGTCGAGACATCGTCGATCAGGTACATCACCGGATGCGCCCGGCAGCGGTCAGGATCGAGCGGCTGTACGAAGAGGCAGATGACATCCCAGCGGTTGGCGGAGTTCGGGCAGGTCTTGTAGAGCAGCGTCGTGAACGGCGTCATCACCCGGTAGATATACTGGGTCATGATGCCGTCCTTGGCCGACAATGCGGCCTGCGGCTGGAAGAACTGGCAATTGGTCGCCCAGACCTCATCGACATCCCGGCGGATCTCGACATTGTAGTGCATCACTTCGGTATTGGGCTCGGCGCCAAGGATGTCGGTGTGCACGAAGGGAAAATGCGCCATGTCGAGGAAATTCTCGATGATGCGCAGGCCGGACGCGCGCACCGAAACGGCTCCGCAGGGCACATAACGACGATCCGGCTCGTCTGTTTCCGGCACGGGAAAGATGTCACGTTCCGGAGTCCCGAGCGTCGTCCAGAGAAACCCGAAACGGCTCTTGATCGGCAGCGGTTCCTCTCGCCCTTCCGCCGTGACGGTGATCGTCCCGTCCTCGGCGCGGGTGACTTCGAGGTCAACGCCGAGGAGGCGATTCGGCGAAGTGCCAACCGGGATCGCTGCTTCCGTTTCGATGACATACCACTGATCGAGAGAGGCCCTGTCGGTTGCTTTCATCTGATCGTCCCTTCTTGAAGACGGGTTGGAATTCTGGACATATACCGCTCAAAGCTTCCGTCCAACAGCCTGTTCATTCCGTAAGACTACACGCACACACCGATCAGGCGATGGTCCTGACCATTAGCGCACGCTTCTGAAATAGGGCTCGCCCAGCGCCGCCGGTGCGGCCATCAGGCGACGCATGCGCTGCCAGGCGATAACGGGCACGATAATGAAGGCAATGGTGCCGAGATAGGGCAGCATCGACAGGAAGGCCGGGGCAATCGGCCAGCCGCGCGCCTGTCCGACAAAGCCAAGGGCCGTGATGAAGCCAAACAGCAGGCCGGACAGCGCTGCCGGGATCGGTCGGTAACCGGCAAAGATGACCAGCGCCACGGCAATCCAGCCGCGACCCGCCACCACGCCATCCGACCAGGAATTGACGAAGGCGAGCGTCAGATAGGCACCGGCACCGGCGGCCAGCGCCGAACCGGCGCAGACATAGGTAAAGCGGATCAGATTGACCGGAATGCCGGCGGCGTCGGCGGCGGCCGGATTCTCGCCGACGGCCCGCAGGTTGAGGCCGTGCCGTGTGTAGAACATCAGATAGGACAGGCCGACCGGCAGGATGATGTAGATGAGATAAACGAGGATGTTCTGCGAGAAGAACGCCTTGCCGAAGATCGGGATGCTCGACAGCAGCGGAATGGCGACGCCGTCGAAGGTCGCCGGCGCCGGCATGCCGGAATAGGCCTTGCCGATGGTCGAGGCGATGCCTGTCCCCATCAGCGTCAGCGCCAGGCCGCACAGCACTTGGTTTGCACGCAGCAGCACCGTGGCGCTGGCAAACACCGCGCCGAACAGGGCGCCGACGCAGAGGGCTGCCGCAAAACCGAGAAGCGGGGAGGGGACAGCCGTAACGGTGGCGATCGCGGTGACAGCGCCCATGGCCATCAGGCCCTCGGCGCCGAGATTGACCACGCCGACCCGCTCGGCCAACACTTCGCCGAGCGCTGCCAGTGCCAGCACACCGCCGGCCAGGAATGCGGTGGTAAAAAGCCCGGTCAGGAGATCCATTGGTCCGTGCCCCTTTTTAAGTCTTGTCGCGCAGGATGCGGTAATGGGCGAGTTCGTCGCCGATGGCCGTCAAGAAGAGAATGAGCCCGGTCATCGCCAGCACTGCCGAGGTCGTCAGCCCCTGGGTCTGCAGGATGATGCCGGAATTCAGGATGAAGCCCATCAGCGCACCGGAAAAGATCACGCCGATCGACGAACCGCGGGCGAGAACCGCCACCATGATGCCGAGATAGCCAAAATTGTTGGAAATGCCGCCCTGCAGGCGATGCACGGTTCCGGCGATTTCCAGCATGCCGGCCAGCCCGGCAATGGCGCCCGACAGCAGCATGACGGTGATCAGGTGGCGCCGCGCCGCAATGCCGGCATATTTCGCCGCCGACGGATTGGAGCCGACCAGCCGTACTTCATAACCCCATTTGGAGAAGCTCAGCAGCAATGCCATGCCGACCGCCAGCACCACGGCAATCGGCAGACCCCAATGCACTAGACCCCAGAATTCCGGGATCTCGGCGGGAATGCGCGGCGTCGAGGAATTGGCCATGCCGGACCGATCGCGCCAGGCATCGGTCGAGACATAATAGACCATCAGCGCGGCCACAAAATTCAAGAGAAGCGTGGTGATCAGCTCGTTGACATTGGCATAGGCGCGGGCAAGCGTCGGGATCAGGATCCAGACCAGGCCACCGAAGGCGCCGGCAAAGAACATCAGCACCAAGCTGACAGGGTCGGAAACCGGCACGAAAAGCCCGACGGCGGTTGCCGCAAAGGCGCCGGCATAGAACTGACCTTCCGCACCGATATTCCAGGCGCCGATCTGCTGGGCGACGGTGACGGCAAGGCCGGTCATGATCAGCGGGATGATCAGCAGCCCCAGATCCTCCATGCCGTAGGTGGAGCCGAAGGAGGCCTTGATCACCTGCGCGCCAAGGGCCAGCGGATTGTTGCCGGCAAAGGCGAGGATCACGCCGGTCGTCAGCAGGGCGAGAGCAATGGCGCCGATGCGGGCGGCGAGCGAAATGCTTGGATGAGCGGAGGGCAGTCTCTGAACACGGATACGGCCGGCCATCTCACGCCACCTCGCCGGTTTTGCTGCGCCCGCCCATCATGAGGCCGATCTCCTCGATGTCGACGGCGTGGTTGTCGACGATCCCCATGATCCGGCCTTCGTAGAGCACGGCGATACGGTCGGAGAGGTTCAGCAATTCCTCAAGCTCCTCCGAAATCAGAACGATGCCGGCGCCGGCGTTGCGCAGCTCGACAATGTAACGCAGCATGGTATTGATGGCGCCGACATCGAGGCCGCGGCTCGGATAGGCGGCCACCAGGATCTTGCTTGCCACCCGCATTTCGCGCCGCGCCACCAGCCGCTGCTGGTTGCCGCCCGACAGGTTGCGGATCGGCATGCCGAAATCGGGAATGGCAACGTCTGCAACCGAGGCGATCTCCTTGGCAAGAGCGGTTGCCGCACCCGGCTTGTAGAGCCCGTGGCTGGTCACCGGCGGCTTGCCATATTCGCGCATCACGGCGTTGACGGTGATCGACAGCCCTGGCGCCAGACCGCTATGCAGCCGGTCCTCCGGAATGTGACCGATCCCGTGCTCGACAAAATCGGCGGCATTGGTGCGGCTAACGACCTCGCCATCGATGACGATACGGCCGGAATGAACCGCCCGCGTGCCGGTCAGCACCTGCGAAAGCTCGCGCTGGCCGTTTCCGGCGACTCCGGCAATACCGACGATCTCGCCGGCATGGATAGCCAAGTCTATGCCATGCAGGGCCACGTCTCCGGCATCATTCCGGGCAACCACATTTTCAAGGCTCAGCACCGGCCTGTCCGATATCGGCGCCGCATTGGCCGGCCGGCCCCGCATGTCGGCCAGCACGATATCGCGGCCGACCATCAGCCGTGCCAGCTTGGCGGGCGTACAGTCCTGGGCAAATTCGGTGGCGATCTTGCGACCGGCGCGCAGGATGGAAATGCGGTCGGAAATTTCCAGCACTTCGTCGAGCTTGTGGGAAATGAAGATGACGGCATTGCCGTGTGACACGAATTCCCGGAGCGCCTTGAACAGCTCGCGCGCCTCGGCCGGCGTCAACACCGCGGTCGGCTCGTCGAGGATCAGCACGCGCGCCTGGCGCGCCAACACTTTCAGGATTTCCACACGCTGCTGCTCGCCGGTCGACAGTTCCGAAATGCGAGCACTGGGGCGAACCTGGAAATTGTATTTTTCGGCCAATGCCGCCGTGCGGGCCTCCAGCACCTTGGCGGAGGCGCGGCGCGGCGTCTCGCTCCAGCCCAGATGAATGTTCTCGGCCACCGTGAAGGCCTGCACCAGCTTGAAATGCTGATGCACCATGCCAATGCCGGCGGCAATCGCCTGGACCGGCGAGGCGAATTCCTTGGCATAGCCATCAATGATGATCTCGCCGGCATCGGCCTGATAGATCCCGGTCAGGATGTTCATCAGCGTCGACTTGCCCGCGCCATTCTCGCCCAGCAGCGCATGAATCTCGCCCGGCATGACCTCGATATCGACATCCTGGTTGGCTATGACGCCCGGGAAATATTTGGCAATACCCTTCAACTGCACAAGCGGCGGAGAACCGGGAGGGGCCACGTATTTGGTGATTGGTTCTGACATCAGGCCCTATCGGGAACTAAGGTGGAAGACTGCGGGGCGAGGAAGGGGCCGCAAGGTCCCTTCCCTTATGGAGGGGGACGACCCCCGATCGTCATCCTCGGGCTTGTCCCGAGGATCCACTGTCGTTGACCGTGGGCGGGCGATCAGCCGCGGACCGAACAATCGAGAGACCGGCTTCGGTCGCAGATCCTCGGGTCAAGCCCGAGGATGACGGCCCGATGCGTGGGTGGAGAGGGACGGGCCCCCTCCCATCACCGCATCAAAGACCGGTAACGCCCTCGACGGACCAATCCCAGTTGTAGAGTTCGAGCTCGGTCATCTGCTGGCCGGCAGCCAGGCGAACGGTGCCCTTGCTGTCCTTCAGCTCGCCGACGAACGGCGACCAGCCGCCCATGATCTTGTCGCGCACGGCGTCTGCCGCCTTGCCGACATCGGCCGGAACCTTCTCGCCCCAGACGTCGCGATCGACACCCTTGCCCATGGCAAACAGGGTTTCCGACGGCGTCCATTCGCCGGCCAGGCGCTTCTTGACCTGGTCGACGTAGAAATCCTTGAAGTCGATGATAATCGACGAGACGTAGGAATTCGGACCATAGCGGCGGATGTCGGTGTTCCACATGGCCGCCCAGACGCCGCGCTTTTCGGCAACCTGCAGATAGCCGGCCTCGTCCATGATGCCGAACAGGAAGTCGCAGCCGTTGTCGATCAGCGCCGTGCCGGCCTGGGTTGCGGCCTGCGGGTCGAACCACGAGTTGATGACGATGGTCTGCAGCGTCGCATTCGGATTGACGGTGCGCGCGCCCATCAGGAAGGCATTGGTCGAGGTATAGACCGAGGCGACCGGGAACGAGGCGACATAGCCGAGCTTGCCGGTCTTCGACAGATGGCCGGCGGCAACGCCGAGAACATAGGTCGGATACCAATGGGCCATGTAGTACCAGCCGAGATTGTCCATGGTCTGGTGGCCGTTGCACTCCATGAAGGCCACTTCCGGGGCGCGCTTGACCACTTCATGCAGGAAGTCGCCGGTCGATGAGGTGTCGAAGATCATGTTGGCGCCTTCGGAGACGAACTGGCGATAGGTGCGCGTCGCGTCGGCGGAGTAGGGCACGTTCTCGACTTCCAGAACGTTCTTCAGTTTCGGGAAGGCTTCCTTGACGGCAAGCAGGCCCTGGTGATGGCTCCAGGTCCAGCCTTCGTCGGTGATCGGACCGACATGGCCAAAGCCGATCACGGCATCTTCTTCCTTGATGGCGGCGAGCGGCGTGGCGGCGCTGGCAGCGCGGATCAGGCCGCCCGGCAGAAGGGCGGCAGCGGAACCGGCAGCTGCCATGTTCAGGAAGCCGCGGCGGGAGAGGTTACGCAAGTCAATCATGATGTCCCCTTTTGTGTCTATCGGGCGTCGGCGGCAAGGTGATGCTCACCGGCGCGATCAGGCCGTCGAATAAGGTACGCAACTCCCATGCCAGTCCCGCATCGGCCGTATAACGCCGACGCCCTGCGACATCGCGTCCCGACCGCCTGCGGAATTTTCATGCGAGAACCGCAGAAAGCGCGGCACCTGATGTGGTGATACCGGCCATGGAAAATCGCCGTTTTCGCCCTCGGATACCGAGCTTTTGCAGTGCAAAACCCTGGCAGACCGGGACTGTTTCAAATTGCTGATGTTCGCAATAGAGGCTTAATTCGGATCGATATGATGCGTAGAGCGCAACACTTCAGTTGAAAATACCGCTTGAATTCCGGTCGCACCACCAGATAAAGTGATTAAAGATAGTGCATGCATATTATTTAATCATATGCCGTCGGAATGCTCAGAGAACAGGACACGCCATTGCCATCCACCCCATGCAAGGACTGTCGGCCATGAGCCTGGTCGTCGATTTCACCTTCAAGGGACAGATCGCCTGCGACAGCTTTTTGAGCTTCGCCCGGCACCGCGCCGGGCGGCTGGATCTGAAACTTGACATCGGCCCATGCAGCGATACCGCCGTCGAGGTGTCGGTCGAAGGCGCGGAGGCGCTGGTCGACATGTTCGAGATGGCCTGTAGCCTGGGGCCTTATGACTGCATGGTTCTGGATGTGCTGCGCAAAGAGGGCTTTGCAGCCCGGCCGGCAACGGTTTGATTTTGGATGGAAGGAGCCTGACATGACAATCGAACAGGGCTGGATGCCCGTGGCCTTGTCCAACGCCATCGAGCCCGGCACATCGGCGGGCGCGGTGATCGACGGTGCGGAAATCGTGGTGTGGCGCGACAACAAGGGGGCGGCCCATGTGTGGGAAGATCGCTGTCCGCATCGCGGCATGCGCATGAGCTTCGGCTTCGTGCGCGGCGATCACATCGCCTGCCTCTATCACGGCTGGCAATATGACACGACCGGCCAGTGCCAGTATATCCCGGCTCATCCGGATCTTGACGTGCCCAAGACCATCAAGATCGCCACCTATGCGGCCGAGGAGCGCAACGGCATCATCTGGACCTGCCTGTCCGAAGGCGCCGACAGCGACGCCCTGCCGGATGTTGCGGGAACAGCAACACCAGTCCGCAGCCTCTATGTCGACTGTTCGATGGATGATGCGCTGGCGGCCCTGGCCGATGTCGTGCTGCCGGGCAGCGACACACCGGCGCAGTTCGACATGATCGCCCACAATGCCTTCCTGTTGTCGTCCGGCAGCACCCATCTGCTGATCGCTGGCCAGTCGATCGCCGCCCGCCGGATCGCCCTGCACATGGTTCTCATCAAAGCCAAACCCGGTCTCAGCCCCATGATCGCCCGCTGGGCGGAAGGCTTGCGATTGCGCCTGGAGACGCAAACCACGATTGCCGAGGTCGCCTGATGTCCGCAATCACACTCTACAATTACGAACTCGACGACAGCTGCTACCGGGTCCGCCTGCTGCTTTCCATGCTGGGCCGGCCATACGAGACCCATGCGGTGGACATGGTCCCCGGCAACGAGCAGGAAAGCCCAGCCATGCGGGCGCTCAATCCGCTCGGCAGTTTGCCTGTTCTGAAAGACGGCGACCTGGTGCTCTACGGCACCGAGGCGATCCTTGCCTATCTCGCCAAGGCTTACGATCCGGCAGGCACATGGCTGCCGGACGACCCCTCGGCTTTTGGCCAGGTTTCGCAATGGCTGACATTTTCTGCCTCGGTCCTGCCGGCTGCCAGCATGGCGCGCAAGGTATCGCTATTCGGCCTTACCGGCGATGAAGATGCCTTGCGGGCAACCAGCCGCCAGGCCTTCCGCATCATGGACGACCACATGGTGCTGCGCCAGCTGGAGGGAGCCGAATGGTTCGTCGGCAACAATCCGACGCTGGCCGACCTGACCCTCTTCCCGATCTTCGCCCTCAGCCGCGATTTCGGCATAGACCACGACGAGTTCCCGGCTCTCAGGCGCTGGATCCGACGGTTTCGAACGATTACCGGATTCAAGACCATGCCGGGGATTCCGGATTATCATTGAGAAAAACGTCTCCGGGCGAAATCGCTCGGGGACACGGCGCTAAAGACAAAACCCTCTCTGGCCTGCCGGCCATCTCCCTCACAAGGGGGGAGAAGACCTAGCGGAAACCACTCGGTTCTATTCTAGGCGGCGAGTTCGCGGCTGGATTAAGCCCTCCCCCTTGTGGGGAGGGTTGGGAGGGGACTTTTTTGAGAAAGACGCCCTAAGTGGCGAAAGGGAACAACCAATGCCACCCATTACCCGTTTTTCCGTCGCACCGCTGTCCACCATGACCCGCCGGCTGGCCGATGTCGCCTCGGGGCGAACATCGCCCGATCTGGTGATCCAGAGCGCCCGCGTGCTGTCGACCTATTCGGAGCGCATCCTGCCCGACCGCGAGGTCTGGATCTCCGGCGGCCGTATCGCCGCCGTCAAACCGGCCAGCACCTACAAGACCGGTTCCGCCAAACTCTATGATGCCAAGGGCGGCATCATCGCGCCGGGACTGGTCGATCCGCATATTCATATCGAAAGTTCGATGGTCACCGCCTGCGCCTATGCGGAAGCAGCCCTTCTGAACGGCACGACGACGATTTTCTGCGACAGCCACGAGATCGGCAATGTCATGGATGTCGCCGGCGTCGAGGCCATGCTGGAGGATGCCCGCCATGCGCCGCTGTCCATCTTCCTGACGGTTCCCTCGACCGTGCCCGCCACCACGCCGGATCTTGAAACCGCCGGTGGCGACCTGACGCCGGAGAAGATCGCCGCCCTGTTCGACAAATGGCCGGAAGCCGTGGCGCTCGGAGAGAAGATGGATTTTGTGCCGGTCGCCATGGGCGACGAGCGCAGCCATGCGATCATCGCCGCCGCCCTGTCGCGCGGTCGGCCGGTGTCCGGCCACGTCTATGGACGCGAATTCGTCGCCGCCTATGCCGCCTCCGGCGTCACCGACACCCATGAGGCGATCGACCGCGAGATTGCCGACGACCTGCTGGAAGCCGGCATCTGGCTGTTCCTGCGCGGCGGACCGCCGACCACGCCCTGGCATTCGCTGCCGCTGGCCATCAAGACCGTGACCGAGCTTGGTGCTTCCCACAAGCGCATCGCGGTCTGTACCGATGACCGCGATGCCGATGACCTCCTGCATTTCGGCCTGGACTGGGTGGTGCGCGAGGCGCGTGCGGCGGGCATGACGCCGGAACAGGCCTGGGCGATGGGCTCGCTGCACGGCGCCACCCGCTTCGGAATGGAGGGCGAGATCGGGGGATTAGGCGGTGGACGACGCGCCGACCTTGTAATGCTCAGCGACGACCTGAAGCCGATCAGCACCTGGTATGGCGGCAAGCTGGTGGTGGACCAGAAGAAAATCACCCCCATCCTGGATGAGACGCTGTCCAAGCCTTGGCGCTATCCCGACGCGGCCTATCACACGGTCAAGCTACCCAAGGCGATCAAGCTGACGCCGGACCTGCCGACGACGACCGTCGTGGCCAATACCATCAAGACCGAACTGCCCGGCATCATTCTCGGCCACCACAAGGTCACGCTGGAGCCGGCCAATGACTGGCAGACCCATTTCGAGCGCCATGGCCTGTGCTTCGTCACGGTCATCGAACGACACGGCAAATCGGCCGGCAACGTCGCCCATGGTCTGCTCAGCGAATTCGGCATCAGCAAAGGCGCCGTTGCCTCCTCGGTCGGCCACGACAGCCACAATATCATCATCGCCGGCACCAACGAGGCCGACATGCAGGTGGCGCTGCGCGCCATCGAAGAACACCAGGGTGGCGCCTGCGTGGTGGCCGATGGCAAGGTGACGGCCATGGTGCCGCTGCCGATCGCCGGCCTGTTGTCCGACAAGCGGGTGCATGAGGTGGCCGAAGAGGTGAAGGCATTGAAGGTCGAGTGGGACAAGGCCGGCTGCACCATCGCCTATATGGGCTTCAATCTGATCCCGCTGTCGGTCATCCCGGAAATCCGCATCACCGACAAGGGACTGGTCACCGTGCCGCAGATGGAAATCGTGCCGCTGTTCGAGGAGATCTGATGGATCCTTATCGCCTCGGCCTCGTCGCCACCCGCATCCATTATTTCCAACTGGTGGCGCGGCTCGGCTCGATCCGCCAGGCGGCCTTGGCGCTGAATATCGCGCCGTCTTCGGTCAGCCGCATCCTGCGGCAGTTGGAGGACGAGTTGGGAACGCCGCTGTTCGAGCGGGTCCGGCAGAGGCTGAAGCTTACCAGCGCCGGCGAGCTGATGCTCTATCACGCCCGCATCTCGCTATCGGAGCTGAACCGCGCCTGCAACGAGATCAACGACCTGCACGGCCTGCATCGCGGCACGGTGTCGATCGCCATCGTCGAAAGCGTCGCCCGCGGCCTGATGCCGGCAGCGCTGGCCGATTTCTGGAGCCGGTATCCGGCGATCACCGTCGACATCAAGGTGATGGGTTCGCAGCAGGCGGCCAATGCGGTCAACGACGGCGACTGCGACCTGGCCGTTGCCTTCGACGTGCGCGTGCCCCGCACCGTGCGGCGCATCGCCACCGCCTCCCTGCCGCTCGGCGTACTGGCGCTGCCCGGCAGCGATCTCGCCAAGCGCCGCGAGTTGAAACTGTTCGATCTCGCCAATCACCGGGTCATCCTGTCGGATTCGAGCCTGATGCTCGGCATCTCGGTTGAAGAAGCCTTCAACCGCTCCTTCATCGATCTCGGCCGGCGGTCGCGCACCAATTCCATCGGCCTGATGGTCGATCTGGCCAAGCGCGATCTCGGCACCGTGCTGCAGACCCGCGTCGGCGTCGAACAGGAACTGGCCGACGGCACGCTCGCCTTCGTTCCGCTCAGCGACACGCGCCTGGCGCCCCGCAAGCTGATGCTGCTGTCGCGATCCGAGAAAGAAATGTCCGACGCCGCCTCAGCCATGGGCAAGCTGCTGGAACAGTCGATCGAAAGGGTCGGCGCGGCAAGCCCATAAAGTGTTGCATACAACGCAACGACAACCTCATCAATTGCCGTCTATTCCGAACATCTTGGATTTGCGACCGTGACGTCGAAACGAGGGCATGACATGAAACAATCATCCGTGGACGCGGTCATCCGCGGCCTGAAGAAGGCGGGCGTCAGCACCGTCTGCTACCTGCCGGATTCGCTCTTCAAGGAGCTTTATCCGGCACTCGATGCCGATCCCGATATCCGCACCATCCGCGTCACCAATGAAGGGGAGGGGGCCGCCATCTGCGGCGGCGTGTTCCTGTCGGGCAAGCGCGCCGCGCTGATCATGGAAAATTCCGGCCTGCGCGCCTCCGTCGAGCCTTTGGCCCGCATGGGTCTTGGCGCCGGCATTCCGGTCGTCATGCTGATGAGCTATCGCGGCGAGATGGGCGAGAACAATTGGTGGGCCATTCCGCACGGCATCACCATGGAGCCGGTACTGAATGCGTTGCGCATTCCCTATCAGGTCATTCGCGAGGAAGAGCGCATCGAGCGCGCCATCTTCGATGCCTATGAATGGTCCTATGCGGCCTATTATCACTCGGCCGTGGCGCTGGGCGGGGAGATCGTCCGATGAAACGCTATGACTGCATGAAGATCCTTGCGGACCGACTTGAGGACGAACTGGTCATCCTGTCGCTCGGCGCCTCCGTCGACGAATGGTACAATGCCGCTCCGCATATGCGCGCCGCCAGCCTGTTCCAGCAACAGCTCGGCTGCGTCACGCCACAGGCCTTCGGTCTGGCGGCCGGGCTTCCCCATCGCCGCATCATCTCGCTCGATACCGATGGCGGCATGATGTTCAATCTCGGCATCCTGGCAACGCTCGGCAACGAGCAGCCGAAAAACCTGTTTGTCGTGGTCTGGGACAATGAAATGTACCAGTCGATCGGCGGCCCGCCGACCCATACCGCTTTCGGCCGTGTCGATATCGCCGCGATCGCCCGAGGGGCCGGCGTCGACAATGCCTTTACCGCGCGCACGCTGGAAGAATTCGAAGCCCATTGCGAGGCGGGGCTGAAGGCTGATGTGCCCTATATCATCGTCGCCAAGGTGGCCGGCACCGTCCAGCCCGACATCAAGCGCAAGCATTCCGATGGTCGGGAAGACAAATACATTTTCGTCCGCCATGTCGAGGCGACCGAGGGCATCGTCATCATGGGGCCGAGCGAGCACAATTGACCATGCACCCGACCATCCCCCTCAGACCTCTTCAAAAAGCCTATGACTATATCGTCGTCGGTGGCGGTTCGGGGGGATGCGCGGTGGCGCGCCGGCTGATCGACGGATCGGATGCCACGGTGCTGCTGATCGAGGCCGGCGGACCGGGCATCGGCATTCCTGAGATCGACGATCCGCGCCAATGGGTGCCGCTCGCCAAAAGCGCTTACGACTGGGGCTATGACTACGCACCGAGCCCGCTGGTCAACAACCGCACCATCGGCATCCCGCGCGGCAAGGTGCTCGGCGGCTCGAGCGCCATCAATGCGATGATGTGGTATCGCGGCCATCCGCTCGACTATGACTCTTGGGCCGCCTCCGGTGCCGAAGGCTGGAGTTTTGCCGATGTGCTGCCCTATTTCAAGAAAAGCGAAGACTGGGAAGGCGGCGAAACGGACTATCGCGGTGCGGGCGGACCCTTGCGCATCGAGACCAGCCGGGGCCTCCACCCCATTGCCAAAGCCATGCTGGAGGCCGCCGCCGAGCTTGGCATTCCGGTCATCGACGATCCGAATGGCGAAAGCAACGAGGGTGCGACCCCGTCCAACTTCAACATCGTCGACGGCAAGCGCTTCAGCTCCGCGACCGGCTATCTGCATCCGATCCTCGACAACAAGCGGCTGACGATCCTGACCGGCTCGCTGGCAATCGGCCTTCTGCTCGAAAACGGACGCTGCACCGGCGTGCGCCATCTGGTTGACGGCCAGCCCGTCGAGACCCGGGCCACTACCCATGTGGTCCTGGCGCTCGGCGCCATCGACACGCCCCGCCTGCTGATGCTGTCGGGCATCGGCGACCCGGCCGAGCTGAACAGGCTCGGCATCCCTGTCCACCATGCCCTGCCGGGTATCGGCCAGAACCTGCAGGATCATCCGCTGGTGCAGGCCGTGGTGCTGCGCGCCAAGCAGCCGCTCGGCGACAAGACCGACAATGGCGGCGGCACCATGCTGAACTGGAAATCGCGACCGGACCTGCTGCAAGCCGATGTGCATGCCTTCCCCGTGCAAGGCAACAGCGCCGAGCCGGCCCTTCGGCAACACTACGACATGTCGGGTGAGGTCTTTGCGCTTGGCGCCGGACTGATGCATTCCAAAAGCGTCGGCTATCTCAGGATGCTGAGCGCCGAACCCCTCGGACCGCTGGAGATCCAACCGAACTACCTGCGGGAAAAGACGGATCTTGAGGCATTGGTGACTGCCGTCGACACCATGATGGACCTGGCGGAAACGCGCGCCTTCGCGGATCTTTTTGCCGGCTTTGCCGCACCGGATCGACGCCTGAGCAGCAGCGAAATGGAAGAGTTTGTCCGCAACGGCTGTTCGACCTTTTTCCACACCTGCGGCACCGCCAAGATGGGTTGCGATGCCCTGGCGGTCACGGACCATCGGCTGCGGGTGCATGGTCTCGACGGCCTGTCGATCGCCGATGCCTCGGTGATCCCGGTGATCCCGAGCTGCAATACCCATGCGCCGGTGACGATGATCGGCGAACGCGCGGCCGCCTTCCTGCTCGGGACGGCCTGAAACTTGCATCAGAGTTCCGCTGCATACGGAACAGACGGAGACTGACATGACCAAGGCCGGAATGATCCTCGCGGGCGAAAGCCTGCTCACCATGGGTGACGCCAATAGCGTCATCACCGGCGGAGCCGTGGCCATCGAGGACGGCCGCATCCTGGCGGTCGGCACGCTTGATGACATCAAGACGGCCTATCCGGCGTTTACGGTGAAAAAGCTCGCCAATACGGTGCTGATGCCGGGGCTGATCAATGCCCATGCCCATTCCGGCTTCCTGCGCGGCACGGCCGAACATCTGCCGGTCTGGGACTGGCTGACTATGCATATCAATCCCATGCACCGCGTGCTGCAACCGCACGAAGCCGAAGCTGCATCCTGGCTCTGCTATGCCGAATCCGCGCTGGGCGGCACCACGACCGTGGTCGACATGTGGCGCCATATGGAGGGCAGCGCGCGGGCGGCCGACGCGATTGGCATGCGGCTGGTCGCGGTGCCGTATGTCGGCGAGCATCCCGACTACGACTATTTCGACACGCTCGACATGAACGAGGCGCTGATTGAGACCTGGCACCGCAAGGCGGGCGGGCGGGTGAATGTCTGGGTCGGGCTCGAACATCTCTTCTATGCCGATGAAGCCGGCCAGCAGCGCGCCATTGCCATGGCCAAACGGTACAAGACCGGATTCCACACCCATTGTTCGGAGGCCGATATCGAAGTGGCGGAATTCATGACCCGCTATGGCAAGCGGCCGATGTTTGCGCTCGAAGAGCTCGGGTTTTTCGACACGCCGCGCACCATGCTGGCCCATGCCGTCTGGCTTGATCCGGCCGAAGTCGAGCTGATCTCGAAATACAATGTCTCGGTAGCGCATAATCCGGTCAGCAACATGAAGCTCGCCTCGGGCATCGCGCCGATCGCCGACATGATCGCCCATGGCGTGGCCGTCGGCATCGGCACCGATGGCGAGAAGGAAAACAACAATTTCGACATGTTCGAGGAAATGAAGGTGGCCTCCCTGCTCGGCAAGCTGAAGGACCGCGATGCCGCCGCCATGGACAGCTGGCAGTGCCTGCGCATGGCGACCATTCTCGGCGCCAAGGCGATCGGCCTCGACCACGAGATCGGTTCGCTGGAAGTCGGCAAGCGCGCCGACATCATTGCGGTGCGCACCGATACGCCGCGCATGACGCCATTCTTTGCCGACGGCCCCTATTTCAACCTGCAGCACAATCTCGTCCATGCGGTGCGCGGCGGCGATGTCGCCATGACCATGGTCGATGGCGAGATCCTGGTCGAGGACGGCATCCTCAAGACGGGCGATATCCAGGCAATCATCGCCGACATTCACACGATGGCCCCAGCCCATTTTGCCCGCCGCGCCGCCTGGCTGGCAGAACACCAGGACGGCACCAAGCAATGGACGAAAAAGGAGGGCGAGGCATGACCAAGACCACCGACCAGGCCGTCCTCGACGACTGGTACGCCATTGCCACCGCCAGCGAACTGACCGCAAAGCCGGTGCGGACAAAACTGCTCGGCCAGGACATCGACTATTGCCTGGGCGAGGGCAGGGCACCGATCGTGCGCGAAATCCTGGACGACGGCAGCCATGGTCTTCCATTGCCGGTACAGGTCCGCTACGGCTGCCTGTTCACCACGCTCGGCACGCCGAGGAAGGATATCGTCCACATCGAGGAAGCCGGGGAAAGCGACCGGCGCTTCGTGCCCTGTGGCTGGGTCACCATGCGCGCTTCGGGCCTCAGGGTCGTCGAGAACTTCCTCGACATGGCCCATTTCCCTTTCGTGCATACCGATATCCTCGGCTCCGAGCCCCATACCGAAGTGCCGCATTACTTAAGCGAAATCCGCCGCGACGTAGACGAGGTCTGGGCGACCAACTGCACCTTCTTCCAGCCGCGCATCGCCGCGACCGAGGACAAGGGCGATTTCGTGCATCTCACCTACCGCGTGCCGTCGCCCTTCGTCGTCATGCTCTACCGCGTCTGTCCAACCTCGCCGAACCGACTCGATGCGATCGCACTGTTCATCCAGCCGATGGAGGAGGGGCTCTGCCGCGCCCAGCCGGTGATGTATCTGGTCGACAACATTTCCCCCCACAAGGCGCTGCTGAACTTCGAACAGGTGATCTTCCTGCAGGACCGCATCATCGTCGAAAACCAGCGGCCTCTGCTGCTGCCGCTGGAGCCGCGCGCCGAAATCCCGACCCGCGCCGACAGCTCGTCCATCGCCTATCGCCGCTGGCTGAAGGAAAAGGGCGTGCGCTTCGGCACCACGGCGGGGGCGTTTTGATGGCTCAACGGACAAGTACGGCGGTCACCATCACCCTCCCCTTGAGGGGGAGGGTCGGGCCAAAGG
>NZ_JAAXMM010000027.1 GCF_012276985.1 Agrobacterium sp. a22-2 | reverse complement strand
ACCCAAAACCAGCCAATCTGGCCAAGCTCTGTCGGATTTCTTTAGAACGAAAGTCACCGTCGCCAGCAGCGCCGCCGCCCTCGTTCAGTGAGCGGTTTATAGATCCCACTACCCGATCAAGTCAACACCTCTCCGTCAAAAAACTGTCGTTTTTTGTAAACACCTGAAATTAAACAGTAAAAACGATAGGTTGGATTTTGGAGGGCGGAGCGAAACACCCATGAGGTGTGATGTGACTTGCCGATACACGGTGCGGTGGGCGATCGGCGACACTTTGAGCTTTCCGGAGCCCGCCGCTGTGCCCACAGGGTCGGCGACGGCCTCTCTGCTGCCCGCCATTCTCCCCTCTCTATGCTGAATATGGAGTGCGATCAGATGTCTTTGTTATGGGTTGGCAACTGCGCGACGGCAGTCACAGCCCGGCACGGCTACCGTCAGCCTTTGGTGATGAGGATCAGGATCGCGAACATCACAGGCACGGCCGTCAGCGCCGGCAGGATGATGGCGGGGTAGCCGAAGAACAGGATGGCAAGGATCCACAACAGGAGGCAATTGACGATGAACAGGATCTTCGCCGTCACCGACCCCGTCATGGCTTCCTTCAGCATCCAGCCGAAGACCGGGACATGATAAATGGCTCTTGCCAGCATTGAACGACACCCTTTCCTGGCCCGCCTGTGATCTTCGCGCGCTTTCCGATTGGCTTTTGTCAAAGCACTAATGGCCCGCTTGACAAGCATCAATGCGGCAAATTGGCTCTCGCACCTTCGGTCAATTTCCATTTGAATGAAGCAGAGCCTTGCCCTAACAATATCAGGCCTGCTCGTCGAACCGTCTCGCTGCGAAGGAACATGTCGTTCCCGACACTGCGAAACGCCGGACAGGCGCTCAGAATACTGCAATGGTTTCGCCCGATACAAAAGAGAGGGCGAATGAAAAGGGAATACGGTGAGGACTACCCATCAGGGACCGAAACCGTGGCTGCCCCCGCAACTGTAAGCGGAGAGCGACGTCCATCATGCCATTGGCCTTGGGAAAGGCTGATAAGGCGGACCGAGCACTGACCCGCAAGCCAGGAGACCTGCCATCGCATCGGCCACGAGACCCGTGGCGCTTTACTGAAATCCGCGCGGTGGGCGCGGTCGAAAGGTAGAAACATGCATATCGAAATCGGAATTATCGACCCCGTGCGCCTGGCGCTGGCCAATGCCGCGGCACTGAGCCTCGTCGCATCGCAGGTGCCGGCGATCATACGCAATCCCTTTATCATACCGAAGACGGCGCTGGCCGCGGTCATCTTCACGGTGCTGATGCAGGCCTGGCATTTCCCCGTGGGGCCATCGGAACTGCATCTGATCGGCGCCACCACCGTCTATATGCTGTTCGGGTTTGCGCCCGCCATGCTCGGCTTTGCACTCGGCCTGGTCCTGCAGGCCTTCCTGTTCGAGCCGGCCGACATCCCGCACCTTGGCGTCAATGCCCTGTCATTGATGATCCCGATGATCGCCGTCCATTATTCGTTCGGCCGCCGCCTTTTCGATGCCCGGCTCAATGATCGCTTCAACCTGTCCAAGGTTCTGCGCATCGATGCCGTCTATTATGCGGGCGTCTCGGCCATGGTCGGCTTCTGGCTGATGATTTCCAACGATGCTGTTGCCATGACGGACTGGGCAACCTGGGTGGCCGCCTATTTCCCGGTCTTCCTGGTCGAGGCGCTGATCACCTTCGGCGCGGTCACGGTCATCAAGGGTCTGCGCGCCAACGGCCTCGTGTCCCGCATGACGGAAGTCAACCGCCTGACCTTTGCCTGAGGCAGGCCAGCGCCGATGATCCGGCGCCAACAAGACATGAGCGCACGGCTTTCGGGTCGTGCGCTTTTTTATGGCCTTGGCGCTTGCCCCCATCGGCAAAGCTTGACATAGCCAGAGAAAGATCAGGTCCGGTCCGCAGTCGCCATGGGCGTCCGGATCCGTTTCAAGAAGGGTGGAGCCATTGCGCATTCTTTCAGAAGCCCATTTCGAAGAGCTTCCGGCTTATTATCGCGGCAAGGTTCGTGAGAACTACGATCTGCCGGATGGTCGGCGCATCATCATTTCCACCGACCGGCTCAGCGCTTTCGACCGAATCCTCACCTGCATTCCTTATAAAGGCCAGGTCTTGACCCAGACTGCCCGCTACTGGTTCGAAGCAACGAAGGACATCTGCCCCAATCATGTGCTCGACTATCCAGATCCGAATGTCGTGATCGGCAAGCGGCTCGACATCCTTCCCGTCGAAATCGTCGTGCGCGGCTATCTGGCCGGCACCACCGGCACCTCGATCCTGACGCTCTACAAGGCCGGCGAGCGGACCATGTATGGCATGACCCTGCCGGACGGCATGCGCGACAACCAGGTCCTGCCCGAGCCGATCATCACGCCGACCAGCAAGGAGTTCGACGGTGGCCATGACGAACCGCTGACGCCCGGCGAAATCGTTTCCAAAGGTCTGCTGACAAAAGAGCAGTGGGAGACGCTGTCACGCTATGCGCTTGCGCTCTTTGCCCGCGGCCAGGAGATGGCAGCCAAGCGCGGCCTGATCCTCGTTGACACGAAGTATGAGTTCGGCACCGACGAGCACGGCACGATCATTCTGGCCGACGAAATCCACACGCCCGACAGCAGCCGCTACTGGATCGCCGAGAGCTATCCCGACAGCTTCGAGAAGGGCCTGCGGCCAGCCAGCTTCGACAAGGATTTTGTTCGCGCCTGGGTGGCCGAGCGTTGCAATCCTTATACAGACGAGATCCCGGAAATTCCGGTCGAACTGGTCGAAGAGACCTCGCGGGTCTATATTAAAGCCTATGAAGCGATTACCGGCGCGACATTCGTGCCGGATGACAGCGCAGCGACGCCTCGCGACAGGATTCGCAACAATCTCGCTGCATATTTTTAAAAAGAGGCAGGACCGACTTTGGCGACAGCGTCCAAAACAATGGCAATCGGTTGCGGCAGCGAAACCGCAAGTGCTGCGGATGGCGGCATCGTGCGCCGTCCGCGACGCAAGGCTGAGGAAACCCGCGAGGATATCCTCAACACGGCCGAAAACCTGTTTCGCGCGCGCGGCTATTCCAGCGTGGCGATCGCCGACATCGCCGCCGCACTGGGCATGTCGCCGGCCAATGTCTTCAAGCATTTCCATACCAAGACCAGCCTGATCGATGCGATCTCATCGCGGCATATCGACAATCTGGCCCATCGATTGGCCCGGCCGGATCCCGGCAAGGCCCCACCCGAGCGTCTCCTTCGCATGGTGGAACAGTTGATGGAAAGCCATCTGCGCGATCTCAAGGAAAATCCTCACGTTTTCGAAATGATCCTGCTGACGGCAAGGCAAGAACTTGAATGCGGTCTGCGCTACAGGGCCATGGTGGCGGCTGATATCGCATCGATCATCGAGGATGGCGTGCGGCAAGGTATCTATCATGTCGAGGATAGCCTGAGCACAGCCCACACAGCGGCCATGGCGCTGTCTTGCGTGCTGCACCCTGTCATGATCGCGAATGAAAAGCCTGACATATTGGCAACACGTTGCCGAGAAGTGGTCGGCCTGATAAATGCCGCGCTGCAAAATCCCCTTGTCAGGTGACGATGTTTGACTTACGTCACTTAACGGCAGGTTACTCGTGTCTATGCGAGAGCCGGCTCGATGTGTCGTGACCAGCCGCGAGAAAAATTGCGTTCCCAGTCGCTGCCGGCCTTAATAAATGTTAATTATGGCGCTGACGCCCCTTGCTGTAATCGGTAATCGAAACTTCGCTTGTCACTTCGTTTTTTGGAAAGCTGCCCATGTATCGTCGTCTGTTGCCGCCTGCATTTGCCCTGTTGGTTGTCGCCGCCCTAGCAGGCTGCAGCGATGAGACTGCAAAGACCGCACCCGCGGGGGCAGAGAGGCCTCCATCTCCGGTGAGCGTCCTGATCATGAAGGCCGGCGAGCAACCGCTGACCACCGTGCTGTCGGGCCGCGCAACGGCCTTCCAGTCAGCGGATATTCGCCCTCGGGTTGGCGGCATCATCAAAGAGATTGCCTTCAAGGAAGGAAATTTCGTCAAGGCCGGCGATTTACTCTATAAAATTGACGACGACACCTATGTCGCCGCGGTCGAGGAGGCCAAGGCGACCCTTGAAAAGTCCCAGGCCAGTATTCCCGCCGCAGAAGCCAATCTTCAGCGATATGAGCGGCTTGCCAATAGCGGCGCCTCACAGAAAGAATATGAAGACGCGCAGACAACCTTGCTTCAGGCAAAAGCTGCCGTTTCGGAATCGCGCGCTGCCCTGCAAACGGCGCAGATCAGTCTTGATCTGACGGAAGTCAAGGCGCCGTTTGATGGCGTGACATCGGCAACCAATTACTCCATTGGCAATGTGGTAACGGCGAGCCAGACAGATTCACTGATGACGCTGCGCAAGATCGACCCGATTTACATTGAACTCAACGAAGCCAGCGTCAATCTGCAGCGTATGAAGGCGGCTATCACCGCTGCAAACAGCTCCAGCAATGGCGATGGAGCGGGGATCACGGACATCCGTCTGACACTGGAAGACGGGACGGATTATCCGCAGGTGGGTAAACTTGATATGTCCGAAATGGCTGTCAGCACCACAACCGGGACAGTGTCCATCCGAACCTTGTTCGACAATCCGAACAATGTGATCCTGCCGGGGATGTTTGTGCGCGCCACAATCAAGGTCGGCCAGGAAGCGGGCTATCTCATTCCTCAGCGTGCTGCAGGGCGCAATGCCAATGGCGATCTGACGGCGAAATTTGTCAATGCCGAAAACAAGGTCGAGACCCGTACATTCCGGACCAGCAAGCTCTCGGGCAACAGCTGGCTGGTCAATGAGGGTGTGACGGATGGTGACAAGCTGATCGTGGATGGTTTTCAATGGATTTCGGATAATGCCACGGTCAATCCTATTCCCTCGGAAGTGGATGCCAAAGGCTTTATCATAGACAAATCTGCCGCACCGGAAAACACCGCAACACCGAAATCATGATGTCAAAGGACATCCCCGGCAACATCGTGATCAGGAATTAGAGAATGTCCAAATTTTTCATACGGCGACCGATTTTCGCCTGGGTGATCGCAATCGTGATCATGCTAGGGGGCGCCCTTGCCATCAGCACACTGTCAATTTCACAATATCCGGAGATTGCGCCGCCAACAGTGCGCATCAGCGCAAGCTATACAGGGGCCAGCGCCGACACTGTCAAGAAGACGGTGACCCAGATTATTGAAGACGGAATGACCGGCCTCGACGGTCTGACCTATATGACATCGTCGTCCACGACTGCCCAGGCGACAATCACGCTGACCTTCGACAACAGCGTCGATCCTGATATCGCTCAGGTTCAGGTCCAGAACAAGCTTCAACTCGTCACCACGCAGCTGCCGTCCGTTGTTCAGGATCTCGGAATTGAGGTGACAAAGTCCACCTCGAGCATTCTGCTTGTTGGCGCATTGGTATCCACTGATGGCAAGAAATCCTCGGCCGATCTGGGCGATATCTTCTCCACCCAGATCGAAGATCAGGTCAAAAGACTTCAGGGCGTGGGCAGCATCAATTCATTCGGTTCGGCCTTCGCCATGCGGATCTGGCTTGATCCGTTCAAGCTCAAGAAATTCCAGCTGACCCCTGCCGATGTCACATCCGCTATCGAGGCTCAGAATACACAGGTTTCGGTCGGTTCCGTAGGGGGTCTGCCATCGGTGGAAGGCCAGCAGCTTAATGTCACTATGACGGCGCAAAGCCAACTGACAACCGTCCCGGAATTCGAAAGAATTATCCTCAAGGTCGACACCAGTGGTGCCAATGTACGCCTTGGTGATGTCGCAAGGGTTGAAATCGGGCAGGAAAGCTATACCTCCACATCGAGATCCGACCGCCAACCGGCCTCAGGCTTTGCAGTAAACCTCGCAACCGGTGCCAATGCGCTGGATACAGCGGCGCTTGTGAAGGCAAAACTGGCACAGATTGCACCTTCGCTGCCGCAAAACGTCAAAATCATCTATCCCTACGACACGACGCCTTTCGTCTCCCTGTCGATTGAAAAAGTGGTCCATACCCTGATCGAAGCGATCGTACTGGTCTTCTTCGTTCTACTGATTTTCCTGCAAAATCTCAGGGCTACCTTGATCCCGATGATTGCCGTTCCGGTGGTTTTGCTGGGAACATTCGGCATCCTCGCCCTGACCGGCTATTCCATCAACACGCTGACCATGTTCGCCATGGTTCTGGCCATCGGCCTGCTCGTCGATGACGCGATTGTGGTGGTGGAAAATGTCGAGCGTATTATGTCGGAGGAAGGCCTGGGGCCTCTGGAGGCCACAGAAAAGTCCATGGGTGAAATCACCGGCGCAATCGTGGGTATTGCCCTCGTGCTGACGGCAGTTTTCGTTCCCATGGCCTTCTTCGGCGGTTCCACCGGCATCATCTATCGTCAGTTCTCCGTGACGATCATCTCTGCCATGCTGCTCTCGGCAGTAGTCGCGATCGTACTGACCCCAGCCCTGTGCGCCACGATGCTCAAGCCAATTGACCATCATAAAAAGGGCAAAGGTCTGGCTGCATGGTTCAATCGTAATTTCGACAGGACTACCAAGGGCTATGTCAGCACGGTCGGTTATCTTCTGGGACGTCCGTTGCGAGTGTTGATGATGTTCGCCATCGTGATCGGTGGTTGCGCCTGGTTTTTCACCAGATTGCCATCGTCCTTCCTGCCACAGGAAGATCAAGGTGTCCTGATGACCATTATTCAGTTGCCGAATGGTGCAACATCGGCACAGACAGCTGAGGTGATCAAGAAAGTCGAGGACTATTACATCGACAAGGAGAAGGATGGCATTGAAAGCGTGTTTGCGGTCAATGGCTTCAGTTTCAACGGCTCAGGCCAGAACAATGCTCTGGTGTTTGCCAAGCTTCAGGATTTTGACAAGCGCACGGACGCAACGCTCGCGGCAAGCGCGATCGTTCAGCGTGCGATGGGGTATTTTTTCACGATCCGTGAGGCCCAGGTGTTCCCATTGCTCCCGCCAGCCATTCAGGGCATGGGCAATTCGAGCGGCTTCTCCATGTATCTTGTCGACAGCGGCAATCATGGTTCGGAAGCGCTGGTCAATGCGTCAAAACTCCTGGCCCAGGAAGCCAATAGTGGCAACCTCGTCAGCTCCATGCGCAGCAATGACAGAGATCAGGAAAGCCAGCTCAAAATCCTGCTCGACCAGGAGAAGCTGAGTGCCATGGGCGTGACGATTTCGGATGCGAACTCAATGCTGACCACTATTTTTGCCAGCACACGCGTCAACGACTTCACACTCAACGGCAAGATCAAGAAGGTCTACGTTCAAGCCGATGCGCCTTATCGCATGCAGGCGGAGGACCTGAAATATTGGAATGCGCGCAACTCCAACAGTGAGATGGTGCCGTTCTCCTCGTTTACAGAGACAAAATGGGTCAACGGTCTTCCCTCGATCTCGGCATTTAATGCGGTCTCGGCATTTTCCATGGAAGGTTCATCCGCACCGGGCGTGAGCTCCGGCGACGCGATGAACGAAGTCGAGCGGCTGGTGTCTCAGATGGACGGCGGCTACTCTGTAGCATGGTCGGGCATTTCCTATCAGGAGCGGCTCTCAGGTTCGCAGGCTCCGCTTCTCTATGCCTTGTCGGTGTTGATTGTTTTCCTTTGCCTTGCGGCCCTGTATGAAAGCTGGTCGATCCCGTTTTCGATCATCATGGCTGTTCCTATTGGTGTGCTTGGTGCCGTGGCGGCAGCCCATTTCATGGGGCAGGACAATGACGTCTACTTCAAGGTAGGATTGCTCACGACAATAGGTCTGGCGGCCAAAAATGCCATTCTGATCGTCGAGTTTGCCAAGGAGCGGCAGGAGCAAGGCCTGTCATTGTTGGATGCAACGTTGGAAGCTGCAAGGCTGCGGTTGCGCCCAATCATCATGACGTCGCTTGCTTTCATTTTGGGTGTCGTACCGCTGGCGATCGCCACCGGTGCCGGCTCCGCCGCGCAAAATGCCATCGGTATTGGCGTCCTGGGTGGGATGCTCTCGGCCACGTTGATCGGTATTTTCTTCGTGCCATCTTTCTTCGTCATCATTCGTCGCATTTCAAACCGTGCAAAACCGAAAGAGGGGCTGTCATGAAAAAGCGGCCCTTGCTAGGTTAACAAATCGTGAGGGGGTTGATTCCCTTGTTCAACATACCGTGTAAGGTCATTTGTGGACGGCATGACGCCCCCAGGAATGGTCAGATCATCGAGTGTATTCTAGGATAAAATGATGCTATCCATTCGTGTAGCCGCACCCCTCGCAATGCTTATTCTCTCCGGCTGCGTCAGCGGACCGGACCACAGCCCGCCAACCACCGACCTGCCGATGAAATATGCCGAAGGCGGCAAGGAATCGACCGGCGACGTATCGATGGCTGCCTGGTGGACCGCCTTCAACGACAAGCGGCTGAACGGCCTCGTCGAACAGGGCTTGGCCCAGAACCTCGACATCCTGCAGGCAATGGAGCGCATTACATCTGCTGAGGCCAGCGTCATTGTCGCCGGCGCCGGCGCGCTGCCGAGCCTCACCGCCTCGGCCGACCACACCGAAAGCAAGACGAACGGCATCAGCGCCTCTGACAAGACCTCGACCTCCAGCGGCGGCCTCAGCGTCTCCTGGCTGCTCGACCTGTTCGGCGAGTATAAGCGTTCCAAGGAAAGCGCCAACGCCTCCCTGGATGCGGCCTATGCAAACGCCGATACGGCCAAGCTGACCTATATGTCGGAGCTGGTGAAAGCCTATATCGACGCACGTTACTATCAGCAGCGCATCGCCGTTGCCCGCAAGGCCCTTGGTTCCCGCCGCGAAACACTGGAATTGACCAAGCTTCAGCTGGAAGCCGGCGCCGCTTCGCGACTGGATGTCGTGCAGTCCGAAGGCCTGGTCAATTCGACCCTTGCCGATCTGCCCGGCTTCGAGACCAATTTCCGCCAGTCCGCCCATCGCGTTGCCACCCTGCTCGGCCTGCCGGCTTCCAGCTTGATCGCCGACCTGCAGAAGGGTGCTCCGCAGCCGGTCGCCCGTGTTCGCGTCAAGGCCGGCATCCCTGCCGACCTGATCCGCAATCGTCCCGATATCCGCGCTGCCGAACGCACGCTGGCATCATATGTCGCCGAAATCGGCGTGGCGGAAGCGCAGCTCTATCCGTCTATCACGCTGGGCGGCTCGATCTCGCCATCCTATATCGCCACAAGCGCACTCGGCGGCACGTCGACATCCTGGTCCTTCGGCCCGAGTCTGAGCCTGCCGATCCTGGATGGCGGCAGCCGGAAGGCCAATGTCGATATCGCCAAGTCGTCGGCTCGCGAACAGTATCTGGCCTGGAAGCAGACTGTCTTGAACGCGGTTGAAGAAGTGGAAAATGCGCTGGCCGCCGTCAATCGCGACAGCCAGACCGTCAACGCTTTAACGGCAACCGTTCGCTCTTATGAAGAAGCGCTCCAACTCTCGACCGCCAGCTACAAGGACGGTGCTTCGTCGCTGCTCGACGTTCTCGATGCGCAGCGTTCCGTCACAACTGCCGAGGCAGACCTTGCCCAGGCCGTGCAGCAGATGGCTGCCGACTTCGTCAGCCTCAATGTGGCGATCGGCGGCGGCTACGCCTTCAACTCCGGTTCCGCCAAGACCATGTAAGCGATCCCGCTTTCACGAATGCAATAAAGAGCCCTGGCAACTCTGCGGTTGCCAGGGTTTTCTTATGGCTGCAGGAGACTTTGGAAACGAGGCAAACTGCTCCCACGCCATCAGAAAGTCGGTGGCGTATTGACCCAGAGCAGGATCGTCTCGCCCTCATGGCTGTTGCGCCAGGAATGGGGCCGGCAGCTTTCGAAATAGAAGCTGTCGCCGGAATTCAGCGTGTGGAATTGGTCGCCATCCAGCACGATCTCCAGGCTGCCGGTCAGCACATGGATGAACTCCTCGCCATCATGCTGGTAAGCGCCTTCACTGGAAGCCCCCGGCGCCAGCTGGAACCGATGGCACTCCATCTGAGTGCGACCTTCGGCCAGAACCTGGATCGTCACGCCGGACGATGTACTCGGCCATGTCGCCCATTTCCCGTCCCGGATTAACGATTCGCCCTGCCCTCGCTCTTCCTGTCCGCTCAGCGCCGCAATCGTCGTGCCGAAATGGCTGGCGACCCGGTGGAGCGAAGTAAACGACAGGCCTTGCGATGTCCGCTCGAATGTCGACAGCATCGAGGTCGTCACCCCGGTCGCCTTGGAAACACTTTCCAGCGTCTGGCCGCCCTCGCGCCTTATGCGGCGGATCTTCAGACCGATCGGAAGATCGGTCGCCTCCTCGGCCTCGCCGGCCGGTGAGAGGTCGTCCCCCTCCTCGAGCGATCCTTGATCCTGAAGATTCTCCCGGATAGCAGCCGGGTTCAGCCCCTTCTCGCTGCGCAGCCAGGCGATGGTCTTCAATCGATCGATCAAAGTCTGATCATAAAGCCGCTGACCGCTGGCGGTCAGGATGGGTTCAATCAGCCCCTGCGCTTGCCACAGGCGGAGGGTCGAGGCGGAAACACCCGCCAATCGTGCGGCTTCGGCAATCTTAAATCGGATATCATCCATGAGAATTCCGTAGCGTATCCAGGCGTCAGGTCCACGCGCAAATAATTGCAGCAAAGCATATTGCAAGTCTACAGAAATTCTGTAGGTTTTTTGAAGACACTCGTTATCGTCTCCATCACGGCATCGGCCATCCAGAGGTTTCGACCATGAAGAACTCCGAAATATCCGCCCGCAAGAACGACGCCATTTCGCGCGGCGTCGGCATGACCACGCAGATCTACGCCGATCGGGCGGAGAATGCCGAGATCTGGGATGTCGAGGGCAACCGCTATATCGATTTCGCTGGCGGCATCGCGGTTCTCAATACCGGTCACCGCCACCCCAAGGTGATCGAAGCTGTCAAGAAGCAGCTCGACCGTTTCACCCACACCTGCCATCAGGTCGTTCCCTATGAGAACTACGTGGCGCTGGCCGAGCGGCTAAACGCCATGGTGCCAGTCCAAGGCACCAAGAAAACGATCTTTGCAACGACCGGTGCTGAAGCCGTCGAAAATGCCGTCAAGATCGCCCGTGCCGCCACAGGCCGCTCCGCCGTCATTGCCTTTACCGGTGGCTTCCACGGCCGCACCTTCATGGGCATGGCCCTGACCGGCAAGGTCGTGCCCTACAAGGTCGGCTTCGGCCAGATGATGGGCGACGTCTTCCACGTGCCCTTCCCGATCGAGATGCATGGCATCGACGTCGAGACCTCGCTCGACGTGCTCGACAAGCTGTTCAAGGCCGATGTCGACCCCAAGCGCGTTGCCGCCATCATCATCGAGCCGGTCCAGGGCGAGGGCGGCTTCTATGAAGTGCCGCGCGGCCTGATGAAGGGCCTGCGCCAGATCTGCGACGATCATGGCATTCTGCTGATTGCCGACGAAGTGCAGACCGGCTTTGCTCGCACCGGCAAGCTGTTCGCCATGGAACACTATGACGTGGCCCCTGATCTGATGACCATGGCCAAGAGCCTGGCCGGCGGCTTCCCGCTCTCGGCCGTCACCGGCCGCGCCGAGCTGATGGACGCACCCGGCCCCGGCGGCCTGGGCGGCACCTATGCCGGCAATCCGCTCGCCATTGCCGCGGCCCATGCCGTTCTCGACGTCATCGAGGAAGAGCAGCTCTGCGACCGCGCCAACCAGCTGGGTGGCCGCCTGAAGCAGCGTCTCGAGGCCCTGCGCGCCGATATCCCGCAGATCTCCGATATCCGTGGTCCGGGCTTCATGAATGCCGTCGAATTCGCCGTGCCCGGTTCTGTCAAGCCGAATGCCGATTTCACCAATGCCGTGCGGCTGAAGGCACTCGAAAAGGGCCTCATTCTGCTCACTTGCGGCGTCTATTCCAACGTCGTCCGCTTCCTGGCGCCGATCACGATCCAGGATGATATCTTCAACGAAGCGCTCGACATCATCGAGGCTTCCATTCGCGAATGTGCGGAGGAAGCAAAGAAATGAGCATTTCGACCACACTGACATCCAGGCTGAAAGACCCGTCTCTGGCGACCGACAAGTCGCTGGTAGGTGCCGACTGGCTATCGGCCAGCGACAGCGGCAAGACCTTCGACGTCACCAATCCGGCCAATGGCGAGGTCATCGCCACCCTGCCCGATCTCGGCAAGGCGGAGGTGACCCGCGCCATCGATGCCGCCTACAAGGCGCAGAAGGCCTGGGCGAAGAAGACCGGCAAGGAGCGCGCCGGCATCCTGCGCAAGCTCTATGACCTGATGGTCGCCAATGCCGACGATCTCGCCACCATCCTCACCATGGAAATGGGCAAGCCCTGGCCGGAAGCCCGCGGCGAAATCCTCTACGGGGCCTCCTATGTCGAATGGTTCGGCGAAGAGGCCAAGCGCGTCTATGGCGACACGATCCCCGGTCATCAGGCCGACAAGCGGATCATGATCATCAAGCAGCCAATCGGCGTCGTCGGCGCCATCACGCCGTGGAACTTCCCCAACGCCATGTTGGCCCGCAAGATGGCGCCGGCCATTGCGGTCGGTTGCGCCATGGTGTCGAAACCCGCCGCCCAGACGCCGCTCTCGGCGTTGGCATTGGCCATTCTGTGCGAGCGCGCCGGCCTGCCCGCCGGTATCTTCTCCGTGGTGACAGCCACCGATGCGGCCATGGTCGGCAAGGAAATGTGCGAGAACGACAAGGTCCGCAAGCTGACCTTTACCGGCTCCACCAATGTCGGCCGCATCCTGATGCGCCAGGGCGCCGACCAGATCATGAAGCTCGGCCTGGAACTGGGCGGCAATGCCCCTTTCATCGTCTTTGACGACGCCGATCTCGACGCTGCCGTCGAGGGCGCCATGGTCTCGAAATACCGCAATGCCGGCCAGACCTGCGTCTGCGCCAACCGCCTCTATGTGCAGTCCGGCGTCTATGAGGCATTTGCCGCCAAGCTTGCCGAGCGCGTGGCCAAGATGAAGGTCGGCGATGGTTTTGCCGAAGGCGTCACCACCGGCCCGTTGATCGACACCAACGCCTTGAAGAAAGTCCGCGAACATGTCACGGATGCCGTTTCCAAGGGTGCCAAGATTGCCGCTGGCGGCGAAACCTCCGATCTCGGTGGCCTGTTCTTCGAGCCGACCATCCTGACCGGCGTTACCAGCGACATGAGGGTTGCCGTCGAGGAAACCTTCGGTCCCGTGGCTCCGCTCTTCAAGTTCGAAACGGAAGAGGAAGTCGTCGAACTCGCCAACAACACCGAGTTCGGCCTCGCCTCCTATTTCTTCTCAAAGGACATCGCCAAGATCTTCCGGGTCGCCGAAGCCCTGGAATACGGCATGGTCGGCATCAATACCGGCCTGATCTCCACGGAAGTCGCGCCCTTCGGCGGTATCAAGCAGTCCGGCCTCGGCCGCGAAGGCTCGAAATACGGTATCGACGATTATACCGAGATCAAATATCTCTGCCTCGGCGGCATCGAGTAAGAACTTCTCGAAATTTTTCTCCCGGACGGGTCACGCCCGGGAATGCCCTAGCAAAAAAGCCTCCGCAACGGTTCACGTTGCAGAGGCTTCCAATAGACTTGAAAAACGGCAGGGATCAGTCCTTGGCGCGTTCCACGTAGGAATTGTCTTCCGTCAGGATGACGACGCGGGTGCCGGCGTTGACATGCGGCGGCACCATGGTGCGAACGCCATTGTTCAGGATCGCCGGCTTGTAGGAGGACGATGCCGTCTGGCCCTTGACGACCGGTTCGGTCTCGACGATCTCGAAGGTCATCTGGCGCGGCAGCTGCAGCGCCAGCGCCATGCCTTCGTAGATCGACAGGATGACGGACATGCCTTCCTGGAGATAAGGCTTGGCATCGCCGACTGTTTCGGCATCGACAGCCACCTGATCGTAGTTTTCCGGGTTCATGAAGTGGAAGCCCTCGCCATCCTCGTAGAGGAACTGGTAGGTCTTGTCCTCGACGAATGCCCGCTCGACCTGCTCGGTCGTGCGCCAGCGTTCCGATACCTTCACGCCGTCGACGATGCGGCGCATGTCGACCTGGGTGACGGGCGTGCCCTTGCCGGGATGGAAGTTGGCAGCGGTGAGAACGACGTAAAGCTTGCCGTCCACGTCGAGCACGTTGCCCTTGCGGACCGAAGAGGCGATGACCTTGACCATTGGAATTCCTTGTATCTGCGCAAGACCCATCGTAAAGGACGGCCTGTCGTCCCTACCGACGTCTTCTATTACTTTTTTCCTGGGCGCACCTAACCTAAAATCGGCGAAATAGCCAGCCCGTGTTGCGATAAGGACCGAGAAACCGGAATGAATGACAACCGTCCATCCGCCTCGCCTTGGTGGACGCCCGGCGTCCATGCCGACCGGCGTCCGTTTCTTCTCGGCCGAAATGCGATCCAGGCACGGCTGCGTGGCTTCTTCGCCGAACAGGCCTTCATCGAGGTCGACACAGCCACCCTGCAGGTTTCGCCCGGCAATGAGGCCCATCTGCACGCCTTCGCGACGGAGGCTGTCGGCCCTGATGGACAAGGCACGCCGCTTTATCTGCACACCTCGCCGGAATTCGCCTGCAAGAAGCTGTTGGCGGCCGGCGAGCAGCGCATCGCCTGTTTCGCCCATGTCTATCGCAATCGCGAGCGCGGCCCGCTGCATCACCCGGAATTCACCATGCTCGAATGGTACAGGGCCGGCGAAGGCTACGAAACCCTGATGGCCGATGCCGCCGAGATCCTGGCGCTGGCCGCAGACGTGGTCAAGGCCGGCCTGCTGACCTATCGTGGTCGCAGCACCGATCCCTTTCAGGAGCCGCAGCGCTTAAGCGTGGCCGATGCCTTCAAGCGCTATGCCGGCATCGATCTTCTGCCCTCCGTCGAGGCAGGCGGCGCCACCGATCGCGACCATCTGGCCGCCGAACTGCAAAAGGCCGGCATCCGTCATGCCGATGACGACACCTGGGCTGACCTTTTCAGCCGGGTACTCGTCGAAAAGGTCGAACCCAATCTCGGCTTCGGTCGGCCGACCATTCTCGACGAATACCCCGTCTGCGAAGCAGCCCTCGCCCGACCCTCATCGCGCGATCCGCGGGTGGCCGAACGGTTCGAACTTTATGCCTGCGGCGTGGAACTCGCCAATGCCTTCGGCGAACTGACGGATGCGGCCGAACAGCGTCGGCGTTTTCAGGCCGAGATGGTGGAAAAGCAGCGGGTCTATGGCGAAACCTACCCACTGGACGAGGACTTTCTGGCAGCCCTTGCCATCATGCCGGAGGCAAGCGGCATCGCGCTTGGCTTCGACCGGCTGGTGATGCTGGCCACCGGCGCCCAGCGCATCGACCATGTCATCTGGGCACCTGTTGCGGACACGACCGCATGAAACGCCGAAGCCTGACCAGTGTCGATGATCTGCAGACCGCCGGCCTCATTGAGGCGGCAGAGGCCGAAGGCCTTCGCGATGTCGGGTCACGCTATGCGATTGCGATCACCCCGACGCTGGTCGATCTGATCGACCAAGCAGACCAACACGATCCGATCGTGGCGCAATTCGTGCCGACGAAAGACGAACTCGTGCAGACGGCGGACGAGAATGCCGATCCGATCGGCGATCACGCTCACAGCCCGGTCGAAGGCATCGTCCACCGCTATCCCGACCGCGTGCTGCTGAAGGCCGTGCACATCTGTCCGGTCTATTGCCGCTTCTGCTTTCGCCGCGAGATGGTCGGCCCGAAGGGTGACGGCACGCTCTCGGCCGACGCTCTGGAGCGCGCCCTCGACTATATCCGCGCCCATGCCGAAATCTGGGAAGTGATCCTGACTGGCGGCGACCCGCTGGTGCTGTCGCCGCGCCGGCTGGCCGCCATCATGCAAGGCCTGGCGAACATTCCCCATGTCAGGATCGTGCGGTTTCACACCCGCGTGCCGGTCGTCGATCCCGGGCATGTCGACCAGGTCCTGGTCGACGCCATCCGCTCCAGCGGCAAGACCACCTATGTCGCGCTGCATGCCAATCACCCGCGCGAAATGACGCCGGAGGCCAAATCCGCCTGCGCCAGACTGATCGACAGCGGCATTGTCATGGTCAGCCAGACCGTGCTGCTCAAAGGCATCAACGACGATGCGGCCGTCCTGACCGATTTGATGCGCACCTTCGTCGAATGGCGGATCAAGCCCTATTACCTGCATCATCCGGACAAGGCCCCGGGAACCGGCCATTTCCGTGTCTCGATCGCGCAAGGACAGGCCATCGTCGGTGCCCTGCGCGGCACTCTCTCCGGCCTGTGCCAGCCGACCTATGTGCTCGATATTCCTGGTGGTTATGGCAAGACACCGATCGGCATGGCGACGATCTCAGCGCAATCCGCGGGCGATTATCTCGTCGAAGACTACCGCGGCGCCAAGCATCGCTATACCGACGGTTGAGCGGCCATTTAAGCGCCCCAAATAGGCTCTCGTTAGAAAAATCACCCGCATTCTTGACGTTTGATCATCGAGTGGCGGGTTGTTGACCGGTTTTCGCACACGGTCATCCTAATTTAACTAACGCATTTAGCGGAATCTTATGCTTTCCCCGGTAGAAGGATGCAAACAATAAGTACAGTCTAAAACGGGAAGGATAGTTCAGATGAATGAGAAAATCCGCAACTTGCTCACAAAACTGGGTGGCCTGCCTGTCGCGGCGAACGAGATTGCCCATGATGCTGATCTCTATGCCATTGGACTGTCGTCTTTCGCTTCGGTTCAACTGATGCTGGGCATCGAAGAAGCTTTCGACATCGAATTTCCCGACCATTTGCTGAACCGCAAGTCCTTCGTCAGCATCGACGCCATCGAGCGCACCGTGTCGCTCATCCTGGAGGAAAGAAAGGTCGCCTGATGAACCTCTCGATCAAGCTTCCGGCTTCGGACTTCAAGACCCGCGCGGCGCGCGTTGCGGCTGTAGCCGCCGAGTTTGCCGATCGCGTCGACGCCGATGGCCGCTTCCCACAGGAAGCCCTTGATGCCATGAAGGCCGAGCGCCTGCTGGGCATTCAGGTTCCGGTCAAGCTCGGTGGCGAAGGCGCCACCTTCAGTGAAATCGCCGAAATCTGCACCACGCTCGGCCAGGCCTGCGCGTCGAGCGCCATGATCTTCGCCATGCATCACATCAAATGTTCCAGTCTCGTCGAGCATGGAGCGGATGATGCCTGGCATAGCGCTTTCATGCAGCGCATCGCCGCGCAGCAGCTGCTGCTGGGTTCCGCCACCACCGAAGGCGGCATCGGCGGCAATCTGCGCAACAGTATCTGCGCCATCGAGGTTGACGGCGACACCTGCCGGCTGGAAAAGGACGCCACCGTCATTTCCTATGGCGAGCAGGCCGATGCCATCCTGATCACCTCGCGCGCCCACAAGGACGCCGCACCGTCCGATCAGGTGATGACCGTTTTCCTCAAAGGCCAGTACAGCCTGCAAAAGACCCATGACTGGGATACGCTCGGCATGCGCGGCACGCGCTCCGACGGCTTCCTGTTCAAGGGCGAGGCGCCGGCCGTTCAGATCCTGCCGAAACCCTTTGCGGAGATTGCTGCACAGTCGATGCTGGCCGCATCCCATCTCCTGTGGAGCGGCGTCTGGTACGGCATTGCCGTCGATGCCGTAGCCCGTGCCCAGGCCTTTGTCCGAGCTGCCGCCCGCAAGTCGCCCGGAACGCAGCCGCCGGGGGCACTGCGCCTGGCGGAAGTGTCGAGCCTGCTGCAGGTTGTCCGCTCGAATGTCATTGCCGGCCTGAAGACCTATGAAGAGGCCAAGCACGATGCTGATCGGCTGTCGTCCTTCGGCTTCTCGGTGGCGATGAACAATGTCAAGATCGCCTCGTCCGAGATGATCCTGACCATCATCAATCATGCCATGCTGATCTGCGGCATCATGGGCTACAAGAACGGCACGCCGTACAGCCTTGGCCGCCACCTGCGGGATGCCCATTCCGCGCAGCTGATGATTTCCAACGACCGCATCCTTGGAAACACATCGAACATGCTCTTGGTACATAAACTGGACACCAGCTTGTTGGGGTAAAACCGATGGACGCACAGACATCTCTTCTCGACCGGCTGTTCGACGCCGGTCTTCTGATCGACACCGGCGTGGAAGGTCTTTACGGCCGCAGCGGCCAGTTCGAAGACGTCATTGCCGCTTTCGAGCGCTATATCGACACGTTCGGCGGTGCCGATGGCGCCGAAGCCATCCGCTTCCCGCCCGGCATGAACCGCGCCTATTTCGAAAAGAGCGGCTACATGAAGAGCTTTCCGCAGCTGGCCGGCACCGTGCACAGCTTCTGCGGCTGCGAACTGGACCATGTCAGCCTGCTGAAAAGCATGGATGACGGCACGGACTGGACCGGCGAGCAGAAGGCCACCAATATCGTGCTGACGCCGGCCGCCTGCTATCCGCTCTATCCGACGATTGCCAAGCGCGGCAACCTGCCGGCAAAGGGCGGGCTCTACGACCTGCAGTCCTACTGCTTCCGCCATGAACCATCCACCGATCCGGCCCGCCAGCAGCTGTTCCGCATGCGCGAATATGTCTGCATGGGCACCGAGCAGCATGTCACCGATTTCCGCCAGACCTGGATGGATCGCGGCGTGAAGATGATGGCCGGCCTCGACCTGCCGGTGGAAATCGACGTTGCCAACGACCCGTTCTTCGGCCGCGCCGGAAAGATGCTGGCCAACAACCAGCGCGACCAGAACCTGAAGTTCGAGCTGCTGATCCCGATCACCTCGGTTTCCAAGCCCACCGCCTGCATGAGCTTCAACTACCATCAGGATGCCTTCGGCACCAAATGGGGCCTGAACCTCGAAGATGGTGCGGTCGCCCACACGGCCTGCGTCGGCTTTGGACTGGAACGCATCGCGCTCGCGCTGTTCCATCATCATGGCCTGGACGTCAAGCAATGGCCGGAAAAGGTGCGCAAGGCGCTCTGGGGCTGATCGCTGGCATGACATCCGTATTCGCGAACCTCGATCCGGCCACCTATCAACCGCACCCGCTGCATTCCAGCGAGCGCATGTGGCCGGAAACCAATTGCTATGTCGACCTGTGGATCGAAGTGCTGGCAAGCCTCGGCGTCGCACCCGAGGCCATGCTCGGCTTCACACTGACCCAGGAGTTCGAAGGCGACCAGTTCACCTTTTTCAAGGTGCCGCTGGAGGATCTCGAAAAGCTCTACGGCATCCGCTGCACCGAGCTTGCCATCTTCGACACCGTGGAAGCCCATGTGACCGAGCAGATCTGCCGCGGCCGGCTCTGCCTTGTCGAGATGGACAGCTATTTCATGCCGGACACCCGCGGCGTCGGCTATCGGCAGGATCATGGCAAGACGACCGTCGCCATCAACCGGCTGGACCTTGCTGGTCGCGGCATGGATTATTTCCACAACGGCGGCTTCTTCCATCTGGACGGCGAGGATTTCGACGGCCTGTTCCAGAGAGACCTGCCGGCTGATAGCCTACCCTTCCTGCCCTATACCGAATTTGCCAAATTCCCCGAAAAGCCTGTCGAGGATAGGGTTGTTCGCGCCAGGTCCCACGACCTGTTGAAATTCCACTACGGTCGCCGGCCGACGATCAACCCGATCGCCGATTTTGCGCGCGTCTTTCCGGCGCAGGTCGAGGCGATCGCGGAGCGGCCGTTCGGCTATTTCCACAAATATGCCTTCAACACGCTGCGCCAATTCGGCGCCAATTTCGAGCTGCTGGCGAGCCACCTTGCCTGGCTGTCGCCTGAAGGCGCATTCCAGGCGCCGATCGAGCAGGCATTGAAGATTTCGGAAACGGCCAAGACAGTCCAGTTTCAGCTGGCCCGCGCTGTCACGCGCAAGAAATTTGATCCGCTTAAATCGGTTCTCGACCCGGCAGCGCAAGCATGGGAAGACCTGATGGGCAATCTCGGCGAAAAGCTCGACTAGCGTTTGTCCGGGAAACGTGGAATCCGGTTTCACTGACAAATCGAACATAAAAGAATCCGGAGCGCAACGACATGGCCGACCGCCTGACCTATCTCGGCGCCGATGAGCGGCCTCTCGAAGGCGGCTGGACCATCCTGATCTCCGAGGCCGGGCATTTTGCCGCTCCCGGCGACATTCACCGGCCTGCTGCCCGCCTGCCTGCCCCCGTTCCGGGCACCGTCGCCGAAGCACTGAGCAAGGCCGGCCTGTTCGACCCCGAAAACCCGCAGCCGCTCGACGGCAAGGATGCCTGGTATTTCCGCTCGCTGGAGGGCGAAGAGCCGGGAAATGCGGTTCTGCGATTTTCGGGTCTGGCGACGATTGCCGAAGTCTTTTTGAATGGTGTCTTGGTCCTGTCCTCCGACAGCATGTTCGAGAGCCATGACCTGCCCGTCACGCTGACGGGCGACGATCAGCTGGCGATCTGCTTCCGCGCTCTTGCGCCCCATCTCGCCAAGCGCGGCCCCCGCGCCCGCTGGCGTCCGCAGATGATGAGTAATCAAGGCCTGCGCCTGATCCGCACCACGGCGCTCGGCTATATGCCCGGCTGGTGCCCCGAGATCCACGCCGCCGGCCCCTGGCGCCCCATCAGCCTGATCCGGCTTGCCAAGCACAGCCTGTCGGACGTCAAGATCCGGTCCGACCTCACCGAAGACGGCACGGGCCGGCTCAGCGTTTCGCTGCGTCTGGCCGGCGAACAGCGCCAATCCGCAACCACCATCACTCTACACTGTGCCGGACAGGAAGCCGCTTTCACCAGACAGGCAGACGGATCTTATACCGCTGCCCTCTCCTTGCCCGGTATCCAGCCCTGGTGGCCGCGCACCCATGGCGAGCCGAAACTCTACGATATCGGCCTGACCATCGACGGCAGGCCGCATTCGCTGGGCCTGACCGGCTTCCGCACGGTCAAGATCGATCGCGGCACAGACGGCAAGGATTTCGCCATCCGCCTCAACGGCCAGCGCATCTTCTGCCGCGGCGCCGTCTGGACATCGGCCGATGTCACTCGCCTGCCGGGCCGTAGCGAGGACTATGCGCCCTGGCTGATGCGCGCCGTGGAAGCCGGCATGAACATGATCCGCATCGGCGGCACCATGGCCTATGAAACGCCGGATTTCTTCCGCCTGTGCGACCAACTCGGCCTCCTGGTCTGGCAGGACCTGATGTTCGCCAATTTCGATTATCCGATGGCCGACGAAGTGTTCGTCGCCCATGTCACTCGCGAAGTGGACCAGTTGCTGGCCGGCATCCAAACCTCTCCGTCGCTCGCGATCGTCTGTGGCGGCAGCGAGATCTACCAGCAGGGCGCCATGCTCGGCCTGCCGGAGAGTATCTGGAAGGGCACCTTCTGCGAACAGGTCCTGAAGGACCTGACGGCAGCGTCGCGTCCCGAAGTACCCTACGTCGTCAACAGCCCGAGCGGCGGCGCCATGCCCTTTTCACCTAACGAAGGCGTTTCCCACTATTACGGCGTCGGCGCCTATTGCCGGCCGCTGGATGATGCGCGCCGTGCCGGCGTGCGCTTTGCCGCCGAGAGCCTGGCCTTTGCCAATATCCCGCAGCAGCGGACGCTGGATGCCCATCTGGCCGTGCCGCCCGTTCACGATCCGCGCTGGAAGGCGCCGGTGCCGCGCGACCGCAGCGCCTCCTGGGATTTCGAGGACGTGCGCGATCACTACCTGGCCCTGCTTTACGATGTCGACCCGGCCCGGCTGCGCCGCGAAAACCTGCCGCGCTACATGCATCTCTCCAGGGCCGTCACCGGCGAGGTCATCGAGCAGACCTTTGCGGAGTGGCGCCGTCCATCCTCCTCCTGCAATGGCGCCCTGATCTGGACGCTGCAGGACCTGATGCCCGGCGCCGGCTGGGGCGTGATCGATTCGACCGGCGAGCCGAAACCTGTCTGGTATGCCGCCCGCCGCGCCTTCGCGCCACTCAAGGTGACATTCACCGACGAAGGCACCAATGGACTGGACGTGCATGTCCTGAACGAGACCGCGATCGCGAAAACCCTGGCGCTGGAAGTCGCATGCCTGCGGGACGGCAAGACACCGGTGGTCACCGGCAAGCACCTGCTGACCCTGTCGCCGCGCGACGCCTTGAGCGTTTCCTGCACGGATCTGTTCGGCGCCTTCTTCGACACCACCTACGCCTTCCGCTTCGGCCCGCCATCCCATGACGTGACCGTCGCGACGCTGGTCGATAACGAGAAGGCCGAAATCGTGTCGCAAGCCTTCCACTTCCCGCAAGGCCGCGCAATGGCCATGCGTGATGCCGCGATCACGGCAACGCTCGTGGAAGACAATGGCCTTTGGTGCATCGACCTGATCTCCGACGGATTTGCGCAATCGGTGCATGTCGATCTGGAGGCTTATCGCGCCGAGGACGACTGGTTCCATATGGCGCCAGGCCAGACCCGTCGCCTTCGCCTGCTGCCGCGCGATGGTGCAGCAGCAAGTCAGAAGCCGGCCGGCGAGATCACAACGGCCGGCTCAAGCCGCACCGTGCGCTTCTGAGATATCCGGCTACCGCCGGGGCGCCGGGGCCATCGCCATGTCGCGGATCGCCTCGAAATAGAGGCGCCGCGCCGGTTCAGGCGTCAGGTTGTGATCCGTATCCTCGATCATGGCCATCCGCGCGTTGGGATACCGTTTGAGCCCTTCTCCATCGGCGCCGAAATGCGTGGCAAAATGGGTGAGCCCGATATCGTGTTCGCTATAGAGGATCCGCAATTCGGTCCCCCGCGCAGCAAGCTGCTCGAATGCCGTTTTGACCTCACGACAATTGCGCCGCTGTTCGGGCACCAGAAAGGGACCCGCACCTGTCACCTGCAGCAACCGCTGCCCAATAGCTTTGCCCATATTGGAAAAAGCCACGCGCACGTCGATCCGACCATCCAGCAGCCGGCGTAGGGTATCGCGCTGAAACAACCGTGCCTTGTAGGTATCGAGCGACCGCGGCACGACGCTCAGGAACTCGTCCAGATTGCGTTTCGGGTTCCAGAAGAAGGCGAAGGGATTGGCGACCACCACACCCCTGACCCGTGGGTCGCGCAAGGCACTGCGAAAGGCGAGATAGGCACCGCTGCAGCGACCGACCACGATAGCCGGCAGAAGGCCACGTTCCTCAACCAGATCCAGCGCCTCCACCACATCGGCGACCTGTGTCTCGGTGTAGAGAACCTGATCGGCAAGACCCGCAACCGGCGGGCTGTCGCCCACATTGGCAGGGTCGAACCGCAGGCTGGCAATGCCCTCGCGGGCAAGGGCTCGTGCCATGGCGACGGTTGTCCGGCCCCAGCCGGCATGTCGGTCATAGGCGGTGCTCAGAAGCAGGACCGTCGCCCCCTGCCGCTTGCCCAGCGGTTCGCAGAGAACGCCGTAAAGTCTTTGGGCCTTGCCGAAGGTCAGTGGGGTTTCGCGATAACCGTCGCATAACAGACATTGCGAGCCGGCGATTGCCTCTCCCGAAGACACCTGTTGGCCCGCTGGCAACCCAGCGATCCAGTCGACCAGCGTCTGGGCCACCGCCAAAGGCATTTTGGCCATGGTGGGATTGGCGACAAGTGCGTCGTAGCCGGTGTAGCTGGCCCTGGTAACCGTCGCGCCGAGCGTTTCCAGACGATCTGCAAAACCGCTCTCGGCCGGCAGGTTAGGGCGCTCGATCACCAGGCACGTGCTGCAAGGTGCCGCCGCTACCGCCATCAGGTCGAGTTTGCGGACATCCGCGGCGATGGGCTCCGGCATTGTCAGGCTGGCGATCGCCACGCCACCGGTCGAGCGATGCGCCTCGGCCAGGCCCATGCCATCGTCGATCGCGCGGGCCCAGAACTGCAGTTCCCGCAGATATAACCGCCCGGAAATCGCCGGCGCGAGAAACGCCATTCCGGCAAGCTCGCCCAGCCTGCCCGCAGCATTCGTGGCAATCGCCGCACCGAGCCCTTGGCTGACCACGATGATCCTCCGACAGCCCGACAGATGCCGCAGCTGCTCGGCAGCCTCCACCAGGCTGTCCTCCCAGATCGACAGACCGGCCTGGAAATCGCTTCTGTCACCCGCGTCGCCTGTTCCCGGATAGTCGAAGCGCAGACTGGAGACACCGGCGGAGGATAGCCGGTCGGCAATCACACGCCAGAATTTATGGGTGCACATTTCTTCAAAGCCCCACGGGCTGGCAAACAGCACCGCGACGTCGCGCATCATCGGCACCTGTGCCGGCATGAAGAGGCCTATCGTCTGTGAAAAGACAATTGGGGTGGCCGTGGACGTCAACCCCTCCCGCTGACCTGCCCGCCCGGCACAAAGACCTTGCCCCCGCTCGCTCCTGTTCTCCAT
>NZ_JAAXMM010000026.1 GCF_012276985.1 Agrobacterium sp. a22-2 | reverse complement strand
CCCCCACCCGCGCGTTCCGCGCGACCTCCCCCCTCAAGGGGGAGGTGGGAGCCGTAGCCGCTGCCGTCATCGTGCAAAAGACAATCAGAATTCGCGCTTTAGAACTTCTGCGTCAGCGATATCTTGAACGTCCGCCCGGCCTCCGAATAATAGGCCAGGTCGTGGGTGCTGGTCGACGCGTCCTTGACCTCGAGCGCATCGTAATAGGTCTTGTCGAACAGGTTGTAGACCCCTGCCTGGATGCGCAGGCCCTTGGCCTGTTCCGGTTCCCACCAGCCCGTCAGGTTGACGATGCCGTAGCCGGCCGGCTTGATGGTCGCGGTCGAATCCTCGTCGACGGCCGAAGACGCCACGAGGCTGAGGTCGGCACCCCAGATGTCGGTGGCATAGCCGCCGCCGACAATGGCCTTGAGTGGCGGCACGCTGGCCAGCACCTCGTCGGTGTCGAGATCGGTGCCGCGCGCATAGCTCATCGAGGCATGCACGTTGAAGCCATTGGCAAAATTCTTGTTGCCGCGCAGCTCTATCCCAGAAATCCGCACCCGCTCGCGGTTGAAATACTCGATCGAACCGATGGCATAGCCCGCCTCGGCCGTCGTTTCGGTATCGATGAAGTTCTTGTAGCGCGTGGTAAAGGCGGTGATGCGGCCGCCGAAATCCTCGTCGCCGAGATTGGCGCCGGCCTCGAAACCATAGCTGGTCTCGGCCTCAAGATCCGGATTGCCGATCTGGCGATAGAGCGGCGCGTTGTCGTAATTGCTGTAGAGCTGCGCGACATTCGGCGCCTTGAAGCCGGTCGAGAACTGCGCGAACAGCTCGATATCGGGCGTCGCCTGCCAGCCGGCCCGAAGCTTCGGCGAAATCGCCATGTCGCTCTGGCCGTCCGGCAGACCGCCATAGCCGCTGTTGTTCTCGTAACCGGCGGTTTCCTTCGGGCTGTAGTCGTACCAGTCGAACCGAACGCCGGGGGTCAGCGAAAAGGCGCTGTCGCCGATGGCGATGCGATCCTCGACATAGGCGCCCAGCCGGACGCCGTCGGTATCGGGCATGTCGGCCTGGTTGTTGTGGTAGAACATGCAGGACGGCACATAGTTTTCGTCGCAGCTGTCGTCGCCCACCTGATATTGCGAGGTGGTGAAGAAGGACGCATCGCCGCCCGCCGTCAACTGATGGTGCAGCGCGCCGGTGCTGAAATCGGAATTCACGTATCCGGAAAAACCGATCGCTTTTTCCTCGTTGGTACTCATGCGGCTATAGTCGCCGACCGGATCCGTGAGGCGATAGGCATCCGTACCCTCCTCGCGCTCCGTGCGCTGCCAGTAGAGCGTGGCGAAGGCGCTGTCGATCAGGCTGTCCTCGGCAATCGCCTCGTAGCGATAATCGAGCGAGACGCGGTTGCGCGTTGTGTCGGCAATCCGGTCATACTGATCCTGGGCATAGGTCGTGCCCTGCTCGCCCTTCAGGTCGGTCCAGGAATTATAGTCGAAATGTTCGGCCGTCATGCCGATCGTGTGGCCGCCTTCCAGCTCGTGGCGAAACTTGAACAGCAGGTTGCGGCGATTGTAATCCATCGGATCGGCCTCCGTGCGCGTCGAGCCATAGCCGCCGATATCGCCGCCCGTCTCCGTCTCCTGGCCCTTCTTGTAGGAGCCCTGGAACAGCACCGAGGTGTTGTCGATCCTCTTGGCCACCGCCAGCGAGCCGCCATAGGACTTGTCGGAACTGTCATAACCGGTGCGCGCCAGCCCGCCCCAATCGCGGCCCTCGCCGATCAGGTCTTCCGGCTCCAGCGTGCGCAGCAGCACCGCGCCGCCGAGCGCCCCCGAACCGGCACGGCTCGAATCCGCGCCGCGCAGGATGTCGATGGTCGAGATCGAGGCGAAATCATAGCTGTTGGCGCCGCCGAAGGAATCGCGCACCGCATCCGACAGGTAGGGGATCGGAATGCCGTCGATCGTCGTCAGCACGCGATCGTCCTCCAACCCGCGAATGTTGACGCTCTTGGTGGCATCGACGAAGCTGACACCGGGCTCGGTCGTGTTGCCGAGATCGTCCAGATCGTCGATCTCCTTCTTGGCAATGTCTTCGGCGGTCGTCTGAGTGGCAAGCGGCGTATCGGCCACCGATCCCTTCAGCACCCGTTTTCCCTTGACGAGAATCGTTGGCAGAACGGTCTGCTCCTCAGAGGAAGCACCGGCCGCCTGGCCGGAGGCCGCCTCTTGTGCCAGGACCGGAGAAAAAGCCGGAGCGCAGGCAAGTGCCGTGCAGGTGAGGAGAAGAGGACGAAGGCCCCGACGCAGCATCAGAAATCCTTTCATGGAGGCGTGAATCGGCCACAACCTCGCAAACCTTGCGAAGCAGCCCTTGAGAAGCGCCCCTAAAGTGATGGAAGGTCAGGCGAACGCCTGCCTTGGTTCTGACACCTATTAAACATGATTTTTTATGTCAAGAATAAAAACATGATAATTACAATCATGTTTATGTGATCGCCAATCGACACCCCTCGGCCGCCATTGTCGCCGCTCCGGTGGCTTTAGAACAGCCCTTCGATATACCCCTGCTCATTGAGGAAAATCCGCTCCGAGGCGGGCAATTTCGGCAGGCCGGGCATGGTCATGATCTCGCCGGTGATCGCCACGACGAAACCGGCGCCGGCCGAAAGCCTGACCTCGCGCACATGCACGATATGGCCGACCGGCGCGCCGCGCAGGCTGGGATCGGTCGAGAACGAATATTGCGTCTTCGCCATGCAGACCGGCAGATGGCCGTAGCCCTGCTCTTCCCAGCTGCGCAACTGGTCGCGCACCATCTTGTCGGTCGTCACCTCGCCGGCCCGGTAGATCTCCTTGGCGACCGTTTCGATCTTGCCGAACAGCGACAGTCCGTCCGAATAGAGCGGTGCGAAACGCCCGGTGCCGGCCTCGGCAATCTCCACCACCTTGCGCGCCAATTCCTCGATGCCGGCCGAACCCTGCGCCCAGTGCCGGCACAGAATGGCCTCCGCCCCGTGCGCCGCGCAATAGGCTTTCACCGCCGCAATCTCGGCATCGGTGTCCGAGACGAAATGGTTGATCGCCACCACCACCGGCACGCCGAACTTGTGCACGTTCTCGATATGCCGCCCGAGATTGGCGCAACCCGCTTCGACCGCGCCGATATTCTCGACGCCAAGATCCTCCTTCTTGATGCCGCCATTCATCTTCAGGGCCCGGACCGTCGCGACGATCACCGCCGCATTGGGCGTGAGCCCTGCCTTGCGACACTTGATGTCGAAGAATTTTTCCGCCCCGAGATCGGCCCCGAACCCCGCCTCGGTCACCACATAATCGGCAAGCTTCAGCGCCGTCGTCGTGGCGATCACCGAATTGCAGCCATGGGCGATATTGGCAAACGGACCGCCATGCACGAAGGCCGGATTGTTTTCCAGCGTCTGCACCAGGTTCGGCTGCATGGCATCCTTCAACAGCACCGTCATCGCCCCGTCCGCCTTGATGTCGCGGGCAAAGACCGGCGTCTTGTCGCGCCGATAGCCGACGATGATGCCGCCGAGCCGGGTCTCCAGATCCTTGAGGTCGCTGGCCAGACACAGGATCGCCATCACCTCCGAGGCAACGGTAATGTCGAAGCCGGTTTCGCGCGGAAAGCCATTGGCGACGCCACCGAGCGAAGTGACGATATTGCGCAGCGCCCGGTCATTCATGTCCATCACCCGGCGCCAGGTGACGCGGCGAATGTCGATATTCTGCTCGTTGCCCCAGTAGATATGATTGTCGATCAGGGCCGCCAGCAGGTTGTGGGCCGAGGTTATCGCGTGGAAATCGCCGGTGAAATGCAGGTTCATGTCCTCCATCGGCACGACCTGCGCATAGCCGCCGCCGGCCGCCCCGCCCTTCACGCCGAAGCAGGGGCCGAGCGACGCCTCACGGATGCACACCACGGCGCGTTTGCCGATGCGGTTCAGCCCGTCGCCCAGGCCGACCGTCGTCGTGGTCTTGCCCTCGCCGGCCGGCGTCGGGTTGATCGCCGTCACCAGGATCAGCTTGCCATCCGGCCGGCCCTTCTGCGCGGCAATGAAGCCTGCCGAGATCTTGGCCTTGTCATGGCCGTAAGGCACGAGTTGTTCGGGTGGAATGCCCAGCTTCGCCCCGATGTCGAAGATCGGCTTCTTGCTCGCCTTGCGCGCGATTTCGATATCGGACCCGATACCCGTCATGCGACCCCCTGCCCTGTTTCCTGCCTGCCGCGGCCCATCACCGGACCAGACCTATCAAATGCCACGGGCTTTTGCTGGGCGCAATGTGCTGTCCTTGCCCCGCGGCCTTGCGGATGTGAAACTGGAGGCCTATCAGAAAATGCCATGCCGATAGCCAACCTACGCCGGAGAGCCTGCCCATGAAGTCGCTGGAACTGCTTGTCGAGAGGATCATCCTGTCGAGCCGTTGGATTCTCGTGATCTTCTATCTCGGCCTGGTCGCGGCCCTTGCCGTCTATGCCGTCTCCTTTGGCTATAAATTCCTGAAAGTCGCCGGCAATGTCTTCACTTACGGCGAATCGGAGATGATCCTCGCCATGCTCGGCCTGATCGACGCCGCCCTGGTCGCCAGCCTGATCGTCATGGTGATGATTTCCGGCTACGAGAACTTCGTCAGCCGCTTCGATGAGGCCGACGACGAGGTCTCCTTTCTCGGCAAGCTCGATTCCGGCAGCCTGAAGATCAAGGTCGCCTCCTCCATCGTCGCCATTTCGTCCATTCATCTCCTGCAGATCTTCCTCAATGCCAGCCAGTACACCGACAGTCAGCTGATGTGGTACACCATCATCCATCTGGCATTCGTCGTCTCCGCGGTCATGCTCGGCTTCCTCGAGAGACTGATGGCCAAGTCCAAATCGACCGACAGGAATTGACGCGCCGCAACCCGACCGGCGGCAGACGGCCAACCGCCGGCGACATCCTCTGAACGCCAACCCGGAGGCCTCCATGAAGACGCTCGACAGACTCGACAAGAAGATCCTCCGGGCGCTCCAGAAAGAGGGCCGCCTCAGCAATATCGAACTCGCCGAGCGGGTCAGCCTGTCGCCGACGGCCACCGCCGAGCGCGTCAAGCGCCTGACCCGCGAAGGCTACATCACCGGCTACATGGCTATCCTTTCGCCGGAAAAGCTCGGCCGCAACCTGCTTGTTTTCGTCGAGGTCAAGCTGGACCGCACAACTCCCGACGTCTTCGATGCCTTCGCGGCCGCCGTCAAGCGCAGCGACGACGTGATGGAATGCCATATGGTGGCCGGCGGCTTCGACTACCTGGTCAAGGCGCGCGTTGCCGGCATGGAGGCCTATCGGCAGTTCCTGTCGGAGGTGATTCTCCCGCTGCCGGGGGTTCGGGAAACCCATACCTATGCCGTCATGGAAGAAATCAAGGCGGCGTCGCTCTTGCCGGTTTGAAAGGCCAATATGTAAACCTCTGATATACCACTACAAAATGTGACACATTGTCAGACCCGTAAAAACTGCTAAACCGACCGGGAAAACGCTGGCAATTCATAAGGCTTGGTATATTTGTTAACGGTAACATATCCACTCCCGCCCAACCTTCAGAATAACGGTTCATGATCATCGCGGAACGCCAATCGCTGCTCAGCAGCGAACTTTCGTCTGCTGAGACGCGCGCCCAGTTCATGCATGTCATGAACAAGGTTCTGCGCGAATTCGATCTGGACCATGTCACCATTTTTAGCGCACCGGGGCCGAACGACAGCCTTCTGGCGCCCTTGGTGCTGGAAAGCACGATCCCGGTGCAGTTTGTGCGGGAGTTCGACCGCAATCAGCTGCTGCGGGCTTGTCCGGTGCTGCCCCGTCTGCGCGACACGATCCTGCCGCAGTTCTGGGATCTCGACCCCAACACACCGAGCGATTTCGACTGGCCGCCGAAGATGCATGCGTTGATGCGCCGTTACAACCTGTTGATGGGCGCCCTCATTCCGATGAATTCCGTCGACAGCAATCGCTTCTTCATGCGTTTCGACGGCAAGCGTCCCCCCTTCTGCCAGGTCGAAAGCAACGAACTCGGCATGATCGCCCTGCATGCCTTCGACCATTTTGACCGGATGCGCCGCACCGAACTCGCCAGCCCGAACGTGCTGTCGGCCCGCGAGCTGGAAGTGCTGCGCTGGACCGCCCAGGGCAAGACCTCGATCGAGATCGGCCAGATCCTGTCGCTGTCCGACCATACGGTGAATGCCTATATGACCAATGCCATCAAAAAGCTGGATTGCGTAAACCGGACGCAATTGGTAGCTAAGGCCATACGGCTGAAGCTAATAAACTAATCGGTCATACTCCTATGGCAGGCTCAGCCCCGGGAAAACCCATCGGGAGGGGCAATTGCCAATTCGTTTCGATCAACTTGACCACAAGGAATTCCAGGATTGCCGCCAGGTCGGCATGACGGAAAGCGAAGTCGTCGAGCTCGCGCAGGCCTTTCGCCTCTATGGCTTTTTTCGCATAGATCTCGACAGCGGGCATTTCTTCGCCACCTCGGATGTCTTTCGCATGTTCGGCATGGAAAGCACCAAAGGTCCGCTCAACATGGTCGAGTTCCGCTCGCGCATTCATCCCGAAGACATGCCGATGCTGATGGAGAGCTTCGAGCGGACCTGCGCGGAGAAGCAGAGCTATCACAATATCTACCGCGCCCTGAATGCCGAAAACCAGTACAAGTTCGTGCGCACTGTCGGCAAGTTCCGCGCCAAACCCAACAGTGCTGGCGAGATCGTCGGCATCACCTACGAATTCTTCGAACGCCTGCGCACCGCCGCCTTCTCCGACGGCGAGCAGTAGGCGTCAGCCGCCATCGCAGTCGTGCAATGGCGGCCTGCCGCGCTGTCTGATCAGCGGTCGAGAACGGAGCGCAGTTCCACCATGTTGGAGCGCACCCGCAGGATATAGAAGCCCATGGTTGCCAGATGGGTCGGCATGATCCAGCCGTCTTCGCTCCCGTTGGAGATGATTGCCGGCTGGATCTTCAGAGCCGCCTGCAACTGCTTTTCCGTCTCCGCCCAGATGGCCGTCAGGTTGCGGTCGCGGATCACGTCGATGAAATCGGCACGCGCCGCCTGGAAAATCGCATACTGGGCATAAAGCTGGCCATAGGCGAACCAGAACCGGTCATCGGCACGGGTGTCGAACCAGCCGGCGTTAAAGTCCTCGGAGCGGCGCCGCAGGATATCGGACGTATTGCCGAGATCGCTTGCGGTCCGGTCGACCAGCTGGATGAGGTTGTCGGCCCGCGCATCGAAGATCGCATTGCAGGTCTCGAGCGACGAATTGAACTTGCGCCAGCTTTCGACGGCCGACCGATAGTAGCTCGGCGTCGGCGTCTTGAAGCCGAACGGATCGGTGCCGAAATACCAGGTGCCCTCGTCGAACTGGATATTGCCGCGGGCATCCTGCAGATCGTTGTTGATGCCGGACGTGCCGCGCACGCGGCCGAGATTGTCGGCCAGCTCGATAGCGACCCGGCGCGCCACCTGGTTGACGCCGCGCTGGAACGAGGCCTTGTTGTCGAAGAACGGCGTATTGTCCCAATCGACCCCGAACAGCCCCAGCTTGTAGAGCAGGGTCGAGGAGATCCAGGCATTCTGGTTGACGTCGGTATCGGTCAGATCGGCCACGGTGGTGACGATGGCCGAATTCTGGCACGTACCGGGCTTCTCGGCGATCGGCTGGCCGGCGGCCACCTTGCGCTCGTTGAATTTATAGGCTTGCGCGAACTCCGGGTCGAAACCGTGCCACGCCTGCGTGCGCCAGACGAACTGGCCATAGGCCGCCACGAGGATCAGCAGGATCAGGATGATCGGCCCCTTGATGATCCAGCTGCGGTCGGCATACCAGCCATGCGCGGCCAGGAACGGCCACAGCAGCCAGGCGACCACCAGACCGACGCCACGCCCTATGGCACTGAAGACGCGCTGAAAGAACGCGATGATCGGGTCAAGCATGGTCGTCGTCTCCTATACCGTAGAAGCGCCCGCGAAAGGCCTTCTTGTCCTTCAGATATGTGGTTGTCAGCCGCGTTACAACGAATTCCCGGAAACTTTCGCTGAAGCCCTCATAGGCCGCATAGAAACCCTGCTTGTCGAAGATGAAACGCGACACGAAATCGGCCGGAACCATCTGCGAAATCAGCCGGTTGGTCAGCCATTGATCGGCATGGTCGGGACGCGCCCGGATGAGCAGGAAGCGCCGCTCGGCCGGCACCTCGCTCATCTTGATATTGCCGGTCGATGCCAGCGTGCGGATCATTTCCTGCAGGAAGCCATAGGCCCCGTCGCGGGCGATCAGCTCGCCATTGCGATGTGCCCAGGTCTGCAGCCATACCCCGTCCGCCTTGGAGAGATCGGCACTCGGATCGGATTGGTTGACCAAGCTCAGCATCGTCATCTCGGCCCTGAGCCGCAGGAGACCCGAGGCCTCGACCCAGCCGGCCCGCGGCAGCTCGATCCGCCCGGTGCGCGCCAGAAAATCGAAGATCTGCGCGTGGTCCCTGATCGAGATGTAGCTGACCTGCCAGGGCCGCGAGCGCCTGAAACCCGGCGCCGCCGGATCGCAGATCACCGTCGTCACCTTCTCGTCGACAAAGACATAGACCCCGCCGAAATGATTGGCCCAGAAGGCATCGTGGCGGAACACCAGCTTGTCGGGCACCAGCACGTTCTGGCGAATATCGCCGGTCAGCTTGGCCAATTCCACCATGCGGTTGAGCAGGACATCGTCGCGCCAGGCCTCAGGATCGCTCTGCAGCCGGTCGGCCAATTGCCGCAACTCGGCCGCCTTGCCGAGCAGGTCCTCGGCCGACAGCACCCGGAACCGCACCTCGTTGATCGACAAGAGGTCCTCGAGGCTTTCCACCGTCGAGACCGAATCCTCGATCTCGCCATAGATCGCATCCTTGATGGTCACCGCATTGATCGAGCGCGCATTGGCCTCGAAGAATTCGTGCATCAGCCCGGCAGTGTTGGAAAAGCTGGTATGGACCACCGGCAGATTGACCTGCTCCGGCGTCATGATCACGAAGCGGCGGTTGACCCGGTTGGGATCGAGATAGTCGCGGTCGCCCAGTTCCTCGGCGATCTGCGGCGAAAAACCGGTCATGTCGATATCGAAGGCGGACAGCGCCGTCGGCCGCAGCCCGAACCCCGCTAAGGCCTTGTTGTAGCGCGCAATCAGATGCGGCTCCTCGACCGGCAACAGCCGGCCGTAGATCAGTTCGGCTTCCAGGAGACGGTTCATGCGTTGGGACTGCCGATGCTCATGCGGTTTGCTCGTCCCTGTCCACGGGGAGGATATCTTCCAGATCGACCTTCAATGCCTTGGCGATCTTCCGCAGCGCCGAAAGGCTGCCCTCTTTTTTCCCCGATTCGATTTCGGAGAGATAGGTCGCGCTGATGCCGGCGCTGGCAGCCAGATCCTTGGCCGAGAGCGCACGAAAGTCGCGCCACACCCGCACAGGATTTTCGCCGTCCAGCATCCGATAGACGAATTCGGCGGGGATCAGTTCCTCTTCGCCGGCAGCCAGCCGACGTTCGAATTCCTTGACGGCGCTAATATCTTCAAGATCCTCGGCGAGCTCAGCCTGCTTCACGAGAGCATCGTAATCCCGGCGACTGAGAACCACCATCTCATCACCGCTGGGCGTTTTGAACGAAGTTGCAGCACCCATCATTCGATCCCTTCATATGCTTCGCCGCGAGGAGCAACCTTGATCACATCGATAACGGTGCCATCGTCTTTAAAGATGACCCGCCAGTCACCGACACGCAGTCGATAATAATCCATTCCCTGCAGTTTACGAACATTGTTGGCCTGGGAAGCAGGATCATCGGCATATTGCACCACCTTTGCCCTAATCCGCCTTTCCTCGTTGACGGGGATCCGCGACAGAGCCTTGAGCGCCTTTTTGGCATAGGTGACCCTCTTCATGAATAGTCTTGAGCCCCCGTGATTGCAACAAATATTCGCCCTCAGCGAATATTCCTCACCATTTCCCCTCCCGCTTCATCGCCTCGATCTCGCCGATCGCCCGTTCCCGCTGCCGTTCGCGCCGGATGATCTCCGTGACGGCGGCATCGTCGGACTTGTCGGAATAGCGGAATTCGCTGTCGGCGTAGCGATTCACCTCCTGCAGCACCATCTCCATGGTGATCGGGCCGCGCAGCTCGGAGATCATCGCCTTCTTCTCGTCATAGCCCTTGTGCAGGAAAACCTCCGGCGTCGCGAACCATTCGTCCGGCAGGTCGACATCCATGGCCCGCATCTTGATCGCATCGGTGATGTTCTTGATCGCCCGGCCGGTGAAGCGCGGCTCGGCCAGCTTGATCTCGTGCAGATAGGCGCCGATATCGGCCAGCGTCTCGATGCGGCCCTTCGCTTTCTCGAACCGTTCCCAGACCGCGGTGAGCCCCTCTTCCTGCGGCAGCGAATGCTGGTCGTAGGAGACGGCCACGGCCCGCTTGATCTCCTGGTTGGCGTAAAGCGTGTGTTCGCCGAGCGGGATCGCATGGTTCTTGCCGATCAGCAGCGCCAGGATGTCGATATAGTCTTCTTCCGTTTGCGGCCCGTCGACGAGCCAGCGCGCGCCGGCCCGCTGGCGCAGCGCATCGTCGACATTCTCCGGATAGTTGGAAAACATGCCGAAGGTGCAATTGCCGCGGATCACCGTCGAGGCGCCGGCAAAGCTCTCCATCAGCACCGCCGTCACCTCGTGCTGGCCGGCCGACGCCCGGTCGTCGGAGCGTTTGGCCGCCACCTGGTCGACGTCGTCGATCGTGCCGAAGCCGATGGCGCGCGGATTGATGACATTGTTGACGAAGGCTTTGCAATTCTGGCCCGATTTGCCCTGGTAGGAGGAAATCTGGTCGACGCCGAAATTCTCGTAATGGAAGGCATAGCCCGCCACCTGGCAGTAATCGTTCAAGAGGCCGGCGATCATCTGGATCAGGATCGTCTTGCCGGTGCCGGGCATGCCGTCGCCGATGAAGGTGAACAGGAAGCCGCCGAGTTCGACGAACGGGTTCATCTGCCGGTCGAAATCATAAGCCATCAGCATCTTGGCCAGCTTCATGCCCTGGTACTTGGCGATGTGGTTGCCGATGATCTCTTCCGGCTTCTTGAAACTCATGGTGAGCGGCTTGCGCTTCTCCCCCGGCGCCACGTCGAAACCGTCGAGCGTGAAATCGTCCTGGTCGATGCGGATATGGGTCGCCTCGAAGGCGGCCAACCCGGCAAACCGCGCCTTGCGGGCCAGCAGTCCGTCGATCGCCACCCGCGCAAAGGCCCGCGCCCGCGCGACAAGGCTGACATCGTCGGGCGCACCGGCCAGCGCCAGGTCGAGCCCGGCCACCAGGCTTTTCAGCGCATCCTGCGGCGTATCGAACAGGAAATCCGGCTCCTTGGCGTCATTGACCGGCTCGCTCTCGCCCGACAGCGTCGACAGCAGAAAGGCGGCAAACGCAAAACCCGCCACATAGGCCGACGCCGACAGCAGCCCCTTGAAGCGCTCGGCCTCGCCCCCCTGCAACGGCGCCGACAGGTTGCGGGCCTGCAATTGCTCCAGATCCGTCTGCCGGGCAAAGACCTCGCCGATCGAGAGCGCCCCCTGCAAGCCGCGCCGTGCCCGGTAGAGCACGCTGTGTTGCAGCGGCGACAGCAGCGGATCGGCGACCCGGACCGCCTGGATGGTCTTGATGAGCTCCACCTCGCGCGTCCGCTTTACCGTCCCGGTCGACACCGTCGAGACGAAACGCCGCCCGGTGCCGGCGATCGTCGTGCCGCCGGCCGCATCGCCGTGGTCGAGCACGATCAGCCGCGTCACCAGCCCCTGCGCAACGCTCAAGTGTTTGGCGATCTCGTCTTCATGGATGGTCGTCAGACCGGCATTGAGCCCGTTCATCGCTTAGACCTCGCTGACCACGTTGTTGCCCGAAATCACATGGACCTTGTAATTGCCGAAAATCGCCGCCGCCTCGCCCGAGGCATAGAGCGCCTGATAGGCGTCATGCGGCACCAACGCGTGTTTCTCGTAAGTGGAGACGCCCATGCGGGCCGCTTCCAGGTCATTTGTCTCGATATGGAATTCCTGGGTGGCCGGCGTCGAGGAGAAGAAACCCTTGACCGCAGGGCGCTCCGCCTTGGAAAACACCTCCTGCATCGTCCAGGTAAACAGCCAGGCATTGTCGGGCTTGCGCACCCGCGACAGGATCTCGTTGATCCTCGCATTGTTCTCGGTAATGCCGGCCGAGTAGAACGGCCCCAGCACGACGCGCCGGAGCTGCTTGGGATGCAGCTCGGCAAAATCCTTGTCCATATTGGTGGCGATCGTCGCCGGCGTCAGCGAATAGCCGCTGTTCTTGGCCGCGAAATCGTCGAACCGCGCCGCCAGTTCCGGGTTCAACAGGCCGCCGACCGGTAGCGGAATGTCGACATCGGGGCTGAGCTTGCCGTCGTCGCCGACCAGCAGCTTCGCGACATTGGCCGAGGAATCTTCAACGCCCGCCACATAGATCATCGGCAGCGTGCTGGTGCCGTCAAACGCCGCCCAGGTCACCACGTAATAGGGCCGCCGTGTCTTCTCGTTGACGGTGACCCGCACGGTCTCCGGCAGCACGAAAGGCGAAAAGATATCCCCTTTGCCGATCTGCTCGAGATAGAGCCGCTCGGCCATGCGGCTCTGCAACGCTTCGGGAAAGGCCTTCTGCCGCAGGATGAAATCGACCATGTCCTGACGCAGCGCCTCTGGTGCCGGAATGGCCGCCAGCCGCGCCTCGGACGCGCCCCGGTCGTTTTCCAGCTCCAGCACGTTCTGGAACACCGGAAAGCCGCTCTCGGCGCGCGAAATGCGGAACTGCTCGGTAAAGCCGATGCGGTTCTGCCAGCAGGCAAAGGAATTCTTGAGCCGCGTCACATAAGGCAGCAGCAACCCGCCCGCCGTGCCGCTGCCCGGCAGCATCAGTTCGGGATTGGATAGATAGATCTCAAACCCACCGAGCGCCGCCGCCATGGTGGAGAAATACTGGTTGACGGCAAGGTTGGTCGCAGCGGCGTTCATGAACGAAGCCCTCCCGCGCAGTGCAACTGCCCCTCATCCGCCTGCCGGCACCTTCTCCCCGCAAGCGGGGAGAAGGCATATGCCGCCAGCGTTGCACCTGACCCGAGGCCGCGTTTGCCACGTCCCCTCTCCCCGTTCAACGGGGAGAGGGTTAGGGTGAGGGGCAATTTAGGGATGCCAACGGCTCTGCCAGTCTCGCAAGACATCACGACTTCACGTAATTGGCCGAATTGTGCTTGTCCATGACGGTCTTGAACCGCCGCGCAAAGGCCTCGTCGGCCAGTTTCTTGCGGCGCTGGATGTCGGCGGTCGACAGCATGTTCTTCTCGTGCAGTTCCAGCAGGTCGCCGATATGGCGCTGTGCCGCCGAGCCGATGCCGGCCATGGTCTCTTCCGCCGCGGTATCCACCTGGCTGCCGAGCGTATTGATCTTGTGGGCGACATCCTGCTGGGCTGCCGTCTTCAAGCTGTCCTCCAGCGCCTTGTAGAGCACGATGCGCTGCTCGGTATCGATGGTCAGTTTGTTGATCAGCGTGTTCTGCGCGGCGATCTGGTTGTTGAGTGAATCGACGAAGGTCTGGAACATCGAGGTATAGCGCTCCAGCGTCTGGCTTTCGGCCAGCAATTCCTGCTCTTTGGCCTGCGCCTGGTTGTATTCGGTGGCAAGCTTGGAACGCTCGCCTTCCAGCTGCGTGCGGGCCGACTGGTCGGTGGAGGCGGCGATCTTGTTCTCGATGTCGAGCAAAGCGGGGTTCAGTTCCTCGATGCGCTTCTGGGTCACTTCCAGATTGGCGATCGTGCCCTTGCGGCGCTCGATCACCTGGATCAGGCTTGCCTCGGAGGTCTTGTAGCGCTCGTCCAGAACGGCGCGCTGGTCCTTCAGGATGCCGACAATGCTGTCGGATTTGGCGAGTAGCTCCTGCAGGTTGCCGGCCAGCGACATGTTGCGCACCCGCTCGGTGCGCATGCGCTGCGCGCTCTGCTTGGAAAAGATACCGATGAATTTTTCATAACCCGAATAGCTCTTCATGCTCTCGAATTCCGAGCCGAAGACATTGGTGGCATCCTCCAGCCCGATGATCAGGTCGGCGATATTCGCCTCCATCACCTTCTGCTGGTTGATGACATCGGAAATGCGGGCGTTCTCGATGTCGAAATTGACGTCGCCGAGCTTGGTATCGGCTTTGGCGAACTGGTCGAGCACGGTGCCCGACTGCTCCATCTTGCCGCGCATGTCGTTGACGATGGTACGGGTCTTCTCGATCTCGCTGTCGAAGGACTGCAGCGTGGCCATGGCAATGGTCTCCCTTAAGAATGTTCGTCAGCCCACCCCGGAAAACCGGGAGAAAATTCGCAAGCGCGACCTTATAGCAAATCCCGTTGTTGAAAACTGCCATCGGCCGGGCGCAACCCGATTTGTGAGATCTTATATGGAGGCGCCGCCCTGCCTTGCAAGGAGTCGCGACAGGGCGGGCGCGACACGCAAGACGAATCTCCCGCACCGCGCCCGCAGAGGAAGCGCAAAAGGTGGCCGGCTTAGTTTGCCGCGGCCGGATCCTTCAGATAGGCGATCACATTGGCAATGTCTTCCGGCTTCTTCAGCCCGGCAAAGGCCATCGTCGTGCCCTTCACCAGGTCCTTGGGCTTGGGAAGATATTCGGTCAGAAGCGCCTCGTCCCAGACTTTGCCGCCAGCGCCGAATTCGGTCATGGCCTTGGAGTATTTGAACCCCTCGACGGTTGCCACCGGCCGGCCGACGACGCCCATCAGGCTCGGGCCAACCTTGTTCTTGGCCTCGGTGGCCGTATGGCAGGCGGAACAGAGCTTGAACACCTTGGCGCCGGCCACGGCATCGCCGTCGGCAAGTGTTGCGCCCGCGGGCAAGATAAGGGCGGCCGCCAGGATCACGGATTTCAGTTTCATTAAGATCTCCTCTCAAAGATGCCGAACCGCCGCTGACGCGGGGCACGGAAGGCTAAGTCTAGATGTTTTCGGCCGCATGCGCCACCGGACGCTATGCCGCGCCATCGTGCGGCTTGAAGCGGACACTATTGGCAAGCGCCATGTAAGCCACGTCGCAAAGAGCCCCTCTAAAGCGCCGCAAACGCGCCGGGCAGGCTTGCAATTGTTGTGTATAGAATGTTGACTTGGGAACTTAAAAAAAACAGGGAGCCTGTAATGAACAGATCGATTATCCATCGCCTCGCGCTCGCATCCGCGGTTTCGGCTTTCGCCCTCGGTGCCGTCCCGGCCTTCGCGGCGGAACCGGAAAGCTGCACCGCCGTGCGCTTCTCCGATGTCGGCTGGACCGACATCACTGCGACGACAGCCACCACCGCGGTCATCCTCAAGGGCCTCGGCTACGAGCCGACCATCACCGTTCTGTCCGTGCCGGTCACCTATCAATCCTTGAAGAACAAGGACATCGACGTCTTCCTCGGCAACTGGATGCCGGCCCAGGAAAAGGACGTGACGCCGTATATCGAAGAGAAGACAGTCGATTCGATCGGCGTCAATCTGGAAGGCGCCAAGTACACGCTCGCCACCAATGCCAAGGGCGCCGAACTCGGCATCAAGGATTTCTCCGATATCGCCAAGCACAAGGATGCGCTCGACGGCAAGATCTACGGCATCGAGCCGGGCAATGACGGCAACCGTCTGGTCATGACCTTGATCGAAAAGAACGAAATGGGCATGGGCGGCCTCGAAGTCGTCGAATCCTCCGAGCAGGGCATGCTGGCGCAGGTCGCCCGCGCCGAAAAGGACGGCAAGCCCGTCGTCTTCCTTGGCTGGGCTCCCCACCCGATGAACTCGACCTTCGAGCTGACCTACCTGACCGGCGGTGACTCGACCTTCGGCCCGAACTTCGGCGGCGCCACCGTCTACACCAACACCCGCGCCGGCTACGTTGCCGAATGCCCGAATGTCGGCAAGCTGCTGACCAACCTCAAGTTCTCGCTGCCCATGGAAAACGAGATCATGGGCAAGATCCTCAACGACGGCGAGGATCCGGAAAAGGCAGCGACCGCATGGCTGAAGGCCAATGGCGCGGCGATCGAGCCCTGGCTCGCGGGCGTGACCACCAAGGACGGCAAGGAAGGACTTCCCGCCGTCAAGACCGCACTCGGTCTCTGAGCGATCATGGAAGGGCGGCTCTGCCGCCCTTTTCGATACCTGCGCCGCCCGATCGCTCGGTATGAACCCCTCGGCTTGACCGTGGCGATTGAAGCGCCCCGCAGGACCGCCAGCCATATGCCCTAGTCCCCCGCCCGGCTTTCCGGCGGGAACATTGCATATGGCAGATCTTCAGCTCTCAACGATAATGGGTGCGAACACCGTGAATTGGCTCACAGACAACCGGATTCCGATCGGGTCATGGGCGAAGTCCTACGTGGACTGGCTCACCACCAATGGCGAATGGTTCTTCGACTATCTCGCCTTCCTTCTGTCGCGCATCATCGATGCCCTGCTGTTCGTGCTGCAGGCGCCGCATCCGCTGGTCGTCGTGGCGTTTGCCGTCGGCCTCGGCTGGTGGCTGCACCGCTCGCTCGGCACGGCCCTCTTCACCTGTCTTGGGCTGCTGCTGATCATCAACCAGGGCTACTGGAAGGAAACGACGGAAACCCTGGCTCTGGTTCTGGCAGCCACCACCGTCAGCATGCTGATCGGCATTCCGCTCGGCATCCTCGCCGCCCGCCGCCCCTGGGTCTATTCCGTGATGCGGCCGGTGCTGGACCTGATGCAGACCATTCCGACCTTCGTCTACCTGATCCCGGCGCTCATCCTGTTCGGCCTCGGCATGGTGCCCGGCCTGATCGCCACCGTGATCTTCGCCATCCCCGCGCCCATCCGCCTGACCCGCCTCGGCATCATCTCCACCCCGCCGTCGCTGGTCGAGGCCGCCCAGGCCTTCGGCGCCACGCCGACGCAGGTGCTGCGCAAGGTGGAACTGCCCTTTGCCATGCCGCAGATCATGGCCGGTCTCACCCAGACGATCATGCTGTCGCTCTCCATGGTGGTCATCGCCGCCCTGGTCGGCGCCAGCGGCCTGGGCGTCCCCGTCGTGCGCGCGCTCAACACCGTCAACATCGCCAAGGGCTTCGAGGCGGGCCTGTGCATCGTCATCCTGGCCATCATCCTCGACCGCATGTTCCGCAGTTCAGACGAGGGAGACACCGCATGAGCGACGCCGTCATCTTTGGAAATGTCGACATCATCTTCGGCGATCATCCGCAAAAGGCTCTCACCCTGCTCGACCAGGGCAAGACCCGCGACCAGATCAGCGCCGAGACCGGCCTGGTGCTCGGCGTCGCCGGTGCCTCGCTCAGCGTCAAGGAAGGTGAGATCCTCGTGCTGATGGGCCTGTCGGGTTCCGGCAAGTCGACCCTATTGCGTGCCGTCAACGGCCTGGCACCGGTGGTACGCGGCAATGTCAGCGTCGTCACCAAGGCCGGCGCGGTCGATCCCTACCGCGCCAGCCCAAAGGCGCTTCGCGACCTGCGCATGCATGCCGTCTCCATGGTCTTCCAGCAGTTCGGGCTGCTGCCCTGGCGCACGGTCGCCGACAATGTCGGCTTCGGCCTTGAGCTTGCCGGCGTGCCGGAAGCCGAGCGCAAGAAGCAGGTTGCCGAGCAGCTGGAACTGGTCAATCTCACCCAATGGGCAAACCGCAAGGTCAACGAGCTCTCGGGCGGCATGCAGCAGCGCGTCGGCCTTGCCCGCGCCTTTGCCACCGGCGCGCCGATCCTGTTGATGGACGAGCCCTTCTCGGCGCTCGATCCGCTGATCCGCACCCGCCTGCAGGACGAATTGCTGGAATTCCAGTCGCGCCTGAAGAAGACCATCCTCTTCGTCAGCCATGACCTGGACGAAGCCTTCCGCATCGGCAACCGCATCGCCATCATGGAAAGCGGCCGGATCATCCAGTGCGGCACGCCGCAGGAAATCGTCAAGAACCCGGTCGACCAGTATGTCGCGGATTTCGTGCAGAACATGAATCCGATCAACATGCTGACCGCCGGCGACGTCATGCTGCCCGGCCTGGTTGCAGCCAGCAGCCAGGGTTCGGTCGCGGGCACGGCACGTGCCGAAACGCCGCTGGTCGACATCCTCGACGCGCTGGCGCGACAGCCTGGGACAATCGGCGTGGTTGACAACGGGTCGATCATCGGCACGATCTCGGCCCAGGACGTGATTTCCGGACTGACCAGGCATCGGCGCAAGCTGCCGGCCTGATCGGGTCCAGCGATTGCGCCGGCAAACGGATCGGACGGCAATCATGGCAGACAAACCCTCGGTCATTCGCGAGACCGACGACGAGGCGCGCGGGCTTGCCCGCCGCCTGTTGCGCGGCGCGCGCTTCGTGGCGCTCGCCGTCATCGACCCGCAGACCGGCTTTCCCAGCGTCAGCCGCGTCCTGATCGGCACCGATTGGGACGGCGCGCCCGTCATCCTCGTCTCGGCCCTGTCGGCCCATACCAGGGCGCTCGAAAAGGATGCCCGCGTCTCGCTGCTGGCCGGCGAACCGGCCAAGGGCGATCCGCTCGCCCATCCCCGTTTGACCTTGCAATGTCTCGGCAGCCGGATCGCCCGCGACGGCCCGGACCACGCGCGGCTGCGCGACCGTTTCATCGCCCGCCACCCCAAGGCGAAACTCTATATCGACTTTGCCGATTTCGGCTTTTTCCGGCTCGACCCGCAATCCGCCAGCCTCAATGGCGGCTTCGGAAAAGCCTATATTCTGCCCGGCTCCGACTTCCTGATTCGCCTCGATGGCCTTGCGGACTACCCCGGGCACGAGGCCGGCCTACTGCTAGAATTAGGGGTGCGGTTTCCCGACCTGGCAGGCCGGCTGGCCTATGCCCATTGCGGGGCAAAATCGGGGAAATGGCGGCTTTGTGGCGTGGATATGGCGGGAATTGACCTCGCCAGCGGTGATTTACTGCTGCGTTACGAGTTCAGGACCCCCATTGCGACAATAAGTGACATATTTTTAGACCTGGCTAATTCAGCAAATCCGGTACCTTAATTTTAGGCATATACAATTTTGTTCAACTTGCTACTCTTTCGCAACAGGGTATTTCGAAGATTGCAACGCTCGCCTTCCGTTAAGGAAGGCGTTCGCTTTAAAGGAAAATGAGATATGAATACCAAGGCCTTATCAGAGCATTCGAATTCAGCTGCCGGTCTTCTCACAGCCATGGCAAACCCTAAGAGATTGATGATCCTCTGCAGCCTCGTCGAAGGCGAAGTTCCGGTCGGCGTGCTCGCCTCGCAGGTCGGTCTCAGCCAGTCGGCGCTGTCCCAGCATCTGTCGAAACTGCGCGCCCAGAAGCTCGTCAAGACGCGCCGCGACGCCCAGACCATTTACTATTCCAGCACCTCGGATTCCGTCATCAAGGTTCTCGAAACACTGGAAGGAATTTATTGCCGGACGGATGCCAATAAAACTGCGGCCTGAATGACAACGCTGACATTAGGCAGCGACAAACCAGGGCGCCCGGTCATGACGACGTCACGGCATCCAGGGCAAAGGCATTTTCAGCACCTAGCGCTATGAATTTGAGCCGGCAGATCCTCGATCTGCCGGTTTTGTCTTGCCCATTGCCCGCAGCGGATTTTCATCGGTTCGATCCAGCCGGTCCTCAGAATCAAGGAAGGCCCCAACAAGCTTTTGACAGCGCATTGGGGCCTCAAGCGGCTTGCCGCCGGTCGAATAGCGCTGGCGGACCGAAACTGCCCTTAACGGTAACCCGCCAACACACAGACATCACTGGCATCTCAAACTTGTCTAAAGCTTGATAAAGCCGTCGCTAATGCCATTTTGGCGAGTGTTTTCCGTCAGCTGCCGACCGCACGATTGTCGTCGCGACTGAGCACGATGAGCGAAGGCCGTGCCGGCATGCTGGCCACGAAATCCGGCCACAGGGTTCCCGCATCCTCGATAGAGGTCGCATCCTCGTCATCGGCCAGACGCAGCTCGCCGGGATGCTGGATCGAGATGAACACCGTCTGCCCGTCCGGCGTAAAGGTTGGCGAACAGCATTCCGAGCCGATCGGCGCCACATAGAATAACCGCGGCAGCGCCCGGCCCGGTCCTTCCGTATCCATGACGAACAGCGCGTCGGCAATGCCCTCCGGCGGCGGGCCGTCGGTGGCAACCCACAGGCGCCCGGCCGGATCGACCGACAGATTGTCCGGATCGGTAAACCAGCCGTTCGCCGAGGTGGCCGGATGATACATCGCCCCCTCCTCCGGCTTGGCCGGATCGCCGCACAGGATGAAGACGTCCCAGCCGAAGCGCTCTGCGGCAAAGTCCGGCTTGTCCGGCGAGCCCGACGGCACCAGTTCCAGCAGATGTCCGTGCGGATTGGGGCCGCGCGGATTGGCGGCATTGACCTGCTCGCCCGCATCGCCCTCGCCGGCCGGCAGGCGGTCCTCGTTCTCGGTCATCGCCACATAGAGCTTGCCGGTCTTGGGATGCACGATGAAACCTTCCGGCGCGTCCATCGGCGTGGCGCCCATCAGGTCGGCGGCGGCCCGCGTGTTCAGCACCACGTCGGCCTGCGTCTTGAAACCGGCCTCTGCCGTGAGCGGTCCCTCGCCGGCGATCAGCGGCAGCCATTGCACCGAGCCGTCGCTGCCAAATTTCGCCACCGACAGCGTGCCGTTATCCAGGAGATCGCGGTTGGCGGCGCGGTCGCTCGGGTTCCAGGCATCGCGGGTCACGAAGCGGTAGAGATATTCGAAATCGTCGTCGTCGCCCATGAACACCACGACGCGCCCGTCCGGCGCCACGCAACATTGCGCGCCTTCATGCGTCATGCGGCCGAGCGCCGTGCGCTTGACCGGCTTCGAAGTCGGATCGAGCGGGTCGATCTCGACCACCCAGTCGAAGCGCAGCCATTCGTTCGGCTCTTCCTCGAAGCGCAAGCGCGGCTCGACGCGACCGGCGCCGTAGATGTCGTTATCCTCCTCGTCCCAGCCCTGGCGCTCGACCAGTTCCTGGTTGGGCAGGCTCTTGTAGTCGCCGGCAAACACGTCCATCGAGCCTTCCTCGCCCGACAGCAGCGTGCCCCAGGGAGTGATGCCGCCATTGCAGTTGGAAATCGTGCCGAACACGGTCTTTCCGGTCGGATCGGCCTTGGTCTTCAGCCTGTTGTCGCCGGCCGCCGGCCCCGAAATCGCCATTTCCGTGCTCATGTGGATGCGGCGGTTGTAAGTGCTGTCCTTGACCACGGCCCATTGGCCGCCGGTCTTGCGAACCTCGACAATGCTCAAGCCCACCGACGCCATGATGGCGCGGATCTGGTTGTCGCTGAGCTTGTCGCGATAGTCCTCGTCGTTAAGCCCCGGAAACATCAGGAACGGCGTCGCATATTCATGGCTGACCAGCATCAGTCCGTTGTCGGAGCTGGCGGATCCCAAAGGCAGCGGCATGAAATGGGTGAAATCGTTGTTGTAGCCGAACTGCCGTTCGGCCGCCTTGCCGTCCAGCGTCAGCGGATCGAAAGCCGGGCTGTCGGCAAACAGCGCGTCGCCCCAGCGCAGCAGGATCTGCCGTGTGTAGCCCTCAGGCCAGTGATCGTCCTTGTCGCGCACCCGCGCCAGCTCTGCAAAACTCAGCGTCGTGGTATCGGCCGCCGCCAGCACCGGCCGCGGCATGGCAAGCCCGCCGGCCGCCAGGCTGCCGACCGTCGCCAGCAGGCCTTTCAGCACGCTGCGCCGCGCGATGCCCTGCGACAGGATTTCGCCGTAAGTTTCTGCGAATGCGCGGCGCGGATTGGGGCGCGCCCTGGTCTTCTGACGATCGGACATGGTGTCTCCGGAGAATGGAACGGGTGAATGGCCTGAAGCCCGGAGCCGTCTATGGTCCTCTCGCGGGCGAACCAACTATGCAAAGCCTTCGCGAAGCCTTGATGACGGGGTCAGCGCCCCTCGACCACCCCTTGAACATAACGCCATACGATCGACCCATGACGTTTGCTGATGGCGGGTTGACGCCGGTCGGCGCGCTGATAATTTGACCGCGCAGTCAAAAATCCGGCATCGTCGCCACCACTCGGGAAATGGCCGCCCGCCCGTCAAGAACGGCCATGGAGAGCATTATGTCCAACCGCCTGAACACCACCCCCAACGACCTGCGCGCCTTCTGGATGCCGTTTACGGCCAACCGCCAGTTCAAGAAGGAACCGCGCCTCTTCGTCGGGGCCAAGGATATGCATTACACGACCCATGACGGCCGCCAGGTGCTCGACGGCACGGCGGGCCTCTGGTGCGTCAATGCCGGTCACTGCCGCCCCAAAATTACCGAGGCGATCGCGCAACAGGCCGGCGAGCTGGACTATGCCCCCGCCTTCCAGCTTGGTCATCCCAAGGCTTTTGAACTTGCCAACCGCCTGGTCGATCTCGCCCCGGACGGCATGAACCACGTGCTCTACACCAATTCCGGCTCCGAATCGGTCGAGACGGCCCTCAAGGTGGCGCTCGCCTATCACCGCGTGAAGGGCGACGGCTCCCGCTTCCGCCTGATCGGCCGCGAGCGCGGCTACCACGGCGTCAATTTCGGCGGCATCTCGGTCGGCGGCATCGTCTCCAACCGCAAGATGTTCGGCACGCTTCTGACCGGCGTCGACCACATGCCGCACACCCACCAGCCGGCCAAGAACGCCTTCACCAAGGGCGAGCCCGAGCACGGCGGCGATATCGCCAGCGAACTGGAGCGCATCGTCACCCTGCATGATGCCTCGACCATCGCCGCCGTCATCGTCGAGCCGGTCGCCGGCTCCACCGGCGTGCTGATTCCGCCGAAGGGCTATCTGCAGAAGCTGCGGGAAATCTGCACCAAGCACGGCATCCTGTTGATCTTCGATGAGGTCATCACCGGCTTCGGCCGCCTCGGCGCGCCGTTCGCCGCGCAATATTACGACGTCAAGCCCGACATCATCACCACCGCCAAGGGCCTGACCAACGGCGTCATCCCGATGGGCGCGGTCTTCGTGACCTCCGAGATCCACGACGCCTTCATGTCCGGCCCGGAGCACATGATCGAGTTCATGCACGGCTACACCTATTCCGGCAACCCGATCGCCGCGGCCGCAGCCCTGGCCACGCTCGACACCTACAAGGAAGAGGGACTGCTGACCCGCGCCGCCGAACTCTCGCCCTATTGGGAAGAGCAGCTCCATTCCCTGCGCGATTGCCCCAACGTCATCGACATCCGCAACACCGGCCTGATCGGCGCCATCGAACTCGACCCGATCGCCGGCGAGCCGACCAAGCGCGCCTTCACCGCCTTCCTCAAGGCCTACGAGAGCGGCCTGCTGATCCGCACCACCGGCGACATCATTGCGCTCTCGCCGCCGCTGATCATCAGCAAGGACCAGATCGACGAACTGTTCGACAAGCTCAGGAAGGTGCTGGAAAGCAATATCTGACGGGCGGCTCCGTCTGGCGACCGCTTGAAGCGGCGGCTCCCGGGCCGCCTTGGTCTCCGGACTGCCTCAACCCGACCGGCCAAAGAGGCGTTCAGCCTGATGCCGACGCCTGCAACGCCTCCCTTCGTCATCCTCGGGCTTGTCCCGAGGATCTGCCCATGTTTCCTGGTGATGGCAGCAGACCGTCTGCCTCCGTCATCCCGGCCTTGAGCCGGGCGCGCCGTATGAGCAAGGGGGCGCTTGCCCCCGTCCCCTTGCCGCAAGCCGCCGTCAACCCTATCTCCAGGTCATGACAGGTGACAGACCGCAGGCCCGGCCGCCTTCGAAACCGAACGCCCGAGGCCTTCGCAGACACCCGAAAAGCGACAACAGGAGACTTCCATGGTTGACCCGGTAGACCGCATCTCCTCCAGCGCCGCCACCACGGCGACGCAGATCGGCACCAGCCTGTCGATCGACTCCGAAGCCGAAAATGCCTGGGTCGCCGCCCGGCAATCCCGCATGACCGCCGACCTCCTGGCCCTGGCCGCCGAGGCGCACAAGCACGCCCCCCACCCTCACCCGGCCGAAGACCACGAGCCCGGCGGCGTTCAAGAAGACGGCCACGCCCCCAGCCGGCAGTTCTTCGAGCCTGAGGACGATGCGCAAGTCGCAGACCCGGAACCGGAAGCCACCCTGTCGGGCGAAAGCGACCGCATCGGCAGCGTCAATTTCGACGACGACACCCCGTTCGGCGAGCGCGAGGCGATCGTCTGAGGGCAAGCCGAGGGTGGCCTCCCGCTTTCGCCGGTTGCTTAGCGCCCTGCGATGTCTATGATCGCTGATCATCACTAGGGACCAGATCGACGAACTGCGCGCCAAGCTCAAGGCGGCGCTGGAGAGAAATCCGACCCGCGCCTACAACCCCTTATCACCGCCCGTGGGATAGCGGTACCAGGCGGATGAGGCGCGGCAACAAGATCGGCAGAACATATACTCTACTCGATCAAGCTGACTTTCTGCCTAAAGTACGGAACGAGTTTAAATTTCAGTTAAGGAAATTTTTCAGACTCTCAGCAAGTGCTTCAGAATTTCTGGTTTCGCATTCCCAGATAACTAGAGACGACCACCCGAGTGCCTTTAATTCTTCTTGTACTCTCTCGTCGCGTGCTTGATTGGCTGAAAATTTTGCTTCCCAAAATTCCCGTCGACTCTTGGGACTAGTCGTTCGGCGGCACCCTGGATGCCGGTGCCAAAAACAACCGTGAACAAAGATCGCCTTTTTTCGCGGCCGAAATACGATGTCTGGCCGGCCCGGAAGCTCCTTTGCTTGCAGCCGAAACCGATACCCTAAAGCGTGAAGGACTCTGCGAACTATCATTTCCGGTTTGGTATCCCTCGGTCTTACCCGAGCCATGAGAGATGAACGTTCCGGAGTGATCGGAGGGTCGTCGATCACGAATTTCTGCCGTGAGCCTTCACGTGATTGACGAGAATCTCCCCTATATACTCGCCCAATAGCACCGGCACCGCATTTCCGATCATTCTTCCAAGCGTACTGAAATTAACGGATGTAGTTTTGGGAGCAAAAACGTAGTCTTTCGGGAAGCTCTGAATCATCGCCGCTTCTCGCAGGCTGATTGCGCGATCTTGCTCGGGATGGCCAAACCTACCATTTCCAAAACCGTAGCACTGCGTCGTCATGGTCGGAGCAGGTTTATCCCACTCCATTCGACCGTAAACAGAAGGATAGGTTGAGCCGGTCGCGCGCGCATGGCAAGCGGAAACAAGTTCCTTCGGCCAATCGCGCCACGTTCCGCCCGGCTTCGAGTGGCGAATGCGCGCGAGGTTCAGTTCGCTCAGAGAGGCAGAAGCGTGAAGCGGATCATCCGGGTCTGAAGCACCCGCGACCAGCGCCGGCAGATCAGCAATAGTATCTCTAACGGTGACTTGAGCTTTATCAGCATCAGGAATAGTGATCGGGCCGAGCAAGGAAGCCACGAGTACGAGCCGCTGCCGCCTTTGTGGCAAGCCAATATCGCGTCCATCCACCACTCTGAAATCGACATTATATTCAGCCTTTTGCAGATCAGCGACGAAGTCCTTGAAAATCTGCTGCTTGCAAAGTGGCGGCACGTTTTCCATCGTTACCAGCGTCGGACGAACTGCGAGGACGAGCTTGGAAAAAGATGAAAGAAGCTCCCAATCCTCATGCCGCTCTTCGCGTTTGGCCGATTGAGCATAGGAAGAGAAGGGTTGGCATGGCGCGCAACCTGCCAAGAGAGTGATTTCAGAATCTCCGAACGCCATCTGAATATCCGACGGCATAAGTTCACCAACATCCGCTTCAAGAAACTTCGCGGCATTGTTGGCTTCCATCGGAAACCGGCAAGCAGGGTCGAAGTCGACACCAAGCCGCACGTTGATGCCCGCCTTCGCCAATCCGTGCGTCAGGCCACCCACTCCGCAAAACAGATCAACCGCGACGATTTGGCTTTCAACACTCATGCCGCTGCCTCTTCAGCTGCAAGATAATTCTTGTTGCTCAGGAACACTTCATACGATTCGCTAACAGCTTTAAGAAAAGGCAAAACCCGATCTGCCAACTTGGAAAGTTCATCCAGCGTCAGGTCATGAGCGCCTTCTTCGAAGGTGGTTTCTCCATGTGCGATGTCGTTTCTTCGGCGCGCCAAATACCTCAGAGCCGTTGTCTCGTCGCGGTATACGCGTTCATATGCCGCACGCTTGATCTCTGGAGACAAAACGAGCGTGCACCCCAACCGTTCCGCCACTTTTTTGATCGCTTCATCGTCCCAACTGCCAGGCTCACCTTTTACCACAAAAGCGTCCGGAGCGTCACCGGAGACCAACGCCCCACTCACCCTCGTCAAGCGTGCAAAAGCTCCTTCGCCAAGCCGTTCCTCACCGTTCCATATGGCAGCGCGCACCCATTCCTTCAAAACAGCTTCAGTCCACCGCTTTGGCCGCTCAGTTACGACTGTCCTACCAACTGCCGTCATAGTTCGTGTAGTTACCGCCTCGACGATATTGTATAAATGAATGAGCAGGCCCGATTTCAATGTATTCACATGCCTCACTTCAATTTGAGTATCCGCTTCACTCACCGATTCGTCAACGCGCGCCTCAAGCAAGCGCGCCACGGAAAGGTGGCGTGCGAACTCGGATTGTCTTTCTGCAAGGTACGCTAAAACGTCTCTCATTGCTCCAACAACCAGTCTCGAACCAACTTAATCCGTCGCAGCAGTTTGCTTCTCACATTGGCAGCGTCCGATTTCGTCGCCACTGCAAAAGATGCAGAATCGAGAAGTGGTGTGATATCCGATACACGATTGAAGAGAGTAGAGTCGGCACGTAGGGCAAGTGCAGATCCTACTGCAATCGCCTCGAATCTTACACGAGGCACTTGATTGCCGGTTTCCGATTTCGTGAACCCATGAGGTGAAACTCTCTTTACAAAAGCAAGTACCTTCTCGAATTCATCCTTCATCGCGTCGCTGGTTGGCGAAACGCCGCCTTGCTCAATCTCAGAAGCAATCTGGTCGTTCATAGCTTTTACGAATGAAAAATAGAAACGGCGAGGCTCCTCTTTATAATTTCGAATATCCCCATCGGCCAAGGTTGGATCGAAGCTGTTCAAGTACGCAAAGAAGCGCGTCACCAATTCTTCACGTTCACGTTTATCGATTAGTGGCTGACTGATCGGCGTCAGCTTGATAAATTCCGGCTCATTCGCGAGCTGGACAATCAGATCCATGAAACGCCCGGGCAGGCTGCCCCGTCGAATTTCTGCATCGTTCGCTGTCGTTCCCCCAGTGTTAATGCGCGCGAACATTTCAGTCCGTGTGACCGCGTCGGTGGTATTATCAAGAATGATGACACGAATTGCGGTCTCAGCGAACTTGAGTTGACGCGACCTTGAAAAATCCGAATAGCGTAAGCCATTAGCAGCTGGAATGGTTTCCAATTCACCCAAGGTAAACTTGTCTGCCATGAAATCTCTGATCGTGCGCAGGCGTTGCGAACCATCGACGATTTCCATACGACCATCCTTGTCCTGCCAAAAGAACACGAATGGGATCGGCAACCCCATGAAGACGGACTCGATGAACTTCGACTGCTTGGCTGGCGTCCAGACAAGTTCCCTCTGATAACCCGGCACGTAATAACGATCGGAATTCAGCTTTTGCACGATAAATTCAAAAGAATACTCTGTAACCGTGAATTTTACGGTTCGAGAGTATTCCAATATTTGCCGCTCTGCTTCCTCGACATGTGCCGGATCAAGGAGTTTGCGCCTCGCTTTTTTCACCTGCGATTCCTCAATATTTTTGTATCGTTAGATCATGAATATCCCCCAATCACCACATCGGACATTCACGTTTAAGCCGTCCAAGGATGGAATTCCAAGGCATTTTTATGAGCGTGAAGACCAGTTTGTAGTTCAAGCACTTCGTTGCGGTGGCTGTGGCTATGGCCGCTTGTAGTCAGATTGGGCGCCTGCACGCAATTTTCTCCCAAAGGAATCAAAATCGACCCGCCTTTTTCATCCCCACCCCCGCACCTTGCCTTAAAATCCTCCCCGTCCCGTCATCGGCTACACCGGTTGCGTTGCCGGCGAGGCGGGACCGGTGCCTCGATGTGCTGCCAAAACGCGGGCAGGATAGCGGGGGCCGTGTGATGACGGGTCTCCCTCTCGCTGAAGAGGCGGGACGTGCCTGTGTGGCACCCATGACACGATCGGCAACTGGCTGCTCCAACCGGCAGCCTTTCGGGACGCGGCCGTATTTGCGGTCAGCATCCCCCTGGAAAAGGTGCCTGATCCGCGCAGAGAGACCGACCAAGCACGGCACAGAACACCGAACGGGACACGGCTTCGTGTCATATAATTTCAATCAATCGAGGCATGAAACCGTGTCCCGACCGACCAGCCCGTGAAGGGCACCCGACCACAGCAAACCACGGAGCGAAAACCGCCCGCGTGAACGAGAGAGCATGCGCCATGGCCAAACCCGAAATGCCTTCGGTTGATCTCAGCGCCATCGAGGAGCGCCTCGCCGACCATCACGAGCGCTTCGCCCGCACGGCGGTCCTCTTGTGGTTGGAGCGGCCTCGATGCGGCCTGCGCAAATGCCGCCGCGACCATTGCTGCACCGGCCCGATGGTGAAGAGCGAGCGCACCAGCGGCGCCACCGCCGCGCAGAAATTCATGGGCCTGTCCGGCGCCGCCGCCGCCCGCCTGCCGCTCTGCGTCGCCCTGGCGCCCGATTGGCAGTATGAAAACTATCTCGAAGCCCGCCGCCGCCTGCAAGCCATGTTGGCCACCGACCCGACCCTGCGCCTGCCCCGTTACGACCGCCAACTGACCGGCCGGCTGTGGGATCTGGGGGAGTGACGTCCCCCCGATGCCTTCTGCCGGGCAAGCGCCATCCAACCCTTCTCTCTCCGTCATCCCCCACCCTCCGTCATCCTCGCCCTTGAGGCGAGGATCCACCGGCCTGCCCCCGTCAGGCCGCCACGCTCTTGTCAGGCCGATGTTGCGGCTCTGGATCCTCGCCTCAAGGGCGAGGATGACGACTGTGGGGGAACGAACACCAAAGCCCGCCAATCGCCACCGCCGCCCTTCCCCTGGCCCCCCGCCAGCCGCTACAGTGAAACCCAGACATGTCCAAACAGGAGTCCCGCCATGAGCACACTCGAGCGCCGCATCGACCAGGGCACCGGCCGCGAGCCGGCCGATCTCGTGCTGAAGGGCGGCCGCTTCTTCGATCTGGTCACCGGCGAGCTTGTCACCTCCGACATCGCGCTCTGCGGCGACCGCATCGTCGGCACCTGCGAGGCCTATGACGGCGTCGAGGTGATCGACATATCGGGCAAGATCGTCGTGCCGGGTTTCATCGACACCCATCTGCACATCGAAAGCTCGCTGGTTACCCCGCACGAATTCGACCGCTGCGTGCTGCCCTATGGCGTGACGACGGTGATCTGCGATCCGCACGAGATCGCCAATGTGCTGGGGGCGGAAGGCATCCAGTTCTTCCTCGACAGCGCCCGCGAGACGATCATGGACATCCGCGTCCAGCTCTCCTCCTGCGTGCCGGCCACCCATCTCGAAACTTCCGGCGCCGACCTGCCGATCGACAAGCTGCTGCCGTTCCGCAATCATGAAAAGGTCATCGGCCTTGCCGAATTCATGAATTTTCCGGGCGTGATCCACAAGGATCCGATCTGCATGGCCAAGCTGGAAGCCTTTCAAGGCGGCCATATCGACGGCCATGCGCCGCTGCTGTCCGGCCGCGATCTGAACGGCTATCTCTCGGCCGGCATCCGCACCGAGCATGAATCGACCAGTGCCGCGGAAGCCATGGAAAAGATCGCTAAGGGCATGCATATCCTGGTGCGCGAAGGCTCGGTGTCGAAGGACCTGCACGCCCTGCTGCCGATCATCACCGAGCGCCTGTCGCCCTTCCTGGCGCTCTGCACCGATGACCGCAACCCGCTCGACATCGCCGAACACGGCCATCTCGACTACATGATCCGCACCGCCATCGCGAATGGCGTCGAGCCGCTGGCGATCTACCGCGCCGCCTCGATTTCGGCGGCCCGCGCCTTCGGACTTCGTGACCGCGGCCTGGTGGCGCCGGGCTGGCGGGCCGACCTGGTCGTGCTCGACAGCCTGGAAAGCTGCAAGGCCGAAATGGTGTTTGCCGGCGGCCGCCGCGTCACCGATGCGCTGTTTGCCAGCCGCCGGCCGGTCGCCCCCGTCGGCCTCGACAGCGTCAAGGCACGGCCGGTGCACTCGGCCCAGTTCGCCGTGCCGGTCGCCGATGGCGAAACGCCTGTGATGGGCGTGCTGCCCGGCAAGATCATCACCGAATACCGCCGCTACCGCCTGCCGGTCTCCGGCAACCAGTCGACGGTGGATCTCAACCGCGACATCATCAAGGTCGCCGTCATCGAGCGCCATGGCAAGAACGGCAACCATGCCAATGGCTTCGTGCAAGGGTTCGGCCTGAAGAAAGGCGCCATCGCCTCGACCGTCGGCCATGACAGCCACAACATCTGCGTGGTCGGCGTCAACGAGGACGACATGGCGCTGGCCGCCAACCGCCTGAGCGAGATCAAGGGCGGCTTCGTGGTGGTCGAGGATGGCAGGGTCACCGGCGAAATCCCCCTGCCGGTCGCCGGCCTGATGAGCTTGGAGCCCTATGAAAGCGTGCGCGACACCCTGCATGCCTTGCGCAAGGCCGCCTATGCCCTCGGCTCGACGCTGGAGGAACCCTTCCTGCAACTCGCCTTCCTGCCGCTCCCCGTCATCCCCCATCTGAAGATCTCCGACAAGGGCATGGTCGATGTCGACAAGTTCATGCTGATCGGGTGAGACCTTGGAAAAGGATGGGAAAGATCCTATTCTGGCACTTGGAAGGATTGGAAAATGACCAAGTTGCAGGAACTGGAACAGACAGTACTGGATCTGGACGGCGACGAATTCGCCGCCTTCACCCGCTGGTTCGAACAATTGCAGGCCCGGCGCCTGGATGAGCGGATCGACACGGATATCGAAAAGGGAGCACTGGATGCCCTTGGCGAAAAGGCTCTTAGCGATTTTCGCGCCGGCCGCACGAGAACTCTGTGAAGCACCACGCCACGGACGATTTCTGGACCTGCTATGAACGCCTCCCGCAATCCGTTCGCGACACCGCTGATCGCAGCTTCGAACTGCTGAAATCTTCGCCTTACCATCCATCGCTCCATTTCAAGAAGGTCGGCAGATTCTGGTCGGCCCGTGTCGGATTGTCCTGGCGGGCTTTGGCGATCCAACAGAACGACGATATCGTGTGGTTCTGGATTGGATCGCACAGCGACTATGACAAGCTGTTGCGGTAGCCGATCCCTGAAAAATCGGCCCACACTTGACATTGCCGCCCGCCGCGCCAGATGGTCGACATTGTTGACATGCAGCCCACACCCCGATCGGCGCCGATGACTGAGCAAGATTACCGCCACCGGCTGCGCCGGCTCTATATCGGCCAGGACAAGGCGGCGATCCGGTTCCAGGTGGCGCTGGCGCTGGTCGATCTCGCCATCATCGCCTTCTTCATCCTCGGCCCCTATCTGCGCGCCGGGCCGAGCTATCTGATCATCGACTACATGATCGCCGCCTGGATCGCTACGGAACTGACCGCCCGCGCCATCATCGCCCGCGACCTGAAGGACTGGTTGAAACGGCCGATCATCTGGGTGGATTTCATCATCCTCGGCACGTTGCTCTTTCCCGACCTGCTGTTCAATTTCGCTTTCTTGAGAGCCATGCGCATCTGGGCGATCGGCGAGAGCACGCTGCTGCGGGTCATCCTGCGCCGCCTCGGCCAGAGCCATCTCGGCGACGTCATCCGTGCGGTGATCAACGCGCTGGTTTTCCTGTTCATGGCGACCGGCTTCGTCTACACGTTCTTCTTCTATCGTGAGGACGGCATGGAAGGCTTCGTTGATGCCCTCTATTTCACCGTCGCGACCGTCACCACGACAGGCTTCGGCGACATCACCCTGCCCGGCACCTTCGGCAAGCTGACCTCGATCATCACCATGATCATCGGCATCTCGCTGTTCGTGCGGCTCGCCCAGTCGATCGTCCGGCCGTTCAAGGTCACCTTTCCCTGCCCGCAATGCGGTCTCAGCCGCCACGATGCCGACGCCGTGCACTGCAAGGCCTGCGGCCACGTGCTGAACATTCCCGACGAAGGCCAGTAACACAGGCCGCGCGTCAGTCCGAGGGATCGAGCCGCTTGCGGAAATAGACGACGCGTCCGGTCTCTTCAAAACCGAGCGCCTGGTGCATGGCATGCGAACCCGCATTGTCCAGATCCGCATCAGAGGCAAGCTCCCGCCCGCCCTTTTGCCGTGCCCAGGAGGTGACCGCCGCCACAAGGCCGGCCGCCACCCCTTGGCCTCGAAACTCCGGGCTGACCACGATGCCTTCCAGAAAGGCGACCGGCGAGGTTTCGCAGCCGTTCACATAGTCGGTGCGCACGCTTGCCTCGGCAAGACCGATCACCTCTCCCGCCTCGCCATGGCAGAGAAAACCCGCCAGCCGGTCCGGCTCGTCCAGAATGGCGCGGATTTCGGCCCGATGATCGGCAGGCGAGGTCTGCGGCCACAGCAGATGCCGCAGCGCCGCCCAACCCTCGATGTGGTCAATACCGGCCGGCGCTATGCGCATCTCAACGTCTCCTACAGGTCAAAGCCGGGCACAAAAACCGTCGAGCGTCGGCACATGCACGACATTGCCCTTGATCGCGCCAAGGCAGCCCGGCAGCGCCAGGACTTCCCTAACCTTCACATCGGCCGGCAAGGTCACGTCCTGCGGGCCGCGGCGCATGTTGAAGACGAACAGCAGGCGCTCGCCGTTCTTTTCCCGAATGAAGGCCAGCACGTCCTCCTTGGTCTTGATGAATTGCATGTCGCCATCGATCATCGGCGCATGCGCCTTGCGGAAGGCCAAAGTCTCCCGGTAATGAGCCAGCACCGAATCCGGCAGTTTTTCCTGAGCGTCCACGGCCAGCGCCTGATGCTCGGCCGGCACCGGCAGCCATGGTTTTCCGGTGGTGAAGCCGGCATGGTCCTGGCCGCTCGACCAGACCATCGGCGTGCGGCAGCCGTCGCGCCCCTTGAACGACGGCCAGAAGCGGATGCCGTAGGGGTCGCGCAGATCCTCGAATGCCAGTTCGGCCTCGGTGAGGCCCAGTTCCTCGCCCTGGTAGAGGCAGATGGAACCGCGCAGCGCCGACAGGATGCTGATCGACAGCTTGGCGACCCGCACCGCCTCCAGCGGCCCCTCAATGAAACGGGTGACATGGCGGATCACATCATGGTTGGAAAAGGCCCAGCACACCCAGCCGTCGGTCACCATGGTCTGGAACGCCGTGACGCAGTCGCGGATATGGGTTGGCGTAAAACCCGGCCCCAGCAGGTCGAACGTATAGCACATATGCAGCTTGTCGCCGCCGCCGGTATAATCGGCCAATGTCTTCAGCGAACGCGCGCCGTCACCCACCTCGCCGACCGTCGCCCGGCCGTCATACTGATCGAGCAGGGCGCGCAGCCGCCGCAGGAAATCAAGATTTTCCGGCTGCGTCTTGTCGTAGAGATGGTTCTGCATGCCATACGGATTGACATCCGGCGCATCGAGGCCCGGCGCGTCGTCTTCGTCCTTGGGCAGGGGCGGATTGTCGCGCAATTCCTTGTCGTGGAAATAGTAGTTGACGGTGTCGAGGCGGAAACCGTCGACGCCGCGATCCAGCCAGAACTTCACCGTCTCCAGCACGGCATCCTGCACATCCGGATTGTGGAAATTGAGATCCGGCTGCGAGCCGAGGAAGTTGTGCAGGTAATACTGCTTGCGCTGCCCCTCCCATTCCCAGGCGGGACCGCCGAAGATCGACATCCAGTTGTTCGGCGCCGTGCCGTCGGGCTTGGCCGGACCCCAGACATACCAGTCGGCCTTGGGATTGTTGCGGCTGGAGCGGCTCTCGATGAACCACGGATGGCGATCGGAGGTATGGGAAATCACCTGGTCGATGATCACCTTGATATCAAGCCGATGGGCTTCCTTCATCATCTCATCGAAATCGGCAAGCGTCCCGAACATCGGATCGACGTCGCAGTAATCGGCGACGTCATACCCCATGTCGGCCATCGGCGAGGTGAAGAACGGCGACAGCCAGATGGCATCGACGCCGAGCGAGGCAATATAGGGCAGCCGCTCCGTCACCCCCTTCAGGTCGCCGATCCCGTCGCCATTGGTGTCCTGGAACGAGCGAGGATAGACCTGATAGATCACCGCACCCCGCCACCAGTCGGCATTGGCCTTGGTTTTAGGGGATGTACTTTTGCGGGGGGAATTTGCCATTGTGGAGTCCTGCGGCTGGAGCGGGGCGGGTCGTGGGCATTGCGCTGAGCAATATAGGCGATCACGAACGGCTGGCCAGAGCAGTCTTGGCCTTTTATGGCGAACCGCCCTGGAGGAAATTCACCATGAGCGACGACCTGCTGCTCGCGTATGCCGAAATCGAGGCCCTGGTGCGAGAGGCCTGCACGGCCCGCGGCATGACGGACGCCGTCGCCCAATCCTTGGCAGCGGCCGTGGTTTCCGCCGAGGCCAGCGGCAACCGCGCCGTCGGCCTGTCGCACCTGCTGGACTATCTGAAAGCCCTTGAACACGGGCGGATCGACGGACAGGCCGCGCCGCAGATCACCTCGCCGGCCGCGGCCCTCATCAAGATCGATGCACGGCGCGGCATCGCCCAATACGGCTTCGATCTCGCCGTCGACGACCTGACCGCCCGCGCCAAAAACTTCGGCATTGCACTCCTGTCGCAGCACAATAGCTATACGACCGGAGAGCTCGGCTATTATCCCTGGCGGCTGGCAAAGGCCGGGCTGGCGGCGATCGCCGTCACCAACGGCCCGGCGCTGATGACGGTGCCGGGCGGGAGGAAACCCGTCTACTGCACCAATCCGCTGGCCTTTGCAGCGCCGCGCGCCAACGGTCCGCCTTTGCTGATCGACCAGTCGAGCAGCAGCACGGCCTTTGTCAACATTCGTGCCGCCGCCGCGGCCGGCACCCGCTTGGCCGAAGGCTGGGCGGTCGACGCCCAAGGCCAGCCGACCACCGATGCCGGCGAGGCACTGAAAGGCGCGCTGCTGACCTTCGGCGGCAGCCGCGGCGCCAACCTTGCCCTGATGGTCGAAGTCATGGCCGCCGGCCTCAGCGCGGCCAACTGGTCGATCGATGCGCCAGGTTTCGAGGCAGGGGTAGGCAGTCCCGGCGCAGGCCTCGTCATCATTGCCATAAAGCCGGCCCTGCTGGATCCGGCCTTCGAGACCCGGCTGGACGAGCAGCTTCGGCGGCTGTCCGGCGAAGGCGTGCATGTCCCCGGCCGGGACAAGGCCGCAAGGCTGGACGAAGCGTCCACGACCGGCCTCCGTGTATCGCGCAAACTCGTCGAAACCCTGCGCTCGCCGATCGCCGATGCGGCATTTGCGCCCGAGCGACCGACTGACATCAAACTGTAATCATACCATCACATAAAGCGGGGCATTACGACGAGGGTGGAATCACCCGCCAACGGTCCAAGGCAGAACCCGGTCCCAGGCAACGTTTGGCCGAGGCCATCGTCCCGACGATCCGGACACCCCTGCCGACGCGGCGACGGACGGATATGCCGAAAACCTCTCGTCGGCCCATGCGCACATGAAGGTAGCGGCCACGCCATGCTGAGATTGACCCTCGTGACGGATGCCTGGCACCCCCAGGTCAACGGCGTCGTCCGCTCCATCGAGAACACCAATGCGGTTCTGGCCCGCATGGGCGTCGAAGTCTCCATGGTGACCCCTGCCCCGTTTCGCAGCATTCCCATGCCCACCTATCCGGAAATCCGCCTGTCGCTGGCCGGCTATGGCCAGATCGCCCGCATGATCGAGTCCCAGCAGCCGACCTTCCTGCACATCGCCACCGAAGGGCCACTCGGCCTGATGGCGCGGCGCTGGTGCCTGAAGAACGGCATGCCGTTTTCCACCAGCTATCACACGCGCTTTCCCGAATATGTGGCGACACGCGTGCCCGTGCCGCTCGGCTGGCTCTATGCCTATGTGCGCTGGTTCCACAATCGCGGCGGCGCCTGCATGGTGGCGACCGAAAGCCTGCGGCGCGAACTGGAGGGCAAGGGCCTGACCAATCTGTGCCTGTGGAGCCGCGGCATCGACACCACGCTGTTCCACCCCGCCCCGCTTGAAGACAGACCCTTCGGCCTGCCGCGCCCGCTCTACATGACCGTCGGCCGGGTGGCGGTGGAGAAAAACCTACCCGCCTTTCTGGACCTTGATCTGCCAGGCTCGAAAGTGGTGGTCGGCGACGGCCCGGCCCGCGCCGAACTCGAGGCCCGCTATCCCGATGTGCTGTTTACCGGCGTGAAATTCGGCAAGGACCTGGCGGCCGCCTATGCGCAGGCCGATGTCTTCGTGTTTCCGTCAAAGACCGACACCTTCGGCAACACCATTCTGGAAGCGCTCGCCTCCGGCGTGCCGGTCGCAGCCTTCCCGGTGACAGGTCCAGTCGACATCATTACGCCGGCCAGCCATGCCGGCGCGCTCGACGAGGATCTGGCGCTGGCCTGCCACCGGGCGCTGGACTGCTCGCGCGATGCCGCCCGCAGGCTCGCCGAAACCTATTCCTGGGAGGCTGCAACGCGGCAGTTCCTGGACAATGTCCAGGCCGCCAAGGCGCACGGCAGCAAGCGAAGCATGCTGCGCCGCCGTTACGTGTGAAAACCCCACCCCACCCCTGTCTCTTAT
>NZ_JAAXMM010000025.1 GCF_012276985.1 Agrobacterium sp. a22-2 | reverse complement strand
GTTTGGGAGGGGTTTTTCCAGGGCGATTTCCCTACCCTTTTCACGCATCGGCTAACTACGGCGTGCGGAAAATGCCTTCGGCGGCGATCGAGACCGTCTTGAACAGCAGGTGCACCGGAGAGCCGTGGGTCAGTCCGAGATGGGCGGCGGAGCGGCGGGTGATCTCGGCCAGCAACCGATCGCCGTTGCAATCGATGGAGACGATGATGGTGGCGCCCGCATCGCCGATTTCCTCGACCGTGCCGGTCAGCCGATTGAGCGTCGAGATGCCGGTCGGCAGGGAGGTGGACAGGACGATTTCGCTGGTGGGGACAAAGGCGCGGATATGGGTGCCGGCGGCGATGTCTGTGGACCGCAGGAACAGCGGCCCGGCCCGGCATTCGGCAAAGGTCAGCCCTTCCTCCGGACTGTGGCCGGTGACGATGGCGTGCAGGAAACTGCCGGCCTTCAGGTCGCCGGAGGCGCGCGGTACGACATGGAGGATCTCGTCCGGCGTGCCGATCGCCACCGTTCGGCCGGCGCTCATGGCCAGAACCCGTGTGGCAAGCCGCGTCACCTCCTCGATCGAATGGCTGACATAGAGAATGGGGATGCCGGCTTCGTCGCGGATCCGCTCGATATCCGGCAGGATGGCCGCCTTCAGATCATTGTCGAGGGCCGACAGCGGCTCGTCCATCAACAACAGGCGAGGCTTGGCCATCAGCGCCCGGCCGAGTGCCACGCGTTGCTTCTCGCCGCCGGAGAGATGGGACGGGCGGCGGTCGAGCAGCGGCCCGAGACGCAGCAGGGCGGCGACCCGGTCGAGGGTTTCTCCGGGCTCATGGCGCGGCGCGAAACGGGTGCCATAAGCCAAGTTGCCGCGCACGGTGAGATGCGGAAACAGCCGGCCTTCCTGGAAGACATAGCCGATGCGGCGGCGGTGCGGCGGCACGAAGACGCCTGAGCGATGATCGCTCCAAACATCGCCGGAAAAGGCGATGCGCCCTTCATCGGCCCTCGCCAGTCCGGCCACAAGGTTGACGAGGGTGGTTTTTCCCGAACCGGAAGGGCCGAACAGGGCCGTCAACCCGGCCCCGACCTCGACCTTGGCCGACAGTTCGAATGCGCCCTGGCGATGGCGGATGTCGATCTCCAGCGTCATGGTGCGCCCAGCCTTGCCGCCATACGGCGCGCCAGGATTTCCGATCCGACCAGGGCTGCCAGCGAAAGGGCGATCGAAATCGCCGTCAGTCGCAGCGCGGCGGCATCGCCGCCCGGCACCTGGGTATAGGTGTAGATGGCGGAGGCCAGCGTCTGGGTTTCGCCGGGAATGTTGGAGACGAAGGTGATGGTGGCGCCGAACTCGCCCATGGCCTTGGCAAAGGCCAGCACGGAGCCGGCAAAAATGCCCGGCAGGATCAGCGGCAGGGTGACGGTGGCAAAGACAGACGGCGGATTGGCGCCGAGCGTGGCGGCCGCCGTTTCCAGCCGCCGGTCGACACCGTCCAGCGACAGGCGGATGGCGCGCACCATCAGCGGGAAGCCCATGACGGCCGCGGCCAGGGCCGCCCCCGTCCAGCGAAAGGAAAACACCAGACCGAACCATTGATCGAGAAAGGCGCCGATCGCGCCTTTGCGCCCGAAGCTCAGCAGCAGCAGATAACCGGTGACCACCGGTGGCATGATGAGCGGCAAATGGACCAGCCCGTTCAGCAAGGTCTTGCCCCAAAAGTCGCGCCGCGACAGCAAGTAGGCGACTGCAATGCCGAGCGGCAGCGAGAAGGCGACGGCGGTGGCCGCCACCTTCAGGCTCAACAGCATTGCCGTGATTTCTTCGTCCGTCAGGATCACGCGTCGCCTGCTTCAGTTGGTCTTGCTCAGGACCGTGAAGCCGGCATCGGTGAATATGGCATGGGCCTTGGCGGACTGCAGATAGGCGAGGAATTCCTTGGCCTCGGGGCCTTTCGCCTGCTTCAGAACGGCGGCCGGATAGATGATCGCCGGGTGGCTGTCCTCGGGGAAGCGGTCAAGCACCTTGACCTTCGGGTCGGCCTTGGCATCGGTCTCGTAGACGATACCGAGCGGCGCTTCCTGGCGCGACACCAGCAGCAGGGCGGCACGGACATTCTCCGCCTGTGCGACCTTGTCCTTGACGCTATCCCAGACGCCGAGCGCCTCCAGCGCCGCCTTGCCATAGACGCCGGCCGGCACCGCATCGGTATTGCCCATGGCCAGATGGCCATCGCCGAGCAGATCGGCAAGCGGAAAGCTCTTTTCGATATGAACGGTCGCGGTTGCTTCAGCCGGGGCGACAAGCACGATGCGGTTGCCGAGCAGGTCGGTGCGGGTATCGGCCACCAGCTGATCGGCCTTGGCGAGATAATCCATCCATTTGAGATCGGCGGAGATGAACAGATCGGCCGGAGCGCCCTCCTCGATCTGCTTGGCAAGCGCGGAACTCGCGGCAAAGGACAGAACGACCGTCCCGCCGGTTTCGCTCTTCCAGTCCTCGGCGATCGTGCCGAGCACGTCCTTCAGGCTGGCGGCGGCAAAGACGGTGACAGGCTCGGCAGCAAAAACCCCTGAAACCGGGGGCAGAACCAGGGCCGAGGCAATGACAAGAATCCGCGCGAAAAAACCGCGCCGGGAAGCGTTCCTCATGAAAGACTCTCCATTGTTTCAACGATCGATATATCTCTATGGATATATCGATATCGGAAAAGAAATGGCCGGGCAAGAGCCGCCCGGCCACGAATTCGAACAATTCTAAAATTTGATCGAACGCCCCGCGTCAGCCGCTTTTCAGCTGTGAGATCGACATCAGCAGATCGGCGCTGATGCCGACCGAGCCGCTATTGGTCAAGACGCTGAGAGCCCCCGATGAGGTGTCGACATTGTCTATGTCATACATCGAAGTGAAGCGTTGCAGGAATTTCTTGACCTTTTCCGGATCCTGCAATTCTTCGAGATCAAGGTTCTTCTCGACCAAAGCCGCCTGCTTGTCGATGTCCAGGCTGCTGAAATCGGCGGTATAGCCAAAGGCAGTGCGGAAGGTCTGCAGCAAAGCGTTGTCGCCGAGAATATCATAGGCGGTGTTGATGGTCGGTGCCATGCGCTCCCAGTAGAGCGCCAGGCGGACGCCGGCATTGCTGTCGCCCTGCTCTTCTTCCATGGTCTGGTGCAGATAAAGGTTCTGGGTTTCCAGAACGGCGCCGCGCTGCTGGACGGTGCCGACGGTGTCGGAGGTCAGCTTGCCCTCGCTATCGAAATTGAAGGACGCGACGATTTCGGCGTAGCGCTCGTCGGCCTGGCTATTGGCAAAGCTCTTGGGATCCTCCAGGTCGGAGGCGAACAGCTGCTGCATGAACTCGTCGTCGACCTCTTCGGGATCCAGTCCCTTGGAGATCAGCAGGAAATCCACCAGCCGCGGATCCTCCAGCAGTTCTTCGACGGTCCGGATGCCGATGACGGTTTCCTGGTAATAGGTGGATTCCTCGGTCGCTGCGGTCTTTGCCGTTTCCTTCTCCGGATCTTCCAGCAGGCGGGTCTTGTTGACGATGTAGCTCTTGGCGATATCGGTAATGGCGATTTGCGACTGGGCCAGCAGCGGCGCCGTCGCCTCGCCTTCGGACGAAAAATTGAAGGCGCCGGCCATGCTGATCAGCCGCTCGTCCTTGGTCTTGTTGGCATAGCTCTTGGGATCGGTCAGGTCGCTGGTCAGGACGCGGCGCAGATTGGCCTTGGAGACTTCGCCTTCCTCCAGATCATAGGCCTTGAGCAACATGGCGTACATTCTCGAGTTGCCCAGCAGGTCATCGACCGTCTCGACCGAGCTCATCTGGGTTGAATAAAAATCAACCAGATCATCCAGATCTTCCTGATCGGCATCGTCATAGTGGCTGAGATAGGCCGTATTGGTACGCTCCAGCTGGGTGGCGCTCTGGGCAGAACCGGCGACGACCGTGCCATCCGTCTCGAAATTGAACATCGCGGCGATGCTGGTATAGGCCGAGCCGCCCTGCTGCTGGGCATAATTGTTGGGGTCGGAAAGGTCGCTGGTGACGATATTGGAGAAGGTCGCCTTCAAGGTGGTCGCCGGCAGCTGGAAGGCCGTCTTGACATAGTTGAACAGCCGGCTGTCATTGGTCAGCTCGTCGACATTGGTGATCGTGGCGATCTTGGATTCGTAATAGGCCTGTTCGCGCTCGGCGATATAGGGGATGGTGTAGGACGGCACGACATCGAGATAAAGTTCCTCGACCGACGTCTTCTGGGCAGCGGTCTGAGCCGTGGCGCCGGAGATGGTGCCGTCGGCATTGAAACCGAAGGCCGAAGCCAGGGCGACATAGTCCTCATTGCCGGCCTGGTTGACAAAGCTTGAGGGGTCGCTGACATCGCTCGTCAAGACAGAGGTCAGAAAATCAACGGAATAATAGGTGCTGTCGAGCTCGAAGGCATCGAGCACGAAATTGCGCAGCCGCGAATTGTTGAGCAGATCGCTGACCGTCTGAACATTGTCGACGGCCTCGCTATAATAGGCGACTTCCTCTTCGACCTCGGTGCCTTCATCCGCCAGGGCCTGTTTGTAAAGGCCGATCATCTCGTCTTCCTGACTGTCCGATTGGGCATCGGTGGTCGCCGTGGAAAAGGTGAATGCTGTGGCAAAGGTACGATAGCGGTCGTCGGACAGCTTGTTGGCATAGCTGTTTTCATCTGACAGATCGCTTTCCAGCACCTTCTTCATGAAGGCCTTGGCATAGGTCATCTCTTCAAGGCCGTGGGCCTTCATCGCATAGGAATAGAGCCGGTAGTCGTCGAGAAACTCATCGACCGTGGTGACCTTGCCGATATTCTCCTTGTAATACTCGGCCTCCCGCTGGACCTGATTGCTGCTGCCGACGCGATCGAGGCTGGCCTTCATATCACGGGCGACAAGATCATAGCTCAGATAGGTGGAGACCATTTTCGTGCATTTCCCTTGGGCTGCGGACCGGCTGGCGGAGTATCCGCTGCGAGGCTTGTCCGTGGCTTTTCGCATGCTCGATCGTTCGAACTTTGCGAATCACGTTCACCAGTTCGAAACCGTTATACGCCCCAATTCGCTAACCATTTGGCATGGCAAAGTTTTTTTAACCGCGATTTTTAAGCTGTCCGGAAGGGGGCGGCGCTATCTTGACCCTCAGAGGACGAAAAGTCCCGAAGAGCAAGCCGAACAGGCTCTCGAGGTAAAACAAGGGTATTATTGATGACAAACACCGTTATGAAGCCTGCATGGGCAGGCGCAACGTTGCGGCTCGACCCGAAGCGCTTTCCGCAACAGGTCACTTACGCATTGCGTGGAACGACCGGCGATGTCACCATAACGATCGACGAGCGCGGCGCGGTGCTGCGCAAGATCCTTCCCTCCAGCGGGTTGCCGCTGTCCTTCGCCCTGCCGGCCCGCGCTTTCAAGGGCGTCGCCGCCCGGGCGATCGACCATGGCGACGGCGAGGTTACCGTGACACTGGAACTGCATCACGACGATCCTGACCTGTGCATTCCGCTGCTGGTCGCCCATGACCTCTGCGACATTGCCGCCGACTGGCGCGGCTGGTCGGACGCCTTCCGCATTCCCATGCTGATGATCGAGGCCGATGGCGTAGCCCGGCCGCTCGAGGAGCATCTCGGCGACGTCAGGGCGCAGGCCGCCAAGCCGCGCCGCCGCCATTCCTATTTCGCCGCCCGCCGGCCGCGCTTCCTGGTGCGCCGCAGTACCGGCAGCCTCGGCGTGACGATGAAGATTTCCGGCAAGGAAATCATCGCCCGGACCTGAGTTGGTCCCACCATTTCGCCCTAAATCGACAAAGCCCGGATCGGCAGACAGCCGATCCGGGCTTTGTCCATTGGGCAAATGTTTAGTTCAGGCGCTTTTCAGCTCCACCTCGACCGTCACATGGGACAGGTTCTTCAGCGGCGCCAGCCGTTCCCGGTAGTAGGACGGGGCACGGGGTGCGGCGGCGTTCAGCGAGACAATGGCGCCGTGATGGCCGGGACCAAGCTGCCAGACATGCAGATCGGCGATCTCGGCGCCATCCTTCTCAAGGATATCGCGAATATCGGCTGACAGATGATCGTCCGAGGGCAGCCGGTCGAGCAGCACAGCACCGGAATCGCGGATGAGGCCGAAGGACCAGCGGGCAATGACCAGAGCGCCGACCATGCCGATCACCGGATCGAGCCACAGCCAGCCGTAGATCGTGCCGGCCACCAGCGCCGCGATGGCGAGAACCGATGTCAACGCATCGGCCAGCACATGCAGGTAGGCAGCGCGCAGGTTCTGATCGCGGCCGGCGTGGCTTTCCCGCCCGTCGTTGGCGTGATCGTGATGCGTGCTATGTGCGGCATGATCATGCCCATGGGGGTGATCATGGTGATGATCGTGGCTATGGGCTCCGGCAGAATGATGAGCATGAGATCCGTGGCCATGATGATGGCCGTGATCGTCCTTCAGTAGCCAGGCACAGACCAGATTGACCGCAAGGCCAAGCACCGCCACCAGGATGGCCTCGTTGAAATCGATCGACACCGGGGCGCGCAGCCGCATCAGGCTTTCCCAGCCGATCAGCAATGCCACGATGCCGAGGATGATGGCGCTGGCGAAGGCGGCCAGATCGCCGAACTTACCGGTCCCGAAGGTGAAATCCGGATTGCCGACATTGCGGCGGGCATAATGATAGGCAAGGGCTGCGATCAGGATCGCGCCGGCATGGGTTGCCATATGCCAGCCATCGGCCGTCAGGGCCATCGAGCCGAACAGCGAGCCGGCCACGATTTCCAGCACCATCATCGTCGCGGTGATGGCGATGACGATCCAGGTGCGGCGCGCATTGCGCTCGTGGTCGTCGCCGAGGAACATGTGGTCATGGCGGCTGGCCAGACGCTTGGCGCCGCGGTTGGGGTGGGGATGGGAATGGCCGTCGTGATGATGATCGCTCATTTCAGATAGCTCCTGATGACCTCGATGAGATCGGCTGCACCCTTGGCCCGGTCGGCGTCTTCCTCCCGATCCGGATTGACCACATGCTCGCGGATATGGTCCTCGATCAGTTCCGCCGTCAGCCCCGTGGCGGCACCCCGCACCGAGGCGACCATGTTGAGAATGTCGCCGCACGGCGCTTCAGAAAGCAGCGCGGTCTCGATCGCCTCGATCTGCCCCTTCATCCGACGGATGCGGGCCAGCAGCTTGGTCTTGTGCTTGACGGTATGGCTCATAGCATAGGGGGGTACCCTATTTTCAAGTCATATTCAATACGCATGCGCGGCCGGCTCCGGTCAGGGCGCCGAAATCAGGTCTCTCGGTCGCGATCAGGCAAACGGCAGGGCAAGCAGCAGGCCGGCAAACAGGATGGCACCGACGCGGCCGTTGGACTTGAACAGCGCCAGGCACTGGGCCGGATCGTGAATATTGAGCACGGCAATCTGGTAGGCGAACATCACGGCGGCCACAGCCAGGCCCAGATAGGCCAGCAGCCCGACGCCGGCCAACAGGAAGGACAGCAAAAGCAGCATGAGCGTCAGGCCATAGAGGCCGACCAGCCATTGCCTTGTGTTGTCGCCGAACAGGCGGGCGGTCGAGCGCACGCCGATCAGCGCATCGTCCTCGGTGTCCTGATGGGCATAGATGGTGTCATAGCCGATGGTCCAGGCGATTGCTGCCCCATAGAGCAGGACGGCGGCGACAGACAGGGAACCGGTCAGGCCGGCCCATCCCATCAGCGCGCCCCAGGAAAAGGCAAGCCCGAGGAAGAATTGCGGCCAGTCGGTAAAGCGCTTGGCAAACGGATAGATCGCCACGATGCCCAGCGACAGAATGCCGAGCACGATGGTGAAGGGGTTGAAGCACAGCAGCACGGCCAGCCCGACCAGGGCCTGTACGCCGACAAACAGCTTGGCCTGCCAGCGCTTGACGCGGCCGGACGGCAGCGGCCGCGAGCGTGTGCGCGCCACCTCCATGTCGATGCCGTGGTCGACCAGGTCGTTATAGGTGCAGCCGGCGCCGCGCATGGCCACTGCGCCGATGAAAAACAGCACGAGTTGACCGACGAACAGCGCGATATCAAGCCGGCCATCGGCGGCCAGCGCATTGGCAGCCAGCGCCGAGGACCACAGGCACGGCCAGAGCAGCAATTGCCAGCCGATCGGCCTGTCCCATCGCGCCAGCTGCGCATAAGGCCAGGCAGCGCGCGGCAGCACCCGGTAAACCCAATTGTCGGAAGGTGCATCGGCAACGCGTCCGGCGTGTTCGTCTGTTGTGTCCATGGTCAGAGTGTTAGAACAAAGTTCTGGAAAATGGAACAGATCTGACACCCGTTGAAGGTCGGCAAGACCCCTCATGTCGAGCTCGGGCATCCATCGCCGCCTTACCCCTTCGGCGGCGAGGCGGCAGCGTTGAAGCGGGCTTCGAATTCGAGGCGCAGGCTGCGGCGGACTTCTGCGGCGCGCTGGCGTTGATGGGCGATCTCGGTCTTGGGGGCATAGGCGGGGATGGCCGTCGGGCGACCTTCGGCATCGACCGCGACCATGGTGAAATAGCAGGAATTGGTGTGTCGCCGCTCGCCGGTGCGAATATTCTCCGCCTCGACACGGATGCCGATTTCCATCGAGGTGCGCCCGGCGTAATTGACCGCGGCGCGGAAGGTGACGAGTTCGCCGACATGGATCGGCTGACGGAAGACGACCTGATCGACCGACAGCGTCACGGCATATTGCTGGGAATAGCGCGAGGCGCAGGAAAAGGCGACGCGATCGAGCAGGTTGAGAAGCGCACCGCCATGCACCTTGCCGCTGAAATTGGCCATGTCCGGCGTCATCAGCACGACCATTTCGAGTTGGCTTGTGTCATGTCCGACGTCCATAGTGCCTCCATCCGGCTTGCCTGCGAGGTCACCACCCTATCGCCTGCGGGCCTCAAGACAATGGCTAGATGTGCTTCCCGGCGCTCTAGAACACGACTTTTTCCAGAGGTGGCCGGGTGGCATCGAAAGCGGCAAGGGCCTGTTCGCGCTCGGCAATATAGCTGCGATTGTCCGGCGTCGCAGAGTTGGTCCGGGCCAGCTGGATCTGGAAGATGAAGAAATTTTCATGGGTGAAGGCCATTTCCGAGCCGGCCAGATAGAATTCCCACATGCGCACGAAACGCTCGTCATAGAGGGCCAGAACCTCCTCCTTTCGTGCCAGGAAGCGTTGCCGCCAGTGGCGCAGCGTGTGGGCATAGTGCCAGGGCAGGATCTCGATATCGCGCACCAGCAGGCCGGATGCCTCGATGGCCGGCATGACCTCGGCGAGCGAGGGAATATAGCCGCCGGGAAAGATGTATTTCTCGAAGAACGGATTGTTGACCCGCGACGGATAGGGCTGGCCGATCGAATGCAGCAGCATCACGCCGTCATGCTTCAGCAATTCCGCCACCTTGGCGAAATAGTCGCGGTAATGGGCAGGCCCGACATGTTCGAACATGCCGACCGAAACGATCCGGTCGTAGGGCTCGTCCTTCAGGGTGCGGTAGTCCTGCAGGTCGAAGCGCACGCGGCTCGCCAGGCCACGCTTTTCGGCGCGCAGCCGCGACACCTTCAGTTGCTCTTCGCTGAGCGTGATACCGCTGACATGAACACCGGAGGACTCCGCCAGATACATGGCCATGCCGCCCCAGCCGGAGCCGATCTCCAGTATGCGCTGGCCGGGCTCCGGCAGCAGTTTGGCGACGATATGGCGTTTCTTGGCCACCTGCGCCTCGTCGAGGGAAATGGCGGGCGGGTGGAAATAGGCGCAGGAATATTGCCAGTCGGCATCAAGGAACAGATCGAACAGCTTTGCGCTCAGATCGTAGTGATGGGCGACGTTTTCCCGGTTGCGGTTGATCGGCAGCAGCCCCTTCAGGCGGGTCAGCAGCAGTCGCACGACGCCGCGCCAGATCATGCCGAAGGTCAGGTCTTCGGCCAGCGTGTTCGATTTGACCAGGGCGAGCAGATCGTAGATGTCGCCACTGTCGAAGGTCAGGCGGCCTTCCATGTAGATCTCGCCGAGCTTCAGCTGCGGATCGGCGGCAATCTCGCGCTCGGCGGCATCATCTGAAAAGCGGATCGCCACCGCCCTGCCCGTCCCATCGCCGAACCTCTGTCTTCGGCCATCCGCGCCGGTCACCTCCAGCGTTCCGGTCCTGATGATCCTTGCCAGCATGCGACGCAGAGAAGAGGCCATACATACACCTGTGCCTGAAACCGATGTCTTGCAGAAGCTCCTTCAAAAACTACCGCGTTTCAATCTGCAAGCAAGAGGCGCCGCTTCATATAAGCGTCATCCGAAAGAGGCCGGCATCGACCCTTGCCGTGCCGGCCTTTGGCCACTCACTTCTTGCGCATGGCTTCGGCAAGGGCTGCGCCAAGGCCGCCCATGGCAGGCGCTTCGGGCTTGCCGGCCGGCTTGGCGCTGGCGTGGCGCATGGCATTGGCCGAGCCGCGCGGATCGCGCATGGAGGGCGCTTCCGCCTCGCCGCCATCCTTGCGCATGGTCAGCGCGATGCGCTTGCGCTTGACGTCCACCTCGACGACGCGGACCCGGACGACATCGCCGGCCTTCACCACGTCATGGGGATCCTTGACGAAACGATCGGCAAGCTGGGAGACATGCACCAGCCCGTCCTGATGCACGCCGATATCGACGAAGGCGCCGAAGGCGGCGACATTGGTGACGGTGCCTTCCAGCGACATGCCCGGCTTCAGGTCGGTGATTTCGTCGATACCTTCGGCAAAGGTCGCGGTCTTGAAGCTCGGGCGCGGGTCGCGGCCCGGCTTTTCGAGTTCGGCGAGGATGTCCTTGACGGTCGGCAGGCCGAATTGCTCGTCGACGAAGCGGCGTGGATCGACCGCCTTCAGCGCGACGCTGTCGCCCATCAGCGAGCGTAGGTCGCGGCCGCAGGCGGCAACGATCTTCTTGGCGACGCCATAGGCTTCGGGATGCACGGAGGAGGCGTCGAGCGGCTCCTTGCCGTTCGGAATGCGCAGGAAGCCGGCGCATTGTTCGAAGGTGCGGTTGCCGAGCCGGGCGACCTTCAGCAGGTCCTTGCGGGTGGCAAACGGGCCCTCCTGGTCGCGATGATTGACGATCGCCTCGGCGATCGAGCCGCCGAGACCGGAGACGCGGGCCAGCAGCGGCGCGGAAGCGGTGTTGAGATCGACGCCGACGGCGTTCACCGCATCTTCCACCACGGCATCAAGCGAGCGGCCGAGCCGGGCCTGGTCGACATCGTGCTGGTACTGGCCGACGCCGATCGATTTCGGCTCGATCTTGACCAGTTCGGCCAGCGGATCCTGCAGGCGGCGGGCGATCGAGACGGCGCCGCGCAGCGACACGTCAAGGTCCGGAAACTCCTTGGCGGCGGTTTCCGAGGCCGAATAGACCGAGGCGCCGGCTTCCGAGACGATGACTTTCGTCGGCTTGGGGGCCGGCAGGGAGGTCAGCATGTCGGCGACCAGCTTTTCCGTCTCGCGGCTGCCGGTGCCGTTGCCGATCGAGATCAGCTCCACCTTGTGCTTGCGCACGAGTGCTGCCAGGTCGGCCTGGGCGCCGCGGATGTCGTTGCGCGGCGGGAACGGATAGACCGTGGTGGTGTCGAGCACCTTGCCGGTGCCGTCGATCACCGCCACCTTGACGCCGGTGCGGATGCCCGGATCGAGGCCCATGGTAGGGCGTGAGCCGGCCGGGGCTGCCAGCAGCAGGTCCTTCAGGTTGCGGGCAAAGACGTGGATCGCCTCTTCTTCCGCCCGCTCGCGCAGGTCGCGCATCAGATCGAGCGACAGCGACATCGAGAGCTTGACCCGCCAGGTCCAGCCGGCGACCTCCATCAACCAGAGGTCGGCCGGGCCTTTCTGACCGATCTGGTAAGCGGCGGCGATGGTGCGGTGGGCCGGCTTGATCGGCGCCGGATCGTCCTTGTCGGCCTCGATCGACAGGGTGAGGATTTCCTCGTTCCAGCCGCGCAGCATGGCCAGCGCGCGGTGGCCGGGCGCGGTGGCCCAGCGCTCGGAATGATCGAAATAATCGGCGAATTTCTCGCCGGCCTGCTCCTTGCCGGCGACGACCTTGGAGTAAAGGAAGGCCTTGTCCTTCAGATAGGTACGTAGCGTCTTCAGCAGATCGGCATTTTCCGACATGCCTTCGGCGATGATGTCGCGGGCGCCTTCAAGGGCTGCCTTGGCATCCGGCACCTCGTCCTTGATGTAGGCCTCTGCCAGCTTCACCGGATCCGAACCGCGGTCGGCGAGGATCGCTTCGGCAAGCGGGCCGAGGCCCTTTTCGCGGGCGATTTCGGCGCGGGTGCGGCGCTTGGGCTTGAAGGGCAGATAGATATCCTCAAGCTCGGCCTTGGTGACCACCTTGAAGATCTTGCCCATCAGCTCGTCGGTCATCTTACCCTGGCTGGTGATCGATTCGACGATGGATTTGCGCCGTGCGTTGAACTCGCGCAGATAGGTCAGCCGCTCGGCGAGATTGCGCAGTTGCGTATCGTCCAGCCCGCCGGTGATTTCCTTGCGGTAACGGGCAATGAAGGGAACGGTCGAGCCCTCGTCGAGAAGCCCCACGGCCGCCATCACCTGATCGGTACGGGCATTGATCTCGGAGGCGATGATCGCGGCGATGGATTTCAAGTCGTCAGCCATATGATTCCCAGTTTCCTCAAAAAATGCGAGCCGCGACCATAGCGGCGACGGCGTGCAAGGCAACGAAGCGCAGGTCCGGTCCACAGGAAAGCGTGGACGGCCGCAAACGCCGCTTTCCGCTTGACCTTTGCGCGCCCTACCCTTAACCGCCGACAATCATGGCATTCGGAGGGCGAGCGATGAAAGTTCTGTTGATCGGATCGGGCGGCCGCGAGCATGCGCTCGCCTGGAAGCTTGCGCAATCGCCCCTTTTGACAACCCTCTTTGCCGCCCCCGGCAATCCGGGCATTGCCGAACATGCGACGATCGCCGCGATCGATACGGACGATCATGCCGCCGTGCTGTCCTTCTGCCGCGACACGGCAATCGATTTCGTGGTCGTCGGCCCGGAAGCGCCGCTGGTGGCGGGTCTGGCCGACGTGCTGCGCGCCGCCGGCATTGCCACGTTCGGCCCATCGGCGACGGCTGCCCAGCTGGAAGGCTCCAAGGGCTTCACCAAGGATATCTGCGCCAGATACGATATCCCGACCGGCGCCTATCAGCGCTTCAACAATGCGCCGAAGGCCAAGGCCTATATCCGCGCGCAGGGCGCGCCGATCGTCATCAAGGCCGATGGCCTTGCCGCCGGCAAGGGCGTGACGGTGGCGATGACCGTGGAGGAGGCGCTGGCCGCCGTCGACGATTGTTTCGAGGGCGCCTTTGGTGCGGCCGGCGCGGAAGTCGTGGTCGAGGCGTTCCTGGACGGCGAGGAGGCGAGCTTCTTCTGCCTGTGCGACGGCAAGACATTGTTGCCACTGGCGACCGCCCAGGACCACAAGCGGGTTGGCGACGGCGATACCGGACCCAATACCGGCGGCATGGGCGCCTATTCGCCGGCCCCTGTCATGACGCCCGAACTGGTCGAGCGCACCATGAAGGAGATCATCGAGCCGACCATGCGCGGCATGGCCGACAGCGGCATGCCGTTTTCCGGGGTGTTTTTCGCCGGCCTGATGATCACCGAGAAGGGTCCGGAACTGATCGAATACAATGTGCGGTTCGGCGATCCGGAATGCCAGGTGCTGATGATGCGGCTGAAAAGCGATCTTCTGCCGCTGCTTTTTGCCTCGGCGACCGGCACGCTGGACCAGGTGACGGCAGAGTGGAGCGACGATCCGGCGCTGACCGTCGTGCTGGCCTCCAAGGGCTATCCGGGCAGCTATGCCAAGAACACGCCGATCGGCGCCCTGCCGGCCGAGGCAGAGGGCGCAAAGGTGTTTCATGCCGGCACAGCGCTGAGGGACGGCGCGCTGGTGGCGACCGGCGGCCGCGTGCTGAACGCGACCGCGACGGGCGGCACGGTGGCTGAAGCGCAGTCCCGCGCCTATGGGCTTGTGGACGGGGTGACCTGGGACAACGGCTTTTGCCGGCGCGATATCGGCTGGCGTGCCGTGGCGCGGGAAACGCTCTGAACAACCGCCCCAGGGCGGGAATAAAACGACGATTAGCTCAAAATTTACCGGTCTCCCTGACGGGATGGAAACGACTGCGCGCTATTCTTCTCTTGACAATCAAGCGGAGTAGAGTTGATGCGCCATCTGATCCTGACAGCCTTTGCCGTATTGAGCAGCGGTCCGGTGCTTGCGTCATCGATTGAAGTCGTGACGCCGGCCTCCGGCAGCAGCCACAGCATCATCACCATGCGTTGCACCGACTGCCCGCCGCCATCCGCCGATACCCGCAAGCCGAACTACATCGTGCCGAGCCTTGCCACCGGCACCCAGACGGTCGAGATCGAAGATGTCGGTGGCGTTGCGACGATGCGCCGGACCGAGGCCTGGATGGGCGGCTCGCCGGTGGTGTTCGTCAGCAAGGCCGATGGCTGGCTGGCCGAAGGCGGCATGTTGGCGACCAAAGGCATGACGGGTGACGGCATCGATCCGGCCGCCACGACGTCGGCGGTCAATGCCCGGCCGATGCAGGCCGGCATGGGCACACCACCGATGGACGCACCACCAGCCGCTCTCGACACTTCGGGCTTCACGCTTCGCCTGCCGTAACAGATGCCTCATTCCCTGCCCCACCCAGCCATACGATCCGGGCTGTAGGGGTTCCGCTGCAAAGCGGGCAAATGCGCCTCCGCCCTCAAAAGCGGGGGCGCATTCATGTGGAAAAGCGCACTTTCTCGCCACAGCCTTGAACAACCCCGACTTTTCCATCCGAAAGCAATAAATATAACTCTACCTATACGCGATACTTCATCTTCAAAGCGCTTTAATATTGACCCCTGTTTGCATTTCCCAATTTATAACAAACCCTAATTCATAGGTTTCACTTAAGCATATATTTACTACACGGACGCAGCTTAGCCCTGATACCGGAAGATGCATGATGCGAACAACGGGTATTGGCATTTCCGTCATACCCATCCGCGGTAGAATACCGCTCCGGAGAGTAATTTATTTCCGGAGGACATATGAAAAACCTGAAAATTTCACTTCAACTGTTTCTGCTCATCGGTGGCCTGATGGTCGCTTTCACAGTTGCTACCTATTTCCAGATCCGCTCGGCAGCCGACGCGATCTATACTGAACGTTTCGACATGCTGCGCACCCAGGTGGAAGCCGGCATTTCCATTATCAAGGCTTACGACGAGCGGGCGAAGGCCGGCGAGATGACCCCGGCAGAAGCGCAGGCCCAGGCCTTCCGGACGTTGACCTCGGTAAAGTACGAGCCCAACGGTTACCTGTTCGGTCTCGACTACGACGTGACGATGGTGTTCCATCCGGTCCAGAAGCAGGTCGGCCTGCAGCAGAAGGGCCAGCCTGACAAAATGGGCAACCTGTTCCGCGAAGACATGATCGCCAAGGGCCGCAACGGTGGCGGCCGCACCGAATATTACTGGGAAAAGCCGGGGGATGCGAGCGGCAACGTGTTCAAGAAGGCCGCCTATTCGCTGGCCTATGAACCCTGGAAGGTCGTGATCGGCACCGGCGTTTATATCGACGATCTGGAAGCCCAGGTGCGCGCCACGGCCATCAAGGCAATCGGCATCGGCCTGACCGTCTTCGTCATCGGCCTGACGGCCGCCTTCTTCGTGATCCGCGGGATCACCAAGCCGCTGACCGCCATCCATAATGCGCTGGAAGCCGTGGCCGACGAGAATGTCGCCATCGCCATTCCGCACACGGATATGGGCAACGAGGTCGGCATGATGGCCAAGGCGACCCAGTCGCTGCAGGAAAAGGTGCGCGAGCGCCATGCCATGGTGCGCCGGCAGGAGGAGCAGCAACTCGTTATCGACAGCGAGCGCCAGCAGAACATCGACATGCAGCAAAGCGAGGCCGCGCAGCAGTCCCGCGTCGTCGCCACCATCGGCGTGTCGCTCGAACAGCTGGCAACGGGCGACCTGACGGTGCGCTGCGCCGATCTCGGCCCGAAATACGCAACCCTGCGCGACAATTTCAACGAAGCCCTGAGCCATCTGGAAGCCGCCATGGCCAAGGTCAATTCCAAGGGTATCGACATCTCGGGCTCGAAGGAAGAGATCCGCCGCGCTTCCAATGAACTGTCGCAACGCACCGAACGCCAGGCCGCCAATCTGGAAGAAACGTCCGCGGCGCTCGACGAATTGACCGTGGCTGTCCGTCAGACCGCCGACGGTGCCCAGGAAGCCGCCAAGCGGGTCACCAATGTGTCGACCGAAGCGTCGCGCTCCGACGCCGTGGTGGCACAGGCCATCAGCGCCATGAGCGGCATCGAGCAGTCCTCGGCCGAGATCACCAAGATCATCGGCGTGATCGACGAAATCGCCTTCCAGACCAACCTGCTGGCGCTGAATGCCGGCGTCGAGGCGGCGCGAGCCGGCGAAAGCGGCAAGGGCTTTGCCGTCGTTGCCCAGGAAGTGCGCGAGCTCGCCCAGCGCTCGGCAGCGGCCGCCAAGGAAATCAAGGAACAGATTTCCCGCTCGTCCGGCCAGGTGCAGAACGGCGTGCAGCTGGTCGGCGAGGCCGGCCAGGCGCTGAAGCGCATCTCCGACCAGATCAAGGCGGCCAGCGACATCGTCACCAAGATCGCCCATTCGGCGACCGAGCAGGACACGACCCTGCGCTCGATCTCGTCGTCGATGAACCAGCTCGATGCCGCCACCCAGCACAATGCCGCCATGGCGGAGGAAACCACCGCCTCGGCCGAGGCGCTTGCCAACGATACGGAAGATCTGCTGAACCTGATCCGCGGCTTCAAGATCTCCGGCAGTTCGTCTTCCGGTCTCGGCGCCATGGCGCAGAAGATGCGCATGGCCAGCTGAAGCGTTTAGGAAAAGATCAAGCGAAGGCCGCCGGATGAATTTCCGGCGGCCTTTGCTTTGACAGCCAACCGCAAACGTCAAGCCGCCATGTGGTATCTTAGACGTTTGTTTAATATTATTCGGTAACTATCATACCGTGAGTGCGATGCAGCACCGTTATACGCGCAGGAAGCGCTGAAACCCTTTCCGGTTGCAACGGCGTGCGCTCAAATCGCGGGAACCGCCGACCGACGATCCTTGTCTGTGAGGCGAAATGAAAAACCTGAAAATATCGATGCAGTTGATCTTGCTGGTCAGCGCACTGATGGCTGCCTTTGCAGTCGCCACCTTCTTCCAGGTGCGCACGTCTTCCGAAGCGATCTACCATCAGCGCTACGAACTGCTGCGCACGCAGGTCGAGACGGCCATTTCTCTCATGAAGACGTATGACGATCGGGTTCAGGCCGGTGAACTCTCGCTGGACGATGCCAAGGCGCAGGCATTTGCGACGTTGAACAAGTTGAAATTCGAGCCGGATGGCTATTTCTTCGGTTACGACTACGACGTGGTCCTGGTCTTCCATCCGACCTCCAAGTCGGTGGGCCAGAGCAACAAGGGCAAGGGCGACCCGAACGGTTATGCCTATCGTGACGAACTGGTCCGGCTTGGCCAGAACGGTGGCGGTTATGTCGAGTTCATCGGTCCGAAGCCCGGCCACCCCGTCGATGACTACAGCTTTCCCAAGGCGGCCTATGGCAAGACCTTCGAGCCTTGGAAAATCGTGGTGGTGACCGGCCTTTACACCGACGACCTGAAGGCCGAGGTCAATGTCTCGATCTTCAAGGCGATTTCTGTCGGTCTCGGCGTCTTCGTTTTCGGTCTCGCTGCCGCATTCTTCGTCATTCGCGGCATTTCCCAGCCGCTCGGCGCGATCCACAAGGCGCTGGAAGCCGTGGCCGATGAGAATACCGCGATCGCCATTCCCCATGCCGACATGAGCAATGAAGTGGGCATGATGGCCAAGGCCACCCTGTCGCTGCAGGAAAAGATCCGCGAGCGCCACGCCATGGCCGAGCGCCAGGCCCAGCAGGATGCGGCGATCAGCGCCGAGCGCCAGCAGAATATCGACATGCAGCAGGCCGATGCCGTGCAGCAGGCCCGCGTCGTCTCGACCATCGGCGCCTCGCTGGAACAGCTGGCGCATGGCGACCTGACGGTGCGTTGCGCCGATCTCGGACCGAAATACGCCGAGTTGCGCGACAACTTCAACGAGGCGCTGACCCGGCTCGAGGAGGCCATGGGCCGCGTCAACCTCAAGGGCAATGACATTGCCGTCAGCAAGGAAGAGATCCGCCGCGCCTCCGGCGAGCTTGCCCAGCGCACCGAGCGCCAGGCGGCCAATCTCGAAGAAACCTCGGCTGCTCTCGACGAGTTGACGGTCGCCGTTCGCCATACGGCAGACGGTGCCCGCGAGGCGGCCGGCCAGGTGAAATCGGTGAGCGAGGAAGCCCGCCAGAGCGACGCCATCGTCGGGCGCGCCATTGCCGCGATGAGCAGCATCGAACAATCCTCGGCCGAGATCACCAAGATCATCGGCGTGATCGACGAAATCGCCTTCCAGACCAACCTGCTGGCGCTGAATGCCGGCGTCGAGGCGGCACGGGCTGGCGAAAGCGGCAAGGGCTTTGCGGTCGTTGCCCAGGAAGTGCGCGAACTCGCCCAGCGTTCGGCCGCCGCGGCCAAGGAAATCAAGGCGCAGATCTCCCGCTCGTCGGAACAGGTCGGCCAGGGCGTACAGCTGGTCGCCCAGACCGGCGAGGCGCTGAAGCGGATCTCCGGCCAGATCGAAAGCGCCAATGACGTGGTTTCCAAGATCGCCCACAGCGCCCAGGAGCAGGACACGACGCTTCGCAGCATTTCGAGCGCCATGAACCAGCTCGACACCGCCACCCAGCAGAATGCCGCGATGGCGGAGGAAACCACCGCATCGGCGGAAGTGCTGGCCAACGATACCGGCGACCTGCTGGAGCTGATCCGCAGCTTCAAGGTGTCCAGCGCCGGCCATTCCGGCCAACTGGCCGGCATGGCCCAGCAGATGCGCCGCGCCGGCTGAACCTTCGCCAAGCCGATCGAACAGAAACAAGCCGCCGGGCATCATCCGGCGGCTTCTTCGTTTCAGGCGGAGCCGTCGAGGACTGCCACCAATTGCTCGATGTCGCGGTCGCAATAGACCGGTATGCCGGCCGCCTGCATCAGCGCCGCCGTAACCCCGAAGCCGGGATGGCGGCTGCCTGAAAACGAACCGTCGTAGATGAAACCGGAGCCGCAGGACGGGCTGCCGTCGATCAAAAGCGCATGGGTGCAGCCGTTGGCGCGGGCAAACTCGACCGCCTTGCGACCGCCGGCGATAAAGGCGGCCGATACGTCGCCGCCGGTCGCCTCCATCACCCGCGCCCGGCCGGCCAGCACATCGGCACCGCTCATGCCGCCTTCGATTTCGGCCGGCGGCCGCGGCGTCGGCAGGCCACCGGCCTGCTCGGGACAGAAGCCGACCAGCCGGCCTTCCGCCTGCCAGCGCGCGATCGCCGGATGATGCAGCGGCTTGCCCTTGCCGTCATAGCGGACGGGGCGGCCGAGAAGACAGGCACTGATGAGGATTTTGGCGGTCATCAGACTCACTCGTCCAGTTGGCGGGAGACGTCGGTCCGCTCGTGCAGGATTCGAACCACCTCGACCATGCCATCGTCCAGCACGATGTAGAAGATCAGATGAGAACCGGCACGGCGTCTCCGGTAGCCGGCGCGAAGCCAGTCTATCGCGCTGCCCGAGAAGGGATGCCGACCGATTTCGGCAATTACTTCCAGGATTTGCCCTAGGTAGCGCTCGGCCTGAACTTCGGACCAACGATCGCGGGTGTCATCACCGATCTTCAGGAAATCTCGTCTCGCGGCCGGGCTGAGCCGCACCTCAGCCACGGCTTTTCCAGCTCTCGCGAACAGTGGCCATCAGCTCGTCGGGATCGAACGGCTCCGCCGGTCCGCTATTCTCGCCCTCGATCAGCGCATTGCGCAGCCATTCGACGCGCGCCTCCTCGTCTTTCAGCAGGCGCAAACCCGCCTCGACCACGTCTTCGGCAGACTTGAAGCGGCCGCTTTCGACCTGGGCATCGATAAAGCTGTCGTAGGGTTCGGCGATGGTCACCTGAACGGGCTTGTTCATAACGAAACCTCCATGCGGATTGCCGAAAGCCTAGGCTTCAATCTAACAATCCCAAATGCCTTCAAGGTCGGCTTCCGCAAAGGGCAGCCGATAGCGTTTCATCGCTTGGCGCGCTCGCGCATGCGGGTCAGGAATTCCGTTTTCTCGATATAGCGCCCCTCACCGCTGTTCTCGCCTTCCAGCAGCGCCTCTCGCAGGCGCTGGATCTGGGCCTGCTCCTCTTCCAGCAGACCGAGCGCGGCTTCGACCACTTCCTGCGCCGAGGCGAAGCGCCCACTTTCGACCTGGCTGTCGACGAAGCTGCCGAAAGGCTCGGCCAGTGTCACATGAACAGGCTTGTTCATAGAGAAACCTCCATGCGGATTGCAGACGAAAGCTTAGCACGAAAAGCAGGCGAGACAAAATTGAGGCGACCGGGACGAAGATCCGTAGTCTCAGGCCGCGGCCACGGCAAGCTGCAGGCCTGTTTCCTCCTGCAGATGACGGATCACATTAAAGAGATTGTCGGCGCGCGGATTGCCCTTGGGACCGAACATGCGCATCAGGCTTTTCGATGGGACGCCGGCTTTTTCCGCCAGGCGCTCAAACCCGATGGTTGCATTGATGAAGTCGCGCAGAACCGACTTGCCGGTCTCGACGTCGCCGGCCAGCAGCAATTCGACGGCATCCGACAGCAAGGCCGCGCGAAAGGCAGCATCGGTCGCGGCACGGCTCTTCACGGTCTGTTTGAAATTACGGGTCAATGCCACGGCGCTTGCCTTTCCTTTGCTTGTAAAGCTGCCAGCGTTCGAGCGCGATGCGTATATCGTCCTGCTGCCGCTTCTTTGTTCCGCCCGCCAGCAGAATGATAAGCTGGTCGCCATCCCGGCCGAAATAGATCCGATAGCCAGGGCCATAGTCGATCCTGTATTCAAGCAGGCCCGCGCCGACACTTTTAACATTGGATAAGTTACCGGCCTCTACCCGAGCCAATGCCACAGTTACTTTCGAGGCTGCCCGCACCTCGATGCCGGCGAACCATAGGGCAAAAGGGCTTTCGCCGCGCTGATCCAGATATTCACGGATCTTCATGGCGCCAATGGTAACATATCCGCTACCATTGGCAATCCAGGATCATCCCGCGATCTTGGAGAAATCCGCGACCGTGGCCGTGGCATCGCGGATGGCGCTCAGCAGCGCCAGCCGGTTGGCGCGGATGGCGGCGTCTTCGTCGTTGACCAGCACATCGGTGAAGAAGCGGTCGACCGGGTCGCGCAGGGTCGACAGAGCCTGCATGGCCGAGCGAAAATCTTCCGCGGCCACGGCATTGGCCGCATCGATGGTCGCCACCTTGATCGCGGCAAACAGCGCCTTTTCGGCATCGAGCTTCAACAGCTCGGCCGATACGCCATCGGCGACGACGGTGCCCTTCTTCTCTTCGGCGGCGAGCAGCTGGGTGGCCCGCTTGGTGCCGGCCAACAGGTTCTTGCCGTCTTCCGAAGTGATGAAGGCGGTCAAGGCCTCGACGCGCCTGGCGACCATCAGCAGGTCGTCGGAGTCGGGCGTCAGCACCGCATCGATCAGATCGTGGCGGGCACCCTGGTCGCGCAGGTAGACTTTCAGGCGGTCGTGGAAGAAGGCGAGGAGATCGGCAGTATATGTAGGGGCCGGCATCACCCATGTCGAACCAACGTTCGTGTATTTCTGGTCGTCTTGCGGATAATATATTGCCTCAGCATCAGCCAGAAGATAACCGGAATTTAGCATAGCCTCAACCCAATCTAGATCAGGCGCTAAGTCCATTATCTGAATTATTCGACTATAATTCACGTCCGTCGTTATACCATGCAACAAAGGATCTAAAGACTGGTAGGCTCTGCCACTTTGAAGTTGATCTCTAGTAACTTTGATCGCATGCCTCTTAATAGCAAGCGCCAAATTAATCCGAACACCCCGCTCCAAAATCATCCGCACAACACCCAGCGCCGCACGCCTCAGCGCATAGGGATCCTTCGACCCCGTCGGCTTCTCGTCAATCGCCCAGAAACCCACCAGCGTATCCAGCTTGTCGGCGAGCGCCACGGTCAACCCAACCTTGTCTTCCGGCAGGCGGTCGGAGGGGCCGTTGGGCTTCCAGTGGTCCTCGATGGCGGCGGCAACAGAAGCGTCTTCGCCCTGCAGAAGCGCATAACGGCGGCCCATCAGGCCCTGCAATTCGGGGAATTCGCCGACGGCCTCGGTGCGCAGGTCGGCTTTCGCCAGCACCACGGCGCGGTCGACCAAGGCAGGGTCAGCACCGACAACCGGCGCCAGTTCCTTCGCCAATGCCCGGATACGCGCGACGCGCTCGCCTTGCGTGCCGAGTTTGGCATGGAAGGTCACGTTCAGGGCATCGAGCTTGGCCATGCGCTGGTCGAGCGGTTTTTTCAGATCGAGGTCGAATTTGGCAGCCGAGGCCTTCAAGGTTTCCAGATCCGGCAGGTCGCCCTGGTCGCGGGTCCAGAAGTGCTTGGCGTCCGACAGGCGGGCGCGCACGACCTTGCCATTGCCATGCATGATTTCCTTGCCGCCGTCCTTGGCGTCGATATTGGAGATCAGGATGAAATGGTTGGAGAGCCCCTCGCCGCCCTGCTTGCGGGTGACGAAACATTTCTGGTTGGTCTTGATGGTCAGCCGGATGATTTCGGCCGGAATGGCCAGATAATCCTCCTCGAACGTGCCGAGCAGGACATGGGGATATTCGACCAGGCCGGAAACCTCTTCGAGCAGGCCTTCGTCCTCCACAAGCTCCAGCCCATTGGCAAAGGCCAGATTGGCGGCGTCCTGGGCGATGATATGCTTGCGGCGCTCGGCATCGAGAATGACGCGGGCCTTTTCCAGGCTCGAGACGTAGTCGTCGAAGCGGCGCACGGTGATGGCGTCCGGCGCATGGAAGCGATGGCCATAGGTGACATTGCCGGCCACGATACCGTCGATCTCGAAGGGGATGACGGCGGTTTCGTCATGCTCGGAGCCGAAGGTGCAGACGATCGACTGCAGCGGCCGCACCCAGCGCAGCGCTTCCGGCCCCTTGCCCTCGATCCCGCCGAAGCGCGAGCCCTTCGGCATCGAGGCAGCGCCCGAGCGCATGGATTTCGGCCAGGGGAAGGTGCGGATGATGCCGGGCATCACGTCGGTGACGATCTCCTCGGCCGGCCGGCCGGGCTTGTCGAGATAGGCAACATAGAAATCGCCCTTCTTCGGATCGGTCTTGACAATGGCCTGGTCGATCGACGTCAGCCCCGCGCCACGCAGAAAGCCGTCGATGGCGCCTTGCGGGGCGCTGACGCTCGGCCCCTTCTTTTCCTCGCGGATATCGGCCGAACGCGCCGTCAGGCCGCGGATATCGAGCACCAGGCGGCGCGGCGTCCAATATTCCCGCGCGCCCTCATAGGTCAGGCCGGCATCCACCAGTGCATCGGTGACGAGCTTCTTCAGGTCGCCAGCCGCCTTGCGCTGCATGCGGGCCGGGATTTCCTCGGAGCGGAGTTCGAGCAGAAGATCAGGCATTGGTTTTCTTTTACCGGTTTTTGACGCTGCGGCGGACTTAGCAAGCCCGAAGCCAAAAGTCATCTACGCTTTCGCGCAAAATGGCCGACACACGCTTTCATCTTGTCTGTCGGTGGATCACCCCCACCCGCCGCTTTGCGGCGACCTCCCCCCTCAAGGGGGAGATGGAGATCGACGCGCCCATCATGCCTCCTCCAGCGCAAAACGTTGCAGCTCCTGCGGCGTTCCCGAGGTTTCCAGGAAGAAGCGGGTCAGCAGGTTCTTGGCGGTCAGCTGGCGATAGTCGGCGGTGGCGCGCCAGTCGGTGAGCGGCTGGTAGTCGCGGTCGAAGGCGTCGCGCGCCGCCGTGATCGTCGCCTCCGTCCAGGGCTTGCCGTAGAGCGCAGCCTCGACGCTGCGGGCGCGTTTTGGCGTTCCGGCCATGCCGCCAAAGGCGATGCGGATATGGGAGACGGTGCCGTTCTCATCGAGGCCCAGGCAAAAGGCGCCGCAGAGGGCTGAAATATCCTCGTCGCGGCGCTTGGTGATCTTGTAGACCGCAAAGCGATGGCCGGCGGAGGGGCGCGGCACATGCAGGCTTTCGACGAATTCGCCGGGCTTTCTGTCCTGCTTGCCATAGTCGATGAAGAAATCGTCGAGCGGCAGGGTGCGGATGCCGGTGGCGGAGCGCAGCGTCACGGTGGCGCCGAGCGCGATCAGTGCCGGAGGCGTGTCGCCGATCGGCGAACCGTTGGCGACATTGCCGCCGATCGTGCCCATGTTGCGCACCTGCTGGCCGCCGATGCGGTCGATCAGCCGGCCAAAGGCCGGGATGTCGCGGGCGAGCGTCTCATGGGCCGTGCTGTAGGACACGCCGGCGCCGATGGTGATGCCGTCGTCGGTGCTGCTGATCGCCTGCAACTCGTCCAACTGGTTGATGAAGATCACCGGGTTCAGATCGCGCATCTGCTTGGTGACCCACAGGCCGACATCGGTGGCGCCGGCGACGATGGTGGCCTTGGGCTCGTGGGCCAGCAGATCGGCAAGGGCTGCGGCCGTGCCTGGCACGATCAGCCGGCGGTCGCCCTTGCCGACCGTGATGGTCTCCCTTGTTCTCAGATCCTCAAGACGTGCAATGATGCTGGCGCGTTCGCGCTCCAGGGGATCGAACAGGGCGCTCGGACGGATCCGCGCCACCTGTTCGGCCGCCTTGACGATCGGCTCGTAGCCGGTGCAGCGACAGAGATTGCCCTGCAGGGCCTTTTCGATGGCGGCGCGCGACGGTTTCTCATCGGTCAGCCACAGGCCATAGAGCGACATCACGAAGCCGGGCGTGCAGAAGCCGCATTGCGAGCCGTGACAGTCGACCATGGCCTGCTGCACCGGATGCAGGGTGCCGTCTTTGGCCGCGAGGTGTTCGACCGTGACGACATGGGTAGCGTTGAGCGAGCCAACAAAACGGATGCAGGCATTGACCGTCTCATAAGACAGGTGGCCATCGACCAGCCGGCCGACCAGAACCGTGCAGGCGCCGCAATCGCCTTCGGCACAGCCTTCCTTGCTGCCGGTCAGGCGGCGCTGCAGCCGCAGGAAATCCAGCAGCGTTTCGGTGGGATCGACGCTGCCGAGGGCGATATCCTCGCCATTGAGGATGAAGCGGATACGGTCGGTCATGTCAGGCTTTCTTTCGGATGGATCGGCCGGCGGGCAGGGTCACTGCGCCGTCCAGCCGCCATCGATCGAGATATGGGTGCCGGTGATCTGCTTGGCGGCATCGCTCGCCAGAAACAGCGCCGTGGCGGCGACGTCTTCAACTGCGACGAATTCCTTCGTCGGCTGGAATTTCAACATGACATCCGACTTGACCTCTGCTTCGGAAATGCCGCGGGCCCTGGCGGTGTCGGGGATCTGCTTTTCGACCAGCGGCGTCAGCACATAACCCGGGCAGATGGCGTTGACGGTCACGCCGAATTCGGCGAGCTCCAGCGCTGCCGTCTTGGTCAGCCCCATGATGCCATGCTTGGCGGCGACATAGGCAGCCTTGAACGGCGAGGCGATCAGCCCGTGCGCCGAGGCGATGTTGATGATGCGGCCGTGCTTCTTCGCCTTCATCGCCGGAATGGCAGCCTGCATGGTATGGAAGGAACTGGACAGATTGATGGCGATGATCTGGTTCCATTTGTCGGCGGGGAAGTCCTCGATCGGCGCGACATGCTGGATGCCGGCATTGTTGACCAGCACGTCGACCATGCCGAAGGTTTTGGCAGCGGTCTCCATCAGGTCAGCGATCTCGTCCGGCCGGGTCATGTCGGCGCGGTGGTAGAGGGCCTTGCCGCCATGGGTCTCCAGAGCCTTGCGGATCGCCTCGATCTCGGCGGCGTCGCCGAAGCCGTTGATCACCACGTTGTCCCCATTGGCCGCAAACGCCTTGGCGATCGCCAGGCCTATGCCACTGGTGGAGCCGGTGACGACGACGGTTCTGGACATTGGCAGTTCTCCCCATGGGTTTTCCGGCATTCTCTTGCGCCGCAACACAGCAGGCAAGGTTATGCCCAAATCGCTGATGCTGGCAATTGCGTTTTTCGGGAGTTTACCCGCCGTGGACGGACAAGAAACGGCGCGGCATTTCTTTTGACAAACTCTCGCACCTTGTATTGAACTTCCCCAACCAAAAGACGGGCTTTAAGCATTGGGAGGTGCGCGTGGGCGGATATGTGCTTGCAATCGATCAGGGAACCACATCCAGCCGGGCAATTCTGTTCGACGAGACGATGCGGGTTGCAGGTTCGGGCCAGAAAGAGTTCCCGCAGATCTTTCCGAAATCCGGCTGGGTCGAGCATGATCCCGAAGAGATCTGGCAGAGTGTGCTGTGGTCGATCCGCGAGGCGATCAGGACGGCCGGCATCACGGCAAAAGACATCGCCGCCATCGGCATCACCAACCAGCGCGAGACGGTGGTCGTCTGGGAGCGCGACAGCGGCCGGGTGATCCACAACGCCATCGTCTGGCAGGACCGGCGCACGGCGAGCTATTGCGACAAGCTGAAGCGCCAGGATCTGGAAAAGCAGTTCACCCGCAAGACCGGCCTGCTGCTCGATCCCTATTTTTCCGGCACCAAGCTGTCCTGGCTGCTGTCGAACGTCAAAGGCGCGCGGGCGCGGGCTGCCAAGGGCGAACTCTGCTTCGGCACGATCGACACCTTTCTCATCTGGCGGCTAACCGGGGGCAAGAGTTTCGTGACCGACGCCACTAATGCGTCGCGCACGCTGCTCTTTAACATTGTGGACAATGATTGGGACGAGGACCTGCTCGACATCCTGCGGGTGCCCGCCGCCATGCTGCCGGAGGTTAAGGACTGCTCGGCCGATTTCGGCGTGACCGATCCTGACGTGTTCGGCGCCGCGGTGCCGATCCTCGGCGTGGCGGGCGACCAGCAGGCCGCCACCATCGGCCAGGCCTGCTTCCAGCCCGGCATGCTGAAATCCACCTACGGCACCGGCTGCTTCGCGCTGCTCAACACCGGCGAGGATCTGGTGCGCTCGAAGAACCGGCTGCTGACGACCATTGCCTATCGGCTGGACGGCAAGACGACCTATGCGCTGGAAGGCTCGATCTTCGTGGCCGGCGCTTCCGTCCAATGGCTGCGCGATGGCTTGAAGATGATCCAGGAGGCCAAGGAGGTGGGGCCGCTGGCCCGCCAGGCCGATCCCAACCAGGAGGTCTATCTGGTGCCGGCGTTTACCGGTCTCGGCGCCCCGTGGTGGGATCCGGACGCCCGCGGCGCGATCTTCGGCATGACCCGCAACACAGGCCCGGCCGAATTTGCCCGCGCGGCGCTGGAGGCGGTCTGCTACCAGACCCGCGACCTGCTGGACGCCATGCACAAGGACTGGAAGACGACCGGCGAGGCGACGGTGCTGCGCGTCGATGGCGGCATGGTCGCCTCGGACTGGGCCATGCAACGGCTCTCCGACCTGCTCGATGCGCCGGTCGACCGTCCCGTCGTGCTGGAGACGACGGCGCTCGGTGCCGCCTGGCTTGCCGGCAGCCGGGCCGGCGTCTGGCCCGACCAGGCCGGCTTTGCCAAGGCCTGGGCCCGGGATCATCGCTTCGAGCCGGAGATGGACGAGAAGACCCGGACCCGCAAGATCAAGGGCTGGCGCGATGCGGTGAAGCGGACGCTGACGACGGGGTGAGACGGCGTTGGAGGGATCGGAATCGTGTGGTATAATTTGCGCCATTCAAAGGAGGCGCAAGCTATGCCAACCACGCTGTCTTCCCGGGAATTTGATCGTGATACGGGCGGCGCCAAGCGCGCGGCCGAGAGTGGGCCTGTCTTCATCACAGAACAGGCCAAGACGACGCATGTTCTGTTGTCGATCGATGACTACAAGAAGTTGACGCGCCAGCACCGCAGTGTGGCCGATATGCTGTCGATGCCGGGCGATGACGACATCGACTTCGAACCGGAAAAACTCGGTGATATGGGGTTCAAACCAGCGACGTTTGATTGATGTTTTTGCTCGACACCAATGTTGTTTCAGAGCTACGCAAAGCCAAGTCAGGTCGTTGCGATGCCAACGTGCTTCGTTGGTCCGGTACTGTGCTGGATACAGAGTTGTTCATCTCAGTCATCACATTGTTCGAGATCGAAAAGGGAATACGGCTGCTCAATTTGCGGGACCATCTGCAAGCTCAGCGCTTGCGGCATTGGCTGAACGAAAATGTGCTCACCACTTTCGCCACAAACTTGCTGCCAGTCGACAAGGTGATTGCTCTGGCTGCCGCCCCGTTGCACGTCCCCGATCCTCGACCAGATCGAGACGCATTTATCGCTGCAACGGCTCTCGTCCACGGCCTCACTGTCGTCACCCGCAACACTGCCGACTTCCGCGATATGAACCTCGCGCTGATCAATCCGTGGGAAGGACAGGGGATCAAATGATCCTGCCATTTCGATTCAACGCGCTGCCGATCTGAATCCGCTTTTGCCGTCAAGCCGTTGATTTGCGGTTCGAAATAGGCGCTCTTCACGTATCGATTCAACGCATCCCCTGAACACTCCGTCACCGATTTCCGGTTTGCGCCGGGATCGGGCTCACCTTATCTGTGAGGATAAACATCAACGGGACAGTAATCATGGAACTCGGCCTTTATACCTTCGCGGATGTCGATCCGAATGCCGTCAACAAGGGTGCCGAGGCGGCGCGGCGGGTGAAGGATCTGCTGGAGGAGATCGAGCTTGCCGATCAGGTCGGGCTTGATGTCTTCGGTCTCGGCGAACATCACCGGCCGGATTACATGGCCTCCTCGCCCTCGACCATTCTGGCGGCCGCCGCCGTCAAGACCAAGAATATCCGCCTGACCAGCGCCGTCACGGTGCTGAGCTCGGACGATCCGGTGCGGGTCTTCCAGCAGTTCGCCATCGTCGACCTCCTGTCCGGCGGCCGGGCCGAAATCATGGCGGGACGCGGTTCGTTCATCGAGTCCTTCCCGCTGTTCGGTTACGACCTTGACGATTACGACACGCTGTTTGCGGAAAAGCTCGACCTGCTGCTGGCGGTCCGGCAGAACGAGATCGTCAACTGGTCGGGTGAAACCCGGGCGCCGATATCAGGGCGCGGCGTCTATCCGCGGCCGCTGCAGGACCTGCTGCCGCTGTGGATCGCCGTCGGCGGTACGCCGCAATCGGTGGCGCGGGCCGGCGTGCTCGGCCTGCCCCTGGCGCTGGCCATTATCGGCGGCCAGCCGCATCGTTTTGCGCCGCTGTTCAACCTCTACCGCGAAAGCGCCAAGCGGGCCGGCCACGATCCGGCGACGCTGAAGACCAGCATCAACGTGCACGGCTTCATCGCCGATACGACGGAAAAGGCGGCCGACGTGTTCTATGGCCCGCAGGCGGAGGTGATGAACCGCATCGGCCGTGAGCGCGGCTGGGGGCCGACCAACCGCCAGCATTTCGACCAGTCGCGGGCAGCCGATGGCGCGATCTTCCTGGGCGACCCGGAAACGGTCGCCGAAAAGATCGTCGCCCATCACAAGATCTTCGGCAATGACCGCTTCCTGCTGCAGATGGCGATCGGCCCGATGCCACATGCCGAGATCATGCGCGGCATCGAACTCTACGGCACAAAAGTCGCGCCGCTGGTCAGAAAGGCGTTGACGCATCAGGAAACGGGCGCGTAAGCCACGCCGCAACGACCCGAGGAAGCGCGCGGCAACCAGGCTGGACGCGGAAGAAAAGCAGATGATTGTTTCGAGCGACGAAGATCTCACCAAGCTGAAAGAGGTCGGCCGGCTGTGCGGGCTGGCGGTGAAAACCATGGCGGCAGCGCTGGAACCGGGCATTACCACGGCCGAGCTGGACCTGATCGGCCGCAAGGTGCTGGAGGATGCCGGCGCGCGGTCGGCGCCCGAACTCTGCTACCAGTTTCCCGGCGCCACCTGCATCAGCGTCAACGAGGAAGTGGCGCACGGCATTCCCGGCCCGCGGGTGATTGCCGCCGGCGACCTGGTCAATATCGACGTGTCGGCGGAGAAGGATGGCTATTTCGGCGATACCGGCTCGTCCTTCATCGTGCCGCCGGTGACGACGAAGATCGAGCGGCTGTGCCGTGACGGCAAGCGGGCGCTGTGGGTCGGTCTCAACCAGGTCCGCACCGGCCAGCCGATGGCCAATATCGGCAATGCGATCGGCAAGTTCGCCGCCAAGAACCGCTATACGCTGATCACCAATCTGGCCAGCCACGGTGTCGGCCGTTCGCTGCACGAAGAACCGAAGGAATTGTCCACCTGGCCGGATCCGGACGAAACCCGCATCATGGAAGAAGGCCTGGTCTTCACCGTCGAACCCTTCCTGTCGCTCGGCGGCCATTGGGCCGAGGATGGGGACAAGGATGCCTGGACGCTGTTCAGCGAGCCGCGCGCCCCGACCGTGCAGTTCGAGCACACGCTGGTGGTGACGAAAAACGGTCCGCTGATCCTGACGATGGCGGAGTGAGCCGTCGCTCGTCGCCCCATTGAACGTCCCATGAAAATTTCTGATTTGTCGGTCAATTGACGCAATGCAATAAGCCGGCGATGAGCAAAGGACATTCGGACCAGATCAGCCTGATGAAAACGGCATTCGCCGGCGCGATTGCCATGGCGGCAGCCATGGGTTTCGGGCGGTTTTCGTTTACGCCGATCCTGCCGGCCATGATGACCGGGCTCGGGCTGTCCTCGGCCGATGCCGGGCTGATCGCGGCCGGCAATTTTGCGGGTTATCTGGCCGGGGCCGTGCTCGGCGCCTATGGCTGGGCGGCCGGGCGAGAGCGGCTGGTGGCGCTCGGGGCGCTCTTGACCACCGCCCTGGCGCTGGCCGCCATGGGGCTCTCCAGCAGCGTTATCGCCTTCGTCATCATCCGCTTCGTAGCCGGTCTTGCCAGCGCCTTCGCGATGATCTTCACCTCGTCGATCGTGCTCGGTCATGCCGCCGCGCGCGGCAGCGATCATGTGCAGTCGGCCCATTTCGGTGGGGTCGGCCTCGGCATTGCCGCTTCGTCGCTGATGGTCATGCTGATCGGCGGGCTTGAAGCCGGCGCGGCGACCAGCTTCCGGATCGACTGGTTCGCCGGCGCGGGTTTAAGCATTGCGGCCTTTCTGGTGGTGTGGCTGCTGTTGCCGGCAGCGCAGGCGCGGGCCGGACAGACGGACAGCGAGCCACCGCTCACCTGGCGCAAGCCCTTGGCGCTGGTCACCCTGTCCTACGGATTGTTCGGCTTCGGCTATGTCATCACCGCCACCTTCATCGTCGCCATGGCGCGGTTGGGGCAGGCGGGGCAGACGATCGAATTCCTGACCTGGTTCCTGACCGGCTGCACGGCGGCCGTGTCGATCTTTGTCTGGCGGCCCGTCATGCTGCGCGTCGGCCTTGCCGGCGTCTATGTCGCGGGCCTGCTGGTCGAGGCGGCGGGCGTGCTGGCGACGGTGCTTCTGCCGTTTCCCTATGCGCCGCTCATCGGCGGGGCAAGCCTTGGCGCCACGTTCATCATGATCACTGCCTATGGTCTGCGCATCGGCCGGACCCTGTCGCCGCAAAGCCCGCGCCGGGCGCTGGCCTTCATGACGGCCGCCTTCGGGGTCGGCCAGATTGCCGGACCCTTGGTGGCGGGCTGGCTTGCGGAGAAGAGCGGCAGCTTCACCGGGCCGACGATGCTCGCAGCACTCGCCCTGGTTGCCTGCGCTCTCCTGGTCCTGCCGGTCTATCGTCGCATCGGCTGATATTGCTGTGGTTACAATTGTGTAACACTCGCGGATGACCATTGCCCGCCCCATGGAACTGCCATAGTTTCCCGGCAACAGGTGTTTCGACCTCTTCAGAACACTCCAGTCAGGAAAGTCCGCTTCCGTGTTCCAGTCCTTCTTTCCCAAACCGAAACTCTTCTTTTCCTCTTTCGCTGTCTGGGTCCTTCTTTCTGTTCTCGTCTGGTATCTCTTCGGCGAGCAGATGGGGACAGCCATCGGACTTCCGCCCACGCCGGCCGATGCCGAGCCGGTGATCAACCTCACCTTCTTCCTGACCAGAGATTATCTGTGGTTCACCATCTATGTGAGCGTCTGGGCGGCTGCCTTCGGCCTGTTCTGGCAATTCTACGCCAAGGATCACCCCTGGCGGACCTGGGCGATCTGGGGCACGTTCTTCATTATCTTCACGACCTATTTCGATGTGCAGGTCTCGGTGCTTTTGAACAACTGGCGTCGGCCCTTCGGCGACCTTCTGCAGAATGCCCTCACCGGCAAACCGGGGATCACGACCTGGGACTTCTACAGTCTGATGATCACCTTCTGGAGCATCGCCTTCCTGAACGTCGCGGTCTTCGTCATCGTCCGCTTCTTCGTCAGTCACTACATCTTCCGCTGGCGCACCGCGATGAACGATTATTACATGTCGAAGTGGCAGAAGGTTCGTCACATCGAGGGCGCCTCGCAGCGTGTCCAGGAAGACACCATGCGGTTTGCCTCGACCTTCGAAGGGCTCGGCGTCAGCCTGATCGATGCGGTTATGAACCTGATCGCCTTCCTGCCGATCCTGTTCGTCCTGTCGTCCTATGTCACCGAATTGCCGATCATCGGCGCCGTTCCGCACAGCCTGTTCTGGCTGGCGCTCATCTGGTCGGTGTTCGGAACCTTCCTTCTCGCCGTGGTCGGCATCAAGCTTCCGGGCCTGGAATTCCGCAATCAGCGCGTTGAGGCGGCCTATCGCAAGGAACTGGTCTATGGCGAGGACCACGCCGACCGCGCCCAGCCTCTGACGGTGGTCGAACTGTTCACCAATGTTCGGCGCAACTATTTCCGCCTCTATTTCCACTACACCTATTTCAACCTGGCCCGCTCCTTCTACGGCCAGGCCGATGCGCTGTTCCTGATCTTCATGCTGGTGCCGACCATCGTCGCGGTGAAAATCACCTACGGTATCTATCAGCAGATTGCGACCGCCTTCGGTCAGGTCAGCAATTCGTTCCAGTACCTGGTCAATGTCTGGCCGACGATCGTCGAACTCCTGTCGATCCACAAACGTCTGCGAGCCTTTGAGGCGGCCATCGACAATGAGCCTTTGCCGGAGATCGACCAGCGGTATCTGGAGCGTGAGGCCGAGGGTGGAGAGCTTGAGGCGGACAAGCCTTAAGCCATCGCCTTTGATGTATAACGATTTAACCGCGCCGGATCGCTCCGGCGCGGTTTGCGTTTTTGGGAACCGGTAGAGGGACGCCTAAAGCCCCGAGGCTCTCGCAACCGCCTGCCGGTCGCGGCTCATCTCCAGCGCCTGCGAATACGTCACGCAGGCGACGTCGGGGCGCGGGCAGACTTCGGTCACCAGCCGCTCCATGGCGCGCCAATAGGCGCCGCCGTTCATTTCGACGAAATGGAAACCGAGCTGCAGCGGCAGGCGTTCGCCGTCATATTGAGTGTCGAAGGCCGCACGGAAGGCTTGATAGGCGCGCTCTTCGAATTCGGCGGAGCGCGAGGGATGGTCGAGGCCGGCCGAATGGCGCACGAACAGATTATAGTCCATGCCGACGATGCGACGCTGGTTCGGACCTTCGGGGATCAGCGGCAGGCCGAAGCGTGCCAGGCGGCCGTCTTCTTCGGGATACTGCGGGCCGCGGGCCACCGGGCTTGCGTCATAGGCAAAGCCTGCCGCCTTTTCGGCCTCGACCAGATCAGGCGTTTCCGACAGATAGGGCGCGCGCATGCCGCGGATGTCCCGTCTGACGAAATCGGCCCAGCCCTGCGGTTCCTTGTCACCGACGCCATTGGCCGTCCAGGCATTCTCGACGACCCGGTCGAAGTTTTTGAACTCCTCCAGCCAGTCGGCCTTCGACCAGTCCCTGCCGTCGAAATGGCCGCAGGTGTGGTTGCCGATCTCGTGGCCTTCCAGATGGGCCTGCCAGATCTGGTCGAGCCGCACCGCCACATCCTGCTGGTCGGGCGCAAAGCCGACATTGGAGCGGCCGGGTTTCTGTCCCGGCGCCTGATAGGTCCTGGCGTCGGCGCGCGGGATGAGATGGGCGCAGGACAGGAAGTAGGTAAAATGGGCATTGGAGCGGCGGGCGATGTCGCGGCTTTTCACCCAGAGCCGGTTGTCGGCCACGCCGTCGAAGGAGACGATCAGCATCTGCTTCGGCCTGCCGTCAGCCGGCTCGGCTTGGGCGCCCGTCATTGGAGACAGAGCGAGGGCCAAGGGCAGCGAGAGCAGAAAAGCGGTACGAAACATGACAAGCCTTGCATCAACAAGCGGGTTTCCTGTCATCGAAATGCGGCGAAGCTTTGAACGCGCTGGTAATTGGCAGCCTTCGGCCTTATGGCATGGGTAGACCAATTCAACGGACGGGATCTTTCACAATGACAGTTCTGATCATCGGGATCGCACTCTTTCTCGGCACGCACCTGATCCGCGTGGTGGCCCCCGGGTTTCGCGCGGCGATGATCGCCAGGCTCGGCGAGCAGGGCTGGAAGGGCGCCTATTCGGTGCTGAGCGTGGTTTCGCTTGTTGTGCTGATTTATGGCTGGAGCATCGCGCCGGTCATCGATCTCTGGTATCCGCCGGCCGGCATGGCCCATCTGAGCGTCACGCTGATGCTGCTTGCGATGATCTGTCTGGTCGCCGGGGTGATCCCGGCCGGACATATCGCCGCCAAGACCAAACATCCCATGGTTCTGTCCGTCAAGATCTGGGCGCTGGCGCATCTGCTGTCCAACGGCGATCTGCGCTCGGTCCTACTGTTTACCTCGTTTCTCGCCTGGGGCGTGATCCTCAGGATCGTGCTGAAGCGCCGCCAGAAGGCCGGCGAAGTGGTGCTGCGTCCGTTCGTTTCGGGACGCTATGATCTGATCGCGGTGGTGGTCGGCACGCTGGTCTGGGCGGCCTTCATCTGGAAGCTGCATGAATGGCTGATCGGCGTCGCCCCGCTGCCGATGCTGGCCTCGTAAACACCACCATATTGGGCCAATGACGGTGAAATGACCGGCTACCCCTTACAACGGCTGAAAAATGGGGTAGAAGGCCGCTCACGCATGACATCCGCTTAAAAAGGCCGGACCTCCGGAAATAGACATGGTTGACAACAACGACAGCTTTATTCGCGAAGTCAATGAAGAGCTTCGCTCCGAACAGATCCAGACCATATGGAAGCGGTTCGGTCTGATTATCATCGGCGTTGCCGTGCTGATCGTGGTCGGCACGGCCGGCTATCGCGGTTATGAATATTGGCGCGAGGGCCGGGCTTCGGTCTCCGGCGACCGGTTCCTGACGGCCTTGAAGCTTGCCAACGAGGGCAAGAGCGACGATGCGCTGGCGGTTCTTGCCGTGCTGGAGAAGGAAGGCCATGGCGCCTATCCGGTGCTGGCCCGCATGCGCGCCGCGACGGTCATGGCCGAAAAGGGCGATACGGCCGGCGCGATTGCCGCCTTCTCGGCGATCGGCAAGGATAGCGGCGTCATGGACGTGGTTCGCAACGTGGCGCATATGCGCGCCGCCTGGCTGCTGATCGACAACGGCACCTATGAGCAGGTTTCGGCCGAGGTGGAAGCCATGGCGACGCCGCTCAATGCCCTGCGCCATTCGGCGCGCGAGGCGCTTGGACTTTCGGCCTACAAGGCCGGCGACATGGTGCGGGCTCGCGAATGGTTCGAACAGATCACCGAGGATGCCGAGGCGCCGCGCAATGTCGCCAACCGCGCCCAGGCATTGCTCGACAATATTGCCGCTTCGGGCAAGGCGCCCTGATCGCGCTCCCGCGGCACAAGGCAGAAAGACAAGAGTAGATGAACTTTACAGTCGCCATCGTCGGGCGCCCCAATGTCGGCAAGTCCACGCTTTTCAACCGTCTGGTCGGAAAGAAGCTGGCGCTGGTCGACGATACGCCGGGGGTTACCCGCGACCGTCGCCCGGGCGATGCCAAGCTCATCGACCTGCGTTTCACCATCATCGACACGGCCGGTCTCGAGCAATCAGGTCCGGATACGCTGCAGGGCCGCATGTGGTTGCAGACGGAAGCGGCGATCGACGAGGCGGATGTCACGCTTTTCGTGGTGGATGCCAAGGCCGGCCTGACGCCTGCCGACCAAACGCTGGCCGACATGCTGCGCCGGCGCGGCAAGCCCGTCGTGCTGGTGGCCAATAAATCCGAAGCCAAGGGCTCCGAGGGCGGCTTCTACGATGCCTTCACGCTCGGTCTTGGCGATCCGTGCCCGATTTCGGCCGAACACGGCCAGGGCATGATCGACCTGCGCGACGCGATCGTTGCCGCCATCGGCGAGGAACGGGCCTTTCCGCCCGAGTTCGATGAGGCGCAGACTGATATCGACATCCGGGCCGATGCCGATGTGGATGTCGAGGACGACGACCACGAACCGGAATATGACGACACCAAACCGTTGCGCGTGGCGATCATCGGCCGGCCGAATGCCGGCAAGTCGACGCTGATCAACCGCTTCCTCGGCGAGGACCGGCTGTTGACCGGGCCCGAGGCCGGCATTACCCGCGACAGCATTTCCGTCGAATGGGATTGGCGCGGCCGCACCATCAAGATGTTCGACACCGCCGGCATGCGCAAGAAGGCCCGCGTCCAGGAAAAGCTCGAAAAGCTCTCCGTCGCCGACAGCCTTCGCTCGATCCGCTTTGCCGAACTGGTGGTCATCGTCTTTGACGCCACCATCCCCTTCGAGAAGCAGGATCTGCAACTGGTCGACCTGGTGATGCGCGAGGGCCGCGCCGCGGTACTCGCCTTCAACAAGTGGGATCTGGTCGAAGACACCCAGGCCGTTCTGGCCGATCTGCGCGAAAAGACCGAACGGCTGCTGCCGCAGGCTCGCGGCATCCGCGCCGTGCCGATTGCCGGCCAGACCGGCTATGGCCTCGACCGGCTGATGCAGTCTATCATCGACACGGACAAGGTGTGGAACCGCCGCATCTCGACTGCGAAACTGAACAAGTGGCTGGAAAGCCAGCAGGTCCAGCATCCGCCACCGGCCGTCTCCGGCCGCCGGCTGAAGCTGAAATACATGACGCAGGTCAAGGCCCGCCCGCCGGGCTTCATGATTTCCTGCACGCGGCCGGAATCGGTGCCGGAATCCTATATTCGCTTCCTCACCAACGGCTTGCGCAATGATTTCCAGCTGCCCGGCGTGCCGATCCGCATCCATCTGAAGGCCTCGGACAACCCCTTCGAAAATCGCCGCAAGAAGCGATAGCTGTCGGTAGGGCTCCTCTGTGACGAGGGGTTTCCTTGTCAATTTGGGGCATAAGATAAGACCCTCTCTGGCCTGCCGGCGTTTGTCACTGCAATCGATTCACAGAGGATCGATTGCTCCGCTACGCGGACCGTTCCGCACCCCACCACAAGGGGGGAGAAAACTCGTGGAAGCCGCTCGGCTCTATCCGCAGAGGGGCAGGCTGAGTTAAGGCCCTCCCCCTTGTGGGGAGGGCCTTAAC
>NZ_JAAXMM010000024.1 GCF_012276985.1 Agrobacterium sp. a22-2 | reverse complement strand
CTCCCAAACCCTCCCCACAAGGGGGAGGGCTTAACCCAGCCGAACCCTCGACGGATGAAAGCGAGCGGTTTCCACGAGTCTTCTCCCCCTTGTGGTGGGGTGCGGAACGGTCCGCGCAGCGGAGCAATCGATCCAGTGAATCGATTGCAGTGACAAACGCCGGCAGGCCAGAGAGGGTCTTTCTCGCATCAATAGCCTTTGGCCCGAACCCTCTCAGACTTTACTCCCCATCCACCCCATCCGTCCCCTTCGTCGCGGCCTGGAAGGACATGTCGATGGCGGCGTCCAGCCAGGCGATATCGGCCTCCAGCACGCGCCGGCTCTCGGCCTCCATGCGGCGGGCGCGGGCCAGCAGAGCGGTGCCGAATTCGGTGAGCCCGGCGCCGCCGCCGCTTTTGCCGCCATGCCGGGTGAAGATCGACGGCTCAAGGAACATCCGGTTGGTCTCGTCGGCCAAAAGCCAGGCGCGGCGATAGGACATGCCAAGCGCGGCGCCGGCCGCCCGGATCGAGCCGTGTTCGGCAATCCCGGACAACAGCTCGATCTTGCCGGGCCCGAGCCGCACGCCATTGGCAAAGTCGATCCTGAGCGTCACCCGCGTCGGCTTGTTGGTCATGGCTGGTCGATCACTTGGCCGATCACCTTGCCGGGATTCATGATGCCGGCCGGGTCGAAGGCTCGCTTGATGCGGTTCATCAGCTCCGTCTCGATGGCCGGCCGGCTGCCGATCAGTTCGTCGCGCTTCAGCTGGCCGACGCCGTGTTCGGCGGAGATCGAGCCGTTGTATGTGTGCACGATGGCATGGACGATCGCGTTCACCTCGCGCCAGCGGCCGATGAACTCCGCCTTGTCGGCCCCGACCGGCTGGCTGATATTATAGTGGATATTGCCGTCGCCGAGATGGCCGAAGCCGCAGATGCGCGCGCCCGGCACGGCCGCCATCACGGCGATCTCGGCCTCGCGCATGAAGGCCGGGACGGCCGAGACCGGCACCGACACGTCATGCTTGATCGAGCCGCCTTCTGGTTTCTGCGCATCCGACATGCTTTCGCGCATGTGCCAGAGGGCCGCTGCCTGCGTCTGCGAGGCGGCGATCACCGCATCCTCGATCAATCCATCTTCAAAGCCCTGCTCCAGCAGCGCCTGCACCATGACCGATGCGGTATCCGCCGAATCGGAAGTGGAAATGTCGATCAGCGCATACCAGGCATGGGGTTTTTCCAGCGGATCGCGCACGCCGGGAATATGCCGCGTGGTGAACTCCACGCCGATGCGCGGCATCAGCTCGAAGCCGGTCAGCGCCGTGCCGCAGAGATTGGCGGCCCGCTGAAACAGCGCCAGCGCATCTTCGGGCGATTTCAAGCCTGCAAAGGCCACCTGATGGCCGAGTGGCCGCGGATGCAGGCGCAGCACGGCGCCGGTGATCACCCCGAGCGTGCCTTCCGCGCCGATGAACAGGTCGCGCAGGTCGTAGCCGCTATTGTCCTTCTTCAGCCGCCGCAACCCGTCCCAGATCTCGCCGGTCGGCAGCACCACTTCCAGCCCCAGGCACAATTGCCGCACATTGCCATAGGCCAGCACTGCCGTTCCGCCGGCATTGGTCGACAGATTGCCGCCGATCCGGCAGGAGCCTTCCGATCCGAGCGACAGCGGAAACAGCCTTCCGATCCCTTCGGCCGCCTTCTGGATGTCGGCGAGGATGCAGCCGCCATCGGCGACGATCACATTGGCCACGGCATCCACTTCGCGAATGCGGTTCATGCGCTCCAGCGACAGCACGATGTCCTGCCCGCCATCGCGCGGCACCTGGCCGCCGACCAGGCCGGTGCGTCCGCCGGCCGGCACGATCGGCGTGCCGGTCTCGCTGGCAAGGGCAAGGATGGCCGAGACTTCCGCCGTTGAGGCCGGTTTGAGCACCAGCGGCGAGGCGCCGTGATAGAGGCCGCGGTTTTCGGTGAGATAGGCAGCGATCTCGGAGGCCTGGGTCACGGCATTCGCCGCCCCGACAATGGCGATGAACCGCGCGATCAGTTCTGGCGCATATCCGGCCTGGCTCATGCTCACTCCTCGTTATTGCTGCGTCGTTACGGCCTTGGCGCGGCGGCGCGCTGCAGCCGGTCGTTGATCGCTTCGCCAAGCCCGGTCTGCGGGATGGGCGTGACGGCAATGCGCCCCGTGCCGCTGGCATCCGCCGTCTTCAGATAGTCAAACAGATTGGCGGCCGCTTCGGAAAGGTCGCCGGCGGGGCTCAGATCCAGCACCAGCCGCGCCGCCTCGAAGCCGGTTGGCTGCATGCCGGCAAAGGTGATCAGCGCATCGCCCGGATGGACGTGCACCGCATCGAGCCGCACCGTCGCCTCGGGTGCGTAATGGGAGGCGAGCATGCCCGGCGCCTCGATGGTCGCATGGCTGTCCACCGGCCGGATGACGGCAAGCCCGGTTGCCGCCTCGATCTCCTCGGCCGAAAGCCCGCCCGGCCGCAGCATGCGGATCGTGCCGTCTTCCACTTTCAGAATGGTCGATTCCACCCCCACCGGCGAGGCGCCGCCGTCGAGGATGAGCCCGATCCGCTCGCCGAGATCGGCGGCCACATGGGCCGCACTCGTCGGGCTGATCTTGCCTGACGTGTTGGCGCTGGGGGCTGCCAGCGGCCGGTCGAAGACGCCGATCAGCTTAGCCGCAAAGCCGCGCGGCACGCGGATGCCGACCGTGTCGAGCCCGGCACTTGCCAGCGGATGGATGGCGCTACCTTGTTTCAGCGGCAGGATCAGGGTGAGGGGGCCGGGCCAGAACAGTTCCGCCAGCCGGCGCGACAGCGGGTCGAACACCGCGTAGCGCTCGGCCATCTCAAGATCGGCCATGTGGCAGATCAGCGGATTGAAGCGCGGCCGGCCCTTGGTCTCGTAGATGCGGGTGATCGCCGCCGGATTGGTGGCGTCGGCGGCCAGGCCATAGACGGTCTCGGTCGGCAGGGCGATCGGCATGCCTGCGGATAACTCGGCGATTGCTGCGTCGATGGCTGCCTGCCTGTCGCTGTCGATGGAGATTTGCCGTGCCATTCTTGCCTGAACCCTGACTTGGCCCGTGCATAGCGCGTCTTGGCCTGCAGGATCAAATTGTTTCGCCAAAGAGCGGTCTTTTGCACCCTTTCGGGACCCTTTGTGAGGACTGTTAAAAGTTTAGATATGGCTGTAACTGAAAGAAAGAGATGTTTCCGCTAAGGTCCGCGTCAACGATTTTCGTGTCATAGCCTGGGAAAGCAAGTCCATGCAGCCTTCGAAGAATCCGGCCTCCAGCATCGCCCTTCGTGTGGCCTCCGCCATGCATCAGATGGGTATCGACGGTCTGCCGCGTAACTACGAACTCGTCTACGAGGCCTATTCCGGTAGCAATCCGGAACTGGTGCGCGAGTTCATCGGGCTTGGTAAAGTCAAGACCCAGGAAGCGCTGGATGCCCTCGGCCGCAAATATCTGCCGCACCATCACGAAGACGGCCTGCTGAGCCGCCACAACAGCAAGGTGCGGGCGGAAATGAGCAGCTTCATCAGCCTGCTCAACGAGGAGAAGGTCTCGTTGTCCGATTACGGCCGGCTGATCGGCGACGCCTCCAAGGTCATTCTGACCGATGGCGACATCGAGCATACCGAGCTTGGCCAGTCCATCAAGGCGCTGAAGGCCGCCACCGAGAAGCGGGCGAGCCAGAACAGCACCGTGGTGCGCACTGTCGTCGGTCATACCGAGACACTCGCCGACGTACAGCGCGAGGCCGAGCATGCCGAAGTCGCCAAATTCGTCGATCCGCTGACCGGCATGGGCAGCCGCCGTGCCTTCAACAAGGCGCTGGCCAAGGTCTATGCCAAGCCTGACATGCCGGTTCTCTGTGGCCTGGCGGTCGGTGAAATCGACGAGTTTGCCAAGCTGTCCGAGCAGATGGGCTCGACGGTCGCTGACCGCTTCATCAAGCAGATCGCCAAGGTCGTCGATGCCGTGGCCGGCAACGAGGACCTGGCCTGCCGCTTCGACGGCAGCCGCTTCGGCCTGCTGTTCTATACCTCAGACCAGGACGAGATCAGCCGCATCGTTGAACTCGTCCGCTCCAAGCTGCGCGCCACCGCCGTGGTCAATCCGGCCTCGCGCGGGGCGTCCGGACCGCTGTCGATGTCCTTCGGCATCTGCCTGTCGCAACAGGCGCCGAATGCCTTCGATCTCTTGAGCTATGCCGAGCGCGCCCTTGCCTCGTCGAAGGCATCGGGCGGCGACATGGTCACCATCTACGGTGCCAACGATCCGTCCTATGTGCCGAAGGACTGGATGATCTACAAGAAGCAGGTCGTGTAAAACGCGTCCCGGATCTGAAGCTAAATAGGCTCAGAGCTTCTCGATGATCTTGCGCAGGTCCTGCGACCGGGCGCCGAGCAGGAGAACGTTCTTGAGCGCTTCCTTGGGATCGTGGGTGCGAAACAGCAGCCCGTCCGGGCGGATCGACCGGTCGATCGTCATGGCCTTTGTCTTGGTATCCGGCTGCATGGCGACAGCGAAATACATGCGCGAATAGTAAGGCCGGATCTCTTCGAAGAAATGCTCGCCTTCGCCGATCTCGGCCGAGAAATTGGCGATGTAGAAGGCCCATTTCACATCGGCGAACTTGGCGAAGTTGGAGCGTGCTGCCGTGACGTGGCAATAGCCCAGATGCGGACTGTTTTCCAGCGTCTGGTGGAACACCAGCTTGGGAAAGCGGATGCTGCGGTGAAAGCTGTTGATCCGCTGATGGGTAGTTTCGCCGGCCGTCGTCAGCCGCCGTCCGGTGCGCTCCGCCACCTCTTCATAACTCAGATAGCGCCGCTCGTCGGGCAGCCAGTCCTCGTTCTTGCGGGAAATCCGGCCGGTGCGGAGAAACTCCGTATGCACCGCCCTAGGCAGAACCGCCACCGGCGTCTTCTTTTCATTCGCTGCATAATATCTGAGCTTGGACATGGTGCCTCTCAAATCCCAATATTGCCGCGCACTAATGAAGTGTACCCCGACAAAAATTAACGATATATTGAACCACCTTGCCCGCCGTCGGTTTCCCGAGGCTTGTCATGCGTGCCTGCGGGCAGCCGGGCGATGGTGCCACTTGTCTCTCTGCGCCATGGGACGGCACCGCGTGGCGGCGGCATTCAGATATCTTTTTGTATTTAAAAGAAAATAGGCATTTGGTCATGCGACGTTAGAAATCCGGCTCATGTCGCAATCGCTGAAGGCCGTGTCGTATCGCAGTGCAGCGCAGAAGGCGCGGTTATGGTTAGATGATGTCCAAGCTCAAGGTGCCGTCTTGCTAGGGAAGATGGAGAATTGGGAAGCCGGTCGAATTCCGGCGCTGCCCCCGCAACGGTAGTGGAGAGTGCGCAAGGCGAAAAGCCACTGGGGTTCAAACCTTGGGAAGGCGCCGGCGCGGGCCGATCGGTCCATCTCCTGAGCCCGGAAACCAGCCATGGGAGACAGGTCTTAAGCGGGTCGCGGTGGGCGGCTGCGGGCAGGTTCGGCTATGCCTTCGGGGCTTTGCCGCGCGTTGCCTCGCGTCCCACCGCTTTTGGTCAAGGAACGAGGATACGATGGATTTTCAGAACTCCGTATTGCGCCAGTTGAAGGGTCGCCGCGACGGCTTCAGCCTGGAACAGCCCTTTTATATCGATCAGGATTATTTCAAGCTCGACATGGAGATGATCTGGTATCGCGACTGGCTGTTCATGGGCCATGATTGCGAGATCCCGCGCGCCGGCAACTATTTCACCGTGCAGATCGGCGATTACCCCGTCGTCATCGTGCGCGGCCGCGATGGCCAGATCCGTGCCTTCCACAACACCTGCCGCCACCGCGGCCACCGGGTCTGCACCCAGGACCGCGGCGCCGCTGCCAAGCTCGTCTGTCCCTATCACCAGTGGACCTACGAACTGGATGGCTCGCTGCTGTTCGCCCGCCAGATGGGCGAGGATTTCGACAAGGCGCAATTCGGCCTGAAGCCGGTGCATTGTGAGAGCGTCGGCGGCTATATCTTCATCTGCCTGGCCAATGAGGCGCCGGATTTTGCGCCCGTGCGCGCCACCATCGAGCCTTACATGGCGCCGCATCGTTTGCTGGAGGCCAAGGTCGCCCATCGCAACACCATCATCGAGAAGGGCAACTGGAAGCTCGTCTGGGAAAACAACCGCGAATGCTACCACTGCGCCGGCAACCATCCGGAACTGTGCCGCACCTTCCCCGAAGCGCCGACCGTCACCGGCGTCGAAGGCGCCATGGACGATCCGGTCATCCTGGAGCACTGGGCCCGTTGCCAGGCCGCCGGACTGCCAAGCCAATTCGCCATGGATCCGGCCGGCCAGTTCCGCGTCGCCCGCATGCCGCTGATCGAAGGCGTCGAGAGCTACACGATGTCGGGCCAGAATGCCGTCAAGCGGCGCCTGTCGGATGACGTCACCATCGACAGGATCGGCACCATGCTGCTGTTCCACTACCCGACCACCTGGAACCACATGCTCGGCGACCATGCCATCTCCTTCCGCGTGCTGCCGATCAGCGCCGAGGAAACCGCCGTCACCACCACCTGGCTGGTGCACAAGGATGCGGTCGAAGGCGTCGATTACAATCTCGACGAACTGACCCATGTCTGGAACATGACCAACGACCAGGACCGCTCCATCGTCGAGGAAAATGCCTTCGGCATCCGTTCCCCGGCCTATGAGCCCGGCCCCTATTCGAAAGATCACGAGGGCGGCGTCATGCAGTTCGTCGAATGGTATTCGAATTTCATGATCGACCGGCTGCAGGGCGACAAGGCCCGCCTTTCGGTCGTGGCCTGACATGACGAAATCCGCGACCTACAAGCATGTCGACGAGATGCGCCCGTGGAGTGATCGGGAGCATCGGCTGGAATGCGTCGCCGTGACGCCCGAGGCGCCTGATGTGATGACCTTCACCTTCCGGCCCGATCGTCCGGGCCTGTGGTTCCGTTATCTGCCCGGCCAGTTCGTCACGCTCGAACTGCCGGTCGGCCCGGAGCCGGTGCTGCGCACCTATACGCTGTCGTCCAGCCCGTCGCGGCCCTATACGGTCGCGGTCACGGTCAAGGCGCAGAAGGACTCGATCGGCACCCGCTGGATGTTCGACAACCTGAAGCCCGGCATGACCCTCAAGGCCATCGGTGCGCTCGGCGATTTCTCCTATGCGAAACATCCCGGCCGCAAATACCTGTTCATTTCGGCCGGCTCCGGCATCACGCCGATGATGTCGATGAGCCGCGACATGGGCGACCGTTCGCCCGACAGCGATATCGCCTTCCTGCATTGCGCCCGCTCGCCGGACGATATCATCTTCCGCTGGGAGCTTGAGGCCAAGGCGCGCGACATGCCGCATTTCACCCTCGGCTTCATCATCGAGCAGTTGGGGCGCGGTCAGCTGTGGTCGGGCCTCAAGGGCCGCATCGACAAGGCGAAGATCGCGTTGCTGGCACCCGATTTCCTGGAGCGCACGGTGTTCTGCTGCGGTCCGGAACCCTTCATGGCAACGGTTCGCGAATCGCTCTCCGGTGCCGGCTTCGACATGGCCCAATACCATGAAGAAACGTTCCAGCCGGTCGCGCCGGAACTGCCTGTCGTGGTTGCCGAGCATGCCGGCGATGCCAAGCCGGTGCGCGTCAGCTTTTCGATGTCGGGCAAGCAGGCGCAGTGCGAACCCGGCTTCACCATCCTGCAGGCGGCCCGCTCCGCCGGCGTGCGGATCGGCGCGGCCTGCGAATCCGGCCTGTGCGGCACCTGCCGGGTGATGAAGCTGTCGGGCGACGTCGAAATGAATCACAATGGCGGCATTCTCGACGACGAGATCGACGAGGGCTATATCCTGGCCTGCTGCTCGCGCCCGAAAGGCGATGTCGAGATCGAAGCCTAAAAGAACCGGGCAGGGGGCATGTCCCCGGCATCCGGCAGATTTGGCTGGTAACCAGACTACTCGAACAGGAAGTCGGCGGACGTCAGCTTGGCGATCGTCATGTTTTCGACGATGATCTTGCCCAGACCGAAATCGATGATGACATTGGCGCCGCTCTGGGTGAAATCGAGATCGCTGCGCGAATCGATCCCGTCGATGTCGCGGAATTCGATTCTGTCCTCGCCGTCTTTGAAGGTTTCGATCCGGTCGGTGCCCAAGTTGTCGCCGTAGCGGTCACGGAAGACAAAGACATCCGAACTGCCATTGGTGCCGTACAGAGTGTCGTTTCCCGCTTCGCCTTCAAGTCGGTCGCCGCCGCCGGCGCCCTTGATGATGTCGTTTCCGTAGGAGCCACGCAGAATATTGGCGGATCCGTTGCCGGTAATACTGTCGGCGAATGCCGACCCTGCCACGTTTTCTATATTCTTGAAGGTGTCGGTATCGCCGAACGTGTCGGTTGCCTTTCCGCTCGCCAGATTGATGGTGATGCCTGACGACCCGCCGTAGCGGTCCTCGCGACGATAATCCAGCCGGTCGCCGCCGGAGCCACCGCGGCCGTCAAAATAGTCGTTGCCAGCAAGCCCCTCGAAACTGTCGCCATCGGCCGAATTGGACCCGTAGAACTTGTCCGCAAACATCGTGCCACGGACCTCCTCGATGCTGTTCAGTGTGTTGCTGTAGCCCCAGGCATCGGTGGCCGTCCGGGCATTGAGGTCGACGGTGATGGCCTTGGACGGAAACCAAGTATCGTAATAGCCTTGGGAAAAGTCGACCATGTCGGAGCCGGCGCCGCCGTTATAGGTATCGGTGCCCAGATGGTCCTGCATGTAGTCATCGCCGGCGCCGGCGTTCACCGTGTCGTTACCGGCTCCGGATGCCAGATCGTCGGCCTTGGACGTACCGGTGACGATGTCGTTGCCCTGCAGTATCAGGCCCTTGTTGTCCCAGCTGTCCTGAAGGAGATAGCCTTTGATTGACAGTCCCGTGACGGTTAAGAGCGTCTGGTTCGAAGCATTGAAGGCCGTCAGAGCGGTTATCGTTCCGCCGACTATTTCATTGTCGACGATTTTCAGGTCTGTCCCGGTGAATTCCAGCTTTTTGGTAAAGCCGCTCTCGACGCCGTTATACGTAACGGTGATCTTTGTCTTGGCGGCATTCACCGTCATCCGGTAGCTTGTGTAGTTTTCTGGAATGAAATCATAAAAATATTCGGGTGCGTTGGCTGTGTAGGTTAGTCGTGCCATTGCCATCTCCATCCAAGTTGAATACTGGCCGCCAAAACTGCGGCAATACCAAACAATTAAATTGCAAAAAAAACAAAAGTCAATTTTTGCAAGAAGACTTCCAAGTGTCATTAGGCTTGCTGCTTGTGCGTCGCAGCATTTTTATAGATTATTTCATGTCCGATGGAACCTACGCGCGTTTCGCGCGCTTCTGTTGTGTTAATCGCAGGTTCATACTGGCCTCTTTAAGGTGCGGACAGCTTCCAACAGCTGGAGTGCCCTTGTCACTGCAGGCGGAATGAGGCTTTCGATAGCAAGTTCAATAGCGGAAATGGAGAGTCCTATGACAGGAATGATGAAAAGCTGGGCTGCCGTGGGGCTGGCCGCCGCCGTCGTTATGACCAGTTTCGTACCCAGCCAGGCCATGCCGATGATCGCCCCGGCCGTCAAGGCGCAGGCCAATGTGGAAGCGGTCGACTATCGTCCGCCACCACCGATCTATCGCGGCCACCGCGGCTACCGTGACTACCGGCCGGGCTACCGTCGCCACAGCAACGGCTACTGGTTCCCGCTCGGAGCCTTTGCCGCAGGTGCCATCATCGGTGGCGCTGTGATGTCGCAACCGCGTCCGGTCTATCGCGGCAGCGGTCTCAACCCGCGCCACTACGAATGGTGCCAAGCTCGCTATCGGTCCTACGATGCCTATAGCAACACCTTCCAGCCCTATGGCGGTCCCCGCCAGCAGTGCTTCTCGCCTTACTACTGATCGCGGCGATTGATATCGAATATCCAAAACGCCCGGCTTCGGCCGGGCGTTTTGCGTCTGTTCTTACAGAATGCCGGTCCGCCGCAGCAGAAGCCAGGCAGCCAGGATGGAGCCGGCGATGAAGCCGAAGGCCAGCAGCGACCCGCCGGTCCCCTCGGTAAACGGCAGGTTTGAGGTGTTCATGCCGAAAAAGCCGGTCACCAGCGAGGGTGGCAGCAGGAAAGCCGTCATCAGCGACAGGATGTAGAGGTGCCGGTTGGTCTCCGAGGACAGCTTGGAGTCGATTTCCTCATGCAGCAGCCGGGCGCGCTCATGCAGCGCGTAGACGTCCTGGTCGGCGGCATCCAGCCGGTTGGTCAGCCGCTGGGCCACGTCCTCGAAGCCGGCCGGCATCTCGTCGTCATCGGCCGCCGCCGTGCGGCGCATCAGCGCCAGCATGATGCGCAGATGCCGGTGCAGGCGCACGATGATACGGCGCACCGGTGCCAGCCGCCGCCGTTCGTCGCGCGTTTCATGGTCGTAGACGATGTCCTCGATGACGTTCAGCTCATCGGTCAGTTCCAGAACCAGCGAGATGATGCCGCGCTGGAATTCGGCGACCAGTGTCTCGAAGACATGCATGGGGCCGGTGAATTTCGCCGCATTCTTTTCCACCGCCGCCCGCAACAGGTCGATCGAGCGGATCGGCTGCAGCCGCGTGGTGATGATGAACCGGTCGGACAGCGCGAAATGCAGCCAGCCGATATCGCGGGTGGCGCTGTCGAAATTGCGTTGGAAGTCGACCAACGTACCGTAGAACATCTGGTCGTCGACGGAGAGAGAGGCATGGGTGTCGTGGGTGGTCAGCGCGGCGCGGGCCGGCTCCGTCAGGCCGGCAAACCCTTCCAGGAAGCCGTTGACCCGCGTGTCGCTCAGGTTGAGATGCAGCCAGAGAAAACCGCAGTCGATATCGAGCGCCGAGGCCTCGACATCCGCCGGCAGGCGCCGGGCGGTGCCTGAGCCCGGGTCGATATGATAGGCCCAGACGAGGCCGGGAACGATGGTGGACAGGGGATGCATCGGCGGGAACTCCTGGAATGACCACTCGCCACCCATATGCCCGACATATGAAAATCCGATCAAGCCTTCCGTGTGCGATTGTGGATCGTGTCTGCCTCGTACCCGGCCGTCAGACCATCGAACGCAGCACGGAGCAGACGCAGGTCAGCAGGAAGACCGCAGGAATGGTGTAGCGGATGTTGCGGCGGATCTCCGTTTCCAGATGCGGATAACGATCTCGGATTGCAACCGGTGCGTAGACCAGGAGAATATTCACGAGCAGCACGCCGGTCAGGTAGAGATAGCCGATCGAGGTCATGAAGGCGATCGGCGAGTTCATCGATATGCTGCCGGGAAAGCTGGCCTCATAGGTGAAACTTAAGGCCGCCAGCGCCATCAGGGCAGAAAAAGTCAGGGGGACCTTATCGCCGAGCAATTTTTCAGGCGCCCAGAGAATGAAGACCGAAACCGACATGACAGCTGCGAACGGAATGAAGATGCGTAAGAGATAGTAGCTCCATTCCCGATCGACCACCGCAGAGGCGATGACCCGCACGAAGGGCCGCGCATTCCAGCCGTGGAACCGCTCCATGACGAACCGCATCGACCGCGCCGTCCAGTTGCTGGCCGACAGCGTCTCGGCGACCGAAGACAGTTCGCGGTCGAGATCGGTCATCACGAAGATCACCTCGTCGGCGGAATAGCGTGGCGAGACGACGGAGAGCTGCAGGCGCTGGCGGTCGAAAGGGAAGGTCGACATGTCGATGGCGACGCGAAAATCGGCATCCAGCCGGTTGATCAGCGTGACCGTTCCATCCGCCCGGATCGACATCGACGTCGTTTGCGAACGCGGCACGCTGATCTGGTTTTCGATGATGACGCCCGGGGTCCAGATCGTCGAGAGCAAGGCCTCGGCGTCCACACCGATATAGTCCCGGCGCCCGACGCCGGTCGCCCGTGCGTCGAAGGCCTGGCCGGGGTCCTTCCAGCGTTGTGTCACCTCGACGACGAGCGAGGCCTCGCGCAGCGGCTCATCGATCTTCGAGACATTGAGGATGCGCATGGCGAGGTGCACGCGCATCGGCAGGTGCACACCTCTGGGCACGGGCACGGACTGCCCGACCTGCTGTGCCAGCGCGGCACTGCCAGCCATGGCAACAGGACCGGCAAACAGCAGGCAGGCCAGAGCGAGCAGCATTGACCGCGCAAAGGGAAAGGCCGGCCAGTGCTTCGCGCCGCTGCTCATGCCTGGATACCGTGAGGTCCGGCGCCCGAATCCCGGCTGGCGGCGAGCCGGTCGATGGCGCGGCGAAGCTCGGCGATTTCGGGACGGCTGCTGGTCAGCGGCGCGTCTGGATTACTGGTGCCCGTCGCAAGCCCTTGCGCATGGGCGGTCAGGTCAGCCAGCGGCCGGATGATCATGGTGCGCAGGCTGACCATGATGATGGCAAAGCCGACCATCAGCCCGACAAGCGCCACCGCGCAGGCGGTCAGGATCGAGCGGTTGAGCCCGCTGTCGAGGCCGGAGAAATTGCGGGCGATGATGATCGTGCCGATCATCCGGCCGCTATAGTCGAGCAGTGGCTGGCCATAGATGCCGAGATCCTCGCCGTTGATCCGCGCGGCACCCTGCACCGGTTCGCGGGCCAGGCGGATCTGACCATCCCGGTACAGCGACTGGAAAAGCGCCGAATCCGTGGAGGATTCGATCTCCAGGCTGGTGTCGCCCCGTGCGGCCTGCTTGTTCTCGCCGCCAAGATCGGCCATGGCCGGGCTGAGATAAAGGGCGAAATCGGCGCCGGATGCCGATTTCGCCAGATCCAGCAGCGATTTCAGTTCGACGCCGACCTCCACCGTGCCGATCACGCTGTCGCCATCGACGATCGCCGAGACGGCGCGCAGGCTAAGTCCCGCCAAACCGACCTCGAGCCCCTTCTGCGAAATCCGGCTGCGGTTGGCGGCCAGGATCATCGGCCGGAAGCCGGACAGATCCTGTCCGAAATTGGTGGGGTCCTGCACCCGCAGGAAGGAGTGGATATCGCTGGTGTGGAAATGCAGCATGTCGACGCCGGCGATACTGGAAAGATTGGCATAGATCGGCTGTATCAGGGCTTGCAGGGCGGCCCGGTCGCCGCTGCGCATCAGCCGCACCACGTCCGGGCTGCGGGCGATCTGATCGGCATGGGTCTGCGACAGGCTGGCGGCTTGCGCCATCGCCGTTGTCAGCAGCAGCGCCGTGGTCTGCATTTCGCTCGCCTTGCTTTCCTCAAGCCTCTGGCGACCGCTGGAAACGACGATCGTGCATGAAATGGCCAGTACCAGTGCGAGCAGCGTCGCAGTGGTAATCGCCAGAGTTCTGTCCAATGTCATGGATGCCGGACCAATTTGAGAAATGACGCGATCCAGAGAATCTAGGGGATTCACCGGTGGAGCGGAACGGCCAAAACTGGGGGCAATTGACGGTCGACCCATGCGCGGCACGGGGGTTGCGGCGCGCGTGCGGCCCGCATCGGCCAAGGATACGATCGCGTTTTGGGTACGGATCGATCGGCCTGTATCGGGGGCAGACAGCGCGCCGGCTTGCGGCGCGCTGTCCTGTCTCGCTGTTTCGGCAATCAGCCGATCAGGGCGTTGTCATCGCGCTTGACGGCAATGACGGTCGAACGCGGCAGCTTGCCTTCGCCATCCGGGAACGGCGCATCGGGGTGCTGGATGCCGACGAAATGGGTGCGCTTGTCGGCCGACCAGGTCTGGCCGGTAACTTCTGCACCCTTCGGCGCGGTGAGGAAGCGCTCGATGCGTCCCGTCGCCGGATCGCCGGCCAGCATCTGGTTGTTGCCCTGGCCGAGGAATTCGCCCTCGTTGCTGTCCTCGCCGTCGGTCTGGATCCACAGGAGGCCGGTCGAGTCGAACATCATGCCGTCGGGAGAATTGAACATGTTGCCCGAGTTGATGTTGGACGAGCCGGCATAGGCATCACCCTTGTGCACATCCGGATTGCCGGCCATGACGAACAGGTCCCACTTGAACTTCGCATCGGCATGGTCGTCGTTTTCCGGATACCAGCGCACGATCTGGCCGTATTCGTTGCCGACGCGCGGGTTGACGGCACTGACGTCCATGACGTCGCCGCCGGCATTGGTGCGCATCTTGCCGTCCTTCATGACGGCGCGGTTGCTGTTGTTGGTCAGTGCGCAATAGGCTTCGATGGCGACCGGGTTGACGGCGACCCATTCCGGGCGGTCCATGGTGGTTGCGCCGACCTTGGAGGCGGCCTGGCGGGTGAAGACGTAGATTTCGTCCGCCTTCATGCCGGTCGATTCAGGCGTCAGGGCCAGCCATTCGCCGGTGCCTTCGTCGGTGAACTTGGCAACGAACAGCGTGCCTTCGTCGAGCAGCTTGGACGTGTCGCCGCCCGGGACGTAGATGCCGTTCGAGACATATTTGTAGAGGAATTCGCCCCGTTCGTCGTCGCCGAGATAGACCACGACGCGGCCGTCGCGGGCAATCACGACAGCAGCATTTTCATGCTTGAAGCGGCCGAGCGCGGTGCGCTTGATCGGCGTCGAGGCGGCGTCGGACGGATCGATCTCGACGATGTAGCCGGTGCGATGCGGTTCGTTGGGGTTCTTCGAGACGTCGAAGCGGGCGTCGAACTTCTCGTAGGAATACTGCGACTTGGCCGCGATGCCGTAGCGCTTGTAGTCGGCCGGCAGCGCGAATGCCTCGTCGGTGGAGCCGAAATAGCCGTTGAAGTTTTCTTCGCAGGTCAGATACGTGCCCCACGGCGTCTTGCCGGCGCCGCAATTGTTGAAGGTCCCGAGACAGTCGGTGCCATTCGGATCGGCTTCGGTCTTCAGAAGGTCGGTGCCGGCAGCCGGACCCGAGATCTTCATCGGCGTGTTGTGGTGGATGCGGCGGTTGAACGGGCTGTCGAGCACGATCTCCCAGCCATTGTCGCCCTCCGCCACTTCCATCACGGTGACGCCCTGCATGTTCTGCAGGATCTTGACGTCGTCGGCGCTTTTCGGAGTGCCCTTCTCGTTATGGGGAAGGTTGATTTCCGGGTTGACGTATTCGTGGTTGATGGCGATCACCTGATGCTCGCCGATGATGAACAGTTCCATACCGTCGGTGTTCTCGCCGAACACCTTGTCGGAATTCTCAAGGCTGACGCCATTGGCCGGATCGACATCCGGGACGTTTGAAAACAGCGGCTGGCCCCATTTGGCGAGCGGCTTCCAGTTGTAACCTTCCGGAACGTGGACGGTATTGTCGGTCGAAATCGCGATCGGCTTGAACGAGAAGCGCGAGGCAGCGTCCTGGGCCTGGGCCGAGGTGGAGGACATCAGGTTGCCGAGCGTGCCCATGGCAGCAGCAGCCGAGCCGACGGCCAGGATGCCGCCGAGGAAGCCACGGCGCGACAGGGCGGATTCGACGACCCGGTCAAAATCGGTCACGGCCGGTGGCGGATTCTGCAACTCATCCCATTCGTCCCAGGACAGGTAATTCGTTTTGTTGTCGGTCATGTCGGTTCTCCACGGTTGGAATTAGAATGCTTCCAAAGCTGGGATAGCTCTCACCCATAACAGGAAAATGACGATATGCGGCGATGTCCACAGCCCTCTTCATTTGCTTGGGCTCGACATTCGGCGCGATATTGACCGACATTGCGGTGCGCTGGCCACCAAGATTAGATTTGACGTTTACGTAAAAATCAATTAGCCAGAATCCGGGTCTGAAGGCGTGCCGGGGTGGCGGCGGGCGGTCAGATCTGCGGTACAAAAGACGAGGAGGAGCATCCGATGTACAAGGCGCCGGTCGAGGAGATCGCTTTCACCCTGAAACATGTGGCCGGAATGGCCGAGGCGCTGCAAAACGGCCGCCTGGGCGATCTGAGCGACGATCTCGTCGATGCCATTCTATCGGAAGCCGGACGTTTTGCCACCGACGAAGTGGCGCCGCTCGGCGAGATCGGCGATAAGCAGGGCGCCCGCATGGTCGACGGCAAGGTCGTCGTGCCCGATGGCTGGACCGAGCTTTACCGGCAATGGTCCGAAGGCGGCTGGAACGCGCTGACCGCGGCGGAAGACTTCGGCGGCCAAGCACTGCCGCATATGCTCAACGTCGCAGCGCTCGAAATGTGGAATTCCGGATCGATGGCCTTTGCGCTCGGGCCGACGCTCACCATGGGCGCCGTCGATGCCGTCACCACCCATGGCAGCGATGCCCTGAAACAGAGATTCCTGCACAAGATGGTCTCCGGCGAGTGGATGGCCACCATGAACCTGACCGAGCCCCATGCCGGCTCGGATCTCGGCGTCATGAAAAGCCGCGCCGAGCGCCGCGACGACGGCAGCTACCGCATCTTCGGCCAGAAGATCTTCATCACCTGGGGCGACCACGAAGTCACCGACAATATCATCCATCTTGTGCTGGCCCGCCTGCCCGATGCGCCGGCCGGCACGCGCGGCATCTCGCTGTTCCTCGTGCCGAAATATCTGGTCGGTGACGACGGCGCGATCGGCGCCCGCAACGACCTGCATTGCCATTCCCTGGAGCACAAGCTCGGCATCCACGGCTCGCCGACCTGCACGATGATTTATGGCGACGGCAAGTTCGGCGATGAGCCCGGTGCCATCGGCTATCTGATCGGCGAGGAGAACAAGGGCCTCGCTTGCATGTTCACGATGATGAACAATGCGCGGCTCGCCGTCGGCATGCAGGGCGTGGCGATCTGCGAGGCGGCCACCCAGAAGGCGATCCAGTATGCCAAAGACCGCACCCAGGGCAAGGCGCCGGGCTGGACCGGGTCCGGCATGTCACCAATCATCGAGCATCCCGATATCGCCCGTACCCTGGTGACGATGAAGGCGCTGACGCAGGGCTCGCGCGCCATCTGCTACACCTGCGCCCATGCCACCGACATGGCCCATCACGCCGACGGCACGGAGGCCGCTCACTGGGCCGAGCGCGCCGCACTGCTGACGCCGATCGCAAAAAGTTTCGCCACCGATGCCGGCGTCGAGGTTGCCTCGCTCGGCATCCAGGTGCATGGCGGCATGGGCTTCATCGAGGAGACGGGGGCGGCCCGCTACCTGCGCGATGCCCGCATCGCGCCGATCTATGAAGGCACAAATGGCATCCAGGCGATCGATCTGGTCACTCGCAAGCTGCCGCTGTCGAACGGCGCCCACGTGCGCGGCTTCATCGCCGAACTCAAAGCCATTGCCGCCGACGTGCGCACCTGCAATCGTGATGGTTTCGGCACCACGGCCGACCGGCTGGAAACGAGCCTTGCCGACCTCGAACAGGCCACGGATTGGCTGCTGGCCCGGCTGGGCGAAGGCAATGCCACCGCAGCCCTCTCCGGCGCCACACCCTATCAGCGCCTGTTCGGCCTGGTCTTGACCGGCTGCTATCTCGCCAAGGGGGGCCTTGCCGACGAGGACCACGGCCGCGATACCCGCATCGCCCTTTGCCGCTTTGCCGCCGAAAACCTGATCGCCGAAACCGCAGCCCTGAAGGATCGCGTCATCCACGGCGAGGCCAGCCTGACGGCGGCGCGGGCGGTTTTGGTTTAAGGGGCCTCAAGGGATCGGCCGAGGAAATTGCCCCTCACCCCAACCCTCTCCCCGCTTGCGGGGAGAAGGTCCCGGCAGGGGGATGAGGGGCATTTATGATTGGCGCCTCCGACGGGCGATATAGGAACTAGGAGAGACATTCATGACCGACCACATCCTGATCGAACGCCCAGAGGCCCATGAAGGCGTGCTGGTGATCCGTTTCAATCGTCCGGAAAAGAAGAACGCCATCACGCAAGCCATGTATGGCCGCATGACCGAGGGGCTGCTTGAGGCCGAGGCCGATGCCGCCATTCGCGCCATCGCCTTTCTCGGCACGGAAGGCTGTTTTTCGGCCGGCAACGACATGGCCGATTTTTTGGCCTTCGCCATGGCCGGTGCGGTGGGCGAACCGGCCGCCTTTGCTTTCCTGAAGGCGCTCGCCGGCGCCTCGAAACCGCTGGTCTCCGGCGTCGACGGTCTGGCGATCGGCATCGGCACCACCATTCATCTGCATTGCGACATGACCATTGCCTCGAGCCGCAGCCTGTTCAAGACGCCTTTCGTTGATCTTGCCCTGGTGCCGGAAGCAGGCTCCAGCCTGCTCGTGCCACAGATCACCGGCCACCAGCGCGCCTTTGCGCTTCTGGCCGCCAGCGAGGGTTTTTCCGCCGAGCAGGCGCGCGAGGCTGGCCTGATCTGGAAGGTCGTCGAGCCGGCAGCCGTCGAAACGGAGACCCTGGCGCTGGCCGCCTCGCTCGCCGCCAAGCCGCCGGAGGCCATGCGCATCGCCCGTAATCTCATCCGCAGCGATCGGACAGTGCTGCTTTCCCGCATGGACGAGGAACTGGTTCACTTCGTCGCCCAGCTGAAAAGCCGCGAAGCGCGCGCCGCCTTCGAGGCCTTCATGCGCTCGAAGGCCTGAATCGCCAGAAAGATGGCATCTTAAACGTGCCGTTCAGCCGCCTTTAGGAGGTCATGGGTTTAGATCAGCGCTCAAGGGCTTGCGACAGATGGGGACGGAGCGTCACCCATCGCGGTCAAGCGGTGGTAATGAATCAAGGGAGGCTTGGCGCCATGCGCCTATTGTTCTTGTGTTTCATGGTGGCCCTCTGCGCAGCACCGGCAGGTCATGCCGGGCAAGGAACAGGCGACGGCGCCTATCAGCTTGCCGAAGTCATTTACGGCGGCGGCATCAGTACCCAGAGCGGCAACAAGAATCCGGTTCCGGGCGTGCGCCCGCAACGCTTCGTCTGCGTCATCGATCCGCCCGACAGCGCCAAGGCGGATTACAAATATTCCTGCCCGGCCAAACCGGGCCGCGTCGGCGGCAGCTGCCGCTGCCCCAACACGGTCGGCAGCGGAACGCTGCTGTCTTACTAAGGAGAAGGCCGCACGCGATCGCGCTGCGGCCCTTGGTATAAGATCCGCGGCGAGGGTTCAGCCCTTGACCAGCGTTGCCACCACTTCGACATGCGAGGTCCACAGGAACTGGTCGATCGGCGTTACGCTGGTAATGCGATAGCCGCCTTCGATCAGGATGGACAGGTCGCGGGCCAATGTCAGCGGATTGCAGCTGATCGCCACGATCTTCTTGACGGTGGAGCGGATAAGCTCCCTGCACTGCGCCTCGGCGCCGGCCCGCGGCGGATCGAACACCACGGCGTCGTAGACCTTCAACTCCTGGGCCATCAGCGGCCGGCGGAACAGGTCGCGCTTTTCGACCGTCACGGCTTTCAGCCCTTGCGTATTGCGGGCCGCCTGGTCGAGGGCCTTGACCGCCTTGTCTTCCGATTCCACGGCATGCACCTGGCCGATGCGCGCCAGCCTGAGCGAAAACGTGCCGGTTCCGGCAAACAGGTCGGCAATACGCTTGGCCTTGCCGATATGCTCGATCGTCAGCCGCGCCATGGCCTCCTCGGCGGGGATGGTGGCCTGCGCAAAGGCACCGGGCGGGGGAGAGACGCTGACGCCGCCAAAGTCGACCAGCGGCCGGCGCGGCTCCAGCACGATTTCGCCGTTCAGCGACACCCGCGCCACGCCGCGCAGCCCGACCATGGTGTCGGTGATCGCCCGGCGCTGCTTGTCGCCGACCGATTTCAGGCCGTCGATCGCCACATCAAGGCCGGAGAGCGTCTCCAGCACGCCGATGCGGAACGGCTCGGAACCGAGGGCTGCCGCAAGGCCGATCCGCCGCAGAGCCTCCAGGCTGGCCAGAATGCCAGGGGAGGCGATGGGACATTCCTCGATGGCGACGATATGGTGGCTTTCGGCCTGGTTGAAGCCGATCAGCAGGTCCTTCTCGGTGCGCCGCGCCGCAAACACCACCCGCCGCCGTTCGCCGGGATGCGCCTCGACCAGATCACCGACCGGCACATCGATATTCTTCGACTTCAGCGCCGCCACAACCAGCGAGCGTTTGTAGTCGCGATAGGCGGGGCCGGCCAGATGCTGCAGCGTACAGCCGCCGCAAGTGCCGCCCTTGCCGTCCGGTCCGAAATGCCGGCAGGGCGGCTCCACCCGGTCCGGCGACGGCACGGTGATCGACATGATCGTGCCCTGGTTCTTGACGCGGGCGATCGCCACCGTCTCGCCGGGCAGGGCAAAGCCGACGAACAGCGGGCCGTCTTCGCCATGCACGATGCCGTCGCCCTGGGCGCCGAGGCTGTCGATCGTAACGGTTTGCGCGCTCATGCTTCGTCCTCGGGCTTCTTGCCGGCCAGCAGGAACTCGGCATTGCCGTCGCCGCCGGCAATCGGCGAGGGGATCAGGCCAAGGCTTGCCCAACCCATCTCCTCGACCAGCCAGCGCTCCAGTTCGGCCGCCACCGCAGGCGCGGTGTCCGGATCCTTCAGCAGTCCGGCCTTGCTGATCGCCTCGCGCCCGGCCTCGAACTGCGGCTTGACCAGCAGCAGGCAATGGGCGCCGGGCTCGGCCAACTCCAGGGCCGGCGCAATGGCAAGCTTCAGCGAGATGAACGACACGTCGGAGACCACGAAGGTGATCGGCCGGTTGTCGATATCCTCCGGCTCCAGATAGCGGGCATTCAGCCCCTCGATATTGGTGGCGCGCGGATCGGCCGCCAGCCGCGGATGGAACTGGCCATGGCCGACATCGATCGACGTCACATGGGCCGCGCCGCGCATCAGCAACACTTCGGTAAAGCCGCCGGTCGAGGCGCCGATATCGAGACATTCCTGCCCGGCCGGGTCAAGGCCGAAATGGTCGAGGCCTGCCACCAGTTTCAGGGCGGCGCGCGACACGAAATCCTGGGCCGGATCGTCGATTTCGATCGTCACGTCGGGCGCAAAGGTCAGGCTCGGCTTGGTGACGACCTTGCCGTCGATGCGCACGGTGCCGCGCTGCACGGCATCGCGGGCGCGCGACCGGCTGGCAAACAGATTGAGCGAAACCAGCAACTGGTCGAGGCGTTGATTTTCAGAAGGATTGGACATGGCCAGTCAATGGCGGTCTGCGGGTGCTCTGGCAAGCGTTTTGTTGCATCTCGCCCGGTCGAAGCCGCTGATTCTCCGGCAATCTTACTGGCCTGCGATCCTTCGGGACGTTTGCATTGGGAAAGGACGCAGTCTGCGGGAGCCCATGCCCCGGTTCTGTCCCGGACTGCAAGGCTTAAGGGTTCGGCGTTAACAGTTTAGATATTTATTAATTTTGAACAGCTAAAACAATAGTGATTGCCACTTGTTCTGTGCCATCCGCAATGATTGCGGATCAAACCCATCACAATCCTCATGACGATGAATCGTGACAGCCAGACTTTGCCGTATCCGTGCGGCGGCCCCTGAGGAACCACGCGCATGTCCCGCCTAAGCATCAAGGCCTCCCTGATCGCGATTTTCGCAACGATTGCCGTCGTGTCCGCGAGTTTCGCCTGGCTTTCCGTCAGCGCGTTGAACTCTGTCAACTCGTCGGCTGAAGATCTTGCCAGAAACTGGCTTCCAAGCGTCAAGACGGTTGAGGAAATCAAGCTCGAGACCTATGCACTGCGCATCGCCTATCTGAACCATATCACCTCGACGACGCCGGAAGCGATCGAAGCGGCCGACAAGGCGGTCGTCGCTGAAATGGAACAGCTCCGGGAGGCCCTCAAACGCTATGAACCGCTGATCTCCTCCGACGCCGAGCAGGCGCTTTTGAAAAAGATCGGCGACGGCATCCAGGCCTACGAAAAACGCGGCGAAGAGATGCTGGCCTTGTCGCGTGTCAACCGGAACGCCGAAGCGGCGGTGCTGCTCGATCACATGCGCGAGCTTATTCAGCCGGTTCTGACGAGCGTCGACGAACTGGTGTCGATCAATGAGAAAGGTGCAGAGACCTCCGTCACGGCGGGTGGGGCCGCTTTCACATCCGCTTTGAACGAGACCTATATTATTATTGCGATCCTGGCGGTCATTATCATCGGTGCCGGCATCTATGCCCTGCGTTCGGTCGCCAAGCCGATCGAACGCATCACCGATTCGATGAAGCAGCTCGCCGATGGCGATGTCGACAATGCCATCCCCTTTGCCGGCCGCGCCGACGAGATCGGAGCGATGGCCGCAGCGGTCGAAATCTTCCGGCAGGCCGCCATCGAGAACAACCGCCTGACCGCTGACGCCGAGTTCCAGCGCAAGAGCGCCGAGGAGCAGCGCGTCGTCCTGCAGCAGCGAGCTGAGGAGGATGCCCGCCGCAAGCTGCTCGAAGCCACCAGCGCGCTCGCCATCGGCATGAAGAAACTGGCCGCAGGCGATCTGACCTATCAGATCACGCAACAGGTCTCGGAGGACTTCGAAGGCCTGCGCGACGATTTCAATGCCTCCGTCGCCCAACTGGCCGAGACGCTGACCGCCGTTGCCGGCGCCACCCGCACCATCGACAATGGCACGCGCGAAATCTCCTCCGGCACCGAGGACCTCTCCAAGCGTACCGAGCAGCAGGCAGCGTCGCTGGAAGAAACGGCCGCTGCCCTCGACCAGATCACCGTCAATGTCGCCAATTCCACCAGGCGGGCCGAAGAAGCCCGCGAGGTGGCGCAGCAAGCCAGGTCGAGTGCTACGAAATCCGGCGAAGTGGTGGCGGAAACCGTGACGGCGATGAGCCGCATCGAAGGCTCCTCCAACCAGATTTCCAACATCATCGGCGTCATCGACGAAATCGCGTTCCAGACCAATCTGCTGGCTCTGAACGCCGGCGTTGAAGCCGCTCGCGCCGGCGAGGCCGGCAAGGGCTTTGCGGTCGTGGCGCAGGAGGTCAGGGAATTGGCGCAGCGCTCGGCCCAGGCGGCCAAGGAGATCAAGGAACTGATCCGCAATTCTTCGTCCCAGGTGGAAAATGGCGTAAAGCTGGTCAGCCAGACCGGCACGGCGCTCAAGCAGATCGAAGAACTCATTCTGACGATCAACGAGCATATGAACGCGATTGCCACCTCGGCACGCGAACAGTCCAACGGTCTTGGCGAGGTCAATACCGCCGTCAACCAGATGGACCAGGTCACCCAGCAGAATGCCGCCATGGTCGAGGAATCCAATGCGGCAAGCGCCAGCCTCGCCGTTGAAAGCTCCCGCCTCAGCGAACTGATCGCGCGCTTCACATTGGCAAGTGGCAACTTCGCCTCTCCCCAGAGCGCGGCCCCTGCGCGGCGGTCCCAACCCCGGCCCTCTGCACCCGCCCGCCAGTCCTATGCCAGCCATGGCGGTGCGGCGCTCAAGACCGACGAGTGGACGGAGTTCTGATCGCCACACGACAATAGGGCACCACAGAGATTTCCCCTCGGATTTTGATCCGTGGGCCAATTCGGATCGCCATGCCGGCCCAAAAACGGTCGATGCGCTCGATTGACGGGCTGCCGGTTTCCTCGCTAACTGCTGGCCAGATGTGCCTGCGATATGGGGCCGGACCGGAGGATAGACCGCGATGACGAAATGGATCCCGACACTCCTGAGCGTTATGACGCTGGCAGCCCCCGCTGCCGCCAATGACACGACAGCGGTGCTGGAAGCCGGCGGGCTCGTCTATACCCGCCAGGACGACATTTCGATGGAGAGCGAAAACCTGTTCATCTCGCCAAGCGAGGTCCGCGTCGACTACGTCTTCCGCAACGAAGCGGACAGGGATCTGGAGACCATGGTCGCCTTTCCGATGCCCGATATTTCCGGCGGCGTGGAGTTCATGGGCGGCCTTGACGATGTCGAGCATGACAATTTCATGGGCTTCACCGTCTCCCAGGACGGCAAGCCGATCGAGCCCACCCTGCAGCAGCGTGCCTATGTCAACGGCATCGACGTCACGCAGGACATCGTCGGGCAGGGCGTCTCCTTGCTGCCGCTCAGCGACGCGACGCGCGCTTCGATCGCCAAGCTGCCGGCCGATATCCTCAAGGACTGGCAGACCCGCGGCCTGATCCTCGACATGGCCTATAGCCCGGAAAGTCCCGTCGACCCGGAATTCTACCCGACCTGGAAGCTGACCACCGCCTTCTGGTGGCGCACCACCTTTCCGGCCGGCAAGGAGGTCAAGGTCCACCACAGCTATCGCCCGAGCGTCGGCGGCACGGTGGCGATGACCTTCATCCAGGACGGCAAGCCGAGCGATTATTTCGCCGAATACAAGGAGCGCTACTGCATCGACGATGCCTTCATGAAGACGGCTGCAAAGCTCGAAAAGCAGCAGGACTACGACAAGGGCGTGTACTTCATCGAAAAATGGCTGTCCTACATCCTGACCACGGGCGCCAACTGGAACGGTCCGATCAAGTCCTTCACCCTGACGGTCGACAAGGGCGATCCGGCTTATTTCGTGAGCTTCTGCGGCCAGGGAGTGAAGAAGATCGGTCCCACCACCTTTCAGATGACGGCTAAGGACTTCTATCCGGAAAAGGACCTGCATGTCCTGCTGATCGGTCCGAACCAGTAAAATCTGCACGCTCCGAAGAGTCGCTTTTCCGACGATTTCCGGGAAACGCTAACGGATTGTAAGGGCAATCCCGGCAAGATGGCCCCGATTGTTAGATTCGTCGACGTCCGAGCGAGCCATGATGGCCTGCGCTGCGGCGAAGTCCGATCATGTTTTCTTCCCTTGCCGACGCCCGGTCGTAGCCGCGTCGCGTCGCGTTTCGCTTCACTCCCAAAGCGAGAAAGAATGATCGATGTCCCTGAAGAACCTCTCTCTCAACAAAAAGTTGATCCTGACCTTCTGTGGGATCATGGCAGGCTGCTTCTTCGCTTCTGCAGTCGTGTTCTGGGAAGCCTATGCCGCCAAGCTCGCCTCGCAGGAGCAGGCGCAGTCGGAAAAGATCCTGGCCGAAGTCGACAACGCCCTTGAAGCCATGCTCGAGCAGGCCGTCAACCAGCGCGGCTTCCTGCTGTTTCGCAGCGAAAGCACCTACAAGGACGTTTTCGCTCAACGCGAAAAGATGCTGAAGGCGATTGAGAGCGCCAAGATCCATGCCGCCGGCGATGCCAATCTCATCACCCTGCTCGATGGCATGAAGACGGCCGCCGATGTCTTCCACACCCAGCTGACCGAACCGCAGCTGGCCGCCCGCAAGAACACCGAAGCGCCAATCTCCGAAGTGATCGAGATCGGCCGCAATGCCTCCAAGGGTCAGCTCGACGCCTTCCGCGAAGCATCGGCCAGCATCAAGCAGGCCGTCAATGCGCAGATAGAGGCCAATTCGGCCGGTCAGGCCAACGCGCATTTCAATCTTGAAATGGCACTTCTGCTTGGCGGCGCTATCGCCGGCGGCATGGCCGTCATTCTGATCTGGGCGCTGTCGCGCTCCATCGTCACGCCGATCGTCGGCATGACCACGGCCATGGGCCGCCTGGCCGATGGCCAGCACGATGTCGAAGTCCCGGCGCTCGACCGCTCCGACGAAGTCGGCCAGATGGCCAAGGCCGTCGTCGTCTTCAAGGAGGCAGCCATCGAAAAGCTGCGCCTGTCCGGCGAAACCGACGCCATGCGCCGCAAGTCCGAGGAAGAGCGTCGCACCGCCGAAGCCGAAAAGGCCCAGGAAGCCGAAGAAATCGGCTTTGCGATGAACCAGCTGGCCTCTGGCCTTTCGGCGCTGGCCGATGGCAATGTGGCCTTCCGCATCCGCGCGGGCTTCGCACCGCGTCTCGATGCGCTGCGCGTCAACTTCAACGACTCGCTCGAAAAGCTCCAGGCTGCCCTGCAGTCTGTCGGCGCCAACGCCTCGGCCATCAATGCCGGCGCGGCCGAAATCCGCGCCTCGGCCGACGATCTGGCCAAGCGCACCGAGCAGCAGGCGGCCTCCGTCGAGCAAACCGCGGCTGCCCTCGAACAGGTCACCACAACCGTCAAGGACACCGCCAAGCGCGCCGAGGATGTCGGCCAGCTGGTCGCCAGCACCCGCGATGGTGCCGAGCGGTCGGGCCAGGTGGTGCGCAATGCCGTCTCCGCCATGACCGAGATCGAAAAGTCGTCCGGCGAGATCGGCAATATCATCGGCGTCATCGAGGATATCGCCTTCCAGACCAACCTTTTGGCGCTGAATGCCGGCGTCGAAGCCGCCCGCGCCGGTGATGCCGGCAAGGGCTTTGCGGTCGTCGCCCAGGAAGTGCGCGAACTGGCCCAGCGTTCGGCCAATGCCGCCAAGGAAATCAAGGCGCTGATCTCGACCTCCAGCAAACAGGTCGGCTCGGGCGTCGCCCTGGTCGGCGAAACCGGTCACGAACTGCAGAAGATCGTCACGGCCGTGCAGGAGATCAGCGGCCATGTTGCGGCAATCGTCACGGCCAGCCGCGAACAGTCGACCGGCCTGCAGGAGATCAACACCGCCGTCAACGCCATGGACCAGGGCACCCAGCAAAATGCCGCCATGGTCGAGGAGCAGACGGCAGCCAGCCATTCGCTGGCAACGGAAGCGGCAGCGCTCAACAACCTGCTGAGCCAGTTCACCTTCGAGGAAGGTCGCGGCGGTCAGGTGGCAGTCGCCAGCCGTTCGTCCGCCCCGGCAGCCTCGCCGGCCCGCGCTCTCGCCTCCCGCGTCACCAAGGCGTTCGGCGGCGGCGCATCGTCGTCCGCGGCCGTGAAGCAGGAATGGTCGGAATTCTGATCGTCCGCGCGCCAAAGGAATAAACGCACCTGTCCGGCAAAGAGGCTGGTTACAAAAGAAAAGCGGCGAGAGATGGATGTCTCTCGCCGTAAAATTGGATGGCATCTCACAGGGCCCGCGTGTCGTCCGCTCTACTGGCGGCAAGGCCATCGTCTGGATCGTCGTCGATTTCGACATCGCGGGTTGGCATCAGCATTCGTCCCTGGCGTACCGACATGGCCCCCATCCGAGAGACGTCATAAAAAGAGCAGTCGGCTGCGCCTTAGGCCTTCCTGCCGCACCACCGCCGTGCTGTGTGCCCCGGCGACCCGGACATGGAGATGCAGGCGCCGTCCCTGCGGGAAACACTCAGCAGGTTTCGGGCAAGGTGTCCCACAGTCTTCCATCCAGAACCTGCGATAAGACAAAAGCGAGATACGTGCGGTTGTGTGTGGCCGAAAAAACTCTCGAAGATAGTGATATTAGTAAAAGATAAAAAATTGTTTGTTAATACAAAGTAACCCATAATGCTCTCATGACGCGCATATATCGTGTGCGGCAAGTCCCAATGGTCGGCGGCGTGGTGGAAGGTATGCTCTGAAAAGGGGTATTGCCGCTCGTTCCGGTTGTTCCTCTGGAAGAGAGTGAGCGCACATGTCACGTCCTAAGATAAAGACCGTATTGATCAGCACCTTCGTTCTCATCGGCATGATGTTTGGTGGTTTTGCCTGGGTGACGAATATGGGCATTACCAAGATGAGCCAGCAATCCGGGGAGATCGTCAACAGCATGGTCCCCAAGCTGATGGCCGCCCAGGATATCCGCATGGCGTTTACGCGCATGAACTTCGGCTATGCGCGCCACGTCATCGCCGAAACACCGGAAGACATCGCCGGGGCGGACGCCTTTATGGCCGAGCGGGACAAGGAACTCGGAGATGCGTTCGCCGCGGTGCGGGCAATTAGCACCTCAGCCAAGGACAAGGAACTCCTCACCAATATCGAAAAGGGGGTTGAGAGCTACAGGGTACCCGGCGACAAGATCAAGAAACTGGTTGGAAAAGAGAACGCGGCCGAAGCCGCTCTGATCCTCAACAAGGAGATGCTGCCGCAGATCGCTCTGGTGAAGCCGGAGCTGGTGGCAATCATTGACCACAACCTTTCCAAGGTTCTCGAAGCCTATCAGGTGAGCCAGCAGCTGTTTGCGACGACGGTCGTGATCAGCCAGGTTGCCACCGGCTTGTGTCTTCTGATCCTGATCGCCGCCGGCATCTATTCCATCACAGGCATAGCGCAGCCCGTACAGAAAATCACCGCCTCGATGAAGGATCTTGCGGCCGGCAATTGCGCCGACACGATCCCCTTTGCCGGACGGAACGACGAGATCGGCGCCATGGCGGCGGCCGTCGAAATCTTCCGCGAGGCGGCGATCGACAACCGCCGACTGACCGAGGAATCCGAGACCGCGCGCCGCGACAACGAACTGCAGCGCCACGAGCTACGCAAAGCTGCAGCCGAGGAGGCCCGTCGCCAGCTTCTTGAGGCGACGAGCGCCCTAGCGAACGGCCTCAATCGCCTCGCCGCAGGCGACCTCAGCTACCAGATCACCGAAACCGTGTCGGAGGATTTCACCTCTCTGTGCAAGGATTTCAACGCCGCGGTTCTCCAGCTTTCCGAAACCCTGTTATGCGTGGCTGCAGCGGCAGGCGCCATCGACAATGGCACCCAGGAAATTGCCTCCAGCGCCGATGATCTGGCCAAACGAACGGAGCAGCAGGCCGCCTCGCTGGAACAAACGGCAGCCGCTCTGGATCAGATCACCGTCAATGTCGGCAATTCGACAAAGCGGGCCGATGAAGCCCAGCTCGTCGCCGCCAAGGCCAACGATAGCGCCCGCAAGTCGGGCGACGTGGTCTCCGAGGCTGTACTGGCGATGAGCCGGATCGAGGAATCATCCAAGCAGATATCCAACATCATCGGCGTGATCGACGAGATCGCCTTCCAGACCAATCTCCTGGCGCTGAATGCCGGCGTCGAGGCGGCGCGGGCCGGCGAGGCGGGGAGAGGTTTTGCCGTCGTTGCCCAGGAAGTGCGCGAGCTGGCGCAGCGCTCGGCAAAGGCTGCCAAGGAGATCAAGGTCCTGATTCAGAAATCCGCGGTCGAGGTGGAAAGCGGCGTGCGGCTGGTCAGCGGCACCGGCGAGGCGTTGAAAACCATCGAGAGCTACATCGTCACCATCAACGAGCACATGAACTCGATCGCCATCTCCGCCAGGGAGCAAGCCACGGGACTGAAGGAAGTCAACATTGCGGTCAACCAGATGGACCAGGTCACCCAGCGCAATGCGGCGATGGTCGAGGAATCGAATGCAGCCAGCACGAACCTGGCATCGGAAAGCAGCAAGCTTCGCGATCTGATCGGGCATTTCAAGCTTGCCGGCATCTCCGGTTCGGTTGCCAACGATCAGTCGCGCAATGCCCCGCGGGGCACTGCGGCGCGGCCTCGGGTGGCAATGCGCTGATCGAGCGCCCAGGGTTTCGGCGGCACTATAGCCGCCGAAACCAATTCGAAAATCACGATGTCCGGTTCCAACGCGCTAGACTTTAGGATACGGTCAGCCCGCCGCCCCGACACCAAGATGCGTCTGGCCCAGCGCCTTGAACACCGTCGAGACGATGCCGGCGGCATCGAGGCCGGATTTGGCATACATCACTTCGGGCTTGGCCTGGTCCATCCAGAAGTCAGGCAGGACCAGCGGCCGCACTTTCAGGCCATTGTCGAGCAGCCCTTCGGTGGCCAGGAATTGCAGCACCTGGGCGGCAAAGCCGCCGGCAGCCCCTTCCTCGACCGTCACCAGAACCGCATGTTCGCGCGCCAGCCGGCGGATCAGATCATGGTCGAGCGGCTTGGCAAAACGTGCATCGGCAACCGTCGTCGACAGGCCGCTGGCGTCGAGATCTTCAGCCGCCAGCAGGCAATCGGCGAGCCGCGTGCCGAACGACAGCAGCGCCACCTTGGTGCCTTCCTTGACGATCCGGCCACGGCCGATTTCCAGGATCTCGCCCCGTTCCGGTAGCGCCACGCCCACCCCTTCGCCGCGCGGATAGCGAAACGAGATCGGGCCGTCGTCATAGGCAGCAGCCGTGCGCACCATGTGCTTCAGCTCCGCCTCGTCGGCCGCCGCCATCACCACGAAACCGGGCAGGGAGGCAAGGAACCCCGTGTCGAAAGAGCCGGCATGGGTTGGCCCGTCGGCGCCGACGAAACCGGCCCGATCGATCGGAAAACGCACCGGCAGCCCCTGGATCGCCACGTCATGCACCACCTGGTCATAGGCCCGCTGCAGGAAGGTGGAATAGAGCGCGCAGAACGGCTTGTAGCCTTCGGTCGCCAGCCCCGCCGCAAAGGTCACCGCATGCTGCTCGGCAATGCCGACATCGAAGGTGCGCTTCGGGAAGATCTCGGCCAGCTTGTCGAGCCCGGTGCCGGACGGCATGGCGGCGGTGATGCCGACGATCTTGTCGTCCAGCATCGCCTCCTGCACCAACGCCTCGCCGAACACGGCGGTATAGCTCGGCGCGTTCGGCTTGGCTTTGGCCTGGGCGCCGGTGATGACGTCGAACTTGTTGACGCCGTGATACTTGTCGGCGGCGGCCTCGGCCGGCGCATAGCCCTTGCCCTTCTGCGTCACCACATGGATCAGTACCGGACCCTTGGCATTGTCGCGCACATTGCGCAGCACCGGCAGCAGATGTTCGAACGAGTGACCGTCGATCGGGCCGATATGATAGAAGCCCATCTCCTCGAACATCGTGCCGCCGGTCACGTAACCCCGCGCATGTTCGACGGCCCTGGTGATGGCCCGGTCGATATTCTTGCCGAGATAGGCCGTCAGTTTCTTGCCGAGATCGCGAAAGCCCATATAGGTGCGGCCGGACGCCAGCCGCGCCAGATAGGCGCTCATCGCGCCGGTCGGCGGGGCGATCGACATGTCGTTGTCGTTCAGAATGACGATCAGCCGGGCGTCGAGCGCGCCGGCATTGTTGAGCGCCTCATAAGCCATGCCGGCCGACATGGCGCCGTCGCCGATCACAGCGATCACCTTGCGGTCGGTTTCGCCGAGTTCTGCGGCCACCGCCATGCCGAGGCCGGCCGAGATCGAGGTTGAGGAATGGGCGGCACCGAAGGGGTCGTATTCGCTCTCGGCCCGCTTGGTAAAGCCGGACAGGCCGCCTTCCTGGCGCAGCGTGCGGATCCGGTCGCGCCGGCCGGTCAGGATCTTGTGCGGATAACACTGGTGGCCGACATCGAAGATCAGCCGGTCGTTCGGGGTGTCGAAAACCTTGTGGATGGCGATGGTCAGCTCGACGACGCCGAGACCGGCGCCCAGGTGCCCGCCGGTGACCGACACCGCGTCGATCATCTCGTCGCGCAGCTCGCGCGCCAGCTGCGGCATATCGCGATCATTCATGCCCCGAAGATCGGCAGGCAGATGAACCGCATCCAGCAGCGGCGTATTCGGCTTCGATGTCACAGGCTCCAGCCTCTTCTTTTGCATTCTTAACAAGGCGCAAGATACGCCTTTACTTCAGATCGGAGTGAGGCAAAAGCATGCGGTCGGTTTAATTCGGGCGCCAGCAATCTATATAGGCGTTACGGCCCGTCCGGCAAAGGGATAAACTCTTCCTCGTCGCCCGGCACGATATCGAAGCGTCCGGTTCTCCACTCCTGTTTGGCCTGTTCGATGCGTTCCTTCGAGGACGACACGAAATTCCACCACATGTGGCGCTTGGAACTGAGCGCTGCACCGCCGAACAGCATGACATGACAGCCCTGCGCGCCGGCCTTCAGGGTGATCGCATCGCCCGGCCTGAACACCAGCAGCTGGTCGGCGGCAAACAGGTCTCCGGCGACATCCAGCTCGCCCGACAGGATATAGGCGGCGCGTTCCTCGTGGCCGGCATCGAAGGGAAAGCTGCGGCCCGGCTCGAGCGTCAGGTCCACGTAAAGTGTGTCGGAAAACACCTGGACCGGCGAGGTCAAACCGGAGATCGAGCCGATCACCACCCGGCCGCTGGCGCCATCGGCGTCAAACAGCGGCATGGCGCTCTTGTCGGTGTGGGAAAAGGCCGGATCGATCTCTTCCTTGTCATCGGGCAGCGCCAGCCAGGTCTGCAGGCCGGAGATCGACAGCGGCCCGCCGCGCAGGTTTTCCGGCGTACGCTCCGAATGTACGATGCCGCGCCCCGCCGTCATCAGGTTGATGTCGCCGGGCTTGATGACAAGCTCGGTGCCGAGACTGTCGCGATGCTTGATCTCGCCGTCGAACAGATAGGTGACGGTCGACAGCCCGATATGCGGATGCGGCCGCACATCCATGGCATCGCCCGCTTTCAGGATCGCCGGCCCCATGCGGTCGAAGAAGATGAACGGCCCGACCAGCCGCCGCCGTGCCGTCGGCAGCGCCCGGCGCACCGAGAACCCGCCGATATCGCTGGTGCGCGGAATGATCAGATGCTCGATCGCATCACAGGCGAACCCGTCGCCGGGCATGGGGTCGTTGCCGGGAAAGAAGGACATGGGGCCTCGCTTACGTTTGAAATCTCTTGAGATCGGATATTATAGCGGGTGCCCTTCGGTGAATAGGAGTGAAACAAGAACGGTGTGTCGCGCAAAGGCAGTCGTCATCGGACGCCTAAAGATCTTCACGGTCTTCAGGATAGCGGGAGAGGACCTGCTCCACTTGCGCAAGAAGCGGCTCCAGCCGGTTGGAAATCAACTCCCACACGATGACCACTGAGACATTGTTGTAGTCGTGCCGAAGAATATTGCCAAGATTTCGCAGTGCCCGCCAATCTTCGTCAGGTATCAGCTCTTCCGCGACCGGTCCCATTTTTACAGCCGCTTCAGACATCCTCGCAAGACAGCGTTCGCTGGCATCTCGTACTAGCCTGTTTGAAAGAAACGCCGCTTCGTCCAACTCGCCGACATATTCGCGAATGCTGAGAGCATTGTCCCTGATATCGCGCAGGCGAGACAAGGGACGTTTAGAAGGCATTCACGAGATCCTTTTCCACGGATCGACGCACGCGTTCCTTCTCGATGGGATCGATCACGACATCGATCTGCGGCGCTCCGGTTAGTTCCTTCAAGCGATCCGTTAAGTCCTCAAGCAGACTGAAAAAGCCAAAGCCGCTCTTGAGGGTTGGCTCGGAAAAGTGGACCAATAGGTCAAGATCCGACTCCGGGCTTTGGTCTCCCCGAGCGACCGAGCCAAAAATGGCAATATGCTCCACCCCCATCGCCGAAAGTTCGTCGCGATGTTCCCTCAGCTTGGCGATGACGGCGTCCTTGTCCATGGCCGACAAGATAGGCGCTTTTGCCGCTCCGGTCGAGTGGCCTCACTCCCCGCACGGCCGCAGCACCGCATCATCGCCGGCCTTGGCGCCGAGATCGACACAGCCGCCTGCATGGCACAGCGTCCAGGCGTCCGGCGTCATGCCGGAGGCGGCGAGCCGCAGGGTGGGTAGCGCCGGCAGCTGCGGTTGCCATTGCCACCAGCCGTCTTTCAGCACGGCGCCGTCCCCGGGCTCCATGCCGGCGCCGGAGCCTTTCACATAGGCGTGGCGCAGTTCCAGCCCGGCCGGAGTCACCGCCCAGTCTTCCCGCCACTGCGTTTTCTGCACCGAATGGGTCCAGGTCAGCGAAAACAGCGATACCGCCAGCGTCAGCACCTTGCCGCCGGCAACCACGCAAAGGCTCACGGCACGGCCGTCGGCTGGATGACCTGACGGCTGCGCCACCAATGAAAGCCGATCACCAGCGCTCCAAGCGCAAAGCCGAGCTCGTCGGTCCAGGGCAGGGCGAGTACGACGCTGCAGCCGGCGACGAAGGCGAGCAGCCGCTCGATGATCGACAGCGGCTTGAACAGGAAGCCGACCACGGCCACGCCCCACAGCGCAATGCCGAAACAGGCCTTGAACACCACATAGATGACCTCCACCGGATAACCCCAGGTCGCTGCCATCGGCCCGGCATCCTGCAGCATCAGCGCCGGCGTATAGACCGCCATGAACGGCACGACGAAGCCGGCGGTGGCAAGCTTGGTCGCCTGCAGCGAGATCTTGAGGCCCGAGGTCTTGGCCATCGGCGCGGCGGCAAAGCAGGCCAGCGCCACCGGCGGCGTCAGGTCGGCCATGATGCCGAAATAGAAGACGAACATATGGCTGACCAGCAATGGCACGCCGAGTTCCAGGAGGGCAGGGCCTGCCAGCGACGAGGTGATGATATAGTTCGGGATGGTCGGAATGCCCATACCCAGCACCAGGCAGGTGATCATCGTCAGCACCAGCGACAGGAAGAGATTGTCGCGGCCGATCTCGATGATCGCGCCGATAAAGGTCGAGGCGATGCCGGTCAACGTCAGCGTGCCGATGACGATGCCGACAATGGCGCAGGCAATGCCGACCGGCAGGGCATTCTTGGCCCCTTCGGCCAGCGAATCGCGGCAGATCGCCAGCGTCTGCCGTCCGCCCTTGAACACCACGCAGGCAAGGATCAGCGCGCCGATCACCAGCACGAGGATATTCACGCCGAATTTCAGGAAGGCGGCCGAGGCGAGCCCCAGTGCCAGCCAGAACACCAGCCGGAAGGCAAACGGCCCGATCAGCGCGGCAAGCGGCGTGCCGAGGATCAGCACCACCACCAGCGCCAGGCCCATCGTGCCGGCAAAGATCGGCGTGAAGCCGGCAAACAGCAGATAGACGAGGGCTGCCAGCGGCAGAACCAGCGGCCAGTGTTCTTTGACGGCCGCCCACGGGTTCGGCAGGTCCGCCTTGTTCATGCCCTTCAGCCCCGCCTTGCCGGCCTCCAGATAGACCATCCAAAAACACACGCCGAAATAGAGCATGGCCGGGATCAGCGCCGCCTTGACGATATCGGCATAGGGCACGTTCAGCGTTTCGGCCATGATGAAGGCGACGGCGCCCATGACCGGCGGCATGATTTGCCCGCCCATCGACGAGGTCGCCTCCACGCCGCCGGCAAAGGCCGAGCGGAAGCCAAAGCGCTTCATCAGCGGAATGGTGAACTGGCCGCTCGCCACCACATTGGCCACACCCGAGCCTGATATGGTGCCCATCAGCGCCGACGACAGGATGCAGACCTGCGCCGGCCCGCCGCGCCAGGTGCCGACCAGGCCAAGGGCGAAATCGTTGAACAGGTTGAGCATGCCGGCCTTTTCCAGAAAGGCGGCAAACACCACGAAAATAAAGATATAGGCGGCCGAGACATAGATCGGCGTGCCGTAGATGCCTTCGGTGCCATAGCCGAAATGTTCGATGATCTGCTCGAAATCATAGCCGCGATGGATGAAGGGTGCCGGCAGATACTGGCCGAAGAAACAGTAGGCTAGAAAGATCGCCGCGATGATCGTCAAGGGCAGGCCCATCAGCCGCCGCGCGCATTCGAAGACCAGCAGGATCATCACTGTGCCGACCGTCAGGTCCAGGGTGTTGAGAAAGCCGGAACGGTCGATCAGCTCGACATAGAAGACCCAGTTGTAGAGGCCGGTGGCAAATCCGAGCACCCCGAGCGCCCAGAACCAGACTTTGCCGGCCGTGGTCCTGGCCACCAGATTGCCGAACAGCGCAAAACCGAGCAACAGCAGGAAACCGACATGCATGGCCCGCACGATCTGGCTCGGCAACGTGCCATAGGCGGCCGTCCACAGCTGGAACAGGGCAAAGGCAACGGCGATCCAGAAGGCCGCCTTTCCGGAAACCCCGCTGCCGAAACCAGACGGCAGCCCTTCGATCGATTCTTCTGCGGAAGGGGCAATGGTCTGGCCCTGCGGCATGGTCGTTTCGGTCATTATTCCTCCTGCAATTGCCGTGTCAGACCCTTCTAGCCCAAGCGGAATTCCTGCCGCATAGCTGAAAGAACCCCTCCCAAACCCTCCCCACAAGGGGGAGGGCTTAACCCGGCCGAAAGGTCGACGGAGACGGCTCAGCCTGCTGAACGGTAGCGGCCAGCGCGGAGACCGGTCCACGAGTCTTCTCCCCCCTTGTGGGGGAGATGGCCGGCAGGCCAGAGAGGGCTTTGGTCAACCAATCCCTACTTCAGCACGCCGACTTCCTTGTAATACCGTTCCGCACCCGGATGCAGCGGCACCGGCATGCCGTCGATCGCCTTCTTCACGTTGATCGCCTTGGCGGCCGCATGGGCGGCCGTCAGTGCCGGCAGGTTTTCAAACAGCAGCTTGGTCATCTGGTAGGCGGTTTCGTCCGACACACCTTCGTGGGTGATCAGGAAATTGCCGACAGCTGCCGTCTCCACATCCTCGGTCTGGCCCTCATAGGTGCCGGCCGGAATGATCGCCGGCAGATAGGGCGCGCCGATCTTTTCCACATCCGCCTTCGGCACGGCGACAACGTTGATCTTCAGCGAGGTGGCAAGGTCGCGGATCGAGGCGACGCCCATGCCGGCCGATTGCAGCGTCGCATCGAGCTGGCGGTTCTTGATCAGTTCGACGGATTCGGCAAAGGGCAGATATTCCGCCTTGCCGAGATCGCCATAGCTCATGCCGGCGGCCGTCAGGATGGTGCGGGCATTGAGTTCGGTGCCGGATTTCGGCGCGCCGACCGAAAGGCTCTTGCCCTTCAGGTCGGCCAGCGTTTTCACGCCGGATTCCTGGCTGGCGACGATCTGGATATAGTTCGAATAGATGGCGGCAATGCCGCGCAGCTTGTCCAGCTTGCCCGGAAAGCCCGCGTCCTTGTTGCCTTCCCAGGCCATCTGCACACTGTCGCCCAGCGAGAAGCCGATCTCGCCGCGCCCGGCCTGCAGCAGGTTGAGATTTTCCACCGAGGCCTTGGTGGCCTGTACCTGCGTCGTTACCCCGGCGATATTGTCGCCGTAGATCTTCGAGAGCGCAACGCCGAGCGGATAATAGACGCCCGAGGTTCCGCCGGTCAGCACGTTGATGAATTCGGCAGCCTTGGCCGTGGTACCGCAAAACGCGGTCGAGATCGCCAGCGCTCCGGCAAAAACGGCAGTCCGTGGTGATATCGTCATGATTGTCCTCCCAAACAAGCCAATGGATGGAGTCATCATGGGCAGCGGCAACCAATGCGTCAACCGCTGATCTGCAAGGAGTGCCGCCGATTGCGCCGTTGCGGTTCGCGCCAACAACCGAACGGCGGCGGTTTCGAAACGGCAGGTTACTCCAGATCCGCCTTCATTCGATCGATAAAGGACCGCTTCAATTCGTTGTAGCGCGGCCGGCTGTCGGGGGCTTCGGTCGCCGCTTTTTCCTTCACGGCAGAATAGGAATCGCGAAGCGCCGGATCGCGCCGCAGCGCGTCCCGCAAAGCCAGATTCGAGATCCAGGAGTATCCGCCAAGATCCACAAGATGCACCAGATGGGTTCTCTCGCTGAGATCCCGTCCTCGCCCGAAGATATGGTGACCCGGAACGCCTGCATGGGCGGCATAATCGTAGCCAAGCGCCAGCAGCGGATCGTGACAGGCCTGCCAGTCGGATAGTGGCGAAAGGCCGATGAGAATATCGAGGATCGGCTTGGCCCGCATGCCCGGCACGGCCGTGGAGCCGTAATGCTCGATCCCTTTGGCAAGGCCGCCCAGGGCCGCCGCGATCCGGTCATGTTCCGCGGCGAATTCGTTCGCCCATTGCGGATCGTAGTCGACGAGGATGTTGGTGTTGTGTTTCAGGCCCAGCACGGATGTCTCTCCGGTTATTCCCGGTCGAGCGGCTCCACGCCGGCCGGTTTGCCGGCCCGGTCGAGGCGGATCTTCTCGATGCGGTTTTCGGCGGCCGATAGCAGCGTTTCGCAATGCTTCTTCAGGAGTTCGCCGCGCTCGTAGATGGCGATGGATTCGTCCAGCGCCACGTCGCCGCGCTCCAGCCGGGCGACGATGCTTTCCAGTTCGGCCACGGCCTTTTCGAAGGAATAGCCGGTCAGATCAGTGGAAGCGGCGCTCTCGGTCATCGTCAACTCAACCCTTTATCAGTCGCAGAATGTGCAGGCCGGCCGATTCGGCCAGACCTTCCAGATCATAACCGCCTTCGAGAAGACTGACGACCCGGTTATGGGCGAATTTGTCGGCCACCTCAAGGAGCCGCCCGGTCGCCCAGTCAAAGTCCTCGCCGACCAGATTGATCTGCGCCAGCGGGTCGCGGTGATGGGCGTCGAAGCCGGCCGAAATCAAAATGAGATCCGGCGAAAAATCGTTGAGCGCCGTCAGCACCCGCGACTTGAAGGCCTCGCGAAAGTGGTCCGAGCCGACATTCGGCGACAGTGGTGCGTTGACGATATTGCCGTATCTGCCGGTCTCTTCCTTGGCGCCGGTGCCGGGATAAAGCGGCATCTGGTGCGTCGAGCAGAACAGCACCGAGGGGTCGTCGAAGAAAATGTCCTGCGTGCCATTGCCGTGATGCACGTCCCAGTCGACGATCGCGACGCGCTCCACGCCATGCGCCTTCTGGGCATGGCGGGCGGCAATCGCCACCGTGTTGAAGAAGCAGAAGCCCATGGCCTTGTTCTTTTCGGCATGGTGGCCGGGCGGCCGGCCGGCGACGAAGGCATTGTCGGCGACGCCCGTCATCACGTCGTCGACGGCCGCCATCGCTCCCCCGATTGCCGTCAGGGCCGCCTGCAGGCTTTTCGGCGAGGCATAGGTATCCGCCTCGATCTGGTTGATCTCGCCGTCCTCTTCCGGGATCTGCCGCATCACTGAAAACAGATGCTCTTCCGGATGGGCGAGCAGCACCGCATCCTCGTTGGCGATTTTTGCCTCGATCCGCTGAAGGCTTGCGAAATTGGGATGGTCCAGCGCGATATTCAGCGAGCGCAGCCGATCGGCGCGCTCGGGATGGCCGGGCGGCGTGTGGTGTTCGAGGAAAACGGCGTTTTCGTAAAGACGTGTCGTCATGGTTCCATCCTTTTACGCCATAGCTTACGAAATGCCCCTGTCATGTACCACCGCGGAAATGCTGTGCTTGACATTTGTCAACAAGGCCGGCCACGAACCAATTTTGACCATGGCTTGTCCTGTATTGCCGAATGCTCTTAAGTAGGGTCGATGTCATGAAAGATCAGGGGCTTGGGGAGAAGATGAAGAGCAGCGAACGCGCCGATGTGTTGGATATCCGCATTCCCTTCCGGGATATCGACATGACCGGGGTCATGCACAACGCCGCCTATATCACCCATGCCGAGGCTGCCCTTGCCCATTTCTGGCGCCATCGTCCGCAGATGGAGGGCGAACCGCTGTTTTCCGCCTCGCGCATCGAATGCCGCCTGCACCAGCCCCTGCAGCTCGATGACGTGGCGCGCTTCACCGTGCGCATCGACAAGATCGGCGGCAAGTCGATCGGCTTCAACATCTCGGTCGACAAGAGCAAGCGCCAGATGGCGGAGATCGAAATGATCTGGACTGCCCACGACCGCGAAACCGCCGCCCCGATCGCCCTGCCGGAAGACATCCGCGACTGGCTCTATCAATATCTGCCGTAAGGGCTGCCGGAGCGGATTGACGACGCCATCCGCCGGGCTTTTCGACAATGCCAAACCGATATAACAATCCAGCGAGGGCTAGGGGTTCGGAGCCGGCATGGAACGCAAGAAACCACTCTATCGCAAGGTCAATACGCGTACTCATGGCGTTACCCATGGCAACGGTGGGGAATGGCGATGGCAACGCAACGGCAAGGCGTCGGGCCGCGACGAGACCTTGCAAGGGTCCATGCATCCCAATCATCGCCACGGACTTGATTACACGCCATTGTTCAGGTTTCTGATTTCCCGCGTCGGGCGCGATTGGGATGAAACCTATGGCGAAGCGTCGGCCAGACTGGATCGGGCGGATCCGATCTTCTGGATGGTGGCGCGCCACGAACATCAGAAGAAGGCAGTCGTGCGACTGGGCGAAAGCTCTTACTTCAGCGGCCTGTTCGTGGATGACGAAAACCGGCTTGCCCTGGTCGATCCGGGCTTGACCGTGAACGACATGTATCCCGCATGCGCCTGTTGCACGCACACGTTCAACGGGATCCGATACACGCGCCGCTACGACCCTGATCGTCTGAAGCAGAAAGATGCCAGTGACCCTGTGGTTGTTTAGCAGCTAAAACCGATGCAGTAGAAGGACTCAGCGGTTCTGCTTAAAGGCAATCCGATGGTTCATCCTCAAAAACTCCCCGGCGGATATTCCCCACAATCATACAGCACGCCGTCCGGCTTTGTCCCGCCCTGGGTGCAGAAGATGCCGCCCCAGTGGTAGCCGATGCCGGATTTTGTCTTGACCTTGTACCATTTGTAATCGTCGAACCAGATGTCGGGGTCCTCGATGATCTGGATCGGCTGGCCGGGCTTGAGGCTGGCCTTCTTGGCGCTGTCCATGCTCGGGCCTTGGCGCAGGATGCCGCCATAGGAAAAGGCGGTCAGCTGGTCGAGCGGCGTGGCGTCCTGTTCGGCTTTCGCCTCGCGCTCCATCTCGATCATGGTCTGCACGTCGCCGGTGCAGCCTTCCGGCAAAAGCGTCCATTTCGCCTCGTCGGCAAAACAGGCGCCGATCTCGCCGGGGCGGCAGAGCTTTGCCACCGCCTGCTCGCAGGCCTGCCCGAACCCCTGTGCCTGCAGGGGGGCGGCCAGGCCGCCTGACAGCAGTAGGGTGGATACGGTGATCATTCGTCTAGTCTTGGCGTACATGAGGTCTCCCCGGGGCTTTTGCAACAGGCACAAGGGCCGGCCGCTTTCTGGTCCGCATGGTATCGCGTCCGCCGGCCGGTGCACGGGCTATTTTGGGGTTTTCGTTGCCAATATTCACCCTCTCTGGCCTGCCGGCCATCTCCCCCACAAGGGGGGAGAAGACTCGTGGAAACCACTCGCTTTAATCCGCAGAGGGCAGGACTTGATTAAGCCCTCCCCCTTGTGGGGAGGGTGGGGAGGGGAC
>NZ_JAAXMM010000023.1 GCF_012276985.1 Agrobacterium sp. a22-2 | reverse complement strand
GGTGGGGAGGGGTCTTTTTCATCTGCTATCAGCGCCACGGCGCCTGCCCTCTACCCCATCCAACATCGCACATTTCATCACGAGGAGACGGACATGCATGCTGAACGCGGGCGCGTTTTGCTGACGCAGAAATTTGCCGATCTGAGCTTGAGCGGCATTGCCGGCGACGGGCGGTTTTCAGGCTATGCCAGCGTGTTCGGCGAGGTGGATCTCGGCCGCGACGTGATCGAGCCGGGGGCCTTTCGCCATTCGCTGATGAAGCGCGGGGCGGCCGGCGTGCGCATGCTGTTCCAGCATGATCCGGCCGAGCCGATCGGCGCCTGGCGGGTGCTGCGCGAGGATGGGCGCGGGCTCTATGTCGAGGGGCAATTGTCGCCCGGCGTGGCGCGGGCCCGCGAGGTGCATGCGCTGATGAAGAGCGGCGCGCTGGACGGGCTGTCGATCGGCTTCCAGACCGTCAGGGCCCGCGCCGACGGGGGCGGCACGGCCGGCAAGAGGCCCGGCAAGGGCTCCGGCGTACGCCGCATTCTCGAGGCCGATCTCTGGGAAATTTCCGTCGTGACCTTTCCGATGGCGCCATCGGCCAGGGTCTCGAACGTCAAGCATGCGCGGTTTTTCCGCGACACGGAAACCGAGCTGCTGCGCACCATGCGCCGCGCCGCTCGGCTGATGGCCATCACCAACTTCAAATGAGGAGCAGCAGCATGACCAGGCAGATGACGACCGTGGCACCGGAGGTGAAAGCCGTGCCCGAAACCATGACGGCAGCCTTCGAGGATTTCATGCAAGCCTTCGAGGCCTTCAAGGATGCCAACGACCAGCGGCTCGGCGAAATCGAACACAAGCTGGTGGCCGACGTGGTGACCCGCGACAAGGTGGAGCGCATCAACAAGGCGGTCGACGAGCAGTCGCGGCTGCTCGACCAGCTGGCGCTGAAGAAGCTACGCCCGGCGCTCGGCCGCAGCGGTCAGGCCACGGTGGACGACACCGAGCGCAAGGCAGCCTTCGAGGCCTATATCCGCCGCGGCGACGAGGCGGGTCTGCGCGAGCTGGAGGCCAAGGCCCTGCAATCGGGCGTGGCCGGCGACGGCGGCTATCTGGTGCCCGAGGAGACCGACAGCGAGATCGGCCGGCGCCTGTCGGTGGTCTCGCCGATCCGGGCGCTGGCAACGGTGCGCCAGGTCTCCGGCGCCGTGCTGAAGAAGCCGTTCGCGCCGGCCGGCATGGCGTCGGGCTGGGTGGCCGAGACGGCAGCCCGCCCGCAGACCGGCACGCCGGAGCTGGCCGAGCTGTCGTTTCCGACCATGGAGCTCTATGCCATGCCGGCGGCGACGCAAGGCCTGCTCGACGATGCGGCGGTCGACATCGAGGCGTGGATCTCCAGCGAGGTCGACATCGCCTTTGCCGAGCAGGAGGGCGCGGCCTTCGTCGCGGGAGACGGCATCAACAAGCCGAAGGGTTTTCTCGCTTATGACACGGTGGCCGACGGAGCCTGGGAATGGGGCAAGATCGGCTACAAGCCGACCGGCACGGCCGGCGGTTTTGCGGCAAGCGGCCCCTCCGACATCCTGATCGACACGGTCTATGCCTTGAAGGCCGGCCATCGCCAGAACGCCCATTTCGTCATGAACCGCAAGACGCAAGGGGCGATCCGCAAGTTCAAGGATGCCGACGGCAACTATCTCTGGCAACCGCCCGGCGGCGTCGGCCAGCCGGCCTCGCTGATCGGTTTTCCGGTGACCGAGGCCGAGGACATGCCGGATGTCGCGGCCAATGCGCTTGCCATCGCGTTTGGCGATTTCCGCGCCGGCTACCTGGTGGTCGACCGCACCGGCGTGCGCGTGCTGCGCGACCCCTACAGCGCCAAACCCTATGTGCTGTTCTACACCACCAAACGCGTCGGCGGCGGCGTGCAGAATTTCGAGGCGATCAAGCTGGTGAAGTTTGCCGCGGGTTGAGGGGTGGGGCTCGATTTTTGCGAGGGCTGCCCCTCATCCCCGGCGCAACGGGTTGCGCCTGACCTGCCGGCACCTTCTCCCCATGAACGGGGGAGAAGGCATATGCCGCACCGGCTGTGTCTTATTGTGCCTCAGCGGTCCACGTCCCCTCTCCCCGCTTGCGGGGAGAGGGTCAGGGTGAGGGGCAAGGCGCAAGGCGCCACCAGGCCGCTCCCATCTTCCATCAATCCATGTTCCGGAGACATCCATGACCTATGCCCTGATCGCGCCGCCCGGCGCGGAGCCGTTGACGCTTGGCCAGGTGAAGGCCCATCTGCGTGTGGATGGGGACGACGAGGATCAGCTGCTGCAGAGTCTCATCGTCACGGCGCGCGAGCATCTGGAGCGCGAGACCGGGCTGTGCCTGTTGACCCAGGCGCTCAGGCTTTATCTCGACCGCTGGCCGCGCGACGGGGTGATTCCGATTGCGAGGGGACCGGTGCAAGGGATTCAAACCGTTACGGTTTATGAGGCCGACGGCACGCCTCTTCAGGTATCGCTTGAAGATCACCTGCTGGATGGCCAGAGCCGGCCGGCGCGGCTCTGGCTGCGCGATCCGCCGCGGCCGGGCCAGAGCCTGAACGGCATCGAGATCGACTTTCGCGCCGGTTATGGCGATGCCGGCACCGACGTGCCGGACACGCTGCAGCGCGCCATGCTGCTGCATGTGGCCGAGATGTTTGCCTATCGCGGCGTCGTCGATGCGAGGGACCAGCCGGCCGGGGTGCCGCGTGGTTACGAGCGGCTGATCGCGCCTTTCTGCCGGCGGGGGCTCTGACCATGGGTATGATCGAGATCGACCCCGGCGGCCTGACGGCGCGGCTGGCCCTGCAGGCGCCGGTGACGGTGCCCGACGGGCAGGGCGGCGCGGCGATCGGCTTCGAGGTGCTGGCCCTGATCTGGGCGCGCATCGAGCCGCGGCTGGTGACGGTGACGGAACAGGCCGGCGCCGAGACGGTGACCGTGACTCACGACATCTGGATCCGCCAGCGCGCCGGTGTTGCGGCCGGCATGCGCTTCGTCAAGGGCGGAAGGATCTTTGCCGTCAAGGCGGTGCACGACCCCGACGAGACGGGGCGATATCTCGTCTGTCGCTGCGAGGAGGAGGGGCGATGAGCGCCGTCAACGAATTGCTGCAGGCCGTTCACGCGCGGCTCTCCGGCGATGCGGCGCTGACGGCGCTGATCGGCACGGCCGGCATCCACGACCGGCGGCTCTCCAAGGCGGCGCTGCCCACTCTGGTGATCGGTAGCATCGAGGCGCGCGACTATTCGACGGGCACCGAGATGGGGTGCGAATGTTTGCTCAGCCTCGAGGCCTGGTCGGCGAGCGGGCGGCGCGAGGCGGAAGAAATCGCCGGCCTGGTGCGCGGGCTGCTCGACGATGCCGACCTGGCGCTGCCGAGCGCGGTGCTGGTCAGTCTCGCGCATCGCAAGACGGTCAGCCGGCGCGAGGTGAAGACGGCGCTGTTCGTGGCGGAGATGCAGTTTCGGGCGGTGTTGGAGGTGGGGTGAGGGGACGTCACGGGATGAGGCTTTGTAACGGCCCGTGTTGTGACCCTGCCCCTCACCCTAACCCTCTCCCCGCAGGCGGGGAGAGGGGACGAGGTCGAGGATGCCGCTCGGGTATCGGGAGCGTCGGCTTGCGTTGCGTCGAGTGCCGAGTTTTCGGGAGCATTGGGCGGTGCGGCCTATGCCTTCTCCCCGTTTACGGGGAGAAGGTCGCGGCAGCGGGATGAGGGGCACGTGGTATCCTAGACCTAAGCCACCCGCGCTCGCCGCGCCATCAGCGCGAGACCGGCGATACAGGCCAGCGCGGTGATCGCCAGCAGCGCCAGCGCCACGAGGGCGGTGGTGGCGCCCTGGCGGTCGAGCAGGGCGGTGAACAGCACCGGGGCGGCGGCGTTGGCGAGGTTCTGCGGCAGCGACAGGTGGGCTGATTGCTGGGCGAAGCGGCTGGCGGAAAAGAAGCTGAGCGGCAAGAGGACGCGCGACAGGGTGGCGATACCCGAGCCGAAACCGTAGAGCGCGATGAACAGCCAGAGCATCGAGGTCTGGCCATCCGCCAGGAGCAGCGCCACCATGGCCATGACCAGGAAGGCCGAGCCGACCAGGCCGGTCAACACCGGCGAGCTGCGCTTGCCGATCAGGACATCGACGGCGCGGGCCGCAATGCCAAGTACGGAGCGCAGCGAGCCAAGCTGCAGGGCAAGCGCCGGCGAGGCGCCGGAGACCTGCAGGATATGGATCAGCGACGGCGACAGGCCGAAGGTAATCAGGCTGAAGATCGAAGTGGAAACCGCAATCAGCAGGAAGGCAAGCACCGACTGGCGCGGCGTGAGCGCCAGCGGCTCGGTATCGGCGGCGCTCGACTGCTCGGCGCTGCGGACCTCGGGTTTGGAGAGCGCCAGGGCATGCAGCGGCAGGCAGACCAGAAGCTGGGCGCCGGCGGCAAGCATAAGCGTCAGGCGCCAGCCGAACTGCTGGTCGAGCAGGCTGAGGATCGGCCAGCAGACGGCAGACGACAGGCCGGCGAAGATCATCAGCATGCCGATGCTGCGCTTGGCACCGGCCCCTTCGTGCTCGACGACGGCGGTATAGGCCGGCACCGACAGGCCGAAGGCGCCGCCCAACCCGATCACCAGCCAGGCGCCAAGATAAAGGGCCGGCCCCTGGGCGAGGCTGAGCAGTAGAAGGCCGGATGTCATCAGGCAGGAGCCCACTGAGAGGATGCGCGAGGCGCCGTGTCGGGCCAAGAGCCGCCCGGTCTGCGGGCTGGCAAAGGCCAGCACCAGCATCATCACGGTCAGGCCGAGAAAGATCATTTCCATGCTCAAACCGAGATCGTCGGCAATGCGCCGGCCAAGCACGCCCGGCATGTCGAAGGTCGTGCCCCAGCCGAGGATCTGGCTGACCGACAGCAGGGCAATCAGCCCGGCGCGCGGCAGCCGGCGAGGCAGAGAGAGGGGCATGAGGATGATTCCGGTGAACGGTCTGGCGGGCGTTTTTCCTTAAGGCAAAACGGCGGCGGGTGGAACGGGGAATCTGTTGTCGTGCTTCTCCTGTGAGGTGCAGTGCGTTCCACCAGATTTGTCGGGGAATTGCTGCCCGTATGAGGCGGGTTATCACCTACGCAAGAAAACCCCTCCCCACAAGGGGGAGGGCTTAACCCTGCCGCACCGTCGATGAATGGAAGCGAGCGGTTTCCGCGAAGTTTTCTCCCTCCGTGTGGGGGAGATGGCCGGCAGGCCAGAGAGGGTCTTTTTCTATTTTTGTTGTCGAAAGGACGGAGACGATGGTGGCGCAGAAGGGCAAGGACCTTTTGATCAAGGTGCATGACGGCAATGCCTATGTGACGGTGGCGGGGTTGCGGACCCGGAAACTGAGCTTCAATGCGCAGACCGTCGATGTGACCGATGCCGAAAGTGCCGGGCGCTGGCGTGAGCTTTTGGGTGGGGCGGGGGTGCAGCGCGCGGCGCTGTCGGGGGCCGGGTTGTTCAAGGACCAGGCCTCCGACGAGCTTGTGCGCGCGGCGTTTTTCAATGCGGCGATCCTGTCGCTGCAGGTGGTGATCCCGTCGTTTGGCGCCGTGACCGGGCCGTTCCAGATCTCGGCGCTCGAGTATTCCGGCCAGCATGACGGCGAGCTGCAGTTCGAGATCGCCCTGGAATCGGCCGGCAGCCTGGCCTTCGGGGCGGCCTGATGGGCGGCCGGCATATGAGTGGCCGCGCCAATCGCCATCGCGGCGAGGTCGAGGCTGTGATCGACGGCGAGCGGCGCATACTGTGCCTGACGCTCGGCGCGCTGGCGGAGCTGGAGACGGCCTTCGCAGCGGAAAGCCTCGGCGATCTCGCCCGGCGGTTTTCCTCCGGCCAGCTGAAATCGGCGGATATGATCCGCATCCTCGGCGCTGGCCTGCGCGGCGCCGGCAATTGCTTTTCCGACGACGAAGTGGCCGGCATGGCGGTCGAGGGCGGCATTGCCGGCAGCGCCCGGGTGGTCGGCGATCTGCTGACGGTGACCTTTGCCGGCGACGAAGGGGCAAACCGCCCGAACCCTTGAGGGCCGCAGCGGCGGAGGCGGGCGGGACGATCGGACGCGGCGACGCGGCCGGACATGCCCCCATTGCGGGGCTAGACCCTTCGCCCTTTCCCTGGGGGCCGGCTTTGCATGCCGGGCTCTGCCTGCTGCGGCTTGATCCCACTGTTTTCTGGGCGCTCAGCCCGCGCGAATTTGCCGCCATGACGGGGGCCTTTGCGCCGCGCCGCGGCCATCCGCAACGGGCGGAGCTTAACGCGCTGATGGCGCGGTTCCCCGACGAGGCTTGAGGCCGACGAACCCTGAGGAGCAAAAAAATGGATGAGGATGACGGGCTGGCCGTGGCGGTGACGCTCGATGCCAGCGGTGTGACCAGCGTGCTCGACGATCTGGAGGCGCGCTCGCAGAGGTTTGGCCAGGCGCTGACCGGCGCGCTGAAGGGTGCCACGGTGGGCGGCAAGGATCTGGAGGAGACCCTGCGCTCGGTCGGCAACCGGCTGGCCGATATTGCCCTGTCAGCGGGGCTGAAGCCGTTGGAAAGCGCGCTGAGCTCGCTGGTGAGCGGACTGACCGGCAGTCTCGGTTCGCTGTTTGCCTTTGCCGATGGCGGCGTGCCGGGGCGGGTGACGCCGTTTGCCAGCGGCGGCGTGGTGTCGACGCCGACCTATTTCAACATGGGCAGCGATCTCGGCCTGATGGGCGAGGCGGGCTCGGAGGCGATCCTGCCGCTGAAGCGCGGGTCCGACGGGGCGCTCGGCGTCGCCAGCACCGGCGGCGGCGGTACGGTGATCCAGTTCAATGTGACGGCAACGGATGCGGCGAGCTTCAGGAAGAGCGAGGCGCAGATCTCCGCCATGCTGGCCCGCACCGTGCGGCGCGGCCAGCGCAGTCTTTAAGGGAGGAGGCCTGACATGAGTGAGAGTTTTCACGAGGTGCGGTTTCCGCTGAGGCTGTCGCTGGCCACCAGCGGCGGGCCGGTGCGGCGCACCGATATCGTCAACCTGTCGAACGGCCGCGAGGCCCGCAACCGGCGCTGGGCGAATTCTCGCCGCGCCTATGACGCCGGATCGGGCGTGCGGTCGCTGGCCGATCTCTATGCGGTGCTGGATTTCTTCGAGGCGCGCGGCGGCTCGCATGTCGGCTTCCGCTTTCGTGATCCAGTCGATGGCAATTCGGCCCGCCCCGGCGTGGCGGTGACGGCGCTCGACCAGCGCCTCGGCACGGGCGACGGCGCCGCGGCGACCTTCCAGCTGGTGAAGACCTATGGCGATGCGGCGGGCAGTTGGACGCGGACGATTGCTAAGCCGGTCGAGGGATCGGTGATCGTTTCGGTGGCCGGCACGGTGCTGCCGACGGGCGCCTATGGCTGCGACCCCGAGACGGGGCTGGTGACGCTGGGTGAGGACTTTATTCCTGTGTCCGGGCAGGCCGTCATGGCCGGCTTCGAATTTGATGTGCCGGTGCGCTTTGACACCGATCGGCTCGATCTGAATGTCGAGGCCTTCAATGCCGGCCGCATTCCGACCATTCCGCTGCTGGAGATCCTGCCATGAGACCGATACCGGACGGACTGGCCGGCCATCTGGCCAATGATGCGACAACACTCTGCCATTGCTGGCGGGTGACGCGCCGTGACGGCACGGTTCTGGGCTTTACCGATCACGACCGCGATCTGGTGACGGTGGGCACGGTGTTTCAGGCGGCGAGCGGCTTTGCGGCGAGCGACACGGAGGAGGAAGGCGGACTGTCGGTGCCGACGAGCGAGGTGTCGGGCGGCTTTTCGAGCGCGGCGATTGCCGAGGCCGACCTGATTTCAGGGCGCTATGACGGGGCGCGGGTCGAGGTCTTTCTGGTCAACTGGCAGGCACCGGGCCAGCATCTGCTGCTGAAGGTGCAGGAGATCGGCGAGGTCAAGCGCGAGGCGGAGCAGTTTTCCGCCGAGCTGCGCAGCTTTGCCCATCGGCTGACCCAGGAGCAGGGGCGGATTTTCAGCCGGCGCTGCGATGCGGCGCTCGGCGACGAGCGCTGCGGCGTCGATCTCGAGGCGCCGGGGCGCAGCGCCGACGGCGTCGTAACGGCGGTCGAGGCCGGTGACCGGATTGTGGTCTCGGGGCTTGCCGGCTTTGCCGACGGGTATTTTCGCCACGGGCGGCTGACGCTGAGCAATGGGGCCAATGCCGGCGTGACGGCGGATATCGACGATAGCAGGGTAGCGGGCGGCGGTATGCTGCTGGTGCTGTGGCTGCCCTTGGAAACGCTGCCGGAGCCGGGCGATGCGGTGCAGGTGACGGTCGGCTGCGACAAGGCGTTTGCCACCTGCCGCGAAACCTTTGCCAACCAGGTCAATTTCCGCGGCTTTCCCCATATGCCGGGCAGCGACTTTGCCTATTCCTATGCGGATGGCGAAACCACCCATGACGGATCGGTGCTGTTTGAATGAGCGCGATCGGCAACCAAGTGCTAGTGGCGGCCGAGCAGTGGATCGGCACGCCCTATCGCCATCAGGCCTCACGACGTGGCGTCGGCTGCGACTGTCTCGGCCTGGTGCGCGGCATCTGGCGGGATCTCTATGGCGAGGAGCCGGAATTGCCGCCGCCCTATGCGCCGGACTGGGCCGAGCGTAGCGGCGAGGACCGGCTGATCGCTGCCGCCGAGCGGCATTTTGTGACGGTCGCGGGGATCGGCGCGGCCGAGCCGGGCGATCTGCTGCTGTTTCGCTTCCGCCCGCACTATGCCGCCAAGCATGCCGGCATCCTGGCCGGGCCGGAGCATTTCATCCACGCCTATGAGCAGGCCGCAGTGATCCGCTCGGCGCTGGTGCCGGCCTGGCGCCGCCGGGTGGTCGGCGTCTATCGTTTTCCGGAGATCTGAGCATGGCAACCATTCTCTTCCAGGCGGCCGGTGCGGCGCTTGGCGGCATTTTCGGCCCGGTCGGCGCGATGATCGGCCGGGCGGCGGGAGCACTGGCCGGCAATGCCATCGACCGCAGCCTGATCGGCGGTTCGACGGTGTCCGGCTCGCGCCTGTCGACGGCGCGCATTCCCGGTGCCAGCGAGGGCACCGCGATCAACCGGCTCTATGGCACGGCGCGCATCGGCGGCACGCTGATCTGGGCGACGCGGTTTGAAGAAGAGGTGACGACCGAACGCTCCGGCAGCAAGGCGAGCGGCAGCAAAGTCAAGACATACAATTATTTCGCCAATATCGCCCTCGGCCTCTGCGAAGGGCCGGTCGCTTCGATCCGCCGCGTCTGGGCTGACGGGAGCGAACTCGATCTGACCGAAATCGAGATGCGGTTTTATCGCGGCAGCGAGACGCAAGGTCCCGACCCGCTGATCGAGGCCAAACAGGGCGAGGGCCGGGCGCCGGCCTATCGCGGGCTTGCCTATGTGGTGTTCGAACGGCTGCCGCTCGACACGTTCGGCAACCGCATTCCGGTTCTGCAATTCGAGGTGCTGCGGCCGGTCGGGCGGCTGGAGCGGCAGATCCGGGCGATCACGCTGATCCCCGGCGCCACCGAGCATGGCTATGCGACGACGGCGGTCAGCGAAAAGACCGGAGAGGGCAGCGCCCGCATCGTCAACCGCAACACGCTGACGGCGGCGACCGACTGGCAGGCGGCGCTTGACGAGCTGCAGGCGCTCTGCCCCCATCTCGACCATGTGGCGCTGGTGGTCAGCTGGTTCGGCACGGACCTGCGGGCCGAACAGTGCCGCATCGTGCCGGGCGTCGAAGTGGCAAGCCGCGACGATGAAAGCCGGCCTTGGCGGGTCTGCGGCATCGCGCGCGGCGCGGCGCATGTCGTCAGCCGGAACGATGGCGGACCCGCTTATGGCGGCACGCCGGACGATGCAAGCGTCATCGAGGCGATCGCCGACCTGAAGGCGCGCGGGCTGAAGGTCTTTCTCTATCCCTTCGTGATGATGGACATACCAGTCGGCAATGGACTGCCCGACCCCTATGGGGCGGGCGAGCAGGCAAGCTATCCCTGGCGCGGCCGCATCACCTGCCATCCGGCACCGGCACGTCCCGGCAGTCCGGACCGGTCGGCCGCGGTCGGCGAGGCGGTCGACAGTTTCTGCGGGCAGGCCGAGGCCGGCGATTTCACCGTCTCGGGCACATCGGTGCGTTTCAATGGCGACGACGAGGGCTACCGCCGCCTGGTGCTGCATTACGCCCTGCTGGCGCAGGCCGCGGGCGGCGTTGACGGCTTCATCATCGGCTCGGAACTGCGTGGGCTGACGACCCTGCGCGATGGGATGGACGGCTTTCCTTTCGTGGCGCGGCTGGCGAGCCTGGCTGCGGACGTGCGCGCCATTCTCGGCAGCGCCGCCCAGCTGACCTATGGCGCCGACTGGAGCGAATATTTCGGCTATCAGCCGCAGGACGGATCGGGCGACGTCTATTTCCATCTCGACCCGCTCTGGGCCAATCCAGCCATCGATGCGGTCGGCATCGACAATTACATGCCGCTGGCCGACTGGCGGGACGCGGACCTGACTGCGGCAAACCCGGACGGCTTTCGCATCGCCGATGATGTTGCTGCGATGCGCGGCCAGATCGACGCCGGCGAGGGATTCGACTGGTATTATGCAAGCGCTGCTGATCGCGACAGCCGGACGCGGTCCGCTATTACCGATGGTCTGGCCGGCAAGCCCTGGGTCTATCGTTACAAGGATATCGAGGGCTGGTGGACCAACCGGCACTATGACCGCAGCGGCGGGGCGGAAAGCGAAACGCCGAGTGCCTGGCTGCCGCGCATGAAGCCGGTCTGGCTGACCGAGCTTGGTTGTCCTGCGGTCGACAAGGGCGCAAACCAGCCGAATGTCTTCGTCGATCCGAAATCGGCTGAAAATGCGCTGCCGTATTTTTCCTCCGGCCAGCGCTCCGACAGCATGCAGCGGCGCTTTCTGGAGGCTCATCACGGCTGGTGGAGCGGCACACAAGTGCCGGACGGCATGGTCGATCCTGAGCGGATCTTTGTCTGGACCTTTGACACGCGGCCCTATCCGGCCTTTCCGCAGGATCTCGACATCTGGGCCGATGGCGACAATTGGCGAAGCGGCCATTGGCTGAACGGGCGGCTGGGAACCGCGACGCTCGCCGATACGATTTCAGGCATTCTCGACGACCATGGCTTCGAGGATTATGATGTCTCGGCGGTCGGCGGCGATCTGGGCGGCTATGTGCAGGGCGAGGTGACCTCGGCGCGCAGCCTGATCGAGCCGCTGATCGATGCCTTCCAGATCGACGTGATCGAGGATGGCGGCACGCTGGTGTTCCGCTCGCGCGCCAGAGCGAGCCTGCCGGCCACCGAACTCTCTGTGCTGGCCGATCGCGACGACGCACCGCTGTGGAGCGAGACGCGCGGCCATGACAGCGATTTTGCCGGCGAGGCGATCCTCTCCTTCTACGACATGGCGCAGGATTACGAGGCGGGCAGCGCCCGCTCGCGCCGCGTTGCCGCCGCATCGAGCCGGGTGCTGAGTCTCGATCTGCCGGCGGTGATGACGGAAGCCGAGGCGCTGGTGGCGGCCGAAGGACGGCTGCGCGACCACCGTATATCGAGACGCACGGTGGAGCTGTCGATCGGCCCGGCGGAGCTGCAGCTGCAGCCGGGCGACGTCGTGACCGTGGCCGACGGGCCGCAGGGTCGGTTTCTGGTGACCAAGATCGAGGATGGCGACATGCGGCAGCTGTCGCTGCGCGAATTTGCGGCCGGTGTGCCCACGGCCGTTGCCGAGACCAGCAGTGGCCGACGCAGTGCCAGCCGGGCGGCCGAGGCCTATGCGCCAGTGGTGCGCCTGCTCGACCTGCCGCGCCATCAGGCCGGTAACGAGACCGATTTTGCCTGTGCCGCCGTGCTCTCGAAACCCTGGCGGCGCACGGTACTGTCGTCGTCTGCCGAGAGCGAGGCCTATCAGACGCGCGTGGTCCTGGAGCGGCCGGCAGTGCTCGGCGTGCTGACACAGCCGCTGGCACCCGGCGTGTCCGGACGGTTCGATCGGGCCAATATCATCGAGGCGGACCTCTACCACGGCGAACTGGCCTCGGCGTCGCGGCTGGCGGTGCTGAACGGCGCCAATCGGTTGGCGGTGCACGCCGCCAATGGCGCCTTCGAGGTGATCGGCTTTGCTGAGGCGCAGGAAACGACGGCGGGCCACTGGCAGATGGCGACACTGCTGCGCGGGCTGGGCGGCAGCGAGGACGCCATGCGGGCAGGCGCTATCGCCGGGGCCGAGATCGTGCTGCTTGATGCCGCGGTCAAGCCGATCGGACTTTCTTCGGCGGAGGCCGGCCTGACGCTCAACTGGATCGCCGAGGCGGCCGGCACAGGCCTGCCGGCCAGCGGACCCATAACCTTTGCCGGCCGAACGCGGGCCCAGGTACCGCTCTCGCCGGTGCATCTGCGCGGCGCCAGAGGAGCAGACGGCGCGATCCGGCTGTCGTGGATCCGCTGCGGCCGGATCGATGCCGACAGCTGGCTGCAGGCGGAAATTCCGCTCGACGAAGAGGTGGAGCGCTACCGGCTGCGGATCCTTGAGGACGGCGCCATCCGCCGCACCGTCGAGGTCACGGAACCGGCCTATCTCTATGACCAGACCCAGGAGATCGCCGATTTCGGCAGCCTGCAGCCAAGCCTTGCTGTGACCGTCTGCCAGATCGGCCGCGGCATTGCCGAGGGCATCGAGGCGCAGGCGGTGATCACACTGTGACGTCAACACAAACGGGAAAAGGAGACTGTCATGCAGGACTTGAAATCGTGGTATCAGTCGAAGACGATCTGGGGCGCACTGGTGGCGGTCGCTTCGTCGCTGCTGGGGCTTGCCGGCGTGCATTTGGGACTTGACGAGCAGGGCGATCTTGCCGACCTTCTGGTCGGGCTTGGCGGTTCGCTGGGCGGATTGCTGGCGCTTTACGGTCGGATCTCGGCCAAGGCCAGCATTGTCCAACGCTCTCGCAGCGAATGACGTCGGTATATGCGGTGGCATTCATTTGCCATTCAGATGCTGTCCGGTAAAGATCGACCATAAGCAATGGCGTAGCGGAAGAAGTAAAACCTCATGGCATCATCCCTGATCATAGCGAGCATCGCAGCCGGTCTGGCCGGGTCTCCGATGCCGGATGCCGCGGCCTTTGCGCAACCCTTGCCTGTGGTTCAGGTGCAGGCGCAGGGAAACAACGGCAAGAGCCGGAGCGATGGCGGCGGCGATTGCCGGGCGGCGGTCTCAAGGGCGCTCCAGCAATCCGGCGGCACCTTGCTGTCGGTCCGGCCCTCCGGCGGGCAGTGCCTGGTCACGGTGTTGATCCCCGGCAAGGGCAATGCCCGGCCGCGCAAGGAAACCATCCCGGTGCCGCGCTGAGACGAATGACGGTGCTGAGTGCGAAACGACGGTTTCGCTGGCAGGCCTCACGAGAGGGCCTTGATGTAGAGATGGGGAGAACGGGGTAAATGCGGATTCTGGTCGTCGAGGACGATGTCAACCTGAACCGGCAACTGGTCGAGGCCCTGCAGGAGGCCGGCTATGTCGTCGATCATGCGCTGGACGGCGAAGAGGGCCATTTTCTCGGCGATACGGAACCCTATGACGCTGTCATCCTCGATATCGGCCTGCCGGAAATGGACGGCATTACCGTGCTGGAAAAATGGCGGGCCGGCGGCCGGGTCATGCCGGTGCTGATCCTGACGGCCCGCGACCGCTGGAGCGACAAGGTGTCCGGCATCGACGCAGGCGCCGACGATTATGTGACCAAGCCGTTTCATGTCGAGGAAGTGCTGGCGCGCATCCGCGCCCTGATCCGCCGTGCCGCTGGCCACGCCTCGTCGGAAATCGTCTGCGGCCCGGTACGGCTCGACACCAAGGCGTCGAAGGCGACGGTCAACGGCACGACGCTGAAACTGACCTCCCACGAATTCCGGCTGCTGTCCTACCTGATGCATCACATGGGCGAGGTGGTGTCGCGCACGGTGCTGGTCGAGCATATGTACGACCAGGATTTCGACCGCGATTCCAACACGATCGAGGTGTTCGTCGGGCGGCTGCGCAAGAAGATCGGCATGGACATGATCGAGACCGTGCGTGGCCTCGGCTACCGGATCAAGGCGCCGGCCGATGCGGGTTAAAGCGAAGCTTCGGGAGGTGCGATGGGCTTTCGTGACCGGATCGGGGTGCCGAAACGGCGCCGCGTCCAAGATCTAGAATGGCGATCGGTCCCCGCTCCCTTACCGTCCGGGTGCTGCTGCTGGCGACCGTCTGGTATGCTGCGGCGCTGGTGACGATTGCGGTCGTCATCTCGGCCCTCTACCGGCAGGGCGCCGAGCGCGCCTTCAACGATCTGCTGCGCGCCCAACTCTACAATGTCATCAATTCGGTCTCGATCGGCGATGGCGACAGCCTGTCCGGCAGTCCGTCGCTCGGCGACCTCCGGTTTTCGCAACCGGAGACCGGCTGGTACTGGCTGGTCGAGCCGCTCGGCAATTTTGCCGCAGCACCCATGGCCTCGACCTCGCTCGGTACGGCCAACCTGCCGGTGCCGAGCACGGAGGAAACGCCGTTCGACCAGAGCTACGAGCGTTTCTACGGAATGAGCGACGAGTTCGGCAACCGCTTGCGGGTCGCCGAAACGGAAGTCATCCTCGACGAGGGCGGACGGGCGGCGCGGTTTCGCGTCTCCGGCAACCTGATCTCGGTGGAAGAGGAAATCCAGGCCTTTTCGACACGGCTCTATGCAGCCCTTGCGGTGTTCGGCTTCGGCGGCCTGCTGGTCAACGGGTTGGCCATTCTTTACGGGTTGAAGCCGCTGGACCGGGCACGCCGGGCGCTGGAGGCGATCCGCGGCGGCGAGGCCGAACGCATCGAGGGGCAGTTTCCCCGTGAGATCGAGCCGCTGGCCAATGAGATCAACGCCTTGATCGACAGCAACCGACGCATCGTCGAGCGAGCCCGCATGCAGGTCGGCAATCTCGCCCATTCGCTGAAGACGCCGATCGCCGTGCTTTTGAACGAATCGCGGGTGCTGAAAAAGCCGCATGGAGAGGTGGTCAAATCCCAGGCCGAGGCCATGCAGGCGCAGGTCGCCTCCTATCTCAACCGCGCCCGCATCGCCGCCCAGCGCGAGTCGGTCCTGGCGCGCTGCGAGGCCGATCCGGTTCTGGAACGGCTGACGCGGGTGATGCGCCGGCTCAATCCCGACAAGGAATTCGAGCTTGATGTCGCCGCGCCAGGTCTGGTTTTCGCCATGGAGCAGCAGGACCTTGAAGAAACCATCGGCAATCTTCTGGAGAACGCCGCGCGCTATGCGGCCTCCAGGGTGAAGGTGGCGGTCGGCGTGGCGGCATCCGGTGAAGAGGGCGTCGATCCCGCAAGGCGGCAGTGGATCGAGGTGACGATCGAGGACGACGGACCGGGACTGGAGCCGGACCAGATCGTCGAGGCGCTGAAACGCGGCCGAAGGCTGGATGAAAGCAAGCCCGGCACCGGCCTCGGCCTGTCAATCGTCAAGGAGATTTCCACCGAATATCAGGGCGCATTCGGGCTCTCGCGCGCCATTTCGGGCGGGCTGAGGGCGCGGCTCCTGCTGCCGGGCGTCTCGAAGGATGCAGCATGAGGTCCGGCCAGGTGACCGCCATGCGCCGGACAGAACCGGTTGGTTGCAGCAGTCATTGCGGTCACGATCCCGCCGCCGCTGTTGCAGCTTGGACGCGTTCGGCGAATTCTTTCGCGGCAAGCGCCGGAATTTCCATCCTATTTGTCGATTCGCGCGCTAATATGCGCAAAGAGAGACAGCCACAATGATGCCATGTCCGTGCAGCAGCAGTAGGGTTCCATTTGCATGATCAATACTTCAGGCTCGATTCGGACCTACCCCATGATTGTATCCGCCACGCGGCGCTCGGTTGCTGTCGGCCTGAGTGCGCTGCTCCTGTCGGCCTGCACCACCAATGGTGGCGGCAGCCGTTCCGGGCTGCTGTCTTCCGGCGGTTCCAATTCCTCTGCCGTCTACATCACGGCGCTGCAGGGCGGCATCGTGTCGCGCAGCCCGGTCGAACTGAGCTCCAGCGAAAAGCAAAGGGCGCTTGAGGCCGAATATCGGGCGCTGGAAGCCGCCCCCGGTGGACAGCCGGTGACCTGGACCGGCCGCAATGTCAGCGGCCAGGTGGTCGCCTCGGCGCCCTATCAGGTCGGCGCGCAGAACTGCCGGCAATATGCCCATAAGCTGGTCGACGGCGGACGTCAGACCGAAGCCCGCGGAACGGCCTGTCGCAACGCCAATGGAACCTGGACCCCCTTGACTTAAGTCAAGGCTGGCCCGTTGATGCCAGCATAGAGCATTCCATGCGGCCAAACGCCTCAAATTCGCGTCATCGGCCGTTTGTCGGTTGGATTGTCCGGCCGGTTGCAGTATTTGGGCGCTTATGTTGTTCTGGATCGTCATCGCCGTCTTAACGTTTGTCGTCGCTCTTGCGCTCATGCTGCCTTTGATGAGAGCGGGGGTGACCGTATCAACCGGCGACGAGGGCGAGGCTGCGGTCTACCGCGACCAGCTACAGGAACTGGAGCGCGACAAGGCGCTCGGGCTGATTTCCGACCAGGACTCGTCCTATGCCAGGGCCGAGATTGGCCGCAGGCTGCTGGCCGCTTCCGCTGCGCCGACCGGCCTGACGGACGCTCCGGTGGCGCCGCGCGGCCATCCGCTGGCCCAGCTTTTCATCTTTCTCTGTCTTCCCGCCATAGGCCTCGGCCTTTATCTGATGACCGGCAGCCCAGGCACGCCGTCGCAGCCGCTGGCCGCGCGGCTTGAAAATCCCGGCGGCAATCTCGACCTTTTGGTCGCCAAGGCCGAACGGCATCTGGCTGAAAACCCCAATGATGGATCCGGTTGGGACGTTCTGGCGCCGATCTATTTCAAGAGCCAGCGTCTCGGCGACGCCGAGCTTGCCTATCGCAACGCCATCCGGCTGAACGGGGCGAGCGCCGAGCGGTTGAGCGGCCTTGGCGAAACGCTGATTGCCGGCAACGAGGGCATCATCACCGACGATGCGCGGTCCGCCTTCGAGGAGGCGCTGCGGCTGAAGGCAGACAATCCGCGCGCCGCGTTTTATCTGGCGCTGGCACAGGAACAGGCCGGCAAGCACCCCGAGGCATTGGCGGCCTTCAAGGCGCTGGCCGAACAGTCGCCGCCCGGCGCGCCGTGGCTGGACCTGGTCAACGAGCATATCGTGGCCAACGGCGGTGAGGCGGCTGTCGCCGAGGCCACGCCGGTCAACCCCGATGCACCGGGAAATCCGAGCGCAGCCGACGTGGCGGCAGCGCAGGGCATGGCGACCGGCGACCGCATGGCGATGATCCGCAGCATGGTCGATGGCCTCGACCAGAAGCTGAAGGAAAATCCTGACAATTTCGAAGGATGGATGCGGCTTATCCGTTCCTATGCCATGCTGAAGGAGCCCGACCGCGCTGTGGCTGCGCTGAAGGCGGGGCTGGTCGCCTTTCCTGCTGAGGGAGAGCAGGGCAAGGCGCTGATGGCATCGGCCCGCGAACTGGGACTGCCCGTGGAGGAAGCACTGAAATGACCCGCAAACAGAAACGTCTCGCCGTGATTGCCGGCGGCATGGGCTTCATCATTGCCGCCGTCCTGCTTGTCATGTTCGCTTTCGGCCAGGCAGTTGCCTATTTCTACATGCCGTCCGACATTGCCAAGATGCCGATCGATCCGGGAACGCGCATCCGGCTCGGTGGGCTGGTGGCCGAGGGGTCCGTGGTGCGCGGTGAGGGCTCGACGGTGAAATTTTCCGTGACCGACGGATCGAGCACGGTGCCGGTCACCTATGTCGGCATCCTGCCGGATCTGTTTCGCGAGGGGCAGGGGGTGGTGACCGAGGGCGTGTTCGAGGCGGGCTCGACGGTGTTTTCTGCCGATACGGTGCTGGCCAAGCATGACGAGAACTACATGCCCAAGGAAGTCGCCGACCGTCTGAAGAAAGACGGCGTCTGGCAGGGCGAGGAGGCGACGCAATGATCATCGAACTCGGGCACTACGCGCTGGTCCTGGCGCTGGCGGCCACGGTGGTTCTGTCGATCCTGCCGATCATCGGCGCGCGGCGCGGCGATGCGGCGCTGATGGCGATCGGCACGACCGGAACGCTGGTGCAGTTTGCCCTCGTCGCCTTCTCCTTCGGCGTTTTGACCTATGCCTACATGGTCTCCGACTTCTCGCTTCTGAACGTCTGGCAGAATTCCCATTCGCTGATGCCGGCGATCTACCGGTTCTCGGGCGTCTGGGGCAATCACGAAGGCTCGATGATGCTGTGGCTGCTGATCCTGACGCTGTTCAGCGCCATGGTCGCCTTCTTCGGCACCAACCTGCCGGATCGCCTGAAAGCCAATGTGCTGGCTGTGCAGGCCTGGATCAGCGGCGCCTTCATCCTGTTCATCCTTTTGACCTCCAACCCTTTCGTGCGCATCAGCCCGGTGCCGGCCGAAGGCGAGGACCTCAATCCGGTGCTGCAGGATGTCGGGTTGGCCATTCATCCGCCGCTGCTCTATCTCGGCTATGTCGGCTTTTCCGTCTGTTTCTCGTTTGCCATCGCCGCCCTGATCGACGGGCGCATTGACGCCGCCTGGGCCCGCTGGGTACGGCCATGGACTCTGGCCGCCTGGACGTTTCTGACCGCCGGCATCGCCATGGGCTCCTACTGGGCCTATTACGAACTCGGCTGGGGCGGCTGGTGGTTCTGGGACCCGGTCGAAAACGCCTCCTTCATGCCCTGGCTTGCCGGCACCGCGCTCTTGCATTCGGCGCTGGTGATGGAAAAGCGCGAGGCGCTGAAGATCTGGACGGTGCTTTTGGCCATCCTCACCTTCTCGCTGTCGCTGCTCGGCACCTTCCTGGTGCGCTCCGGCGTGCTGACCTCGGTGCATGCCTTCGCCACCGATCCGAGCCGCGGCATCTTCATTCTGGGCATCCTGACCTTCTTCATCGGCGGTGCGCTGACGCTGTTTGCCTTCCGCGCCCCGCTCTTGAAGGCCGGCGGCCTGTTCGCGCCGATCTCGCGCGAAGGTGCGCTGGTGCTCAACAATCTGATCCTGACCGTGTCGACGGCCACCGTTCTGATCGGCACGCTTTATCCGCTGCTGCTGGAAACCCTGACTGGCGAGAAGATCTCGGTCGGCGCGCCGTTCTTCAACCTGACCTTCGGCCTTTTAATGGTGCCGCTGCTGGTCGCCGTGCCGTTTGGCCCGCTGCTGGCCTGGAAGCGCGGCGATCTGCTGGGCGCGTTGCAGCGGCTCTACGTGGCGGCCGGCTTGGCACTGCTGGCCGGCCTGACGCTGTTTTATATCGAGAACGGCGGACCGGTTCTGGCCATCCTCGGCATGGCGGCGGGCTTCTTCCTGATGTTCGGCGCCATCACCGATCTGTGGTATCGCGCCGGTTTCAACAAGCAGACCTGGTCGATCGGCTTTCGCCGTTTGCGTGGTCTGCCGCGCTCGGCATTCGGCACGGCGTTGGCGCATTTCGGCTTCGGCGTGACGGTTCTCGGCATCGTCGCGGTGACCACGTTCGAAACCGAGACGGTGGTCGAAATGAAGCCGGGCGCGACGGTCGAGGCGGGCGGCTATTCGATCACCTTCGACGGGTTGCGGTCCTTCACCGGGCCGAATTTCACAGAGGACCGCGGCCACTTCAACCTGCGCCAGGGCGGCGTCGACATCGGCGATGTCTGGTCGTCGAAGCGGCTCTATACGGCACGCCGCATGCCGACCACCGAGGCCGGGATCCGCACCTTCTGGACCAGCCAGCTCTATATCTCGCTCGGCGACGTGATGGCCGACGGCGGCATGGTCGTTCGGATATGGTGGAAGCCGTTCATCCTGTGCATCTGGCTGGGTGCGCTTGTCATGATGACCGGCGGCTTCGTCTCGCTCAGCGACCGGCGCCTGCGGGTCGGCGCGCCGACCCGGCGGGCCAAGGCGATGCCGGTCGGACTGGAGGCGGCTGAATGAAAAACAAGACCATGGGGTCATTCACCTTGCGTGCCATGCTGCTGTCGGCCGCGTTGCTGTTGATCCCCCTTGCGGCCCACGCCGTCAATCCCGACGAAATCCTTGCCGATCCCAAATTGGAGGAGCGGGCCCGCAATCTCTCGGCACAATTGCGCTGCATGGTCTGCCAGAACCAGTCGATCGACGACAGCAATGCGGAACTGGCGCGCGACCTGCGGCTGATCGTTCGCCAGCGCATCGTCGATGGCGATAGCGACCAGGACGTCATCCAGTATGTCGTGTCGCGTTACGGCGAATTCGTGCTGCTGAAGCCGCGCGTCAGCGTCAAGACGATCGCGCTCTGGGGCACGCCGGTGGTCATGCTCTTGATCGGCCTTGCCGTGATGGCGGGTTTTGCCCGTCGCAGAAACAGCCGCCCGGCCACCGAGGCACTGACCCCGGACGAGGAAGCCCGCCTCGAAAAACTGCTCGACAAGTAAACAGACGAATTCGCAGGCGGATTTCCGTTTCTTTTCAAAGATTACCAAATATTCATGCAGCGGACAGTTCGTTGTAAGGTGCAGCGTCTTATATCTTCATCATCCACCGCTTCACGGCCGGTTCCCCCGGCTTCCAGTCAGCAGCAGATATGAAGGTACAGTCCATGTTCTACAACAAAAACGACCGTTCTCCGCTCAAGTCCATCCTCAAGAACTCCACGGCAGCGGGACTGGCGGCGCTCATGTTGTCCGCAGCCCTTCCGGCCATGATCACCCCTGCCCATGCTGAGGCCGTCAAGGTCGAGGCCCCGCAGGTCCCGAGCTTCGCCGACGTCGTCGAAGCCGTGTCGCCGGCCGTCGTCTCCGTCCGCGTCCAGTCCGATGTGCAGCCGGCCTCCGATGAAAGCGGCTTCAACTTCGGCTTCGGCGGTCGCGATTTCGACGAGCTGCCGGACGATCATCCGCTGAAGCGCTTCTTCAAGGAATTCGGCGCTCCGGGCCAGGAAGGTCGCGGGCCAGAGGGACATGCCATGCGCCCGCCGCGCGACGGCGGTCCGGAACGCCATGGCAAGCTTCGTCCGACCTCGCAGGGCTCTGGCTTCTTCATCTCCAAGGACGGCTACATCGTCACCAACAACCACGTCGTGGCCGATGGCGCTGCATTCACCGTGGTGATGAACGACGGCACCGAGCTTGACGCCAAGCTGATCGGCAAGGACAGCCGCACCGATCTGGCCGTGCTCAAGGTCGAGGAACCCAAGCGCGAGTTCACCTATGTCGAATTTGCCGAGGAATCGGATATCCGCGTCGGCGACTGGGTCGTGGCCGTCGGCAACCCCTTCGGTCTCGGCGGCACGGTGACCGCTGGTATCGTCTCGGCCCGCGGCCGCGACATCGGCTCCGGCCCCTATGACGATTACATCCAGATCGACGCAGCCGTGAACCGCGGCAATTCCGGTGGTCCGGACTTCAACCTATCCGGCAAGGTGGTCGGCATCAACACGGCGATCTTCTCGCCGTCCGGCGGCAATGTCGGCATCGCGTTCGCCATTCCGGCGACCGTCGCCAAGGACGTCATCGCCGATCTGATGAAATCGGGTTCGGTCGATCGCGGCTGGCTCGGCGTGCAGATCCAGCCGGTCACCAAGGATATCGCCGACTCGCTTGGCCTGGCTGAGGCAAGCGGTGCGCTGGTTGTCGCCCCGCAGGCCGGCTCGCCCGGCGAAAAGGCCGGCATCAAGCAGGGTGACGTGGTGACCGCCGTCAATGGCGAGACCGTCAAGGATCCCCGCGACCTGGCCAAGCGCATCGCAGCCTACGCACCGGGTACCAAGGTCGATGTGTCCCTGTGGCGCGCCGGCAAGGCAACCTCGGTGAAGGTCGATCTCGGCCAGTTGCCGAACGAGCAGGAAATGGCCAATTCCACCGGCCAGGCGCCGGAGGAAGAGGAAGGCACTGCGACCGAACAGGCCCTGGCCAATCTCGGCATGAGCGTCACACCCGCCGAAGACGGCAAGGGCCTGACGATCGTCGAAGTCGATCCGGACTCCGATGCCGCCGACAAGGGCCTGAAGACCGGCGAGAAGATCACCTCGGTCAACAACCAGGCCGTCGCGACGGCGTCGGAAATCACCAAGGTCATCGACCAGGCCAAGAAGGACGGCCGCACCAAGGCGCTGTTCCAGATCGAGTCCGACAGCGGCAGCCGCTTCGTCGCCCTGCCGATCAACCAGGGTTGAATGGGCCTGCCCATTCAGCCGGGCTGATTGCGGTCTCAGCATCATGAAGGGGCGCCGCGGGCCGGACCGATCCGGAACGCGGCGCCCTTTTCTCATTGAAGAGGAGCGGACAATGGGTTCCCAATCCCAACAATCTGTGAAGCCGGGCATTTCCGGTTGTGCGGATGGCGCGGCCGGCGATATGGTCCCGCACATGAAGATACTGGTTATTGAAGACGACCTGGAAGCCGCAGCCTATATGACGAAGGCGTTCCGCGAGGCGGGAATCGTTGCCGATCACGCAAGCGACGGCGAAAGCGGCCTCTTCATGGGCTCGGAAAACAGCTATGACGTCATGGTCATCGACCGCATGCTACCGCGCCGCGACGGCCTGTCGGTGATCAGCGAATTGCGCAAGCGCGCCATCAACACGCCGGTGCTGATCCTCTCGGCGCTGGGACAGGTCGACGACCGGGTGACGGGGCTCCGGGCTGGCGGCGACGACTACCTGCCGAAACCTTACGCCTTTACCGAACTGCTGGCGCGCGTCGAGGTGCTCGGCCGCCGCAAGGGCACGCCTGAACAGGACATGGTCTACCGGGTCGGCGATCTCGAACTCGACCGGCTGAGCCATGAGGTGCGCCGTGGCGGCAAGGATATTCCGCTGCAGCCGCGCGAATACCGGCTGCTGGAATATCTGATGAAGAATGCCGGCCAGGTGGTGACCCGCACCATGCTTCTGGAAAATGTCTGGGACTACCACTTCGACCCGCAGACCAACGTCATCGACGTGCATGTGTCGCGGCTTCGCTCGAAGATCGAGAAGGATTTCGACAAGCCGCTGCTCAAGACCGTGCGCGGCGCCGGCTACATGATCAAGGACGAGGGGTAACGTGCGCTCCATGATCCGGTTCGGCGTTCTGTTCAAGTCGACGGCGGTTCGCCTGTCGGCCCTCTACATCATCCTGTTTGCCCTGTGCGCTGCCTTTCTCGTCTTCTATGTGACGGCGTTATCAGAGCGGTTGCTCAACCAGCAGACCCGCGAAAGCCTCCAGCAGGAGGTCGAGGAGGTCCAGGCCTCCTATGATCGTGGCGGCATGAACCTGCTGCTGCGCACGCTGGAACGGCGCGCCCGCCAGCCCGGCGCCAATCTCTACGTGATTGCCTCGCCGAACGGCGAGATCCTCGCCGGCAATGTCGCCTCCGTCGAGCCGGGCGTCTTCGACGACGAAGGCTGGACCAATTTTCCGTTTCACTACGAGCGCTATTCCGACAGTGGCGCGGTGCGCAAGCATCTGGCGACGGCGCATGTGTTTTTCCTAGACAACAGCCTGCGGGTGCTGATCGGCCGCGACCTCGGCGAGCCGGCAAAGTTTCGGCTGCTGGTGCGCAAGGCGCTGATGGTGGCACTGGCCATCATGGGCGCCGGCGCGGTGATCATCTGGTTTGCCATCGGCCGAAATGCCCTGAAGCGCATTGATCGCCTCTCGGCGGCCAGCAAGAAGATCATGGCCGGCGATCTGTCGCAGCGCCTGCCGGTCAGCGGTTCGGGCGACGAATTCGACCGGCTGTCCTCGTCGCTGAACGAGATGCTGGGCCGCATCGAAAAGCTCAACGAGGGGCTCCGGCAGGTCTCCGACAATATCGCCCATGACCTGAAGACGCCGCTGACCCGGCTGCGCAACAAGGCGGCCGATGCGCTGGCGGAAGACGATGTGGCGACGCGCCGCGCCGCCCTCGAAGGCATCATCGTCGAATCGGACCAGCTGATCCGCACCTTCAACGCGCTTCTGATGATATCCCGCGTCGAAGCCGGTTCGATCGCCGCCGAACTCTCGGACGTCGATATCTCGGCGATCGCTGCCGACAGCGCGGAACTCTATGAGCCCGCGGCGGAAGAGGCGGGGCAGACGCTGGCAACCGCAGTCGAGCCGGGGATTTCTGTCCGGGGAAACCGCGAACTGATCGGCCAGGCGATTTCCAACCTGCTCGACAATGCCATCAAATATGCCGGCGGCGAGCAGGGTCGGCCGGAAATCCGCCTGACCGTCACCCGGCAGGACGGCGAGGTCCGCCTGACGGTGGCCGACGGCGGCCCCGGTATTCCAGCCGATCGCCGCGAGGACGCCGTCAAGCGCTTCGTGCGGCTCGACGAAAGCCGCTCAAAACCGGGAACCGGGCTCGGGCTGTCGCTGGTCGAGGCGATCATGGCGTTGCACGGTGGACGCCTCGAGCTGGCCGACACGGTTGCCGATCGCGAGACAGGGCGCGGGCTTTCGGCGACCATGGTCTTTCCGGCACAGACATCCTAACCTGCAGGCAACCCCGCTTGAGATTCGGCAACGGATCGGGGCGGGACGCGCAGGGGAGGGCGTAAAGCATGGTGGACAGAGCGGACAGGCGGCTGGACGAGGTCAAGGCCGGCGTGATCCGGCCGATGAGCCAGACAGAGCTGAAATCCGTACTATCCACCCTCAAGGAGATGGCCAAGGAGCGTCCGGCGGTCGCCGAACTGCTTGGCTCCGAAAGCCCTCTCAAGGATTTCATCACCGCCGCGCTGACCCTTGCCCCGCATATACGCGACACAGCGGTCCTCAAGCCGGCCTTGCTGGTCACTGCCCTGACCGAGCCGCTCGAACCTGTTCTCCATGACCTCGTCGCTACCGCGCGCCATGCCTGGCGCAACGAGCAGGGCGGCGCGTCGACAGAGGCGCAGGTCATGGCGCGGCTGCGCAACGCCAAGCGGGCACTGTCCTTTTTCGTGGCGCTGGCCGATCTGGCGCGGATTTTCGATGGGCGGCAGACGACCGCCTGGCTGAGCGCCATGGCCGATGCGGCGGTGGCCGCCACAATCGATCACCTGCTGCTGACGGCTCATGAGGCCGGCAAGGTGACGCTGACCGACCCTGCCGCGCCCTCGGTGGGTAGCGGCCTGATCGTGCTCGGCATGGGCAAGCTCGGCGCGCATGAGCTCAACTATTCCTCCGATATCGATCTGGTGGTGTTCTTCGATCCCGACGCCGGCATTCTGGCCGATCCCGACGATGCCACGGAAACCTATGGCCGGATGATGCGCCGCCTGGTGCGCATCCTGCAGGAGCGCAGCGCCGACGGCTATGTGTTCCGCACCGATCTCAGATTACGGCCCGATCCAGGCTCGACGCCGCTTGCCGTGCCGATCGAGGCGGCACTGCTCTATTACGAGGGCAGGGGCCAGAACTGGGAGCGCGCCGCCTATATCAAGGCACGCCCGGTCGGCGGCGATATCACGGCGGGCGAAGGTTTTCTGAAGGAACTCGTGCCCTTCGTGTTCCGCAAATATCTGGACTATGCGGCCATTGCCGACATTCACTCGATCAAGCGCCAAATTCATATTCATCGCGGCCATGGCGCGATCGCGGTCAAGGGTCACAATGTCAAGCTGGGCCGCGGCGGCATCCGTGAGATCGAGTTCTTTGCCCAGACCCAGCAGCTGATCGCCGGCGGACGCATGCCCGACCTGCGCGCCCACGGCACGGAAGCGGCGCTGAAGGCGTTGACCGCGGCCCACTGGATCGACGAGACGACCTGCGACGAGCTGATCCGTTGCTACTGGTTTCTGCGCGATGTCGAGCACCGCATCCAGATGGTCCATGACGAGCAGACCCATCTGCTGCCCGACAGCGAAACGGAGCTGAAACGCATCGCCTTCATGGCGGGTTTCGACGGGACGGCGGCGTTTTCCGCAAGCCTGGAAGTGGTGCTCAGGACCGTCGAGCGGCGCTATGCGCGGCTGTTCGAGCATGAGGAGGGGCTGTCCTCGGCCGGCGGTAACCTGGTCTTTACCGGCCAGAAGGACGATCCCGATACCCTGAAGACCCTGCGCGACATCGGCTTTGAGCGGCCGGAGGATATTTCCCGCGTCATCCGCACCTGGCATTACGGCCGCTACCGCGCCACCCAGTCGGTCGAGGCGCGCGAACGGCTGACGGCGCTGACGCCGGAACTGCTGAAAGCCTTTGGCGAAAGCCGGCGGGCCGACGAGGCGCTGCTGCGGTTCGACACCTTCCTGTCGGGCCTGCCGGCCGGCATTCAGCTGTTCTCACTTCTGGGCAAGAACCCGGCGCTGCTCGATCTGATCGTCAGCATCATGTCCTCGGCGCCACGGCTGGCCGACATCATCGCCTCGCGCCCGCATGTCTTCGACGGCATGCTCGATCCCGGCCTGATGGTGGAACTGCCGACCCGCGATTATCTGGCCGTACGGCTCGATGCCTTTCTCGGCGGCTCCAGACATTATGAGGAGGTGCTGGACCGGCTCAGGATCTTTGCCGCCGAGCAGCGTTTCCTGATCGGCATCCGCCTGCTGACCGGCACCATCAATGGCCGCCAGGCAGCCTATGCCTTTACCGACCTGGCCGGCCTGGTCATCGGCGCGGCCTTCGATGCAGTGCTGGGCGAAATGCACGCCGTGCACGGCCGGTTTCCGGGTGGTCGGGTGGCGGTGGCCGGCATGGGCAAGCTTGGCAGCAACGAGCTGACGGCCGGCTCCGATGTCGACCTGATCCTGCTCTACGATTATGACGACGCGGCCTTAGAATCCGACGGGCCGAAGCCGCTCGACGCGACGCGTTATTTCACGCGCCTGACCCAGCGGTTGATCGCAGCACTCTCGGCGCCGACGGCGGAGGGCGTGCTCTACGAGGTCGACATGCGACTGCGGCCCTCCGGCAACAAGGGGCCGGTGGCGACAAGGCTCAAATCCTTCGAACGCTACCAGAAGGAGGAGGCCTGGACCTGGGAGCATATGGCGCTGACCCGCGCCCGGCTGATCTGCGGCGACGATGGACTGGTCGAACAGGTCGACGCGATCATCGACGGCGTGCTCGGGGCTGAGCGGGATCTAAAGAAGATCGCAGCCGACGTTGTCGAGATGCGCGCCCTGATCGACAAGGAAAAGCCGCCACGCGATATCTGGGATTTCAAGCTCATTCCCGGCGGGCTGATCGATATCGAGTTCATCACCCAGTATCTCGCCCTGATGGCGCCGGTGCGCGGCGTGGTGCTGCCGGAACGCGGCTTGAGCACGGCGGACCGCTTGAAGACGCTCGGCGCCGAGATGATGACGCCGAGCGATCTCGACATCTGCCTGGAGGCGCTACGGCTGTTTACCGACGTATCCCAGGTGATCCGGCTGTGCATCGACGGACCGTTCGAGGCGAAGACCGTTCCCGCCGGCCTGATCGATCTGGTCTGCCAGGCCGGCGATTGCCCCGACCTGAAGACGCTGGAGGCCGAAATCCGCCGCCTGTCGAAGGCCGTTCGCAAGGTCTTTCAGGCCGTGGTGAAGCCATAGGCGCGAAGCCATGCTCTCAAGCCGGCTCGGCAATCCTTACGGTTGCCGCTGCGACAACCTGCTGCCTTGCGGGTACTTTTGGAAGGGTTTCAGTGCAGTGCGGCACGCGGATCGACACCACGGTGCCGCAGCCTTCCCGGGAGCGCACGGTCAGTTCGCCGCCATGCAGGTTGGTGAGCGAGCGCGAGATGGCAAGGCCAAGGCCGGAGCCGCCCTGGCTCTTGGCATAATGGTTCTGCACCTGCTCGAAGGGCTGGCCGATCTTTTCGAGCGCCGCCTTGGGAATGCCGATGCCGGTATCGGCGATCGTCAGGCAAACCGCACCACGCACCGTTTTCGCCCGAAGCACGATGCGGCCGCCTTCGCCGGTGAACTTCACGGCATTTGACAGGATGTTGAGCATGATCTGCTTCAACGCCCGGCGGTCGGCAACCAAGGTCAGGCCTGAGGAAATCCGCTGTTCGATGCGGATGGTCTTCTCCTCGGCGGAAACGCTGGTCAGGCGCAGGCTTTCCTCGATCAGCGGCGCGAGATCGATCGTTTCGCATTTCAGCTTCATATGGCCGGCTTCGATCTTCGACATGTCGAGAATGTCGCTGATGACGTTCAGCAGATGCTGGCCGCTATCGTGGATGTCGCGGGCATATTCGCTGTATTTCGGCGAGCCGACCGGCCCGAACATGCCGTTCAGCAGGATTTCCGAGAAGCCGAGGATGGCATTGAGCGGCGTGCGCAACTCGTGCGACATGTTGGCGAGGAATTCCGACTTGGCCTGGTTGGCCGCCTGGGCGCGTTCCTTTTCGGCGAGATATTTCTCGTTGGCGTCGGACAGTTCGGCCTTTTGCCGCTCCAGCTTCTTCTGGGATGCGGAGAGATCGCCGATCGTCGCCATCAGCCGGCGCTCCTGCTCGCGCAGGCGCTCCTGGTGGCGCTTCAGCAGGGTGATATCGGTGCCGACGGAAACCAGGCCGCCGTCGCGGGTGCGCCGTTCGTTGATCTGCAGCCAGCGCTCGTCGGCCAGCTGCAATTCCGTGGTGCGCGAACTGCCGCCGCGATCGGGATCGGCGATGCGGCGCTGGATGATCGGCCGGGCGGAGGCTGCATCCACCACCGACCGCTCGGTGCCGGGCACCAGCACGCTATCGGGCAGTCCGTAGACCTTCTGGAAATGGGCATTGCACATCACCAGCCGGTCGTTCTTGTCCCACAGCACGAAGGCTTCCGAGGTGCATTCGATGGCGTCGGCCAGCCGCTGGTCGGCTTCGGCATAACGCTGTGCCAGCCGGTGCTGTTCGGTCACGTCCATGGCAATGCCGATGACATGGGTTCCGCCGGAATTGGTGCGGATGACCTGGGCGCGAGCCCGGAGCCAGACATAATGGCCATTGGCATGGCGCATGCGGAACACCTGGTCAACCTGGCGGCTGTCGCCGCGGCCGACGGTGCGGGCAAGGGCGAAAAGATTGCCGTCGTCGGGATGCATCAACCGGGCGGCATCGGCAAAGGACAGGACATTGCCCGCCGGCGGCAGGCCGAGCATTTCATACATCGACCGCGACCAGAACAGCCGGCGGCTGGCCAGATCGAAATCCCACAGGCCGCAGCGTCCACGCGACAGCGCCGTTTCGACCCGCAGGTTGGACTCCAGGAAGGTATCGTCGGCCTCGCGGGCCCGCTTTACCTGGCTGTAATAGGCATAGAGGATGACCAGCAGGATTGACGAGATACCGGCAAACAGCGTGACGTTGAGCGCCACCTCGTTGCGCCAGAAAGCCATGACGCCGGTCAGCGAATGGGCGGCGAGAATGAGCGAACCGTCGCTGCCGGCCGGCGCCAGCACGGCGACATGGCGAATGCCGCCGATATCGGTCTCGATCGCGCCGGTATGATCAGGGAAGCGCCGGATGGTGGCAACTTCCGGCAGGAGGCTGGTGATCGGCATGCCGACATAGCCAAGGCCGGCGGTCGAACTGGCAAAGACCCGGCCGGCCGGATCGATGAGCAGGATGAAGGAGTCGTTACCCAGACGGTCCTGTGGCAGGTAGCCGGCAATCCGGGCTTCCGTGGCGGCCCTGTCGGCCGATACGATCTTGTCCTCGCCGCCAAGGGCTGCAGAGGCGGCGATCGCCGAAAGCGCCGTAGAGTGGCGGATCGCCGCTTCCATCCGGGTCTGTTCTGCCGTGATGCCCAGCATGCGGGCCGCAGCCACGACCATCAGGAAGGCGATGATCAGCACCGGTATGGCGCGTCTGAGGATGATCTCGACATGGGACGACCTGTCATTGCGGGCACTCTGGGGCCGCGCCAATCGTCCGTAAAAAGTGTCCCGGTAAGCCAGAAGTTTAGAAAATTTGAGTCGCAACCGCTCATCGGCTGCGGTTGCCCGCCGCGCGTTCGACATCGTCCCTGCCTGATCCCTCGTCTGATTCGCAGCGCCGCTCGCCCGAACCTAAGCCATTGAATCAAAGGTGATTCGCTCTGTCTAGTCGGAAAAAGTAAAACTTTGTTAACCTGTTGCAAAGACTCGCATAAGCTTTTGCGACAAGCCCTCTACAGGCCGTCGTCTGCACATTTTTGCGCCGGACAACAGTCGGCGGACACTCAGGTCCGCCGATCGCCAAGAGGAAAATTACCCCTTCAGCATGCGATCCACAATATCGCGGACATCGGTCGAGAGGGCGGCCGCGCGTTCGATCTGCATCAGCGCCGAGCGGGCAAGGTCGGCTCGGGCCGGTTCCAACAGCCGCCAGGAGCGCATGGCCGTCAGCAGCCGGGCGGCAAGCTGCGGATTGCGGCTGTCGATCGCCAGGATCTGCTCGGCAAGGAAGTGATAGGCGGCGCCATCGGCCCGGTTGAAACCGGTCGGATTGGAAAAGGCGAAGGTGCCGACCAGCGCGCGAACGCGATTGGGATTGGTGGCATTGAAATGCGGGCTTCCGGTCAGGATGCGGATGCGGTCCAGGGCGGCGCTGCCGGGGATCGTCGCCTGGATGGCCAGCCACTTGTCGATGACCAGTGCATTCTCAGTAAAGCGCGCCTCGAAGGCGGCAAGTGCTGCTTTCGTTTCCTCGGCATCGGGAAAACGATGGGCGAGAATGGTCAGCGCCTGGCTGAGGTCTGTCATGTTGTCAGCCTTGGCAAAGGCCTCGGCTGCCACGGCCGGGGTATTCTCGGCAAGCGCCAGGAAACCCAATGCAGCATTCTTCAGGGCGCGGCGGCCGGCGCTGGCGGCATCCGGCGTGAATGGTCCCTCGGTCTGCATCGACGCATAAAGAGCCCGGAAGATGTCGATGCCCTGCTTTGCGATATCGGTCAGGATCGCCTGACGGCCTTCGTGGATGGCGTCCGGGTCGTTGTTGCTGCCAAGTTCGCGGGCGATATCGGCCTCGCTCGGCAGTGCCAGGGCCTGGGCGCGGAAGGCCGGCTCCAGGCTGTCGTCGGCCGCAATCGCCAGCAGGGTTTCGCTTAAAGCGGCATTGCAGACGACAGGCGCTGCCTTGCGTGCGGCATTGGCCGCGTCGCAAAGGTTGGGCAAGGCGAGGTCGGTCAGAGCCTGCCAGCGGGCGAAAAGATCGCTCTCATGGCGGGCAATCAGGCTGCGGTCGTCGGCACTCTGGTCGAAATGCAGGGTGACAGGCGCCGAGAAGCTGCGGTTTAATGACAGCACAGGACGCGAGGCGATGCCGGAAAAGGTGAAGGTCTGGCTGCGTTCGGTTAAGTGCAGCACGTCGCCGGTCACTTCGCCGCCGGTCACGGCGCTCGGCGCGAATTCCGTGCCTTCGGCCGAGAGCAGCGCAAATTTCAGCGGGATATGCATGGGCTCCTTGGCCGTCTGGCCAGGCGTTGCCGGAACGAGTTGCTCGAGCGACAGGGAAAAGCTCTGCTTGGCCGGGTCATAGGCGGTCGAGACGGTGATCTGCGGCGTGCCGGCCTGACTGTACCACAGCGAGAATTGCGTCAGATCCCGGCCGCTGGCATCCTCGAAGCACTTGACGAAATCCTCGACCGTGGCCGCGTCGCCGTCGTGGCGCTCGAAATAAAGGTCCATGCCCTTCTTGAACAGATCGGCGCCGAGCAGGGTGGCGATCATCCGGGTGACCTCGGAGCCCTTCTCGTAGACCGTGGTCGTGTAGAAATTGTTGATCTCGCGATATTTGGTCGGCCGGACCGGATGGGCCAGCGGCCCGGAATCCTCGGCGAACTGTTCGGAGCGCAGGTGTCGCACTTCGGCAATGCGCTTGACCGAGCGCGAGCGCTGGTCGGCGGAAAACTCGTGGTCGCGATAGACCGTCAGGCCTTCTTTCAGGCACAGCTGGAACCAGTCGCGGCAGGTGATGCGGTTGCCGGTCCAGTTGTGGAAATATTCGTGCGCGATGATCGCCTCGATATTGGCATAGTCGGCATCGGTCGCGGTTTCAGGATCGGCCAGGACGTACTTGTCGTTGAAGACGTTGAGGCCCTTGTTCTCCATGGCGCCCATGTTGAAGTCGGACACCGCGACGACCATGAAGATATCGAGGTCGTATTCGCGGCCGAACACCTCCTCGTCCCATTTCATCGAGCGCTTCAGCGCATCCATGGCATAGGCGGCACGCGGCTCCTTGCCGTGTTCGACGAAGATCTTGAGCGTCACTTCGCGCTCGGACATGGTGACGAATGTGTCCTCGACCACACCGAGATCGCCGGCGACCAGCGCAAAGAGATAGCTGGGCTTGGGATGCGGATCGAACCAGGCCGCAAAATGCAGGTCGCCGCCATAGCCGGCGCCGCCAAGGAAATTGCCGTTCGACAGCAGCAGCGGATTGGCCGCCTTGTCGGCGATGATGTTGACCGTATAGGGCGCCAGAACGTCAGGGCGATCCGGGAAATAGGTGATACGGCGGAAACCTTCCGCCTCGCACTGGGTGCAATAGATGCCGCCGGTGCGGTAGAGGCCCATCAGCTGGGTATTGGCCTCGGGATTGATCACCGTGGTGACGGTGATCTCGAACGGCGCGGTCTCCGGCAGATCGCGGATCGTCAGGCTGTCGGACGTCACGGTAAATTGCCCGGCCGGCAGCTCGTTCTGGTCGAGCAGGAGGCCGCCGAGATTCAACTCGTCGCCATCCAGCACCAGCGGTGCCGATAGGTCGGCCCCTTCGCGGCGATGGAAAATCAGGCGGGACTCGACCTTGGTCTCTGTCGGATCCAGTTCGAAGGTCAGATCGACCCGTTCCAGTACGAAATCGGTGGGGCGGTAGTCCGCCAGATTAATGACCTGGCCCGTGTCTGTTCGCATAAATTTGTCCTGATTGTCTTTTGCGTAAACCGGATGTGCGCGAGCACTAGACCGAATCCCGGGCAGCGCGACTTTGGATCAATCATTGCATCAATTTCTGAACGATTGCTAAAACTGTAAAAATACTTCGCACATCGGAATTAAATAATAACACAGCAACCTGCGGCCGGCACCCTCCAAGCTTATTTGAGACCGAACTGGGCGCGAATGGCGTCGTCGCTTTCCGTTTGCTGAACGATTACACCATACCAGCCCAACCCATCGTAATCTTCGTAACCGAGCGTCTTGGCAAAGGCGACGATGTTGCCGCTGTTGTCATAATAATTGCCGCGCATGCCGTTGCCGGGATTGTGAAGCGCGAAATGGGTGTAGCGCCGCGCCGGATTGCTGGCGGCGATGACCCTGAGATTGCCGTCGAGCAGGAGCACCTCGGTCTTTTCGGCAATATGCGGCGGCAGGTTGGCTTCCTTCTCGACGATCGCCTGGCCCTGCGCCTGCCAGTCGAAATAGACGCCAAGTGTGCCGATCAGCGCGCCATCGGAGCGTCCTTCCTGGCGCACGCCGGTGGCATAGACGAGGATATCGCGATTGTCGTGCAGCAGGCTCGGCTTGACCTCGTCGACGATATAGTCGTCGCCGCTGCGGCAGGATCTTGCTGCCGTAAACCAGGGCTCGCCGGACATGTTGCGGTCCTTCAGCGCCCGCTGGTAGCGCGGATTGGCCGAGGCGATCACCCGCCCGGACGCATCGGTCAGGACAAGGTCCAGGTAGACGGTGTAAAAGCGGTTGATGACGCCGAGCCGTTCTGCAGCAAAGGCGGCGACATCGGTCGACGGCGCCTGCAAGGCGTTCCACAGCGCCGGATCGGTCGCCCACCAGCGCACGTCGGCTGTCCGTTCGAACAGGTTGCGGACGATGAACTGTACCAGCGTCTGGGCCAGATCCGTGAGCCTCACTCCCTCCATTTCACGCACCAGTTCATCGGCCATCGATCGGCCGACGCCAATGCGTCCGAGTACGTTTTCCTGGAACTGGTCGGCGATGTCTGCGGCTCCCTGCGCCAGACGCTGTACTTCGTTGGCAACGACGGCGAATCCCTTGCCCGTTTCGCCGGCCCGTGCCGCCTCGATCAGCGCGTTGATGGCCAGCAGCTTGATCTGCTTGACGATATGGGTGTTGCTGGCGCTGAAGCGTTCCAGATCGGAACCAATGGCCTCCGTGACGATGCGCATGGAGCGCGGCGTCGTGGTTGGCGCTGACTGGGACTTTATCTGGGGGTGGGCGTCTTTCATCGAATAAGGTCCTTGAATAGAAAGAGCGAGACGGGACGCTGAACTTGCTCTGATGAATGCCAGAATTTGAAGTCGATTCATCAAATATGACTTAAGATCCCAGTAAAGCGTTAACTGTGAATAAAAGTAGTTTCATCAGATTTGATGAATTAGGCTCGCTGGCGGCGTTTTTTGACTCTGTCAGGCTCCTCTCAGGCTCTTGCCGATGACGGAGCGCAACGAAGCCCTTGCCAGACGCGCCGGCTTGATCGATCTTGGGCGCCTTCTCCTCCTGTCGAATCGTGACGTCGTCCGTTCGCCAACCCTTGCATCCAGTTCACGAGCAGCCCCCGATGGCCATTGCCGCCACAAATCCCCTTCGGGGAATTTTGTTGAAGATCGCCTCCGTCGCCGTTTTTGTTGGCATGCAGACCTGCATCAAGGCAGCCGGTCCTGACATTCCGGCCGGTCAGATCGCCTTCTACCGCTCCGCCTTCGCTATTCTGCCGATTTTGCTCTACCTGACCTACCAGGGCGATCTGCGTTCCGCCTTCTACACCCGCAATCCGTTCGGCCATGTCAAACGGGGAGTGATCGGCATTGTTTCGATGGGCTTCGGCTTTTATGGCCTTGTCCACCTGCCTCTGCCCGACTCGATTGCCATCGGCTATGCCATGCCGCTGATTGCCGTCGTCTTTGCGGCCGTATTCCTGAAAGAAAGCGTGCGCTTCTATCGCTGGTCGGCGGTATTGATCGGCATGGTGGGCGTGTTGATCATCACGTGGCCCAAACTCACGCTGTTTTCGGAAAGCGGCCTCGGGTCGACTGCAGCCGTGGGAGCAGCGGCGGTGCTGATGTCCGCGACGCTTGGCGCGGCCGCCATGCTGCAGGTGCGCCAGCTGGTTCGCGAGGAAAAGACCGCGACGATCGTGCTCTATTTCTCGCTGATCGCATCGCTGCTCTCAGCCATTACCTGGGCTTTCGGATGGTCGGTGCTGGCCTGGTCGTCACTCGGGCTTCTGGCGATGTCGGGCTTTCTGGGCGGTATCGCCCAGATCCTGCTGACGGAAAGCTACCGTCACGCCGATGTCTCGACGATCGCTCCTTTCGAATACTGCTCGATCCTGCTCGGCTCGGTGATCGCCTATTTCCTGTTCGGCGATATCCCGACCTTGAATACGCTGTTCGGTACGGCGATCGTCGCATCGGCCGGCATTTTCATCATCTATCGCGAGCACCGGCTCGGTCTGGAACGCAAGGCGGCCCGCAAGGCCTCGATGCCGCCGGGCTGACTGTCGGCTGTCAGGTCCGCGTCGGGCCGCCCGGTTCGGTTTCGCCGAACGAGGCATTCGGCGTGTGACCCGGATCGGTGCCCTGCATGGGGATCGGCATGGATTGGAAATCGGTCTTGCCGACCAGTCCCTCGCGCGATGGCCGGCGTGTCATGCGCCATCCGGCATAGCCGGCATAGGCTGCAAAGCTCAGAGCCAGGAACCACAGCAGGCCTTTCGGGCCGGTCCATTCCATGACCGTTCCGGCCATCAGTGGACCGGAAACGGTGCCGAGGCCGTAAAGAATCATGATACCGCTCGAAATCGTCACATATTCGTTGGGTTCGGCCAGGTCGTTGGCATGGGCGACGTTGAGGGCATAGACCGGATAAAGCACGGTGCCGACAAAGAACCCGCCGATATAGAGTGGCAGGGGATTGTCGATACTGAAGACCGCCATGACCAGGCAGGAGAGCGTGCCGAACAGGCCGCAGAACACCATTACCAGGCGGCGGTCGATCCGGTCGGAAATGCGGCCGATCGGCATCTGTGCCAGCGCACCGCCGGCCAGCACCGCCGACAGAAGCGTAGCACCTTCGGCCGTGCTCATGCCGACATTCTGGGTGTAGACTGCCCCGAGGCTGCCCCAGGTTCCCGACAGGGCGCCCGACAGCAGCGAGCCGATGAAGGCGACCGGCGACCGCCGGTAGAGCTGCTTGAGGTCGAATCGCGCCTGGGTGATCGGCGCCGGCGACTGGGCGGTCGACAGTGCCGTGGGGAAGATCGCCAGCGAGAAGATCAGCCCGCACAGGATGAACAGTTGCGCACCGCTCGGGTCGCCGAGCGGCACGATATACTGTCCGCCGATCGAGCCGACCAGGCAGGTGATCATGTAGACCGAAAACAGTGCGCCGCGATTGTCATTGGTGACGCGCTCGTTCAGCCAGCTTTCGATGATCAGGTAGCTGCCGGCAATGGCAAAGCCGGCAAGGCCGCGAAACAGCACCCAGGCGCGCCATTCGATAATCAGCGAGCAGAGCAGCACCGAGACCGTCAGCAGGGTGATCAACGCGCTGAACACCCTGACATGGCCGACCCGCTGCACCAGCTTCGGCGTGACGATGCACGACAGCGTAAAGCCGAACGTATAGCCCGTGGCGATCACCGAAATGGTCAGGGTCGACCAGCCCTCGGCGATCGATCGGATCGGCAGCATGAAATTCATCAGGCCGAAGCCCGCCATCATCAGCAATGTGGACAGCATCAGGGTGGCGACGGAGGCGAGGCTGACCAGCATGGCTTGGGTTCCGATCTATTGCGCCGGGACAGCGGTTGGGCATTGCCATGGCGGCGCGAGCAACGAGGCGTTGGAGGGCAGGGCAAACATCGGCCCGCTGCTCTTTGCGTCTCGCCGGGCTCGCTTCGAATCACGGCAGCGACCGACAGCTGTCCTAACGGCTGAAGTGATCCTGCCTTTACCCAAAAGAAGATGCGCTGTCGATTGCGACACGTGCCGCTGCAAAAGAGAGGATTTTTAAATCAGTATCGCGTAACCTTCCATTTATGGGAGTTTCGGGCGGCTTGTTCGACCAAGGCAATCACGAGCGCCGCCCAGGCTTCATGGCGCTGCGGAACGCTGAATATTCAGCGCCCGTTCAGCCTGGGAACGCTAGAGCTTTGAAGGGCCGGAGAACGGCGGTTATGGGCAGGCGTTTCGGGTGGGTCGACAGATATGAATATGCATTTGGAGCGCAGGCACTTGAGTATGGCCCTTTCGGAACAGCAACTGATCGAGTCGCCGGCTTTTGTTGCCGCCCTGCGCTTTCTGGCCGTCAACCTGCAGGGCGAGTTTGACGGCAATCCGCGGCTGTCGCGCATGCTGGCCTCCCATCAGCGCTGGCTGCTGAGCCAGGCGGGATTTGCGCTTTATCTCGAATACGATCCGACGGCCTTGCCCTCCGGGCTGACCGCCGGCCGCCTGAAGCAGATGATCACCGAGGTCGATGTCGCCAGCCGCAACACGGTCCTGAACTTTCTCGACCAATTGCTGAGCTACCGGTTCATCCGCGTCGCCGGCGATGCGAACCGCCGGCCGCGCCGCTTCGAGGCGACGGAGATCAGCCATCAGGCGATGTGGCAATGGCTGGCCGCCAATCTGGCGGCGCTCGACCAGATCGACGGCGGCGATCGGTTTGCCGCCTATTGTGCCACACCCGGCCTGTTCCGCGCCGTCCAGCCGCGCGTGGCGCGGTGCTGCATCGATGACCGTCGCTGGCGCGAGCCGCCGGAGCGCGTGGCGATCTTCCTGTGGACCGAGGCCGGCGGCCTCGTCATGGACGAATTGATCCGCCGGATCGAGCCGGGCAGCGAGCAGGCGCAAGGCTACGATATCGGCCGCGTCGACGCCCGTGCCATGGCCGGCCATTTCATGATGTCGCGCACCCATCTGCAGCGCCTGCTGCGCAAGGCTGTGGACATGGGCTGCCTGGCCTGGCACGACGACACGAAGAAGACCCATCTCTGGATGAAAAGCGACTATCTGGAGGAATATTGCCGCTGGCAGGCGGTCAAATTCGCGATCATCGACAAGGTCTTTGCCGAAGCGCGGCTGGGCTGAGCGCCGCGGACCCTGCAAGAGGTGCCGGCTGAAGCCGGATACGAAAACGCCGACGCGAAAGCGCCGGCGGCCATGTCTTCAAACATTCAGCAAATGCTGCCCGGCCTCCGCTCAGAGCGGAATGCCCGTCAGGCCGCCATGAACCTTCGACGGGAACCGGCCGAAGGCGTGGCTCGGGTCCGCCGAGGAGGCGCGGCTGTATTCTTCCGAAGCGCTGATGGCCGAGCTGATCTGCAACACGGCTTCCTTCAGGCTGCGCAATGGATGGGGTCTTGCGATCATGACGACTATCCTAGAGTTACCTTAGGTCTTGAAGCGATGCCGCATAATCGCCCCGGACAGGAAATTGTGCAATGCACAATGGTGCGGGGCAGCTATGCAGTCAGTGCCGGGCGATACCCGGCAGCTTCGCCGCCGCTCAGGATTCGCGAAAATCGGCGAAGACAGCCGATGGGCGGGTGATCTGGCCGATGCGGCTGAACACGCGCGCGCTGATCTGCTCGTTGGTTGCCGATCCGAAACGGTGATAGGGATGGCTTGATCTGATGGGTTCACCGGCCAGACGCAATGTCTCGAAATTGCTGTGAATGGCGCGAAGGCGGGTCGTCATTGCTGTGGTTCCTTGTCGTCCGGTCCTCCCACGGCTGAAGTCTATATTGCACCGCACCATCGATTCGGCAATGCGGTTTGGCGCGGCGCTGATATGCACAAAGCGCATACCGGTTTTCACATATTGTTCATGATTGCCGAAAAAATCGCCAATCGCGCTCAGGTCGCGGCGATTCGGCTTTTGAAGGCCAGCAGGTCCTGCCAGGCCAGCGCCTTGGTGGCAGGCGCAGTCAGCAGCTCCTGCGGATGCAGGCTGGCCATGGCCGACACCGTGTGGCTGCCGCAGGCGATCTCGCGCCATTGGCCGCGCAGCGCGTGAATAGTCTCGTTGCCGCCGAAGAAGAACCGGGCGGTGAAATTGCCGAGCAACAGCACGGCGCGCGGCTCGGCAAGCTCGATCTGGCGTTCGATGAACGGGCGGCAGATGGCACTTTCCGGTACTGAGGGCATGCGGTCGCCCGGCGGACGCCACGGAATGACGGTGGTCAGCAGCGTATCGGCCCGGGTGATGCCGATGGCCGACAGCATGCGGTCCAGCAATTGGCCCGGCCGGCCGGAAAACGGCAGACCCTCGCGGTCGTCGTCGCCATTGGGGATCGGGCCGATCACCATGATTCGCCCGGCGGCAGCGCCATCGGCAAAGATCGTCGAGCGGGCGCTCATTTTCAGGTTGCAGGCCGAAAAGCCCTCGATCGCGGTTTTAAGCTCTGCCAGGCTGCGGGCGCTCTCGGCGGTCAGCCGTGCCTCGGTGACGGCGTGTTCGTCGGGAATGGCAACCGGCATGGCCGCCTGCGGGCGTGGCGCGGGCCTGTCGCTGGCAGACTGATGTTTCGCGGCCGCTGCCGGCATCTGTGCCGTGGCCGGGGCAGGAGTTGGCACGCGCGCTTGCCGCGCCTCCCGCTCGGCGGCGAAGGCCGCCACCCGGTCGACCGGCGCCTCTTCCAGCAGCCATTCCACGCCGGCATCCCCATGGAAATGCAGAAGCGCTGCAAGCTCGGCGGCGTTGAGGTCGTTGGCGGATATCATGGCCCTGTTCTAGAACGGCGCGGCGGCAAAGGAAACAGCCGAATGCCCCGTCGTCAACAGGCGCCGGCAGCGCCTGGACTGTTGCCCACCATCAGCCGACGCGCTTCAGTGGCGTCTCGGTGCTGCGGAAATGCGAGCCGGACCAGCGCAGGAAGGCGGCGACGCGCGGTTGCGCCATGACCGCCCGCCGGGCAACCATCCAGATCTCCGTCACCGGCAGATCGAGTTCCGTCTCCAGCCGCAGCAGCGGCGAGCCGGCCGGCACGATCGAGGACGGCAGGAAGGCGATGCCCGCGCCGGTCTCGGCCACATCGCGCTGGGTGAGCGTGCTGGACGAACTGAACACGGCGGTGCCGCCCAGCGCGCAGAACCATTTGCAGGCGGCGATGTCGACGAGCGTACCCGAGGGATGGACGACCCGGTGCCCGCTGAGCGAGGCCGCCTTGGGATCGAACGGCTGGTTCGCCAGATAGTCGGGCGTTGCGTAAAGGCCCCAGCGCAGGTCGCCGATGCGGCGGCCGACCATGTCTTCCGGTGCCGACTCAAGCGGCGTGACGATGATATCGAAGGAGTCTTCCGGCATCTCGAACAAGGTGCTGTAGATGGTGAGATCGCTGGGCAACCCAGTCTCGACGGACCAGGCGGCAAGCGCCGGCGCCGCATATTCCTTCGACAGGACCTCGCAGCTGGCCAGCCGGACCGGCGCCGGGATGGTGCGCAGGTCGGAATTGGCTTCCGCCACGGTCTCGCGTACCCGCTGTGCCGCCTCGATCAGTCGTCCGCCGGCCTCGTTCGGCTCCAGGCGCCCATCCGGCGTACGGGTGAAGACCGGGCGGTTCAGTCCGGTCTCGATGGCCTGCAGGCGGCGCGACACCGTGGACTGGTTGACGCCGAGCGACCGCGCAGCGCCGGACAAAGTTCCGGCCGCAGCAATGGCCAGGATGGTCTGCAGATCATTCCATTCCGAAATCATGGTCTGCTTCCTTGCATGGGGTCATGCAAATTCGCTGATTGCGCGACACCTGTCAATTCTGCGAGAAAACCGCTTTCCGCGGAGTGATTTTCATGACCTTCGATCTTTGCCAGTATCTGTCCCGTCTGGACCTGGAGGCTGAAGCGGTTCCAACCACGGTGGAGGGCCTGCAGCACCTGCTCACCGCGCAGATGCGTGCCTTGCCCTATGAGACCATCGACGGCTTCCTCAACGCCTCCGACCGGGATGCCGCAACGGCCTGGCAGACGATCATACAGGGCGGGCGCGGCGGCCAGGACGAGCAACTGAACGGCCTGTTCTGCAAGGCCCTGTCGGCGCTGGGCTTTGCCTTCCTGCCGGTTGTGGCGCGGGTCGGCGTTGAACAGATCCGCAACCGCAGCCAGGCGCATCTGGTGACGGTGGTGTCCATTGATGGCCAATGCTGGCTTGCCGATAGCGGCTTTTCGGCCGGCGCGCCGTTCGGTCTGGTGAACCTTGTGACCCGCAGCCCGCAATATATCGGCGGCGACGTCTTTCGCGTCACCACCAATAGCCGATCGGGCGACGGCTGGCTTGGCGATCTGGTGCTGGAGCGCAAATGCGGCGAGCAATGGCAGGCGCTTTACGGGATCGACCATGTCGCCATGCGCGATCCCGGCTCTGCGGCCACCCAGATGCAGTGCATGCGCCGGGCGACCCTGCCGCCGGTCGTCGATCTCGATGTCAACATAACCAGTGCCAGAGGCCGCGCCTTTCTGCGCAACCGCGAGGTCAGCTGCCTCGACCGGGGCGTCGAGACCCGCTGGACCGTCCTGTCGGCGCCGGAAATGCGCAGCGTGCTCGGCGACATCTTTGGCCTCAGCCTCGATATGGCAACGGTGGACCGCATCTGGCGTAGGCTGGACGGACTGCCGCAAAGCCGGGCTGCCTAACGATCGGGCGGCCCTAGGCTCACGCGGCCCCCAGGCTCAGGCGGCCCACTGCGCGATGTCGTCCCGCTCGCCGATCAGTGCCAGGCCATGGGCGATCGACACCAGTTCGCCGCCGGTCTCGATGCGGTCGCTAGCAAAGCGCTCGGTAAAGATCCGCCGCACCGCCGGCACGAAGGACGTGCCGCCGGTCAGGAACACCTTGTCGATGCTGCCGGGCGCGGTCTGGGTTTTTTCCAGCACCTCGTCGAGCGCCCCTTCGATGCGCGCCAGATCGGCGCCGATCCAGCTTTCGAAATCGCTTCGCTTGACCACCTTCTGCCCCGCCTTGCCGAGCGGTGAAAAGTTGAACGGCGCTTCTTCGCCAGCCGACAGCGCCATCTTGGTGGCCGATACCGCCTGGTAGAGCGGATAACCCTCGTCATGATCGACCAGATCGATGAACAGCTCCAGCTTGTCGGGCGCAAGGCTCTGGCGCACCAGCGATTTCAGGTCGGTGAATTCCTTCGATGTCTTGAAGATCGACAGCTGGTTCCAGCGCGAGAACGAGGTGTAGTAATTGCTCGGAATATCCAGCACCTTGTCGAAACTCTTGAACTGGCTGCCCTTGCCGATCTCGGGGGCTACCAGATGCTCGATGATGCGCGCATCGAACTGGTCGCCGGCAATGCCGACGCCGGAATGGCCAACCGGCGTGGCCGAAAGCTTGCCGCCGGATGTCTCGAAGCGGATCAGCGAATAGTCGGTCGTGCCGCCGCCGAAGTCTGCCACCAGCACGGTTGCATCCGCGGTCAGGTGCTGGGCGAAATAGAAGGCGGCGGCCACCGGCTCATAGACATAGTGGATTTCCGGAAAGCCGAAGCGCGACAGCGCCTCGTTGTAGCGCCGCATCGCCAGATCCGGATCCGGGCTGGCGCCGGCGAAATGCACCGGCCGGCCGGCGACGATGCGCTTGGCATGGCCCGGCCAGCCATCGCCCGCATAGGCTTCCAGCCGCCGCAAAAACACTTCCATCAGGTCTTCGAACTGGAAGCGCCGCGCATGCACCAGCGTGCCCTGGAACAGGGCCGAGGCCGCAAAGGTCTTGATCGACTGCAGGAAACGACATTCGCCGGGATTGTCGATGAACTGGCGGATCGCCGCCTGTCCGGCCTCGACTTTCAGCGCGCGGGCGCCGAGCTGTGCATCCTTCATGAAGGACAGAGCCGTGCGCATGCTGTCGCTGGTGCCGGCCGCCGAGGTGAAGGACACCGAGCGCGTCGTCGTCGCGCTGTCGGCCAGCGCCAGAACCGTGTTTGTCGTGCCGAAATCCAGCCCCAGCGCCTCAGCCATCGCCGCCGCTCCTTGGTCGTTTAGGAATGTTGGAACAGGGAAACCCCCGAACGCGAAACGGGGCGCCTTGTGATCAAGCACCCCGACGATTGAAGAGCCGGCGTGATGCCACAGGCGGGAGGGTATGGCAAGGGGAGATGCTGCGGTGCGGCAACTGTTGAGGGGTGGCGGCGGCGAGATCGACTGTCTCAGGCGGCAGGAAACGACCTACCGGATATAGCGCCGCGCAGCCCAGATGACCGCCAGCCCGACCACCATCAAAACGGCGCCGCGCAGGATCCACGGGCTCTGGTTGATCATGAAGCTGGAGGCTGGATAGGGGAACAGGCCGGTGCCCTGACCGATCCAGACAAGGCCCATCAGGGCGGCAAGGGCGCCGATGACGGTGAGGGCGATTTTGACGATGGCCATGATGGTGTGTGCCTCTCGGGATGATGCAGGATGTCGCGACCATAGGTCCGAAAGGCGAGGGGACGAAGTGATTTTTTCGTGACGAGGGCCGCGTTGGGCCATTGCGGACTTTCGCTGCAGTGCCCGCCAAGGTCGGCTGTGCGGACAAAGTGTGAGTTCGCTGCAAGTACGCCAACGACCGCTTTCGCGAGGCGTTGGTTTACTGCGGATCAGCACATCTGTTGTATTTGGTGCCGGTGTAGACGATGCTACGAACATGGCAACCGACCTCGAATTCTCATTCCAATTGCTCACGCGGTCTGCTCAGCGGCACATTCGGGTATTTCAAGTACACCAGTTTCTGGATCGCTTCGCGATGGGTCTGACAGTGGCCGTTGTTGCATTGGCTCTGAACGACCGAGGCATGGACCTGTTCCAGATTTCGCTTCTTTTTGGCGTCTACTCGCTCACGACCATAGCTATGGAATTGCCATTTGGTGGGCTGGCGGACAACGTTGGACGCAAGCCCGTTTTCTTGTCTGCGGTCGTTGCAAGTCTGATCTCTCTGGCTCTCTTCGTGTCGTCACACGACTTCTATGTTCTGGCCCTATCGTTTGCCTTCATCGGCTTTGGACGTGCACTGCGCTCCGGCACTCTGGATGCGTGGTTTGTCGAGAATTTCAAAGCCATGGCTCCAAATGTTGATGTTCAACCTGCTCTTGCAAAAGCCCAGTTTGCCAATGCAATGGGATTGGCTTCCGGTGCCATTTTTGGAGGTCTGTTGCCCGATGCCTTCGGCTCAGGCGCAGTTCGACTAGGGTTCAGTATTTTCGACGTCTCTTACTTGGCAAGTTTTGTTTTGATGTTGGCTGTGTTCGCTTACACTGTGTTTGCCATTTCGGAAAAGCGGCGTCCGCTAAACCCCAAGGCACTCGTACAGGGGTTCGCAGGCGTTCCACATGTGATCAAAGATGCGGGTCTGCTCGCCTTAAAACACCCCACACTCTCGATCCTTCTAGTGGCGCTTGCCTTGTTCTTGATGGCTACAAACCCGGTCGAAGTGATCTGGCCAACCCACGCAAAACCCATGCTGGATGATGGCTACGCGAATTCTGTGGTTGGCGCACTGACGGCGACCTACTTCTTCTCAATTGCCTTTGGAGCGTCACTGTCTTCTCACATCAGTCGGATTTTCAGACGCCGTCACGCTATCACACTATCAGTGATTTTTGCCTGTCTTGCAGCCGTTCAAATCGCGTTGGCGTTACAAGAAAATATCATTGGCTTTGTTGCAATCTTCATCCTCTACTCGGTGATCTTGGGCGCGAGTGAAACGCCTGCCAGCAGCATTCTGCATTCCTGCGTTGAAGATCGACAGCGGTCTACAATGCTGTCACTGCGCTCACTCGTACAGCAATTGGGGGCTGCATTTGGCTTGGTCTTGGTTGGAGCTGTTGCCGAGGCTTACACAACGCCCACCGCGTGGATGGTTGGGGCAACCTTCCTTGTAATTGCGCTGCTCCTGATGGGTGTGTTGGCCAGAAGGCTACGGGCAGAAGAATGACATAGCCGACATTCGTTTGCTATGCAGCATCACGCAGAGTGGGCTCCCTGCTGCCTTTCGCTGCAGATGACACGAAGGTCGGCTATGGGCCGATGGTGGCCGGGCGCAGCCCACCCGGCACCGGGGCCATGGGT
>NZ_JAAXMM010000022.1 GCF_012276985.1 Agrobacterium sp. a22-2 | reverse complement strand
GCTTGGCGTGTCGGAGGACACAATCCGCCGCGACATGCGCGACATGGCGGCCGCCGGGCTGTTGAAGCGGGTGCATGGTGGCGCCCTGCCGCTCTCGCCCGATAGGGCGCCAGCACGTCCTCGTCGGTATCCGCCGGCACGATCAGGCCCGACAGCTTGTCCAGGGCCATGATCCGGCAGGGCGACAGGCGGTCGAGTTTGTCTGTCGTCACCGTCAGGTAGGTCTCGGCGCTGGCCTCTGAAATATGCCGCTTGATCGCCGCCTCCTCGAAATCGCCGGTCGACAGCCCGTGCACGGCATGCACCGCCGTCACGCCGAGGAAGAACAGGTCCGGCCGCAGCGCGTCGATGGCTGTCATCGCCGCCGCTCCGACCGAGACCATCGAATGCTTGTAGAGCCGCCCTCCGATCAGGATCACCTCGATGTGGGCGTGATGCTCGAACTCGGCGGCAATCGTCGGGCTGTGGGTGGCGACGGTGAGCGCGATATCGCGAGGCAAATGGCGGGCGATTTGCGCCGTCGTCGTGCCGCCGTCGAGAAACACCATCTGCCCCGGCTGGATCAGGCTTGCCGCCTTCGCCCCCAACGCCGATTTGACGTCGGACGAAAGGTTGCGGCGGGCGCTGAGATCCGGCAGGTCGGGCGAGAGCGGCAGGGCGCCACCATGCACCCGCTTCAACAGCCCGGCGGCCGCCATGTCGCGCATGTCGCGGCGGATTGTGTCCTCCGACACGCCAAGCTCGGCCGCCAGATCCTTGGCCACCGCCTGGCCGCGGCTTTGAAGGGCCGCGAGAATAAGCGCCTTGCGCTGCTCGGTCAGCATGCCTGTTCCTGCACGAAAATTGACGATAAACCACGAATACTATCAGAGTGACTCGACAATCAAGAAGAATCACGCATTATCGTGCAAATTCCCGCATGAGGCGGGAGAAAAACACCAAGGAGATGAGAATGCTGATCCTGATTGCTGGCCCCTACCGGTCCGGAACGGGCGACGACCCGCAGAAAATGGCGGCCAATCTGAAGGTTCTCGAAGCGCCGTCGCACGCGCTGTTTCAGGCCGGCCATGTGCCGATGATCGGCGAATGGGTGGCGCTGCCGATCTGGCATGCGGCGGGCGGAAAGATGATCGGCGACGATCTCTACGAGGCGATCTTCCACCCCGTCGCAGGCCGGCTGCTGCAATTGTGCGAAGGCGTGCTGCGCCTGCCCGGCGCCTCCAAGGGCGCCGACAACGACGTCCGCATCGCCACCGAACGCGGCCTTCCGGTCTGGCACCGCCTCGAGGACGTGCCGGGCTGCGCCTAAAGGGCAGGGGAGGTTTGCGACCCGGTGTTGCGGGCCTCCCGTTTTGCTCCGGCGGCGAGACGTGCCGAGCGATTGCGAGGCGATGAGGGGCCAAGTGCGCGGTGGCTCCCCCCTTCATCCGGCGCGATGCGCTGCCGTCTCCTCGAGGGAGGCGGCGTTGTGCGGGATTATGCCGATCGTCCGCGCTCCAGTTCAGCCTGCGTGAAGCGCGGCGTGATGTGCTGCGGGCAGTTCCAGTCGAACGCCTCCACCGCGATGAGGACGAGGCGCTCCACGCGAGCGGGATAGTCGGGCACGGTCAGCGTCTTCGCCAGAACCGGATCGTCTGCGGCATCGATGATGCGCATGTGACCAAAGATCTTCAGACGCTGCCGGTGCGCATAGTCCATCAGGAACAATGAGACGCGGTCATTGGCGCGCACATTGCCTGTGGTGATGTATTGCCGGTTGCCGCGAAAATCCGCGAAACCCAGCATCGATGCATCGACGGCGGTCAGAAAACCCGCAGGCCCGCCCCGGTACTGGACATAGGGCCATCCAGTCTCCGAGACACTGGCGAGATAGAAACCGTCGCGCGCCCGGATGAAGGCCGTTTCTGACGGACCGAGGCGCTGGCTCTGAGTATCGTCCGCTGGGCCGCGTGCGCCTATCCGCGTCCACTGCTCCGCGCTGCCATAATGCTCCTGTGCGGCCGCCACGGAGGCGGTGGTCGCGATGTCAAGATATTTATAGCTCATGTCGTCTTCCCCTTGTGACCGCCAGAGCGGACATCAGTTCTGCAAGGCCCAGTCCGCCACTTGCCAGCGTATCTGCCCGCGGTCGGCGACCACCCGGCCAAGCCCCGGGAAGGGCATATGCGTGGCGGCGATGAGCGCGCCTTCTGCGGCGGCGCGCGGAAAAAAGCGGTCGCGCATTGCTTTGGCCGCTGCAGGATCCTGTTCGAACAGGAAGGACACATCGGTTGCACCGGGATGCACGACCGGAAAGATCATGTCCGAAACCATGATGAGGCTCTTGCCGTCATCTTCGACCCGCACGCCGATATGGCCGGGCGTATGGCCGGTAAGGTCGACAATCGAGACGCCCCGCATAATGTCGCGCTCGCCGTCGATCGCCTGGAGTTTCGGATAGAGGCGAACAACCTCCTCGGCCATCTTGAAGCTGGTCTGCAGATAATCGGGCGCGCCGCTGCGCTTGGCTGGATCGGTCCAATGGGTAACGTCGCGACGATCGATGTACAGCTCCGCCTTGGGGTAGTTGTTCTTGCCTCCGAGAATCAGGCCGCCCATGTGGTCCTGGTGCATATGCGTCACGATGACCGCGTCGATCTGGTCCTGCTGCAGGCCGAGCGCACCAAGCGCCTGCGGCAATTGTCCGGTCTGCCCGATCGAGCCTGCCGCACCGGCATCGATCAGGATCCGGCGCTCGCCATCCTCGACGAGATACTGGTTGAAGAGGAAGCGCACCCCACTCGGCCGGGCAGTGAACTGCGCGATTGCCGCTTGCTCGACCTCGGCCGCGGAGCGTCCTGGAAAATAGTCATAGGGCATATCGGCATAGCCGTCTGTCAGCGCCGTGACCGTGAAGCGACCGAGGCGGATCTGCGCTAGTGGCGTCACGCTGACCGGCGTCCTGGCGGTATCCTGCGTCGCGGCAAGGGCGGGCGCGCCACCGATCAGTCCTCCGCCGAGGAGGCTTAGAGGAAGGGCACTGGCAAAGGCACGACGTGAAAGTTGAGGCATGACTCTTCCTCCGGATCATTGACAATATGGGGAACCAGCCTGCGTCCCCTGGACGACAAGAAAGCTATGATATCCAAAACTGATGGGGTATCCTGCCATTTTGAGAAGTTTCCTCTCAATGTCTGGAAGGATCACATGGATCGTTTTGAAGCGATGTCGGTTCTGCTTGCGGTGATCGATGCCGGCAGCCTCTCGGCCGGGGCCCGGCGATTGCACGCGCCGCTTGCTACGGTCAGCCGCAAGGTGGCAGATCTCGAAAAGCACCTTGGGGTGCGCTTGGTGCTGCGCGGCCGCCGCGGCCTCGCCTTGACGGAGGAGGGGCGCGCCTTCGTCGCCGCGTCACGTCGTATTCTTGAGGAGCTGGACACGGCGGAGCGGCAGGCCAGCGGCGATTATGGCGCGCTGCGTGGCGGGCTGCACGTGACCGCACCGATTGCATTCGGCGAGCGCTATTTGCTGCCAATTGCGCTGGAATTCCTGAAGGAACAACCCGATATCAACCTGCGCCTGACCCTGAACGATCGGCAGTTAAGTCTGGCGGATGAGCACGTCGATGTGGCTCTCCGGATCGGGCACTTGGCGGACAGCGCGCTGATTGCCACGCGGGTAGGCGCCGTCCGCCGGGTGATCTGCGCGAGCCCCGACTATCTCGCCCGTCAAGGAGTGCCACGTCAGCCGGAAGACCTCGTCCGGCATGACGGCATAAGCTTCCAGGGCTTCGCGACCGCGCCGGAATGGCGCTATCGCAAAGACGGCGCGGCCTTCACCATCGAACCGCGACCCAAACTCGCGGTCAACACGACCGAGGCTGCCATTCAGGCTGCATTGGCCGGTATCGGCATCATCCGCGTCCTGTCTTACCAGATCTCCGACCACTTGCGCTCCGGCGCTCTGCAGGAATTGCTGACGGCGTTCGCGCCCGAACCGCTGCCCGTGAACATTATTCATGCTCCAGCCGATCCCCTGCCTCTGAAGGTACGGTGCTTCCTCGACTGGATCGGTCCCCTCCTACGCGCGCAGATGGCTTCCTGATTGCGTGTCGGCTCAAAAGAGCGCGCTTAAGCCAAAACCAGTCGGCCTTCGGCATCTCCCGCCGCCCTCACACAGCAAATATCCCCATATCATCGGCAAAGGCCTTGAATTCCAGCGCGTTGCCGGAGGGATCGAAGACGAAGAGGGTGCGTTGTTCGCCGGATTGGCCTTCAAAGCGCAGTTTCGGCTTCAGGCCCCAGCGGGTGGCGGGGTCGGCTTCCAGCCGTTTGGCGAGCGCCAGGAAATCGTCCATCTGCAGGATCACGCCGAAATGCGGGATCGGCACGGTGTCGCCGTCGACGGTGCCGCTTGAAGGGGCGCCGGCCGATCCGCTCGACGGGTCGCGCGGCAGATCGGGGCGCAGATGGGCCGACATCTGGTGGCCGTAAAGGTCGAAGTCGATCCATTGGCCGGGGCTCTCCCGGCCGATCGGGCAGCCGAGTACCGTCCCGTAGAAATGCCGGGTGGCCTCGAGATCGGTGACGGCAAAGGCAAGGTGAAAGGGGCGCATCAAGGTCTCCTCCGCGGTGCCGCAGCATCGCCCGATTGGCCGCTCCAAGGCAAGGCCTGCCATGGCGTCGGGTGGCAGGCGGCGGCGCCAAGCCGTTAAACATCGGTAAATGTGCCGAAGCGGCACAGGCGGCTCAAGATTCCGCAAATTCTAATATGCCGTCAACCAGTCCGGCGCTCTCTCCGTGCATTTGCCATGAGTCGCGCTAGGATCGGCCAATCGGTTTCGACGGCCATGAGGGCGCGGATGTTTGCAGGTCGATATCTCTGGTGGATGCTGATGAGCACCGCGACCTTCCTGTTTTTCGCCGTCTATTTCGATTACGTCACCTGGGGGCTGATGCAGATCTCCGGCTGCAGCGGCACCGTCGGCCGCTGCGGGTCCATGGCGGCGCATATGGGCGGCGGTCTGAAGCCGACCGGCTTTCTGGCGGTCGCCGCCGTCGTGCTGGCCGCCACGGTGGCCCGCATCGCCTATCTTAAGGTCAATCTGCTCTGGGCGCTGGCCTTTGCCGTCTGGCTTCTGGCCTCGGCGCCGTTTTTCCTGCTGTTTCGCGATATCTGGGCCGGCCGCCTGACGCTCGAGGTCATTGCGGCTGCAGCACCCCCTTCGGTGCTGCTCCTGGCCGGGGCGATCGCCTATCTGTGTTTTCCACTGGAGGAATGCCGCCCGCCGGACGGCCGCGTCGCGCAAGGCCTGAAACTCCTCGCCGCCCTTGCGGCCGGCCAGGCGACGCTTGTGTCGCTGGCCGCCATCGAGTCTCTGGCCGGCAGTACCGCTTGGCTCAGCGGTTCTCAGCTCTCCGGCATGGTGGTGCGGCAGGTCCAGCTGAAACTCGGTCTTGTCGGGTCACTCTGGGGCACCCTGCCGGCCTTTTCCGGTGCGGCCTGCCTGGTGGCCATCCTCGCCGCGGCACTTGCCCTGCAGCTCGGCCACCCCGGCCTGAAACGTCCCGGCCGCGCACGCTTCGGTTGACAAATCCATATTGCGGTGCACAATTTCCCCATTGCCGGAAAATGGTGTTCCAGATGACGGATGTGCCGCCCAATGAGGTTTCCCAATGAGGTTTCCATGAGCAGGGTTCTCCTGACGTCGCGGGAAATCGCCGCCGTCGATTACGACGCGGAGTCCGGACGGCTGGAGATCGAGACGCGCAAGGGTGGTCTTTACGAGATCATCGATGTGCCGGCCCATGTCTACGAGACGCTGGTCGCGTCAGAGTCGCCCGGCACCTATTACCATCTGCACATCCGCAAGGGCGACTACAAGATCACCCGGCTGCGCTGACCGCCGCCGGGATCGTCACCCTGGAAAGCCGTCATTCCTTCTCGTCGAGGCGGGCCTGCCACATGGCCTTGAAGGCCGGCCGGGCCTGGCAGCGGACCAGCCAGTCGCGGACATGCGGATGGGCGTCCATCAGCGAGGTCAGTGGCTGCGCGTAGCGCACCACTTCGGCCAGATTGATGTCGCCGACGGTAAAACGCTCAGCCACCGCATAGGCATGGTCGGAAAAGTGCTTTTCCAGCACGCCGAACGGCCGCTTCAACAGCCGCGCATGGGCTTGCGCCTCCTGCGCGCCGGCCTCCGTCGAGAGTCGCCCCTCGGCATTGAGCTGCGAGATCTTCAGCGCATTGCTTTCGATTTCCGTGGCGGCAAACAGCGACCACTGCACCATCTGCGCATCTTCGGCCAGGTTCTGCGGCGCAAGCGGCCCGCCATGCTTCTTGGCAAGGTAAAGGGTAATCGCCAGCGATTCGTGCAGCTTGAGCCCGTCATCGTCGATCGACGGGATGGCGCCCATCGGGTTGATGGCCAGAAACGCCGGTGTACGGGTGTTGAGCGGCGCATCGGCGGCCATCGGATCAGCCAGCTTATAGGCCTGCAGCACCGGGATCTTCTCGTATGTGAGCCCCAGTTCGCCGGCCAGCCAGTAGACGCGCGTCGCGCGGGATCTGTGGACGCCGTAGATCTTCAGCATGTCTGTCTTCCTCCAGTGTGGGTCGGGGCGGAAACTATCCGCCGGCATCGCCGTTGGGAAGCGGCGAAGGGGTGATGCGGCCATGAATTGTTGTGATCGGCTGCGCCGCGGCAATGTTGACGGGAGGCGATGTTGACAGGATCGGCGGGTGGACGTATGAGCGGGATAGGGTCTGCAGAAACACCCAGGCGTCACCGCCCCTTGAAGGGGAGCTAAACCTGCATAACGATGATACCAGACAGACACTTTTCCCGTGCCGTGTCGAAAAGACGGTGACCACCGGCAATCTCAGGTTCTGACGGCACGATATCGAGGAAAAGACGATGTCGAGACATCCCCAACCCTATCAGGCGCCCGATATTTCGGTGCTGGCCCGCCAGTTGAAACGCGAACTGGACGGCCGCACGGACAAGCCCGGCCATGTCGAACTCCTGAATATCCTGGCCAGGGCCGCCGGCTTCCGCAATTACCAGCATATGCGGGCCTCTCAGGCGGCCCACGAACGGCTGGCGGCAGAACCGTCCGTAAGCGAGCCGGTCGATTACCGCCGCGTCGAAGCGGCGGCCCGCTGTTTCGATAGCGATGGCGTGCTGCTGCGCTGGCCGGCAAGGACCGTGCAGCAGCAACTCTGCTTGTGGAAGCTGTGGAGCCGGATGCCGGCCGAGGTCGATCTGGCCGAGCGGCAGGTCAATGCGCTGCTGAAGAGCCTGAACCGCTTCGGCGATCATGTGCTGCTGCGCCGTGAAATGGTCAACCAGCGCCTGCTGTCGCGCACCCAGGATTGCTCAACCTACCGCCGCATCGAACGCCGCCCGCCCGCCGACGCCCTCGCCCTGATCCGTGGCCGGGCGGAGGCGGGGGCCGCGGAGGCTGGCGGCTAGTGACGACATTCCCGGCTATTCGTCAGGGTCGGCACCACTATCAATCTCGTAATCCCGATCGTCATCGAGCGGTGTTCCGGGTGGACGCTGTTGGCCGTGGCGGATAGCCAGAATGATGATTTCGGTGCTGTTGATCTGGTAGTCGACCAGATAGGCGCCCATCACGAAGCGAAGCACATTCGGGACGGGCATCTCTTCTGTCGTTTGCCCCATCTGCGGAAAGCGGGCCAGGTTGTGCTTGAGCCTTTTCAGCCCGTCGCTGAAATGCTGCGCGGCGGGCGGGCTGCGCTCCTTGAGATAGGCTGCCTCCGACAGGACATAGTCGCGGGCCTATGGCGACAGCCGGACCCTCAAGCGGCCGTGCCTTTTACGATCGTCTCGACCTCTTCGATGACGTCGTCCAGATCGAAGGCGCGGCCGGCCTCAACGTCGTCGCGGGCCCTGGCGAGGTCAAGGATCTCGCGGCCTTCGCCGGCCAGATAGGATTTGAGCGCGCGCACCATCACCCAGCTTCGCGAGCGCTCGCAGACCTCAGCGATCTGTTCGATCTCGGCCAGCACATCGGACGGTAGGCGCAGGGCAATCGGATTGGATAACTCATGTTGTTTCGACACGGTATTTCCCTCCATTTGTAATACAGGATACGCCGCTGTCTCACCGACGTCAAACGGCTGCGCCGAGGTTGTTCTCCATCCCGGCGTGACCGCTCTCACACCACCCTGTTGCCGCTGATCGTCAGATGGGCGTAGTCGCCGGCATCGTCCAGCAGCTCGCCGGTCGCCTTGTCGTTCCAGCGGTAGCCGATGATCGCGCCGTTCGGCGTGTCGTCGAACAGGTTGCCGGTGATCAGCGCCGAGCCGGACTCTTCGACCACCGTCACATAGAGGCCGATCGGGGCGGTGCGGATCACGTTGCCGCTGGCGATCACATTGCGCAGATAGGGACCCCAGCCCAGCATCATGCCCCATTTCGGGGCATTCTCGATGACATTGTCCGAGACCACCGTGTCGGCTTCCACGGCAATGCCGAAGCCGAAGCCGGCGCCGTCATGCACATAAGGCCCGGTCAGCGACAGGTTGCGCACGATATTGCCGGTCACGGCAGCCATGCGTCCGCCCTCGTTGAAATTGCAAACGATGATGCCGTTGGCGGCGCCGTCGATCACATTGCCGGAGACGATGGCGCCCTCGAAGGAGAATTCCGCATAGATCGCCGTTTCGCCGGACGCCAGGCACTGGTTGCCGGAGATCTGCGCGTTCGATGAGGAATTGGCGCGGATTGCCGAGAAGGCGCAGTCGGAGACATGGTTGTTGATCACCATGGCATTGTCGGCGCGAAACAGGTTGATGCCGTTGCCGTGTTCGCCGGTGCCGCCGTCGCTGGCGCCGATGCGGGCGATGCGATTGCCGGTGATCATCGAATTGTCCGGCCCCTTGGTCCAGCGATGCACCAGGATGCCGCCATTGCCGCAATCCTCGATGCGGTTGCCGGAAATGGAAAGTCCCGTACTTTCAATGGCATAGATCGCCGTATCGGCAGCGCCCGCAATGCGGCAGCGCTCGATCCGCCCGCCGCAGCGTTCCAGTTTCACGGCATTCTTGCGGCTGCCGAGGATTTCGCAATTGTCGAGAAAGAGATCACCGATGCTGCGCAGCGACAGCAGTGCCTCGGTATAATCGGCCAGCCAGCGATTGGCGCCGTCGATGGCGATGTCGGAGATTTCGATTCGCGTGGCGTTTTCGGCCCGCAGCAGATGGCCGTCGCCGCCATAGATCAGCCGCGATGCGCCGGCCGCGCCCACCAGCCGCGTGCCGTCCGGCAGCTCTATATTCGAGACGGTATAGGTGCCGGGCGGCAGATAGACCGGCATGGCGCGCCGCGCCGCCTTGTCGAGGATCTGCTGGAAGCGCTTGCTCTGGTTATCGCTGGCGCCGGGGATCAGCCCTTCCTCGGCAGCGTCGATCGCGCCGCGCAGGTCGACCGGGGTGATGGCCGGCGGTGCGGCCAAGACCTGATGTCCGGCGGCCGTGAGCCCGAAGGCGGAGCCGGCCAGGAGTTTGAGGGCGGTGCGTCGTGTCAGCATGAACAAATCCTTAATCCACCCTTCCGCAGCAAGAAGCGTGCCACCAAAAACTGTGCCGTTTTGACGCAAGTACAAGGGCCGCGCGACGAGCAGGATCTGCAGATCGTTTGCGCCAGATCAATGCCGCGAAACCCGGCCGGGCTCATGTTTATTAGGCAATCCTGATTGGAGGTTTCGATGTTTCGTCTTGCTGCGGTTTTATACATTCTCGTCGCCACCGTTCTGGCCGGTGCGGCGGTCACGGCGCTTCTGTCCCTGAAGATGATGGAAGGCTGGCAACTGGCGGCGGGCTTCGCGGCAGGCTGTCTTCTGGCCGTGCCGATTGCCGCCGTGCTCGGCTCGAAGATCTACAAGGCCATCAATCCGACCCATGCCCGATCTGTCTGATTTGCCTTAAGGGGCAGGCAGGCCACATCCACTGGCGTCGCAGATGCGGCGGACCCATGACGCCAGGGCAGGATGGATGTGCCCGCGCTCCTTGCGCGGCCGGCCGTCGGCAAGCCCGATGGCCGGCCGGACGAACCTCTTGAGTTCAGAACCGGAGCAATCCGAAGCCTCCGGAGGGGGAATACGGAAATACCAAGTTTAGCGCGGGGGACGAACGACCGGTATCGCCCAGAAGGGCGATACCGGTCGTTTCTTGGCGTCTTGGTCAGGCGTTCTTGCCCGCACAATCCTTCTCCGGCAACCGCGCCAGCGACTGGAAGCGGCAGACGAACCGGTCGAAAAGCCTCCCGAATTCCGCGATGTCGCTGGCCGGCCAATCGGACACGATGGTCTCGACGACGGTGCGCTTGACCGCCTGGATCTCTTCGAGCACCGAAATGCCGAGCGGCGTCAGCACCACGACGGCGCGCCGTGCGTCGGCCTGCGATACGGCGCGGGCCAGAACGCCGCGCTCCACCATCTCGGCCACCACCCGGCTGCCGCGCGACGGATCGATCCGCATCACCTCGGCAATGGCGCCCACCGTCGCCTCGCCGTTGAGGCTGACCTGACGCACAGCGTCGATCACGTCGAGATGTGACAGGTCGAGATCGGGCGCGACATTGCGGATCGCCAGGCGGCCGATGATGCGACGGCCGATCATCACGCGCATCCGCGTCAGGGTCTCGCCGATCAGTTCGATATCGTCCCGGCTGTCCGGGGAAGGGGAGGCGCCGGGCGCCTCGGTCTTTGAATCAGTCATCGGTTCTGTCTTATTGCAAGTGGCCCGTCTTAACAAAGGCGGCCGGCGCTGCAAAGCCTATGTGTGATTTCACACATATATGACATTGACAGATATATGCCAATAGCACATAGATGCGACAATTCGGTCGAACCATGATTGAGATTCCGCATGGACAATCGCATGTCTTCTGCTGCAGTGCCTGCCGCCAGGTCGGCCGCTGTTGCCCAGGCTCTGGCCGAGGCGCCGCTGGTCACCGACAACCGCCTGCGGCTGATCATCTTCATCCTCTTGATGACGGCCATGTTCATGGCGACCCTTGATAACCAGATCGTCTCCACCGCGCTGCCGACCATCGTCGCCGAATTCGGCCAGTTGGAACGCTTCGGCTGGGTTGGCTCGGCCTATCTGCTGGCCTCCAGCGCCGTCATGCCGGTCTACGGCAAGCTTGGCGATCTGTTCGGCCGCAAATACGTCATCATGGCCGCGGTCTTCATCTTCACCGCCGGTTCGCTGATCTGCGGCCTGACCACGTCGATGAACGGGCTGATCGCGGCGCGCGTGCTGCAGGCGCTCGGCGGCGGCGGCATCATGGTGTCGATCTTCTCGATCAATGCCGACCTGTTCGAGCCGCGCGAGCGGGCCCGCTACCAGAGCTTTTCGAGCCTGGTGCTGATGGCCTCCGGCGCGCTCGGCCCGGTTCTCGGCGGGTTCTTGAGCGACTGGTTCGGCTGGCGTTCGATCTTCCTGGTAAACCTGCCGATCGGCATTCTGGTTCTGGCCGGCCTTGCCTGGCTTCTGCCCTATCGCCGGCCACGCCGCCGCCCGAAGATCGACTATGCCGGCGCCCTGCTTCTGGCCGGGGCGGTCGCAAGCGTCGTGCTGTGGGCCGATAGCGCCGAACTGTTCGGCTCGCTGGTGGCGGCCGAAAGTCTCGGCGTCGTCGCCTTCGGTCTCGTCTGCCTGTTGGGTTTCGTCCTGGTCGAGCGTCGCGTGCCCGAGCCGGTCGTGCCGCTCGGCCTGTTCCACAATCCGACGGTCGGCCTGCTGCTGATCATATCGATGACCAGCGGCGCGGTTGCCATCGGCTCGGTCAATTACATCGCCCTGTTCCTGCAGACCACGACAGGCCTGTCGCCCACCATGGCCGGCCTGCTGTTCGTCGCCACGACAGGCGGCATTGCGGCCGGCTCGCTTTCGGCCGGACGGCTGATTGCCCGCACCGGCCGCTACAAGTGGCTGGCCGCCGTCAGTTCCGCTGGCACCATGGTCGCATTGCTGTTGTTCAGCTTCGCCCATGCCGGCACGCCGATCGTGCTGATCGCCCTCGTCATGCTGATGCAGGGCATCAGTATCGGCATCGGCCAGCAGGTGCCGGTCATCGGCGTGCAGAACGCCGCCTCCCATGCCGATGTCGGTGCGGCCACCAGCACCGTGACGCTGACGCGCATGGCCGGCGCCTCGATCGCCATTTCCATCTACGGCGCGGTGATCGCCCATGGCATGACGGCAAGGCAGATCACGATCCCGGGCGTCGCCAACATCAAGGAACTGTCGCCCAAGATGCTGGCCGCCCTGCCGCCGGAGACCCAAGGCCTGGTGGCCGCAGCCTATGCCACGGCCTTCCACCCGCTGTTCCTGACGGCGGCCGGCATCATCGGCCTCGGCTTCCTCGCCTCGCTGGCCCTGAAGAATGTGCAATTGCCCCAGGCGGCCCTGGCTGCCGAGAAGAAAGCCGCCTGATCGACGATGGCGACAGCTTCGCGCCAGCCGCGCCTGAAAGAGTGCCTGGCATAGTCCATCGGCACGAAGCGGTATTCCATGTTTGTGAAAAGTGAGAACGTTCGGCGGATCAGCGCCGTCCTGGCGGCAGCCACGGCCCTGTCGGGCCTGTCCGGCTGTATCCTGGTGACCGACACCAGCCGCATGAACATCGACGTATTCCAGGACGAGATCGCGCCGGTCTATTATGATCCGGCCCGCGTCCAGCCGGCGACGCCCCAGTCGGTGCCGCAGAAACGCAATCTCTACCAGACGCAGTTCCACCAGACCTATGGCCTGCCGGTCAGCAATCCGGTGCATCGCATCATGTATGACGTGATCCGCGACGACGGCCACACCATCCCGGCCATTCCCTACAGTCGCGTCGACCAGCGCTTCCTGCGCCAGGAAGTCAGCTACCAGACGCCGGAAGCGCCCGGCACCATCGTCGTCGATACCAAGGCGAACTTCCTCTATCTGGTCCAGGCCGAGGGCAAGGCGATCCGTTACGGCGTCGGCCTTGGCAAGCAGGGTTTTGCCTGGTCCGGCCGCGGCACCATCCAGTGGAAGCAGAAATGGCCGCGCTGGACGCCGAGCGACGACATGGTCGCCCGTCAGCCGGAGATAAAATCCTTCTCCGCCGCCAATGGTGGTCTGGAATCCGGCCTCAACAACCCGCTCGGCGCCCGCGCCCTCTATATCTTCAAGGATGGCAAGGACACGCTGTTCCGCGTGCACGGCACGCCGGACTGGCAGTCGGTTGGCAGGGCGACCTCGTCCGGCTGCGTGCGCATGTTCAATCAGGATGTCATCGATCTCTACGACCGGGTCGGCAAGAACGCATCGATCGTGGTGATCTGAGGCCGCAATTGTTGCAGAACGGCAGCACGTGCCCGGCACAATGCCGGAAATTTGACTGACTTTGCCTCATGCGCAATTGGTTTTTTAACCCGTGGCCTCTATGGTTCTTCCGGAGGAACAATCAGGCTGTGGCGGCGTTGCATAGCGCTGCCAGCCGCATTTTCCACAGGAAGCCGAATCTTTCATGATCACCAAGACGTCTCTGTCCCGCCGCGCCCTTCTGTCCCTGTCCGGACTTGGCGCTGCGGCCCTGCTATCCGGCTGTGCCTCGTCCGGGGCGTCCATGCCCACCATCACCTACCGCAATCCGCCACAGCCGCTCGGCCCCGCCACGGGCGGATCGGCCGAACTCGACGCCATGTATGGCGAGATGATGGACAACGGCTATGTGATCCCGGCCATTCCGTATCAGAAAATCCCGTCCCGCTTCTATCGCCAGCGCGTCCTTGATCCGACCGGCCAGCCGCCGGGCACGATCGTCGTCGATACGCCGTCGCGTTTCCTCTATCTGGTCGAATCGGGTGGCACGGCCATGCGTTACGGCGTCGGCATCGGCCGCCAGGGCTTTTCCTGGCAGGGCGAGGGCGTCATCCAGTGGCGCCAGAAATGGCCGAAATGGACGCCGCCGGACGAGATGATCGCCCGTCAGCCGGAATTGGCGCAATATTCGTCGGCCAATGGCGGCAAGCCGCCGGGTCTCGACAATCCGCTCGGTGCCCGCGCGCTCTATATCTTCCAGGGCGGCGAAGACACGCTCTATCGCCTGCACGGTTCGCCGGAATGGAATTCGATCGGCAAGGCCGTGTCGTCGGGCTGCGTGCGCTTGATGAATCAGGATATCATCGATCTCTACGAGCGTGTGCCGACCAAGGCCCGCATCGTCGTCTGGCAGTAGGAATCGTTCAGACCTGTTCTTTCGCGGCCGCCAGATGGCCGCGAAGGGATTTCAGCCGGTCGCGCAGCGTTTCCAGCTCGCTCATCGTGCAGCCGGTCTGCCGGCCGATCGATAGCATCACGTCCATCGCCCGGTCCTTCAGCGCAGCACCCGTCGGCGTCAGCGACACCGTCACCTGCCGCTCGTCGATGCTGTCGCGTTTGCGCGAGACATAGCCGGCCTGTTCCAACCGCTTCAGGAGAGGCGAGAGCGTGCCGGAATCAAGGCCCAGCGTCTCGCCGAGTTCCTTGACCTGCTGGCCATCCTTTTCCCAGAGCGCCATCATGGCCAGATATTGCGGGTATGTCAGTCCCAGCGGCTCCAGCAACGGCTTGTAGGCGCGGTTGAGCGCCAGCGAGGCGCCGTAGACGGCAAAACAGAGCTGCCGGTCGAGTGTCAGTTCCTTGTCAAGCGTCGAATCCTTCATGGCCTTTCCTATCCCCTTGCATCCCTTGACGTCCGATCGCCCCGGCGACATCATCGGGTCTGACCTTCAAAGACCCTGATCTCAAGTGTGGCAATTCCTGCCGTCATATGCAATGCGCAAAAATTAATTGCGCGCAATTAAATTGTACGATACATAAGAAATCGGACAGCCAACCACAAGGAGCAATGACATGGCTATTCTCTATACCGCACAAGCCTCTGCCACCGGCGGCCGCGCCGGCCGCGCCGTATCCGACAACGGCGTTCTCGATGTTACGCTGACGGTGCCGAAGGAAATGGGCGGCGATGGCGCCACCGGCACCAATCCCGAGCAACTGTTTGCCGCCGGCTATTCCGCCTGCTTCCTCGGCGCGCTGAAATTCGTCGCCGGCAAGGAAAAGGTGAAGCTGTCGGAAGACACCACCATCACCACCCGCGTCGGCATCGGCCCGCGCGAAGACGGCACCGGCTTCGGCATCGAGGTCGCCATCAGCGCCAACCTGCCGGGCATCGACAAGGCCCTTGCCGAAAAGCTGGTCGCCGCCGCCCACATCGTCTGCCCCTACAGCCACGCCATGCGCACCTCGACCGAAGTGCCGGTCACGGTCGCCTGATCAGGCAAGGGGATGTCGGGCAGAAGTTCCGGCCGGACGATCCACCGCAAGCAAGCCGGCAGCGATCCGGGCTCCACCTCCCCCTTGAGGGGGGAGGTCGCGCGGAACGCGCGGGTGGGGGTGATCACCACAATCACTGACGTCGGTCACCCCGCCCCGGAGCTTTCTCTCAGCGACAGCACAAAATCCTTGTCTACAGAAAAATATCACCTATATTCTCTCCGTAGAGAGGATCGCGCCATGTTGCACCAACTCGAACCCAGAGCCGCCCCGATCAACGCCGAAGCGCTGACCGTGACCAAGGCGACCGTCAGTGCGGCCGAGCGGCTGGGGCTTTCGGCCCGTCAATTGGCCGCCGTGCTCGGTCTGTCGGAGGCCAGCGTGTCGCGCATGAAGAAGCTCGAGTTCCGGCTGGAGCGCGGCACCAAGCCGTTCGAGCTGGCGCTGCTGTTCATCCGGCTGTTCCGCTCGCTGGATGCCATCACCGGCGGCGACGAGACGGTGGCCCGTCACTGGCTGCGCAATGCCAATAGCGTGCTGGCCGGCGTGCCGGCCGAAAAGATCGTCACCATTTCCGGATTGACCGATGTCCTTGCCTATCTGGACGCCCGCCGCGCTCTCGTCTGAGGCGCGGTCTCTGTCGGGCGCCTGGTGGCGGCTGGTCGAGGCCCAGCACCAGGTTTCCACCATGAAGCTGGTCGATACCGTCGACGAGCAGGTCCTGCTCGAAAGCCTGCTGGAGGAGACCAAGCCGGCCTTTCCGCCGGACTGTGCCGGGCTCGATTATCTCTTGGCGACGCCGTTCCGCTACGGCGGCGTCTATCCGAACGGCTCGCGCTTCCGCCGCGCCGGGCGCACGCTTGGCGTCTATTACGCGGCCCAGCGGGTGGAAACGGCGCTGGCCGAAATGGCCTTCTACCGGCTGCTGTTCTACAGCGAATCGCCCGCCACACCGCTGCCGGCCAATGCCGCCGAATACACCGCCTTTTCCGCCTTGATCCAAACGTCAGCCGCCCTCGACCTGACTGAGCCGCCACTGCTCCGTGACGAGGCCGCCTGGACCGATCCGGTGAATTACGAGGCCTGCCAGGCACTGGCCGACAGCGCCCGGACCGCCGGTTTGGCGGCAATCGTCTACCGTTCGGTGCGCGACCCGGCCGGCGGGCGCAACGTGGCGCTCTTGAGCGCCGGCGCCTTTGCCGAGCGCCAACCCGTCGAGCGCCAGACCTGGCGCATCCGCCTGGCGCCGTCCGGCGTGCAGGCGCTGTGCGAGTTCCCCCGCCAGCGACTGGGCTTCGCCATCACCGATTTCGCCAGCGATCCGCGCCTTGCGGCCTGGGGCAGGGCGGTCAAGCCTTGAGGGCCCGTTCGGGGGCCGCCATGGCTACCATCCATCGGCATGCAGCAGTATGATCTGGGAACGACAGGCGATCGCGAAGAGGTTTTCATGCTGACGAAAAAGCAGACGCTCTGGGCCTTTCCGGTCCTCATCGTGACTTTCGCAACGTTGTGCCTGGTGGGATACATATCGGAAGAACATTTCGGTAGAAATGCCGGACTGACCGCTCTGCTTGTACCAGTGCTGATCGCGAACATATTCGCCTTTGTCTTTATTTGCTTTTCGATCTTTCTGTCGTTGGGAACGGCCCTGATCTTCAATACATCCAGTCCCGAGTTCTGGGAAAAAATGGGCAACCCGTTCTACTATCTCGTCTGGAAAGAGCTGCAGGAAGTAACGACGCAAAAGCCGGATCGCAGCGACGGCTGACGCAACTCTGCCGGTCGTCAGTTAACGCGAAATCTCCACCAAATCCTGCCGCAGCCCTTCCGCGTCGCCCGACGAGAGTTCGGCCTCGACGGCGTCGTGGGTGGATTTCCAGATCGGCAGGGCGGCCGACAGGATGGCGGTGCCCTCGGCGGTCAGCCGCAGCCGCTTGCCGCGCTTGTCCTTCGGATCCGGCTCGATCGCCACCCAGCCGCGCCGCGTCAGCGGCTTCAGCGCTGCCGTCAGCGTGGTGCGGTCCATGGCGAGCAGGTTTGCGACCGGCCCCATCGGCGGCGGCTCGGGCCGGTTCAGCGACATCATCAAAGAGAACTGGCCATTGGTCAGCCCCAGTGATTTCAGCGCCGTGTCGAAGCGGCGCGCTAAGGCCCGCGCCGCCCGCTGCGCATGCAGGCACAGGCAGGTGTCGCGGACATGAATGGTGGTCGAAAAAGGAATCAGGGGTTGATTTGACATGGACTATTTATGTTGATATCAACGTAAATAGTCAAGGACAACCATGGCGGCGCCGCCGTTCACTTGAACGCGCGAAAGGTCTCTGTCAGACTTTCAACATCCATCAGGCTTGAGGAGGCGAAAATGGATCATCCTGTTGTCACGCGTGAGGAATGGCTTGAGGCGCGCAAGGCGCTGCTTTTGCGGGAGAAGGAGGAGACGCATCTGCGCGACAAGGTCCGCGCCGAGCGAATGGCGCTTCCGTGGGTCAGGATCGAGACGGACTATGTCTTCGATACCCCGTCGGGCCGCAAGACACTGGCCGAACTGTTCGACGGCCGCAGCCAGCTGATGATCTATCATTTTATGCTGGGACCGGATTGGGAGGCGGGCTGCCCCGGCTGTTCCTTCCTGGCCGACCATCTCGACGGCACCCTGCCGCATCTCAACCATCACGACGTGACGCTCATCTGCGTGTCGCGGGCGCCACTGGCCAAGATAGACGCCTACAAGCGCCGCATGGGCTGGAAATTTCCCTGGGTCTCGTCGAACGGCAGCAATTTCAACAGCGATTTCCATGTCTCCTTTTCGAAAGATGAGCTGGCATCAGGCTCGGTCTTCTACAATTTCCGCGATACGCCGACGGAGAATGCCCATGACGAGCTGCCGGGCCTGTCGGCCTTTTACAAGGATGAGAAGGGCCAGATCTTCCACACCTATTCGAGCTATGCCCGCGGCGGCGAGGAACTGATCGGCACGCTGATGATCCTCGACCGGGCGCCCAAGGGCCGCAACGAGGACAGCACGATGAATTTCGTGCGGCGTCACGACGAATACGAGGACCAGCCCAAGGCCGCGGCCTGCTGCCACTGACGGGTGAAGGCGCCAAGCATGTCGCCCGAAAGTGGGCACCGGTTTCGGGACACGACATGCGACGAAACAAAGGGATCAAGCGTAAGGAGCGAATCTGAAAGATCGCGACACGCTTTATCGGGAGGAAGACCATGGAATTTTCCAAACCGCAGGACGAACACCGCTTCCTGGAAAAGCTTATGGGGACTTGGGTGGTGACCGAAGCCACCGGCCACGAGGGTTACGACCCGAACGACCCCGCCATGCGCTGGACGGAAGAGGTCCGCTCGATCGGCGGCCTCTGGTATCTCTGCGAGGGCAGGGGTGCCATGTCGGATGGCACGCCAAGCTCCATGGTGATGACGCTTGGTTACGATCCGGTCGCCGGCCACTATGTCGGCAGCTGGATCGGCTCGATGATGACCAAGCTCTGGGTCTACAAGGGCTGGGTCGAGCCAGACGGCATGACCCTGACGCTGGAGGCCGAAGGCCCGGCTTTCGACGATCCGAAGAGGACCGACCTTTATCGCGATGTCATCACCTTCATCGATGATGACCACCGCCGCCTGACCGGCAGCGTGCGGCAGCCGGACGGCACGTTCAAGACGTTCATGAGAAGCGAATTCACGCGTGCCTGAGACCGGCGCCGCCCCCCATCAAAGAGAGAAGGTTTTTTCATCATGCAGGGAAGTTTCGTCTGGTACGAACTGATGACCACCGACACGGCGGCGGCAGCCAAATTTTATGGCGACGTCGCCGGCTGGCAGTGCAAGGACAGCGGCATGCAGGGCATGTCCTACAGCCTTTTCAACATTCCGGGCTATGACATGGGCACCGCCGGCCTGATGGAGCTGACGCCGGATATGCTTGCCCGGCAGATCCCGCCCAACTGGACCGGCTATGTCGCCGTCGACGATGTCGATGCCAAGGCCGGCGAGTTTGCAGCCGAAGGCGGCGCCGTGCACATGGCGCCGCACGACATTCCCGGCATCGGCCGGTTTGCCGTCGTTGCCGATCCGCAAGGGGCCGTCATCTGCCTGTTCAAGCCCAACATGCCCGACGGCCCCCTGCCGCCGGAGCCGGAAGCAAACACCCCCGGCACCTTCGGCTGGCGCGAACTGATGGCCGAAAACGGCGAGGAGGCCTTTGCCTTCTACGCAAAGATGTTCGGTTGGCAAAAAGACACCGCCGTCGATATGGGGCCGATGGGCGTCTACCAGCTGTTCGGCCAGGGCGGTGCTGCCATCGGCGGCATGATGACCAAGCCGGCGGATGTGCCCATGCCCTTCTGGGGTTACTACATCAATGTCGAGGCGATCGATGCCGCCGCCGAGCGGGTCAAGGCGGGCGGCGGCCAGGTGATCAACGGGCCGATGGAAGTGCCGGGCCCCGCCTGGATCATCCAGTGCCTCGATCCGCAGGGTGCCTATTTCGCTTTGGTGGCCATGACCCGCTGAGGGGGCGCCGGCTTGCCGGCCGGCGCGTATCGGGTCGCCGTCAGCCGGTCCGATACGGCGCTGGTCTTGCTGTCGACATAGCCGCTGGCCCGCAGAAAGCTGCGGATCGTGCCGTCGCTCACCGTCTTGAACGGACCCTTGCCATAGACACACCAGATCGGCAGGCCTGCATGGGCCTGCGACACCAGCAGGGCGGCGGCAAGATCGGCCTCCTCCCGCAGAATGGCAATCAGCATGGAGGCCTCGCCGGCCGATGGCACGACCGCGCCGGCAAGCGCCTCGCAAAGCGCGGCATCGTCGAGAGGCCCCAGCACATGGGCCGGGGTTTCAGGGCCGACGCCGAGTTTGTGGGCCAGGGTCGGCAACGGCTTCTGCAGGACGCTCACCCATTTGACCGCTTCGGCATGGCCGAGCTCCAGTTCTACGGGTTCACCTTCGGCCATCATCGACAGGGTATCGCCCTGGGCGCGGATATCGGACAGGGTCGATCGGGCAAACCTGGCGCGCACCGCGCCGCGCAGAATGATCGCATCGCTTTCGAGCAGGGCCTTCACTGCGCCCGATTGCCCCTTCCAACGGCCGGTCCCAAGCGCTTCCCGTCCCATCGCCCTTGCTCTCCCGCCTGTCGCCACCCCGGCAGCCTCGGCGATCTCCGCGCAGATTGCAAGGGTCGGTAGGGGGAGAGGCCGGGCCGGCCAGACTGGGGTAAACGTCAGCGCATCCGCAAACGTTGTAAACCGCGCCCGACCGCGCTCACGCCCGCTCGAACACCATCGAATGGCCGTTGATGCAGTAGCGCAGGCCGGTCGGCTTCGGGCCGTCGGGAAAGACGTGGCCCAGATGCCCGCCGCAGCTGGCGCAGCGGATTTCGGTGCGCACCATGCCGAAGGCGGTATCCTTGTGCTCGGTGACCGCGCCAGGCGTTACCGGCTCGAAATAGCTCGGCCAGCCGCAGCCGGCATCGAACTTGGTATCGGAGTAAAACAGCGGCGTATCGCAGGCCGCGCAGCGATAGAGCCCCTTGTCGAACTGGTCCCAATAGGGACCGCTGAACGCCCGCTCGGTGCCGTGCTCGCGCAGGATGCGATACTGGTCCGGCGTCAACTGCTCGCGCCATTCGGCATCGGTTTTTTCGATTTTCGGTGTGGTGGTGTCGTTCATGTCCATGCCTCCGTCTGTTGGCAGATAGATAGGTCGTGCGATGGGTGACGGCAATGTTCTTCATGCCGAAACCCCGTCATCTGTGTCCGCTTAGTTGGCGTCCACCTTCGGGTCTCGCCCCTGGAGCAACAAGTTGCTCCGACCTCTCCCCGCATGCGGGGAGAGGGGACGTGACCCGAATTAGGCACCGCATCTATCGGCGTCTGGTGTCAACGCCGTCTGCGAAGGCTCGGCCTTCTCCCCGCCTGCGGGGAGAAGGTGGCGGCAGCTCAGGCGCAACGCGTTGCGCCGGGGATGAGGGGCAGGCCCCACCTGACGTCATCGTGATCACTGCCGTAAAAACCGGCAAAATTCCGCAAAGGCCTTGAGGCAGCAGCGCCTTTGGCCTAACAGGGACTTCCGCGGGTGCCGCCGGCTTTGCCGGGTCTGCGGGGATGGGCGCCAACAGGGAGACACCATGTTCGCTGACACCGCTGGTCTGACATTGCTGGCCTTGCTGCTGCCGTTTGCGGCAGCACTCGCCGCACCGCTGCTCACCAGACGTCTCGGCCACAATGCCGCCTGGGTGCTGGCCCTGGTGCCGGCCTTCGCCTTCGTGCATTTCCTGAAATTCCTGCCGGAAATCGCGGCCGGCGAGGTGGTGACCGGCGGGTATGCCTGGGTGCCGAGCTATAACTTAAGCTTCTCCTGGTTCCTCGACGGCCTGTCGCTGACCTTCGCCCTGCTGATCACCGGCATCGGCACGCTGATCGTGCTCTATTCCGGCGGCTACATGAAGGGCCATGCCCATCAGGGGCGGTTCTTCTCCTTCCTGCTGCTGTTCATGGGCGCCATGCTCGGCGTCGTCGTCTCCGACAGTGTGCTGATGCTGTTTATCTATTGGGAGCTGACGTCGATCACCTCCTTCCTGCTGATCGGCTTCGATCACGAGCGCGAGCGGTCGCGCCGCGCCGCCCTGCAGGCGCTGGTCGTCACCGGCGGCGGCGGTTTGGCACTGCTCGCCGGGCTGATCCTTCTGTGGAACATTTCCGGCGTCACGCAGCTGTCGCTGCTGCTGCATACCGGCGATATCGTCCGCGCCAGCCCGTTTTATCTCGCCGCGCTGTTCCTGATCCTCGGCGGCGCCTTCACCAAGTCGGCGCAGTTTCCGTTCCATTTCTGGCTGCCCAATGCCATGGAAGCGCCGACCCCGGTCTCCGCCTATCTGCATTCCGCCACCATGGTCAAAGCCGGCGTCTATCTCCTGATGCGGCTCAACCCCGTGATGGGTGAGACACCGGCCTGGGAAATCCTGTTGCCCTTCTTCGGCGGTATCACGCTGGTCGTCGGCGCCGTGCTGGCTGTCCGCCAGACCGACCTGAAACTGATGCTGGCCTATACCACCGTCGCCTCGCTTGGCCTCTTGGTCATGCTGACGGGATTCGGATCGGAGCACGCGATCACTGCTGCCGTACTCTATCTGGTCGCCCATTCGCTGTTCAAGGGCGCGCTGTTCATGGTCGCCGGCCTGATCGACCACGAGACCGGCGTCCGCGACGTCACAAAACTCGGCGGCCTGCGCCGCGCCATGCCGATCACCTTCGTCGCCGCCCTGTTTGCCGCCATCTCCATGGGCGGCCTGCCGCCCTTCTTCGGCTTCCTGGCAAAGGAAGAGGTCTACGCGGCCCTTGCCCATGGCGATCCGCGCTCGGTGGTCTTTTCCATCGTCGCCATCGTTGGCAATGCCCTGATGCTGGCGATCGGCTTTGCCGTGGCACTGAAGCCTTTCCTGGGCGTAAAGGTCGAGACGCCGAAACACGCCCATGAAGGCCCCGTTCTGCTCTGGCTCGGCCCGCTGGTGCTGGCGCTGGTGGGCCTTGCCGCCGCCCTGTTCTCAGGTCTTGCTCATACCTATGTCTCCTCGCCGATGGCCACTGCCGTCTCGGGCGTGGCAACCGTCATCGATATCAGCCTGGCACCGCATATCGGCCTGCCGCTGGCTTTGTCGGCGCTGACGGTGGCGCTCGGCGCCGTCCTGTTCCTGATGATCGACCGGGTGCGGGCCGCCGTCGCCAGCCTGCTGGAGACGATCGGCGCCGGGCCGGACAAGGGCTTCGACATTTGCATGGAGGCGCTGGTGCGCTTCTCGTTCCGGCTGACGCGCCTCGTCCAGAACGGCCGGCTGGAATTCTACGTCACCTTCACCTTTGCCCTGGTGGCACTGGTGCTGATCGTGCCGCCGATCCTGTACGGTGAACTGCCCGACCTGCCGGTCTGGCCGGCCGATGTGCGCTTCCACGAACTCACCTTCTTTGCCATCGCCATTGTCGGCCTGTTTGCCGTGCTGGCCGCCAAGGACCGCCTGACCGCCATCGTCTCCCTCGGCATCCAGGGCTTTGCCGTGGCGATGATCTTCCTGCTGTTCGGCGCGCCGGATCTGTCCTTCACCCAGTTCATGGTGGAAACCCTGTCGGTGGTCATCCTCGCGCTGGTCATGACCCGCCTGCGCCTGTCGCCGTCCGATCACCGGCCGCCGCATCAGGTCATGCTCGACAGCACCATATCCATCGCCTGCGGCCTCGGCTTTGCCATGCTGCTGCTCAAATCGACGCAACTGCCCTTCGATCCCACCCTGACGACCTTCTTCAACACCTATTCCAAGGTGATCGCCCACGGCGCCAATGTCGTCAACGTCATCATCGTCGACTTCCGCGGCGTCGACACGCTCGGCGAAATCTCCGTGGTGATGATCACCGGCCTCTCCATCCTCGCCCTGATCCGCATTCGGGTGACGGGGGGCAAGGCATGATGGCTGTACTCCTGCGTCACCCCCCTCCGGCCTGCCGGCCATCTCCCCCAGACGGGGGGAGATCGACTCGGAGCGACGCCCTGACGTTTTTCGCTGACGTAGGGTACCTGGGCATACAGAATCGGGCGATGCGAAATACCTCAGAGGTACATTCGAGGCAGAACATGTCCGCGAACCGATCTCCCCCCGTGTGGGGGAGATGCCCGGCAGGGCAGAGGGGGGTACTCCGCCCGCTGTCATGGTCAGTGCGGATTTCCGACCTGCCATCGCCACAGGGAGACCGCCCATGAACACCCTGATCTTCCGCACCGTCGCGCCCTTTCTCACCGCCCTCATGGTGCTGTTCTCGATCTTCGTACTGCTGCGCGGCCATAACGAGCCGGGCGGCGGGTTCATCGGCGGGTTGATCGCCGCCTCGGCGCTGGCCATCTACGGCATTGCCTATGGCGTGCAGGCCGTGCGCCGCGCCATCATCGTCCACCCCATGTCGATTGCCGGCGCCGGGCTGCTTCTGGCCTGTCTTTCCGGCCTGTTGTCGGCCATCTTCGGCGTGCCCTTCATGACCGGTCTCTGGGTCTATCCGGAAATCTTCGGTGTCGAGGTGCCGCTCGCCACCGTCATGTCCTTCGATGTCGGCGTCTATCTCGTGGGGGTCGGTGCCATCACCTCGATTGCGCTGGCTCTGGAAGAAAGGGATCACGACTGATGGAAGCGTTGTTTGCCGGCATGGTCGGCATCTTCTTCGCCGCGGCGATCTATCTCATGCTCTCTCGACATATCGTGCGGGTCTTGCTCGGCATCGCCATTCTCGGCAATGCGGTCAACCTGCTGCTGTTCACCTCGGGCCGGCTGACCCGCGAAGTGCCGCCGATCATCGGCGCCGGCAGCGATGTCTTAAGCGCGGAGGCCGCCAATCCGCTGCCTCAGGCGCTGATCCTGACGGCCATCGTCATTTCCTTCTCCTTCTTTGCCTTCCTTCTGGTGCTGTCCTACCGCGCCTTTCAGGAACTGAAGACCGACGATACCGACGAGATGCGCCTGGCCGAGCCTGAAGACCAGCCACTTCCGCCGCTTGGCTACTGACATGGGGATACCGGAATAAGTCATGGCTGCAACGCAAGCTCATATCGCCGACCTGTCGGTCGCCCTGGTCATGGAGCCGGCCCGCTTCGAGCAATGGCTGACCATTGCCCCCGTCGCCCTCTGCCTGACGGTCGGCGCCGTGCTGATGATGATCCGCCACCGGATCAGGCTGCATGCGATGATCGCCGTGCCGGCGCTGGCGCTGCTGGTGGTGATCGACGCGCTGCTGCTGGCCCATGTCGCCTCAGAAGGCCCCATCACCTTCATGATGGGCCGCTGGCTGCCGCCCTTCGGCATCGCCTTCACCGTCGACCTGACTGGCGCCCTGCTGGCGCTCACCGCCGCCATCGTTGCATTGGCCGGAGGCGTCTATGCGCTTGCCGATATCAACGACAGCGGCCGGCGCTATGGCTTCTATCCCTTTTTGATGGTGCTGATGGCCGGCGTCTCCGGCGCATTTCTCACCGGCGATATCTTCAACCTCTATGTCTGGTTCGAAGTCCTGCTGATCTCGTCCTTCGGCCTGCTGATCCTCGGCTCCGAGCGCCGGCAGATCGACGGCGCGCTGAAATATGCGGTGCTGAACCTGATTGCCACCACCCTGTTCCTGATCACGGTCGGCTATCTCTATGCGGTGTTCGGCACGCTCAACATGGCCGATATCGCCGCCAAGGCCGACGGGTTGCGCGACACGGCACCGCTGATGACCATTGCCGCCCTGTTCACGCTGGCCTTCGGCATGAAGGCGGCGGCGTTCCCGGTCAATTTCTGGCTGCCGGCCTCCTATCACACGCCGCGCGTCGTGGTCTCGGCGCTGTTTGCCGGCCTTTTGACCAAGGTCGGCGTCTATGCGCTGCTGCGCACCATGGTCATGCTGTTTCCGGTCGAGCGCGAGGCGCTGAGCCTGGCGATCGCCATTGCCGCCGCCGCCACCATGATCCTCGGGGCGCTTGGCGCGCTGGCCCAGAGCGACCTGCGGCGGTTCTTGGGCTTCATCGTCGTCTCCGGCATCGGCTACATGCTGGCCGGCGTGGCGATCGGCGCGGAAGCGGGCCTCAGCGCCACCATCTTCTATGCCCTGCACTCGATCGTGCTGATGACGGCGCTCTATCTCGTCGCCGGCATCGCTGCCCGCCTTGGCGGCAGCTTCGACCTGCATGGCCTGTCCGGCCTCTATCGCCAGGCGCCGGCCTTTGCCTATCTGTCGCTGGCACTGTTTTTTGCCGGCAGCGGCCTGCCGCCGTTTTCCGGCTTCTGGCCGAAGGCCATGCTGGTCAAGGCCTCGCTGGATATCGGCGCCTGGTGGCTGACGGCGGCGATCCTGATCTCCGGCTTCGTCACCACCATCGCCTTCGGCCGCCTGTTCCTGCTGGCCTACTGGCGCCCGGTGCCGGCGCTGGCGGCGGTTGACGGTAGTGCCGCGGGCAGGGAGGCGACCGAGGCCAGCTTTGCCATCGGCTGGACATCGGGCCTGCCGATCCTCGTCCTGACGGCGCTGGTCGTCTGGTTCGGCCTCTTTCCCGAACAGCTCCTGCAACTCACCCAAGGGGCGGCGGCAAGCCTTGCCGATCCGCAATCCTATCTGCGGTCCGTCTTTCCGACAGGAGGCGCGCTATGATCCTTTATGCCGTCAATCTTCTCATGGCGATCATCTGGGCCGCCATCACCGGCAGCGCCGCCCTGCACAACCTGATCTTCGGCTTCTGCCTGTCGGCGCTGATCCTCGGGCTGATCCGCGAGCAGGTGAACGGCATCGGCTACATCACGCGCACGCTGCGTTTCCTGTCGCTTGTGGCGCTGTTCTTCGTCGAGCTTGCCAAATCGGCCTGGAAAGTGACGGTGATGGTCCTGTCGCCGAAGATGGACCTGAAACCCGGCATCTTCGCCTATCCGCTGACGGTGACGCGCGATTTCGAGATTACGCTTCTGGCCAACCTCATCACGCTGACGCCCGGCACCCTGTCGGTCGATGTCTCGGAGGATGGCAAGACCCTTTATGTCCACGCCATCGACTGTGCCGATCCCGACGGCGCCAGGCGCGACATCGCCGACGGCTTCGAGCGCAAGATCAGGGAGACCTTCGAATGATCGAGCCGGACGCCATCATCGCCGTCGCCTGCAGCATCGCGCTGGTCGTGCTCGGCTTGTCCTTCTTTCTCACCGTGTTTCGCGTCGTGCGCGGCCCGACCCTGCCTGATCGCGTGCTGGCGCTCGACATGCTGGTCGGCATCGCCATCGGCTTCATCGCCGTCATTGCCATCAAGACGGGCTATACGCTCTATATCGACATCGCCATCTCGCTCGGCCTGGTCGGATTCCTCGCAACCGTCGCCTTTGCCCGCTTTATTCTGGCGCGCGGCACAGTCGGCGAGCAGCAACCTGTGGATAACTCCACTGTTGTCTCAAGTGGAAAACCGGCCGGCAAAGGCAAATCCGCGAACAAATCCAAGGCAAAGTCGAAACGGCCGGCCACCACCACGTCCCGGAAGGAAGCAAAGTAATGGCCCTGGTGCTTGCCCTTTTCACCGCTCTGCTGATCCTTGGCGGGGCCTTCTTCGCCCTGGTGGCGGCCATCGGCATCAATCGCCTGCCGGATCTCTATACCCGCATGCATGCGGCCTCCAAGGCCGGAACGGTCGGTTCCGGCCTGCTGCTTCTGGCCGTCGGCGTGCATGCCGGCGATATGGCGACCCTGGTCAGGGCCTTGGCGGGGTTCTTCTTTTTCATTCTGACGGCGCCCGTCTCGGCCCATCTGCTGGCCAAGGCCGCCCATCAGGTCGGTTATCTCCTGTCCTCGTCGTCGGTGTGCGACGAGATGAAACATCGGCCGGGCAAGCCGCTGCGCGGCGGTGGTTAATAAAAAATAAACCTGTTCTGAAGCTTAGTTTGCGCCAGGCCACGGAAATGCTGTCCCCAGTTTAATTACGGGATCTAATACCCAAAAATTTGGGAGGTCAGCAACTGGACATTTTTCGAAATACTGTTATCGATTTTAAGGCGTTATGACCGGACGATCTTCATTTTCCAGCTGTAGTTGTCACTTTTCTAGAGCAGTTGTTGTGGATGTCGTAGCAGGGTCTTGAAAAGAGAACTGTAAAATACCGAAAAAGTAAGATACCGAAGACGTTCAGGGCATAACTTGACATGAATCCCATGGGATCTAGGGGTAGGTTTCTTGGGAAATTGAGCGGGGCGATACGTGAGGCGGCATGAGGCCGACCTCTGAAATTGAGTGCCCATCCGCGACACTGTCGCGGCTGCGCCGGCAGGCAGAATTGAACAGGAGAATAAAATGAACGAGACAGCATATGGCGCGGAGCACGATTTGCTCGTCGAACTGACGGCGGATATCGTTGCGGCCTATGTCAGCAATCATGTCGTTCCGGTCGGAGAGATTGCTCATCTGATTTCGGATGTCCATTCGGCTTTGAGCAACACGTCGTCGCCCGTGCCCGTCGTGTCGGTGGTCGAAAAGCAGAAGCCGGCCGTGGCGGTGCGCAAGTCCGTGCAGGGCGATCAGATCATCTGCCTGGAATGCGGCGGATCCTTCAAGTCGCTGAAGCGGCATCTGATGACCCATCACAGCCTTTCCCCCGAGGAATATCGGGAGAAATGGGAACTGACCGCCGATTACCCGATGGTCGCCCCTGCCTATGCCGAAGCGCGTTCGCGCCTGGCCAAGGAAATGGGCCTCGGCCAGCGTCGCAAGCGGGCCAAGTAAGCCGGAATTTGAATGTCGATAAGGATGGCCGGGTCCTGGACCCGGCTTTTCTGCGTTTGTCATAGAGGAAAATAATCCCAAAGAATATTGTTGCGCACGCAGAAAAGGCAACAAAAGCAATCTGCTTTGCAAATGTTCGCTCTTTGTTCTTCCTCCGATGGATGTCAGGATGTATGAATAAAATCCTATAATCGGGAGTTGTCATATGTCTTTGGAAAAGTCCGAATTTCAATCCGCACCGGGCGTGCTGCCCGTTCCCACCCTGCCCGCTATCCTGTCGCCCGAAACGCGGGCTTTGTGCCTTGCCGTGCAGCAGTTGACCGAGGACATGCTGGGGCTGATCAGCGACCGGGTGCTGATGCGCCGCGATCGCCGCCGCACCGCCTGCCATGTGCGCCAGATCGCCATGTATCTCTGCCATGTCGTGCTGCAGCTGCCGCTCCATGATATCGGCCTGGCCTTTGGTCGCGACCGCAGCACCGTCGGCCACGCCTGCAACGTCGTCGAGGACCGCCGCGACGATCCGGCCATGGACGAGCTGCTGTCGGCGCTGGAGCGGGTTACGGTCGCCTTTCTGAAGGCCAGGGCAGGAGAGGCGGCATGACCCAGGCGACACTGACGCCGGCGAAACTGCCGCCTGCCGACCGTAAGGCGCTGATTCGCCTGCTGCGGCTGGCCCGCAAGCCCCTGGTCATCGACGAGGTCGATGGTGCGCAGGTCGATCTGCGTGCTGCCGCTGGCGATCCGCCGCACCGTTTTCCGGCCCGCCTGCTGCGCCTGGCGCTCGGCGCCGGTCTGCTGCGGCAATCGGGCGACCGCATCTCGGCCGGCGAAGAGGCGCTGGCCTATCTGCGTCGCGCCCTGGTCGAGCCCGGCGGCGAAGCCTTTCAGGAGCAGCACCGCACGATGATCGCCGATACCGTGCTGGAGGAGGGGGAGCGCCACCCCGTGCGCCGCAATCTCGACGAATCGCCGCTCGCCGCACTCGCCCGCCTGCGCGAAAAATCCGGCGGACCGTATTTCCCCACGGAAGCGATCGAGGCCGGCGAGCGGCTGGCCGCCGATTTCAACCGTGGCGGCTTGCAGCCGCGCATCACCGCCTCCTGGGAGCCGCGCCTGTCCCAGACCGGCAGTGGCCAGCGCGGCGGCCAGGCGGATCTGGCCGACAGCACACTCGCCGCCCGCGACCGGGTGGCGGCCGCCATGCGGGCGCTCGGACCCGATCTGTCGGGCGTGGCGCTCGACATCTGCTGTTTCATGAAAGGGCTGGAAACGGTCGAGCGCGAACGCCAATGGCCGGCCCGCTCCGCCAAGCTGATGCTGCGCACCGCGCTGATGGCGCTCGCCCGCCACTACGCCCCGCCCGCAGCTCCCCGCCACAACAAGCCGCGCCATTGGGGTGCCGAGGGCTATCGGCCGCTGCTTTGAGATGAGGTCGCCACGCGGTCAGCAAGCGAGACGGGCAGGGGCGCCATTGTCGTGTCATTCGAACGCTTGCGGCGGCCCCGGAAAGCTCCGGGCAGGCTTTATCGCTATGATGACCGCATCGCAAATTCCGCCCGCCCTTTGTCGATCATCGCGGGCTGCCGACAGGATCTCGAAATGACGTCACCCGCGCAGGTCGCCACACCCCCACGCCAGGCCCTGGAACAGGTGGTGGAAAAGGGCCGCGCCGCGTTGCTGCGGCTGCCGCTTGCCCTGCGCCAATCCCCGGAAGATCCCGTCCGCCGGCTTCGCGACCATACCATCCAGGCGATGATCGATCTGGCCCGCCTGTTGCAGCAATCGGGCGACATGGACGGCGGCCGGGCTCTGCTGGCCGATGCACTGGCGCTCGATGCGCGCAAACCGGCCACCCATGGGGCGATCGGTCGGCTCGAGGCGCTGTGCCAACGGTCCGATCTCGCCTGCACGGCCTTTTCCGCGGCCCTGCGGCTCAAATCGGACGATTGCGAAGTCTGGTCGATGTTCGGTGACAATCTGGCGCGGCTTGGCAAGCTGCCGGATGCGGCCGCCGCCTATGACGCCGCCCTGCGCCTTGATCCCAACCATCTGGCGACGCTCAACAACTATTCGAGCCTTGCCTGCAATCTCGGCGATTACCAGAAGGCGCTGGTCCTGCTTTTGCGCGGCCATGCGTCGGCGCCGGCCTCGCGTGAAATCCTTCTCAACCTGCACAATGTCTCGGAATATTTGGGCAGGGCGGACGATTCGCGGCATTACCTCGAAAAGCTGATCGCCATCAGCCCGGGCGACAGCGACGCCCATCTGCGGCTCAGTGCGCTCACCCGCTACGAGGAAGGCCATCCGCATATCGCCGCCATGGAAGCGCTCTACAGGGGCAGTCCTGATGGGTCCAATGACCGGATCAATCTCGGCCATGCGCTGTTCAAGGCCTATCATGCCACGGGACGGTCGAGCGAGGCCTTCGCGGCGCTGCGGCAGGCCAACGAGCTGCGCCGGGCCTCGCTTGCCTATTCGCACCGGGCGACCAGCGACTATTACGCAGCGCTGCGCCAGTTCTTCGACGCCGGCTTCCGCGATCGCCATCGATCCGTCGGTTATAGTGAGAAAAGCCCTGTCTTCATCGTCGGCATGCCGCGCTCCGGCTCGACGCTGACCGAGCGCATCCTTTCAAGCCATCCGCAGGTCACCGGCGTCGGCGAGATCGGCACCCTGGTCGGCCTTGCCCAGCGGCGCATCATGGCCGACCGGTCGGGCGTGCGTTTTCCCGATCCGAGCCTCATCTCGCCCGACACGCTTCACACGCTGGGGCTGGACTATTGCCGGAGCCTGGAGGCGGTGGCCGCCGGCGCGCCGCGCACCGTCGACAAGCAGCTGTTCAACTTCGCCTGGATCGGCCTGATCAAGGCTGTCCTGCCGAACGCAAAAATCATCGACTGCCGACGCTCGGCGCTCGCCAATGGCCTGGCCTGCTATTCCTCGTTCCTGTCCGAACCGGGGCTCGAATTCACCTGCGACCTCGAAGACCTCGGCCATTTCTTCGTCGATTACCGCGCCATGATGGATCATTGGCACCAGTTATTTCCCGGCGAGATCTATGAACTCAGCTACGAGCAGCTGACCACCGACCAGGAGGCCGAGACCCGCCGGCTGCTGGCCTATTGCGATCTGCCCTGGGACGAGAACTGCCTGGATTTCCACACCTTGGGCGGCGCCGTGCGCACCATCAGCGCCATGCAGGTTCGCCAGCCGATGTATAGCGGCGTCGACAAGAAGACCGCGCGTTATCTGGACGAACTCCAGCCGCTGATCGCCATTCTGACCGAGGCCGGACTGATGGCAGGAGCGGCGCCGGCGGCGTGAAAGCGCCGTCGCCCGACTACCGCCGTTCGTCGCTGTCCTGACCGACGGTCAGCGGCCATTCGACCAGATAGTCCTCGAAATCCTCGACCGCCACGTCCTCTTCGCTGACCGTGCGGCCGCGCACCGAAATGCCGGCCTGGTGCACGGTTTCCGGATCGCCGGAGACCAGCGGGTGCCACCAGTAGAGATCGTCGCCATCGGCCACCAGCTGATAGGCGCAGGTCGGCGGCAGCCAGGAAATCTCCTCCATGCTCTCCAGGGTCAGCCGGATACAGTCCGGCACGATCGACTGGCGGTTGTCGTAGTCCTTGCACCGACAGCTCGTGCCGTCGAGCAGCTTGCAGGCAACGGAGGTAAACGCGATGGCGCCGGTCTCCCAGTCCTCCAGCTTGTTCAGACAGCACAGGCCGCAGCCGTCGCACAGGCCTTCCCATTCGGCGTCCGTCATTTCAGCAAGGGTCTTGGTCTTCCAATAGGGCAGGCCGGTCATTGTCGATTGTCCATCGCGGCTGCGCCGCGCCTCATGTCATGTCGCTAAAATTTGTTTCGCAAACCATATCTTTATCAGTTACATCTGATAGTCGCGAACCGAAGAGACATGGTCGGCGCAAGCCGCTCCTGTCAAGCATTGGCCAGATCTTAAATTTCAGGACGTCGTCGAGCGGTGCCGGATTCCACTTCGCCAGACAAGAGACCGCGCAGGAAACGCCATATCCTTCTGCAGATCGATTCGTGGATCGATTCGACCCTCTGGAATGCGGGCTTCCGGCTTGGCGAGATCTGGGAGGAGATCACCATCTTCTTCCGCCGCTTTCGCGTCCGCGGCTGGAAACGGTGGTTATTCGAACTTCTCGGCGAAGGTATGACGCTTGGCACGGCCGGCTCCGTGCTGCTGCTGGCGCTGGCCATTCCCGCCTTCGAGGAAACCGGCAAGGACTGGCGCAACCATGGCGATTTCGCCATCACCTTCCTCGACCGCTACGGCAACCTGATCGGCCATCGCGGCATCATCCATGAGAATTCCGCGCCGATCGACGATCTGCCCGATCACCTGATCAAGGCGGTTCTGGCAACCGAGGACCGGCGCTTCTTCGACCATTTCGGCATCGATTTCCTCGGCCTTGCCCGCGCCATGAGCGAGAATGCCAGGGCCGGCGGCGTGGTGCAGGGCGGCTCGACCATCACCCAGCAGCTGGCCAAGAACCTGTTTCTGACCAACGAGCGGTCGCTGGAGCGCAAGATCAAGGAAGCCTTCCTCTCGGTCTGGCTGGAGGCCAATCTGTCGAAGAAGGAGATCCTGTCGCTCTATCTCGACCGCGCCTATATGGGCGGCGGCACATTCGGTGCGGCGGCGGCTTCGCAATTCTATTTCGGCAAGGCGATCACCGACATCAACCTGGCGGAATCGGCCATGCTCGCCGGCCTGTTCAAGGCGCCGGCCAAATATGCCCCGCATGTCAACCTGCCGGCGGCCCGCGCCCGCGCCAACGAGGTGCTGACCAACATGGTGCAGGGCGGCATCATGACCGAGGGCCAGGTCATCGCCGCCCGGCGCAATCCCGCCGTGGTGGTCGACCGGGAAGAGACCGAGGCGCCGGATTTCTTCCTCGACTGGGCCTTCGAGGAGGTGCAGCGCATCGCGGCGCGCTTCCCGCAGCATTCGCTGATCGTGCGCACCACGATCGATCCCGGCCTGCAGAAAGTGGCCGACGCCGCCGTCGCGTCCAGCCTGCGCGAATATGGCGAAAGCTACCATGTCAAACAGGGCGCGCTGGTGACGATCGAGAATGGCGGCGCCGTGCGCGCCATGGTCGGCGGCCGGGACTATGGCGAAAGCCAGTTCAACCGCGCCACGCGGGCGCTGCGCCAGCCGGGCTCCTCCTTCAAGGTCTACACCTATGCGGTGGCCATGGAGAGCGGCATGACACCCGACACGACGATCGTCGACGGCCCCGTCGCCTGGGGCAACTGGAGCCCACACAATTACGGCAACAGCTATGCCGGCCGCGTCACGCTGGCAACCGCCATCGCCAAGTCGATCAACACCATTCCGGTCAAGCTGGTGAAGGACAAGCTGGGGCTGAATTCGGTGATCGCCATGACCAAGGCCATGGGCGTCGAGACGCCGATCCGCAAGGACGTCACCATTCCGCTCGGCACGTCGGAGCTGACGGTGCTCGACCAGGCAACGGCCTATGCTGTGTTTCCGGCCGGCGGCATGCAGTCGCGCCGCCACGGCATCAGCCAGATCCTCACCTACAAGGGCGAGGTGCTCTACGATTTTCAGCGCGACGAGCCGCCGGCCGCCCCGGTGCTGAGCAAGACCGCCGCCGATTACATGAACCAGATGCTGAGTAAGATCCCCTACAATGGCACGGCGCGGCGCGCTGCCCTCGACAACGGCATCGTCACCGCCGGCAAGACCGGCACGACCCAGGCTTATCGCGATGCCTGGTTCGTTGGCTATACCGGCAATTTCACCACCGCCGTATGGTTCGGCAATGACGATTATACCTCGACCAACAACATGACGGGCGGATCGCTGCCGGCGATGACCTTCAAGACGCTGATGGACTATGCCCACCAGGGTATCGAGCTGAAGCCCATCCCCGGCATCGAAAACCCGCTGCCGAACGGCGCCTTCCCGAAGCCGGCCGAAATGGCATCAAAGCCGGGTGCGTCCGATGTGCCCCTCGTGCCGGCCTTTGTCCGGCCGCGCACCCTGTCCCATGATACGACGCGGCTGTTGCGGCAGATCGGCCAGGACCTGAACGATGCCGTGCCACTGATCGCGCCTGCCCAAAAGGTCGCGGCCACCGATGCCATCGGCCTGCGGGCCGCCCGCCCATTTCCCTGACCGGCAAACGGTGCTACCGCTTGCAGCCGGCTTGCCGCCATCCGCCACAACCAGAAGGCTTTGAACGAAAACGTGTTCCGGGTTCCTCTCCTTGTCGCTGTCACGCTGATCATCGCCTTTGGCGGAGGCATCCTGTCGACGCTGTCGGCGCTCAATGCTTCCGCCGGTTTCGGGGCGATCGAGCTTGGCGGTTGGCGCGCCTTTCCGCTGGTGCAGACCATCGATGCCGATCCTTATGCCAAATCGCACCGTGCCAAGGCCGGGCGGCTGCTCTATGGCAGTGCCGAGGGCCTGGTGTTCACGGCGGCCTCGGACGGGCAGAACAGGCGTTTGAACGGCACTTGCCGCTACCGGCTGTCCGGCCTGCCGCCGCTGTCGCGGTTCTGGACGCTTTATGCGGCCGGGCTCGACGGCCTGCCGCTGAAACCGACGCCCGACCGTCCGGGCGCGCTCAATTCGCTGACGGTGCTGCGTGCGGAAGACGGCAGTTTCGATATCGAAATTTCGGCGACGGCGCGGCCGGGCAATTGGCTGGCGCTTCCCGATACCGGCGCCTTCGTGCTGACGCTGACGCTGCTCGACACGCCGGCCGCCGGCAGCTCGGGCCTGGTGGATCTCGCCATGCCGAAGATCGAGAACATCGGGTGCGGCAATGTCTAGACTGGCCTATGCCATCCTGACCGGGCTGATCGGCGCGGCTTTCCTGCACATCGTCATCATTCTCGCCCTGCCGCAGTTCACCGGCAAGGATGCCTATACACGGGTGGTGGCGGAAGGCCGCGCCAACCGCTTCTGGAGTCTCGGCAGCGACCCGCACGGCCCGAGACTCGCCAATATCGACCCCTTTTTGAAGGTGGCGGTCTGCCATTTCGACATTTCCGAAAGCCCGATCCGGCTTTCGGGGCAGGGGCAGGCGCGGTTCTGGTCGCTGGCGCTGTTCGACAAGGATTCCAACGAGATCTTCAGCATGAACGATCATACCTCGGTCGATGGCACGCTGGATGTGCTGGCGGCGTCGGCCGGCCAGCTTGCCCTGATCCGCAAGGCCCTGCCGGAAGGCCTGATGCAGACCATCTTCGTGGAGCTGGCAAGGCCGGCCGGATACGCGGTGCTCAGGGTCATGGCGCCGCAGGCAAGCTATGAGGAACCGGCCGCACAGTTCCTGAAAGAAGCCGGCTGCCAGCCGTTTCGCCTGGGATGACGGCTGCCGCGCCCTGCTGGCGCGACAGCCCTGACCTCGTGCCAATGGGCCCTAAAGAATGAACATGCTGGCGTTGAGGTTGATCGCATCATCGAACTGAACGGTGAAGTCGGCCACTGAATCGCCATTAATGTCGCCGAACACGAAGGTGTCGGAGGCATCGACCCTGATGCGGACTTGTCCGTTGACGCCGGAGAAGGCGGCCGCGCCGATGAACGTGAAAGTCTGGTTACCGGAGGCCGCCGAATTGGCATCGATGGCCGACAGATCGATCCGATCGCTCTCGCTTGCCAGGAAGTCGTAGATGATGTCGCGCCCGGCGACGGCATTGGTGCTGTCCGCCGTCGTCTTGAAGACGAACTTGTCCGCGCCGAGCCCGCCGTAGAGTTCGTCGGCACCGATATTGCCGAACAGCAGATCGTTGCCGTTGCCGCCGAAGAGATCGTCGTCGCCGATGCCGCCGTTGAGGTTGTCGTTACCGTCGAGACCCGACAGTTCGTCGTTGCCGTCACCACCGTTCATCGCATCGTTGCCACCGAAGCCGCGCAGGCGGTTGGCATTGGCGTCACCCGTAAGGCTATCGTTCAACTCGCTGCCGTCGACATTCTCGAAATTGTAGAACTGATCGCCTTGCGCATCGCCTCCGGACGCGTCGCCAGTCAGCAGGTTGACAACGACGCGCATGTCGGACTTGCGATAGGCAAGAGTATCGATGCCCGCTGCCCCGTCGAGATCATCGCCACCGGCACCACCGGTGACGAAATCGTCACCTCCATTGCCGTCGATCGTATTGAAAGCGCCGCTGCCGATCAGGTTGTCGGCGTAGCTGCTGCCTATCAGGTCCTCGATAGAGCGGAATGTATCGCTCTCGGCAAATCCGCCAACCCCGATCCCGCGCTGCAGGCTGACCGTCACGGCAGCGCTTGAATAGACATAGCTGACGCAATCGATGCCCTGACCGCCGTTAATGATGTCGATCTGGCCGCCGGCATAGAGCAGGTCGTCTCCCAGATCCAGACTAACCGTATTCGTGGCGGCCAGCCCTAGGCCGGCATAGCCCAGGTCGACTGTGTCGTCCCCGGCGCCGGAGTTGATCGTATTGGATCCACTGGAGTCATTGATAAAATCATCTCCCTCACGGGAGGAGATGTAGTCATTTCCACTGCCGCCCGAAATGTAATCGCGCAGATATCCTCCGTATAAGTTGTCATTTCCTCCTAAGCCATAGATTGTATTGATCTCGCCCAAGGTTCCGATCAGGTTGTTGTTTGTGTCGTCGCCATTTAAGGTTGCCATTTTCCGTCCCTCTTGTGTTTGCATTCTCCAATGTTCGATAGGTGTTTCGGCCAGGCTCGCGTCTTACCGACAGCACAGCCAGCGGTACTATAGGCCTTTTAGCGCCGGACGGGAATGCAGGGCGTCACAGCCGCGTCGCGGTGCGCCGGACGTCGCAGCCGCTTCGCAACGTTCTCAGGACATATATGGGAGGTAAGACCAACAGAGGGCCGGCACAACAGGAGCATGCAGCCCCGCGCCGATGACCGGGCGGCTTGCGGCAGCAGCACGCAAGCGCGGTGTGTTTGGCGCCAGATTCCGGCCTGGGCCGGCGGCGAGGTTCTGGTGCCCGCAGCCGCCGGATCGGCAGCAGTGTTTCATTCTGCCTATCGGCCGACCCGGGGCACGGACAGGAACTGCACCGTTCGAGCACACGGCACACCGCTACGCTCTCCGGTCGCCCTCAGCCGGCCTTGAAGCGCGACGGTATCGTCAGCCTTCGAAGGGATGCGGATCGTGGCGCATCAGATGGCCGCTGGTCGCCGGCATGGCGGGATGGCCGAGTGACGGCATCTCGTCGCGCAGATAGCGCACGCCGGTAAACAACAGGATCTTGGCCTGCCGGCCTGGTGTAGGTTTCGGGGCAAGGCGTCGTTCCAGACGGTCCTTGATCTTCACAATTTCAGCCATTCTCGTCTCCATGTTGTAATCGAGACGGATGAGACACGTGATTTCACCCTGCCCTTCCTCGATAAAAGGGCCAACGCATCTCCTTGGTTCTCTCCCCGGCCTCTTGCCGAATGGGAAACAGAGACCAGGAGCATCTGCGCCTTTCTCTTCAAGCGATCCGGAACTGGCCGGGCGTCAAGCACCCTTGCGGTCCGGGATACGCACGACACTGCATTTTCAGGCCGGTACAGCCGCATCAAAAGGCATATTAGCCGGCTTGAACATATATAGAGACACACGATGGTTAACAGATCGCTAATGCATCGCGGCCAAGGCGGCGGGGTGCCGGTATCCGGCTCGTTCAACCCGGTGGCGTGACATGAAGGCCACAGCGGAGAGGGGATGGTTAACAGCTTTCTAACGAATTTCTTCTAATGTGATGCAAGTCAGTACAGCGTCATATCGGGTAAAGCGTCGTGAACGATCAGTTTCGGGAACTTGAAAAGCCATTGGCCAGCCGAAAGCGGGATGTGGTGCTGATGGCGATGGTGACCAGTTTTGAAAGCCTGCGGCATCCCATGAAATCTGAACTCCGGCAATTCGCCGAACTGTTTACCCCCCTGTTCCAGGCCTCCAGCGACGAGGCGCGCCGTCAGGCGGTGGCAGCCCTTTCGCAATGCGACTACGTGCCGCCGGCTGTTGCCCTGTTCGTGGCCAGCCAGCCGATCGCGATTGCCGCGCCCTTTCTCGCCTCGTCTCCTTGCCTGACCGATGACCTGCTGATCATGATCGCCCGCAGCCAGGGCGAGGCCCATGCGCGCGCCATCGTCCGGCGCGAGGCGCTGTCGCCGGGGGTCATCGACGCTTTGGTCGGCCTTCGCCATGTCAAGCAGCGGCCCGACGCCGTCACCGGCCCCGCCGACCGCCCCAAGGCACAATCCGCCAGCCTGTCGCCGTCGGCAGACGCCCAGGCCCAGGCCCCGGCGTCTCGGCCCGATGCTGCTGCACCCAGCCGGTCGGAGCGCGAGGAACTGCTGCGCCAGCAGATCAAGCAGCTCTCCGGCCATCTCAACCGTCCCGGCCACGATCGCCTCGGCCTGCGCAGCCTGACGCCGATGCAGGAGGCGCTGCTGGTGCGCTTTGCCCGCACCCGGGAATCCAGCCATTTCGCCTCGACGCTGTGCGACGTGCTGACCTCCAGCCGCTGGCTTGCCGAGCGCATCATGCTCGACATCTCCGGCCGGCAACTCGGCGCGACGCTGACGGGCCTTGGCATGAACGGCCTGGATGCCGCCTATGTGCTGACCCGTCTTTATCCCCATCTGGCCCAGAATGAGACCGGCACCACGACGCGGGCCGACATGCTGCTGGCCTCGCTCGACGCGGCCGAATGCGAAGATCGCATCGAGGCCTGGCTGCGGGCCGACAGCTATACCTATCGCGACGGCGAGGAGACTGAAGCCGACCACCGCCCGGTCGCCGCCAATGCCATCCCGACCATATCATCGGCCGGCCGGCCCCGCCCGCGCGAGCGCGCCGGGCTGCGGTCCCGGGGACGGTAACGTCGGCTCCGGCTTTCCGTGGCGCCGCCATAGCGTCCGGCGCGGCCACAATCACCATGTCGTTTGCGCTCAGGCACCGGCTGCGCTAAAGCCATGCCATGCGCCTTCGCTCCGACATCGTCGTTTCTGCCCTCATCCGCCGAGTGTTCAGCCAGGGCGGCTTTGCCGCGGTTGCCCGCAAGGGCGCGGATGCCGCCGGCGCCATCTTCGTGCGGCAGCGCTTTCGCGACGGGCTGGAAACGCTCTATGGCCCGGCGCCGCAGAGTTTCCTTACCGACGACGACAGCGACGGCGACCGCATCTTCGAAATCCGCCTGGCCCGCACTGAGCCGGCCGCGCTCGACGCGCTGATCGAACGGGAGGCCCGCTTCGATGCGGATCTCTGGGTGGTGGAGATCGAGACAGACGAGATCGGGTCGCTGCTGGTGGTGGCGGGTGGGTAGGGGGTGTCGTCAATGCCCCGGATGCAGCACATTGCCGGGTTGCACGTCGCAAACCATTGCCGCCTTGACATGCCGCTACCCCCCTCTGCCCTGCCAGGCGGGATCTATAAATGAGAAATGGCCCTCTCTGGCCTGCCGGCCTTCTCCCCCACAAGGGGGGAGAAGACTCGTGGACGCCGCTCGGCTCCATCCACCCGCAGTTGCGGCTGGGTCAAGCCCTCCCCCTTGTGGGGAAGGTTTGGGAGGGGAATCTTTTCATAGGGGATAAACCGCGAGTCGATCTCCCCCCGTGTGGGGGAGATGGCTGGCAAGCCAGAGGGGGGTACCAAGCGTACTAACCAACCCGGTATCCATACCTGTCCACGCAGACGTTACGTGATGGAACTCAAACCCGCACGGCGAGCCGCAGGCCGCCCCAGTGGCGGCCGTGGACGAGGATGGGGGCGGAGATGTCCTTCATGACGACGTGGACGCCGCCGCCCATGTCGCGGCGGTAGGTCTGGACCAGGAAGGGGGCCGTGCTGCGGCCGGCGGCAAGGCCGACGCGGTCGTTGAAGATGCGGCGGTTGCGGCAATTGGCGGTGTTCCACACCGGATCGCCCGGACGCTGCGGGGCGGCGAATTTCTTGTTGTGGGTCGGCAGGTAGCCATTGGTGTCGATGGCCGCGCAAAAGCCGATGCGATCGCTTAGAGCCAGAACCGGTTCCTGGATGGGCGGCAGCAGGCGGTCGGTCAGTTCGGTGAATTTCGCCATGACCTGTACCGGGTCGGTGCCGGGGATCGGTCGATAATTGCGATCGAACAGATCCTGCATGCTGATCCGCCCGCCGTCGACGGCCTGCTCGAAGGCCTCGGCAATGCGGGCGGCGACCTGTTGGGCATGGTCGATCCATTCGCTGTCGGCGGTCTCGATGCCGGCGCTGGCGGTCAGCTGGATCAGGGTTTCCGACAGGTTGACCACCCGCTCGACGCGCACCGCGGCCTGTTGCAGGGCGGTATCCGACCTCAGCACATCGGCCGACATTTCGCCGAGCGTGGCGACGAAGGTGGCGCACTGGCGATCCACCGTCTCGGTGGTCTCGGCCATGACGGAGGAACCGTCGAGAATGCGGGTGATCACGCCTTCCATCGCGCCGAACGAGCGGTTCATCGCCTCCGAGGTCTGCTTGACGTCGGCAGCACTGGTGCTGGCGCCGCGTCCGGCATCCGACAGGCGGCTGATCTTGCTGCGGATCTCGTTGAGGATGGTCTGGATGGAGCCGGTCGCCTGGGAGGTCTGCAGGGAGAGCGCCCGGATTTCGGCGGCGACCACGGCAAAGCCCTTACCGGCCTCGCCGGCGCGTGCCGCCTCGATGGCGGCATTCAGCGCCAGAAGATTTGTCTGGCGGGCGATCATGCCGATTTCCTCGGCCACCTTGTCGACATCCGTCAGGGAATTGGAGAAGCTGCCGATCTCGGTGGTGATTTCCTGCGAGGCGGTGACCATCAGGTCGATCTTGCCGACGGCGCCCGACAGCCTTGTTGCCGAGTCGCTCAGCATCTGCCGCGCCTGACCGGCGGTCTCGTCGGTTTCGCGGAGCGCCGCGGCCACCCGGTTGTTGGTTTCGGCAATCGCCAGCGCCGTCTGGGTGACATTGTCGAACGTGCCGGCATGGCGTTTCGACATGGCGGCCATGTCCTGAATGGCGCCGGCGATGTCGACCAGGTCGATGCCAAGCGTCGAGGCCTCGTGGGCCATCTTGCCGATGATCTGGCGCAAGGCTTCGGCGTCGGCGGAGGGTTGTCCACCGTCCTGCGTCATGTCCTCAACCATCGCCAGCATGTTATGCGTGTTCATTCCGCCATCCTCCATCGGAAGACGAGTATGGCGCGTCATGGTTAAAAAACCACGAATTGCCGCCTTGCACTAAAGTACAAGTTCTGCATGAAAGACAGGCATGAAAGATGGGTCGCGTCAGAGCGCGCCGATGGATTTCAGCTTCTTCAGCACGGCTTCGTTCGGCTGGCCGGTTTCCGGCAACCGGTAATGGCGCTCGAAATGGCGAATCGCGGCGCGCGTCTGCTCGCCGGCCACGCCGTCGACGGTGATGTCGGTATAGGCGATGTTGCTGAGGCCGCGCTGGATCTCCATGATCAGGCCGGCGGCTTCGGCACCACCGACACCCTGGCCGGGCTCTGCCGAGGCCAGTTCGGCCGGTGGGCTCGGCTGCGGCTTGCCGCGGGCCGCCTGGGGCTGGGTCGAGGGAGCGGTGACGATGCTCTTTTCGGCGCTGCGGATGGCCGCGGCCACCGGGTCGATGGCCGATTGCGCCGAGGCCAGGTCCACCGCCGGGCGGTCACGCGGCACGGCCGCCGTGGCGCCGCGGTCGATCGACAGGGCGGCCAGCAGCTCGGCGCTCGGCTCGCCGCTCACCGGCATGTCGATGGAGGCCTGGAAGGCGGAGATGGCGGCAGCCGTCTTCGGTCCCCGGCGACCGTCGACCGGGCCATCATAGAGCTTGCGATCGGCCAGTTCCTGCTGGATCTGCTGGATCAGCACCGCCGGGTCGGCCTCGGGTGCGGCGGCAGCGGCGGCCGGCATTGGCGCAGCCGGCGTGGCCGGGGTTTGGGCCGCGGTTGCGGTCTCCGCCGGGGCGTCGGGATCGGCCCGTTCGATCTTGAATGTCGTGACGTCGGCCGGGTCCGGATCGGTCGAGGCGCGCCTGACGCCGGCCATGGCGTTGAGGTCGCTCGAATCGCGGGTGCGCAGGAAGGGCGCGGGGTGGCCGCCGGGCTGATACCAGAGCGCATTGGCGGCAATGAAGCCGAAGACCACGACGAAGCTCGCAACGCCGCCGACAAGCGTCGGATGGCGCAGGACAAGCCGACCGACCGCGGCGGCGCCTACAAGAAAGACGCCCGGCTCGCGGCGAGCAGGCTTCTTCTTCTCAGGCGATTTTCGCTTTCGCGTCGTCATCCAGTCTTTCCTCTTTCTGCCCTTCGGCCCGTTCGACGGTGGCTTTCAACCGTGGCGGAAATTCGATCATCTTGCCGTCGCCGGCGATATCCTCGCGGCCCGTTCCGGATCCGTCGGCCGGAACCGTGAGACTGACCACGGTGCCTTCGCCGACCCGGCTGGTCATCGCGAAGCGGCCGCCATGCAGGGCGACCAGGCCCTTGACCAGCGACAGCCCGAGGCCGGAGCCTTCGTAGCGGCGGTTATAGTCGTTTTGGATTTGCACGAAAGGCTGGCCGAGCAATTTGATCTTGTCGGGTGCGATGCCGATGCCGGTATCGCTGATCGACAGCTTCAGGTCGCCGCCCTCGATCGTCGCATCGACGGTGACGGCGCCGCCGGCTTCCGTGAACTTGATGGCATTGCCGACCAGGTTGATGAGGATCTGGCGGATGGCGCGCTGGTCGGCGGTCACCTCGCCGAGGCCCCGGCCGAGGCGGCTGGTCAGCGTCAGGCCCTTTTCGCGGGCCTGCAGGCCGAGCATGCTTTCGCATTCGCTGACCGCTTCGGCGATCGGGAAGGGTTCCAGCATCAGTTCGTAGCGGCCGGCCTCGATCTTGCTCATGTCCAGCATAGCATTGACCACGGACAAGAGATGGCCGCCCGACTGGCGGATCAGATGGACATATTCACGCTGGCGGTCGTTTTCCAGGCGGCCGAAATACTCGCCGATCAGGATATCGGAAAAGCCGAGAATGGCGTTGAGCGGCGTGCGCATCTCGTGGCTGACGGCGGCCAGGAAGCGCGACTTGGCATCGTTGGCCTGATCGACCTCGCCGGCCATCCGGGCAATTTCGGCGCGGGCGGCAACATCCGCCGTGATATCGCGCATCACGCCGACGACGCCTGCAAACTGTCCATAAGCATCGCGGCGGGCCGAAAGATCGAGGCGCACATTCATGAAACGGCCGGCATCGCTGCCGCTGGCCGGACGGCCGAGGCGAACCTCGACCGCTGCCGCGTCGTCGCCCTGGCGCAGCCGGTCGAAGGCGCTGGCAAAGGCAATGCGATCGGTGACATGCACCTGTTCGGCAAAGGCACGCTCCAGCGGCTCGCGCAGATAGGGAATGTAGAGGGCCGCATCGCGCCCGCCGGCCGATTGCGGGATGCCGTTTTGATCAAGAAACAGGACCATGCCGGGGCAGACCTCGAGCGGCAGGCCGACGCCTGCGGGATCGATCGCATCGTTCGCGCCCACCGGACCGCGCAGCCGCAGAACGGCCAGCGCCGACACGGACGAAATCAGCAGCACGGCAACCACCACCGAGACGCCGAGCGGCAGGGCAACGGCGGGGCTGATGATCATCGAGAGCGCCAGGGGGGCAGCAATCAGCGGCGCCAGGAAGGCTAAAAACAGGCTGCGCAGGATGGCGATTTCTGCCGTGCGGGCCTCCGGCGTATCGCCCATGCGCACCAGGCAGCCATGGGCTGCACGGTCCACGACAGCGATTGCTCGATCAGCGATTTTACTCAATACCTGCACGCCAAAATTCCGCAGAGCGGTCCCTTTTCAGGCCCAAACCATAGGCCTTGCGGGTTTAAGGAAACGATAAAAGGAAAGGCGTGAAACCCTGTCAAAAGCCGCGGAATGCCCATAATGGGACAAATGGCCAAGGCTTTCGATTTCGTGGTTAACAGCCCGTAAGCGTTGGATTTATCTTCTGTTTTTGTTGTGCGTTAAGACCTGTGGCAGGCGGACCTTGCGAAAGCCTGTGGAACGTCGGGCGGGTGCCTCAATTATGCTTAACACCGGTCGTTAGAATTTGAGACAAATGCAGGTCAAATGCCGAAAAACAGCATTTGAAGCAAATTCGGCGAAAAACCGAACGAGTTTTGAAAAGCGATCTTTGCGACCCGTCGCTAGGGTCGCTTTCCAAGAGCCGGAGACAATACCGGCGCGACACGGATCAAGCTGTCGCAACAGGAAACAGGTGAAGACGATGTGGTTTCTGATCAAAGGAACGTTCTGGTTCTCGATGGTTCTGGTGGCGCTTTCCTATTTCAACGGGCAGCAGCCCGGCGAAGAGGCGAAAGGGCCGCAGCTGGAAATCGGTTCGGCAATTGCCGCTGCCACCGGCGCCTATGATTATGTCAGCGGTCTGTGCATGGAGAAGCCCGATGTCTGCGTGAAGGGCGTCGAGACCTTCAATGCACTGGGGCTGCGGGCCCGCGAAGGCGCCTTCGTCGCCTACCAGATGCTGGGCAAACAATTTGCCGATGCGCCGGGCGAGAACCAGGCGCTGGCTGAGACTGACGAGAGCCGCCCGGGCGCCGCATCCGACGTGATCGTCACCGGCACTGTCATGCCGACCATCCCGACGCCGCGGCCGAAACCCGTCCTCTGAGACTAGACACCCGTTTATTCTGCCATCCCTTTCCGGGCAGCCTCGCTTGCCCGCTCCACCCCTTGCAGCGGCCCGTTACCGTGGGTTCACGGAGACCATGACCCGCTGCCTGTCGTGCCTGTCCCAACTGTCGCCTTCAGCGTTTTGCTGATGCCGCGGGGTGTGAAAACACCTCGCGGTTTTTTCTTGTCGGCCGGGGCGAATCACGCCGGCCGCGGTCCGAACAGGATTACCAGCGATCCGGCCACTGCCAGGGCCGAGCCGGACAGGTCCCAGCGGTCGGGCGGGTGGCCTTCGATCAGCCAGAGCCAGGTCAGCGAAGCGACGATGTAGAGGCCGCCGTAAGCGGCATAGGCGCGGCCGGCGAGATCGCTTGGCGCAAAGGTCAATAGCAGGGCGAACAGCACAAGCGAGGCGCTGCCGGGCAGCAGCCAGAAGGCGGATTTTGACAGCCGCAGCCAGGCCCAGAAAGCAAAGCAGCCGGCAATCTCGCAAAACGCCGCGGCAGAGAAAACCAGAAGCGTGGAAAATGTGGTCGGCATGGCCTATCCCTGAACGGCGGGTCGAAAGGGTGATTCCTTCCACAGTTGCCCGTCGATTGCCAGACCTCACCTGCGATTGGCAGCCCGACATTTTTGCGCCGCAACAGGTTCAAATCGCCAACGAGTTAGTTTAGAAGCATTCCAGAGATGAACCGTGAGCTTGAACCCATCATGACAGCGATCCAAGAGATCATCGACGATTTTGCCTTTCTCGACGATTGGGAGGATCGCATGCGCTTTGTCATCGAGCTGGGCAAGGCGCTGCCGGATCTGCCCGACGCCGACAAGACGGCGGAGAACAAGGTGCAGGGCTGCGCCAGCCAGGTCTGGCTGGCAACGACGGCCGGCGAGGGAGCCGATCCGGTGATGACCTATCACGGCGACAGCGACGCCTTCATCGTGCGCGGCCTGGTCGCCATCGTGCTGTCGGCCTATTCGGGCAAGAAGGCCTCGGACGTCGTCACCTTCGATGCGCTCGACCTGTTCAAGCAATTGCGCCTTCTCGAACATCTCTCCGCCCAGCGTGCCAACGGGCTGCGCTCGATGATCCAGCGCATCCGCGAAGAGGCCGCCCGCCGGCTGGTGTGATGGTCTGTCCCGGTCCGGACAGGCGGGCGGCAAGGGCTTGAAACGCGGGGCGGAGCGCGCTGACGGCAACGTTCGCGCAAGCTTGTTCCATCAGGCTTTGCCGAAAGTCCACTCTGCCGGCCGATGGTCGGCGTCAAAAGGGGCGTGCCGCATGAGTTCAGCCGTTCAGAAAGAGAACCCCGCCGAGGCCGAAACCGTCGGGCTGGATCAGCGCATCCACGAATTCATGATGGCCATCGCCCTTGATGCCGATGTGGCCGGGGTGCGCCGCAAGGCCGACGAATTCGTCAAGACGGTTCCGCCGCAGCGGGCGCTGTCGGTGGCAGCGGCGCTGTCCTACGCCTATCCCTTCTATGTGCCGACCATGGACGATGGCAGCGCCGGCCGGCTGGCGCTGTCGCTCAGCCAGTTGACCGAACTGGTGCTGCGGACCCGGCTGACGGCATCGCGCGCCCGCCAACCCAATGTTCTGCTCGCCTGCGCCCCGAAATCGGCCTCCACCTTCATCGCTGCGGCGCTCTGCCGCGCCATGGAGGTCAATCAGGTGTCGCTGGCCCTGCCGACCTATACGCCGCCCTCAAGCTCGGTGCTCGGCGCCAATCTGCGCAACCAGGAAACCGACGAGTTGGCGCTGATGCGCCACGGCCTGAATGGTGTCGGCTATGTCGCCCAGCATCACGTGCGCTGCACGCCTTATCTGTGCCGGCAGATCGAGCTCTACAATATCCGTCCGATCGTCACGATCCGCAATTATTTCGACACGCTGGTGAGCCTGGACGACATGTTCATGGAGCCGCGCAAGGTGGCGCGGAGCGACAATCCGCACTATTTTTATGATGGCCTGCCAACCAACTACGCCTCGATGGATCCGGTCGACCGCTTCCATGTGCTCGTCGATGCCAATTGCATCTGGTATGTGCAGTTCCTGCTGAACTGGCGCAAATGCGAGGCGGCCGGTCTGGTGAGGCCGCTCTGGGCCTCTTATGAAAAGGATTTCCTCGGCGACAAGGCTGCGCTTGGCCAGCGTATCGCCGAATTCGTCGGCCGCGAATTCGTCAATGCCGACCGTATTGCCGAGACCTTCGGCGATACCAGCGACGGCAAGAAGCTCAGGCTCAACAAAGGCGTGTCCGGACGGGGTGCCACCTTGCCATCGGTCATTCGCGACAAGGTGCACGGCATCATGGGCCGCTACCGCAGCGAAGGCGACCTGTCGTTGCTGCTGGGCGAGGACGATTGAGGCGGCTGTCGGCCTTCGCCCCCTCGGCAATACAACGATCCCTTTGTAGACAATGGAAAGATCAATCCTTTGAAGCCTGAAATGGTACGACTCCTGCACACCTTCATCAAGACGATCTCGACATCGGGCGATCTTGCCTGGGTGAGGGCGAAATTCGATGAATTCCTGCTCAAGACCGATCCGCAGGATGCTCTAGTGGTGGCCGGGGCGCTGGGCATGGCTAATCCCTTCTATCTACCCAAGATGGATGCCGACTCGGCCGAGCGGCTGAAGATCGGTTTCGGCGAATTCTCGGCGGCGATCCTGCGCGCCAAGCTGACGGCGGCGCGCGCCGCGCAGACCAATATCCTGGTGGCCTGTTCGCCGAAATCGGCTTCGACCTTCATCAGCGGCAGCCTGCGCCGGTCTCTGAAGCTGCCCGATGCCAAGCTGATGGCGCCGAGCCTGCATGCCCAGACCATCTATTCCATGGGGATCACGCTGCGCGAGCAGGAGACCGACGAGCTTGCACTGATCCAGCATGGCACCAATGGGGTGGGTTACGTGGCGCAGCACCATGTGCGCTGCACGCCTTATCTCTGCCGGCAGATCGACCTCTATAACATCAGGCCGATCATCACCTATCGCAATGTTTTCGATTCGATCCGCAGCCTGGACGATATGATCCTTGGCCAGCGCAAGGAGTATCCGGCCAGTTGGCCGGTCGAACAGGTCTATTTCGCCGATTCGCTGCCGCTCAAATATCCCGACCTCGACGAGGAGACCCGGCTCGGCATGCTGGTCGAGCGCTATGCCGCCTGGTATCTGCACTTCTACCTGAGCTGGAAGCGCTGCGAGGCGATGGGACTGGTGAAGCCGTTCTGGATCTCCTACGAGCGCGATTTCCTGGGCGACAAGGAGGCCCTGGCCCGCAGGCTTGCCGCCTTCCTCGGCGAGGACATCGTCAGCGGCGACACGCTGGCCACCTGCTTTTCCGACATGGGGTCCGCCAAGAGGGAACGGCTCAACAAGGGTATCGCCGGTCGCGGTTCTGAGATGCCCGAGAGCATCCGCGCCCGCGTGGTGGCGGCGTTCGAGCCCTATCGCGACGAGGCGGATTTCTCCGAAATTCTCTGAGACGAATTAAATGCGATTGGGCTCTTGACCTTCCCATGGTGGGAAGCCCCACATAGGCATCAGAGGTGATGCCATGAACCAGATACCCAAGACTTTTCCGCCGATTTCCACCATTGCCGTGCCGGTGGCCGGCATGACCTGCGCGTCCTGCGTGCGGCGGGTAGAAAAGGCGGCGGCCGGCGTGCCGGGCGTCGAGACGAGTGCCGTCAATTTCGCGACTGAGACCCTGACCGTGACGCCGGCAGAGGGCTTTTCCGCCGAGGCGCTGCTGCGTGCCATCCATGCCGCCGGCTACGAGGTCAAACCGGAGGTGCTGGAACTCGACATCGATGACATGACCTGCGCCTCCTGCGTGTCGCGGGTGGAAAAGGCGCTTTTGAAAGTGCCCTCGGTGGAAAAGGCCTCGGTCAATCTGGCGACCAACAAGGCGACCGTGACGGTGCTGGGCGGACGCAGCCAGCTGCCGGCGCTGATCAAGGCCGTGGAAAAGGCCGGCTACAAGGCCCGTGCGGTTGAGGCCGGCGACGACGAGGATAGAGGCCAGTTGGCCCGCGACCGCGAAATTTCGACGCTCACTCGCGACGTGTGGATTGCCGGCCTGCTGACGCTGCCGCTGTTCGTGCTTGAAATGGGCAGCCATATCTATGCGCCGATGCATCACTGGCTGATGGGCGCGCTGCCGGGCAACACGCTGAATTACATCTATTTTGCGCTGGCGACCGCGGTGCTGCTCGGCCCCGGCCTGCGTTTCTTCGAAAAGGGCGTGCCGGCGCTGTTGCGCGGCGGACCGGACATGAATTCGCTGGTCGCGGTCGGCACGGCAGCCGCCTATTTCTATTCGCTGGTGACGACCTTTGCGCCCGGCGTGCTGCCGGCCGAGGCGCGCTATGTCTATTATGAAGCGGCCACCGTGATCATCACGCTGGTGCTGCTCGGGCGCCTGCTGGAAGCGCGCGCCAAGGGCCGCACCGGCCAGGCGATTCGCCGGCTGGCCGGCCTGCAGGTCAAGACCGCCCGCGTCGAGCGTGACGGCGTGGAACAGGACATTGCCAGCGGCGACGTGGTGGCGGGCGATATCGTCGTCATCCGGCCGGGCGAGCGCATTGCCGTCGACGGCGAGGTGATCGACGGCCATTCCTATGTCGACGAGGCGATGATATCGGGCGAGCCGGTTCCGGTCGAAAAACAGGCCGGCGCCATCGTCATCGGCGGCACGATCAACAAATCAGGCAGCTTCCGCTTCCGGGCCACCAAGGTCGGCGCCGACATGATGCTCTCGCAGATCATCCGCATGGTCGGCGAGGCGCAAGGCGCGAAACTGCCGATCCAGATGATGGTCGACCGTATCACCGCCTGGTTCGTGCCGGCGGTGATGGGCGCCGCGGCGCTGACCTTCGGCGTCTGGATGATGTTTGGACCGGAGCCCGCCTATACCTATGCGCTGGTCAATGCGGTGGCCGTGCTGATCATTGCCTGTCCCTGCGCCATGGGGCTGGCCACGCCGACCTCGATCATGGTGGGCACCGGACGGGCCGCCGAACTGGGCGTGCTGTTCCGCAAGGGCGAGGCGCTGCAGACCTTGAGCGAGGTCGATACGGTAGTGCTCGACAAGACGGGCACGATCACCCGCGGCGAGCCCGAACTGACCGACCTCAAGGTGGCGGAAGGCTTTGACGAGGCGGAGGTTCTGGCGCTGGTGGCAAGCCTGGAAAGCCGCTCCGAACACCCGCTGGCCGCGGCGATCGTCGAGGCGGCCAAGGCGCGGGACTTGAGCCTGCAGCCTGTCGACGGGTTCGAGGCCTCGGTCGGCTTCGGCGTATCGGGCACGGTGTCCGGCCGGCGCATCGAGGCGGGGGCGGATCGTTACATGGTGAAAATCGGCCTTGCCATCGACCGGTTTGCGGCGGACGCCGAACGGCTGGGCGACGAGGGCAAGACGCCGCTCTATGCGGCGATCGACGGCAAGCTTGCGGCGATCATCGCCATATCGGATCCGATCAAGCCGACCAGCGTGTCGGCGGTGGCCGGCCTCAAGGCGCTCGGGCTTAAGGTGATCATGGTGACCGGCGACAACCGGCGCACGGCTGAAGCCGTGGCAAAGGCCGCCGGGATCGACGAGGTGGTGGCCGAAGCCCTGCCGCAGACCAAGGTCGAGACCGTCAAGGCGCTGAAGGCCAAGGGGCAGAAGGTGGCCTTTGTCGGCGACGGCATCAACGATGCGCCGGCGCTGGCCGAGGCCGATACCGGCATTGCGGTCGGCACCGGCACCGACGTGGCGATCGAGAGCGCCGACATCGTTCTGGTGGCCGGCGATCTGACGGCCGCGGTGCGCGCCGTGACGATCGCCCGCGCGGTGATCCGCAATATCGGCCAGAACCTTTTCTGGGCATTCGGCTACAATGTCTTGCTGATCCCGGTGGCCGCCGGTATTCTTTATCCATCCTTCGGCATCCTGCTTTCGCCGATGATCGGCGCGGCTGCGATGGGGCTTTCGAGCGTTTTCGTGGTGACCAATGCCCTGCGCCTGAAGCGGGCGGGGCAGGGGCAATGACTGTCGCTGCGAGTGGAAAGGGATGAGGACATGAACATCGGGCAGGCCGCACAAGCATCTGGCGTTTCGGCCAAGATGATCCGTTATTACGAGGAGATCGGCCTGGTATTGCCGGAAAGCCGCACCTCCAGCAATTACCGGCTCTATGGCGAGGAAGAGGTGCACCGGCTGCGCTTCGTGCGCCGCGCCCGCAGCCTTGGCTTTTCGCTCGAGGAGACGCAGCGGCTGCTGACGCTCTGGGCCGACAAGGACCGCGAAAGCGGCGAGGTGAAGAAGGTGGCGCTCGGCCATATCGCCGAGCTGGAGGACAAGATCGCCGCCATGCGCTCGATGGTCGAGACCCTGAAGGACCTGGCCGATTGCTGCCAGGGCGACCATCGGCCGAACTGTCCGATCCTCGCCGATCTGGCGGGTGCTGCACCGACCCTGCGCCGCGATGTCGCAGGCGGCCGCAAAACCGCCGGGATCGGCCGTTCTGCCTCTTGACCTTGCCCCGGTGGGAAGGTGCACAAGAGCACGGAACACCGATTTCAGGAAGGACAAGACCATGAGCGATATGACGGTATTTTATGTGGAAGACATGACCTGCGGCCATTGCGAAAGCACGGTGAAACAGGCACTGCACGAGGCCCTGCCGGGTGCGCCGGTGGTCATCGACCTTGCCGCCCATACGGTGACGGTGCAGGGCGACGCGGCCCTTGCCGAAGCCGCCATTCGCGACGCCGGCTACACGCCCGACAAGCGCGCCTGAGACAAGCATACGCCGAACCCTGGGGGCAGGGGGTAGGTGGTGACGGCCGGTTCCTTAAAAAAACGGGGACCGGCCGTTTTTTATCGCGCCACGGCTTGTGTTAAGCCGCCGGCTAATACATATAGAAAAACATATGTATTTTGCGAAAGGCGCCCCGATGAGCAGCAAGCACTATCCCGACATCACCCGCGATATTTCCAATGGCATCAAACACCTGCGCCGCGATATCCCCGACGTCATGCAGGGCTTTTCGGCGCTCGCCGCCGCGGCGGGCAAGGACGGCGCGCTGGACAAGAAGGCGAAGGAATTCGTGGCACTCGGCATTGCCATCGCCACCCGCTGCGACGGCTGCATCGGCTTCCACACCGAAGCCCTGATCAAGCTCGGCGCCAGCAAGGCGGAATTTGAAGAAGTGCTCGGCATGGCCATCTACATGGGCGGCGGCCCCTCGCTGATGTACGCCGGCAACGCCATGGCGGCGTGGGAGCAGTATGGCGGCGTTTGAGGGGGACTCGGATAGAAATTTGAACTCGCCGAACCTCAAGTAAAACGAGTATAGATCACATTCTACTTCTGCAACGGCTGGACTCCAAGAATGAGCCGAGTGATAATTCGAATCACTACAGCCGGCCAGCGGCACCTGGAAAGCATTTCCGGCACCCCGCCATCCGAACATCTGTAGCCAACGCCGGGGCAGCGCCCGCCGCTGGAGAAGCCGCACATCATTCGTGCCGCTTACCAAGCCGCGCAGTAATCCGGAATGCACGTTGGATGCACCTGAATCGGCACGTGACGTGAATGGTGCCCCGATAAACCGAAGAGCGACGGGTTATTCGCAACTTTGGCATGCTTCACGAAACCTTTTGGTTCCGTGGCCACGGACCGAGGCTTTGCCCATGTGGAAAAGAACCACGGTCACTATCAGCATCAAGATTAACTTGGCAGCATGCCTATTTGGCGCCGCGGCCATAGTTAAAGTCCTGATTTAATTTTGGGAGGGCGGCGACGGTATTCGTCGCCCTCTCGTCTGTGAAACCTCTTGCTTGAGGCCGTCATGAGCGTATTCCAATGGCCACCAGAGAATTGTAATCCGCTATTACTTCAAATCGGTCGGATTATTTTAAATTTCAACACGATGGAAAACTCAGTCAAAAGCCTTCTATGGGCGGTATCCTCTCAGAGTGATTACGTTGAGCATCGTGCGCTAGTAATACACATGCAGAATGTCACCCTATGTGATGCCATCCTGACTATAGCTAATGAAAAGGTTGAGATGGGCGCAATGAAATCTGAGACGCGAGACCTTATTTCTCATTGCATAAAAACGTTCAATCTGACGAGAGAATATAGAAATTGGTACGTCCATGGATTCAATGGAGTGATGACGAACGGAGACGGGCAAATTTATACGCACTCCGCCAGAAGTCGGTTAGCGGAACACTATGTCCCTATTACTGCCAAAGACGCAAAATGGCTGGCCGATTGGTGTTTTGAAGGTAGTCACTATTTGGCTACGAGCTATGGTTATGTTGCTCGCGATATGGGGCACAACATAGGCGGCGTGCAGACACCATTGCCCGATAAATGGCCACTGCCAAATAAACTGAAGAAACCTCTCCGGCATCACCTATATGCAAAAGGCTCACCGTAATCATCTCAAGCTTGATCTGAGGGTGCAAATATTGTGCCGACTAGCTAAAAATTGTGAAAGGAATGTTGTCCGTAACGTTCATCTAAGAATAGGAAAATAATCCTTGACGGCGTGACGGTGGTCTGGTAGGGTTCAGGCATAGTCGGAGAGTTGCGGGTTGAGCGGCCCACTTTGGCGATTGCCCCTCATCCGCCTGCCGGCACCTTCTCCCCGCGAGCGAGGCGAAGGGATATGCGGCACCGCTGTGGCCCATTTTACGAACGGGTGGCCCGCGATTATCGAACAGATTTTGCACTTTTCACGCCCGGGTTTTCCCGGGCTTTTTTGTGCCCGGAAAACGGGCGGGAGCGGGGCATGCTGAACCTTGACGAGGTCGATCTGGGGCTGTTCGGGGTCTGGCCGGAACCGGTCGGGCGCCGGGCTTTTGCGGCGGCCGGGCGGGTGGTGCTGGAGATCAAGTCGGCCGACGAGCCAACGGCTGCCGAGCAATATTGCCGGCTGCTGAACGACCTGACGCTGGAAATGCGGGCGCAGTTCGAGCTGTTTCGTGACCTTAGGCAAAGTGCCGACGGGCTGATCGGCGGGCAGGACGAGGCGGCGGCCAAGCTGGCGCGCGCCGATGCCAAGGCTGCCAGCGACGCCATGTCGCTGATCGTGCGCACGCTCGAAAAGGTCGACAGCCTGCAGCGGCAACTGGCCCGCGACCGGCAGGACGAGTTGGAGCGCGGCGGCGACGGGGAGAGCTATGAACAGACCAGGACCCGGCTGCTCGTCCTCATCGAACGGCGCGCCGAAGAGCGGGCCGAAGCGCTTTTTCGCGCCCGCTGGGCCGAACTTGAGCGCGATGGCCTTGGCAGCCTGGGTCCCGGTGGGGCCGGTCCTGGTCCGCCCGGTGCTCCTGGACGAGCTGAAGCCGCGACCGAGCCGCGCGCTGCGCCAGCAGGCGAAACGGGCTGAACGGTTCGCGGTTAAGGACGCCGGCCGGAAGCTGAAGCGGGAGGCAGCGAGGCACGAAGCGGATATGCGGACCATTTCGCAACAGCGGGCGGCCGCGCAACGGCAGGCGGCGCTGGACACGGTGACCGCGAGCGTGCGGCAGGCCACCAACCCTGGAACCGACCTGGCTAACGGCATTGCGGGACGGGGCAGCGAGACACCTGGCCGGCCGCAGACCGATGACGCCGGCGATGCACACGCCATTCCGCCGCCGGCGGCCTGCAGTGCCGCACGCGGCACGGTCGAAGAGCACGACGGCGCCGATGCAGCACCGATCGGTTTTGCCCCTGTCAGTGGCGACGGTTCCGCGCAGCACGATCCGCCAGACGGGGCATCCGCTCCGGCGGTGGTGCAGCCCGCAGGAGACAAGCGGGTGACGGTGAGCGGCAACGGGCAGGACGCGGACTGGTCGGCAGGAGGTTCGGTGCAAAAGGACTGGCTGGGCGCGGCGCTGGATGCGCTGACCGACGAGCGCGGGCCCCGGATGGTCAGGGCCGGCGCGGCAGACTGGGCGGTGATCGGACGGCAGGATCAGAAACCGCCGGACGGATCCTGGCGCAACTGGCTGCTGATGGGCGGGCGCGGCTCCGGCAAGACGCGGGCCGGCGCCGAATGGGTGCAGGCGCTGGCCACCACCGGGTCGCGCTCCGAGCTGCGCATCGCGCTGGTGGCCGAGACGCTGGGCGACGCCCGCGAGGTGATGATCGACGGACTGTCGGGCATTGCCAGCATTGCCAGGACGCCGCGGCCCGAAGTGGAGATTTCGCGGCGCCGGCTGGTCTGGCCGAATGGCGCGGTGGCGCAGATCTTTTCCTCCGAAGACCCGGAAAGCCTGCGCGGCCCGCAGTTTCACTATGCCTGGTGCGACGAGCTGGCCAAATGGAAATATGCCGAAGAGACCTATGACATGCTGCAATTCGGGCTGCGGCTGGGCCAGGATCCGCGCCAGCTGATCACCACCACGCCGCGGCCGGTGCCGCTGTTGAAGCGGCTGATCGCCGATCCCGGCACGCGGCTGACGCGGCTCTCGACGCTGACCAATGCCGCCAACCTGGCGCCGGGCTTCATCGCGGCACTGGAAACGCGCTATGGCGGCACGCGGCTGGGGCGGCAGGAACTGGGCGGCGAGCTGATCGAGGACCGCGACGACGCGCTGTGGAAACGCGAGCAGATCGAGGCTTTGACCGTGCGACAGATCGCGCCGCTCGGGCGCATCGTCGTGGCGGTCGATCCGCCGTCGGGCTCGGGGACAAAATCCTGCTGCGGCATTGTCGTGGCGGGCCTGCTGGGCGAGGGGCGTGCCATGGTGCTGGCCGATTGCTCGGTGGAGGGAGAAAGTCCCGCCGGCTGGGCGGCGGCCGTGCTGAAGGCCTATCGACGCTTCGAGGCCGACCGGGTGGTGGCCGAGATCAACCAGGGCGGCGACATGGTGGCGGCGGTGCTGAAAAGCGTCGACGCGCAGATCCCAGTGAAAACGGTGCGGGCGATGCGCGGCAAGTTTTTGCGCGCCGAACCGGTGGCCGCCCTCTACGAACAAGGCCGCGTGTTGCACGCGGCCCGGTTCAGTGATCTGGAGGATCAAATGTGCGATTTCGGCCCCGACGGCCTGTCGTCCGGCCGCTCGCCCGACCGGCTGGATGCGCTGGTCTGGGCGTTGACGGCGCTGCTGCTGGAAGGAACCGGCGAGCCGCGCGTCAGAGGCGTGTGATCGATAATCTCTTACTTCGATTGGCCGGAGGGCTGGGCGGAACCCTGGCGCATCTGGCGCCATTCGCTTTCGAGGCGCTCGACGATATGCGGCGGAATGATCGCCGGGGCTGCCTTGGTCTGCTTGCTGTTGTTCGCTTCCATCCTGGCTTCTCCAAAAGTTCGGGCACGCGTTTGACCGTGCCTCACCTAACATTTGCGCTCACCGGAACGCCTGACGGGGCGGAAAGTTCCACAGAGTTAAATCATTGTAAATACGACCATATGGCGCTCTAACCGATTGAATTTATTTCAAACGATTGAAACCTGTGGGCGATTTGACCGTGGTTAATTGCCCGGTCGACGTGCCATGGCGTCTGCGCCGTTTTCGCCCGTACCCCACGCTTCAGGAGGACCGACATGACGCTTGACGATCAGCGATTCTATGCCTGCTGCCGCACGGACCTCTATGGCGGGCGGCTGAAGACGAGCCAGGTGGCGGGCATTGCGGCCATTCTCGACAGCTTTCGCAAACGCCAGCCCGACGGCGACCTACGGCTGCTCGCCTATATCCTGGCGACCGCCCATCATGAGACGGCGCGCACCCTGCAGCCGGTGCGCGAGACGCTGGCCTCCTCCGACACGCTGGCGATCCGCCGGCTGGACGCGGCTTTTGCAGCCGGGCGGCTGCCGCAGGTGAAAGTGCCCTACTGGCGGCGCGACGCGGAGGGAAAGAGCTGGCTCGGCCGCGGCTTCGTGCAGCTGACCCACAGGCGCAATTACCAGCGGCTGGGCGCACTGCTCGGCGTCGATCTGGTCAGCGATCCCGATCGGGCCATGCAGCTCGACGTGGCCGCCGACGTGCTGGTGGCCGGCATGCTGGCCGGCGCCTTTACCGGCCGGCGGCTGGGGGAATTCTTCGACGCGGCACACACCGACTGGACCGGCGCACGCCGGGTGGTCAACGGCACCGACCGGGCAGCCCTGATCGGCGGCTATGGCCGGGCGTTTTGGGCGGCCCTGCAGCCGGCATGACGGCGGGGACCGTGGGGCGCCGCAGCATTGTGACCGGCCTCAGGGAACCGGTCGCATTGAGCCGGGCGGCCGGCCATGCTATCGCGCCGGCTGCTGTTTTTAAGTTTCTGCCGGAGTGTCATCCATGATCCGCCATATCGTGTTCTTCACCGCCACCCCTGACAATGTCGAGGCCGTGCGGGCCGGCCTGTCGATCCTGACCTCTATTCCCCATGCGCGGCGCCTGGAGATCGGCACAAATGTGAAGACCGACCAGTTCGACCGGGGCATCGACCTTATCGTCTACGGCGAATTCGACGACGAGCAGGCGCTTGCCGCCTACAAGGCCCATCCGCTCTACCAGCAGTCGATCGACCGGGTGAAGCCGCTGCGCGAGGAGCGCTTTGCGGCGGATTATCGGGTGGACGAGGCGGTGACGACGGCGATTGAGGCTGCCTCTTGAGGGGGGAGGCCGCGCGGAACGCGCGGGTGGGGTGACCCTTTTGATGTTCTCGGGTGGCGTGGGTCACCCCACCCCGGAGCTTCGCTCCGACC
>NZ_JAAXMM010000021.1 GCF_012276985.1 Agrobacterium sp. a22-2 | reverse complement strand
CCCCAACCCTCCCCACAAGGGGGAGGGGCCCGTCTTCGCCTGGTGCAATCTCGAATTCCATGTCGAACTCCGGGTGAGCGCTGCGGTCCAAATGAGAGGGTGCAACGGATTAAGCCCTCCCCCTTGTGGGGAGGGTTTGGGAGGGGCCTTCTGACGAGGGTGAGGAACCGTCCCCCGGCATGTGACGATACAACAAGAAATGAGGGAACAAGACATGACCAGAGTTGCAGTCATCGGCGCCGGACCATCGGGAACGGCGCAATTGCGGGCCTTCCAGTCGGCGGCCCAAAAGGGCGCCGAGATCCCGGAAGTCGTCTGCTTCGAGAAGCAGGCCGATTGGGGCGGCCTGTGGAACTATACCTGGCGCACCGGCCTCGACGAGTTCGGCGAACCGGTCCACGGCAGCATGTATCGTTATCTCTGGTCGAACGGCCCGAAGGAATGCCTCGAATTTGCCGACTACACTTTCGAGGAACATTTCGGCAAGCCGATCGCCTCCTACCCGCCGCGCGCCGTGCTCTGGGACTATATCAAGGGCCGGGTCGAGAAGGCCGACGTGAAGAAGTGGGTGCGGTTCAACACGCCCGTGCGCATGGTCGATTTCGACGAGGCGACGCAGAAATTCACCGTGCGCGCCCACGACCGGATCAAGGACATCGTCTATGACGAGGAGTTCGATTATGTCGTGGTCTGCAGCGGCCACTTCTCCACGCCGCAGGTGCCTTACTTTCAGGGCTTCGAAAGTTTCGGCGGCCGTGTCCTGCATGCCCACGACTTCCGCGATGCCCTGGAATTCAAGGACAAGGATGTGCTGCTGGTCGGCCGCTCCTATTCGGCCGAGGACATCGGTTCGCAGTGCTGGAAATACGGCGCCAAATCCGTCACAACCTCCTATCGCTCCAAGCCGATGGGTTTCAACTGGCCGGAACGTTTCGAGGAACGGCCGCTGCTCACAAAGGTCGAGGGCAAGACGGCTTTTTTCAAGGACGGCACCACCAAGGAAGTCGATGCCATCATCCTGTGCACCGGCTACCAGCATTATTTCCCGTTCCTGCCCGACAGCCTGCGGCTGGTCACGGCCAACCGCATGTGGGCCGACATGCTCTACAAGGGCGTGCAGTTCGAGAAGAACCCGAAACTGTTCTACATCGGCATGCAGGACCAGTTCTACACCTTCAACATGTTCGACGCCCAGGCCTGGTATGTGCGCGACATCATCCTCGGCCGCATCGCCCTGCCGCCGCAAGCCGAGCTCCAGGCCGATTTCGACAAGTGGCGGGCCCGCGAGGAAACGCTCGAGGATGCCGAGCAGATGATCTGGTTCCAGGGCGACTATGTCCAGGAACTGATCGATGCGACGGATTATCCGAGCTTCGACATCGAGGCCACCAACAAGACCTTCATGGAATGGGAACACCACAAGGCCGAAGACATCATGGGCTTCCGCAACAATGCCTACCGCTCGCTGATGACCGGCACCCTCTCGCCGAAGCACCATACGCCCTGGCTGGAGGAACTCGACGATTCCATGGAGACCTATTTGAAGAATTGAAGACGGCCAGCCGTCTTTGAAAGCGCCATGGTCGTTTGGAAGTGAAATGACGACACCACCTGTAACTTGGGTTGCGGGTGGTGTCTCCGGCCTTCGCATTCGTATGGCCCCAAGCCGCAGTGTGTGCTAAAATGCATTATGGACAAGGCATCGGCACATTCCACTGTTGTTATTCGCGATGACGAGACCGGACAGTTTGTCACGGTGAAGGGTCTCGGCGCGTTGAAAAACGAGCGGTTCCAGTTGGAGAAAACGATCGATCTCACCAAGCCGATCGCTGATCAGGTTCTGAAAAGCAAGCGCCAGAGCAAGGTCTGACAGTTTGTCCGGCGCCCTGCTCGACACCCATGCGCTGTATTGGCTGGTCAGCGGAACAGAGCAACTTGCAACGGACGCCCTGATCGCCATAGGCAGAGGCCAGCGTGACGGCAATCTCACTGTTTCGCCGATCACCGCGTGGGAGATCGCACTGGCTGCACGCAAGACACGAAACGCTCCGGGCCTTGGCGATATGCTTGCGAGCGATTGGTTTCGCGCGGCACTACGCGTCACCTCGGCTACAATCGCTCCCATCAATCAAAGGACAGCGGTGGAGGCCGCAAATGTCGTCGCGGCCACCGGACACCGGGATCCGGGCGATTGTTATCTGATCGCGACGGCCCGCGTGCGCAAGATGGCGATCATCACCCGCGACGATGCCATGCGGGAAATGTCCGTGTCAGGCTATCTCGAAGTCATCCGCTGTTAGACAGGGCGTACAATTACGACCGCGGCCTCGTCTTGCCCGGATCGTAATGGGAGAGCGCAACGACCACGGCCGGCAGCCGTTTCTGCTGGCCGTCGAGCTTGCCGATTTCGACTTGCGTTCCGGGAGCCGCATAGAGGGTATCGACCCGCGCCAAGGCGATCGACTTCTTGAGGATCGGCGAGCGTGTGGCGCTGGTCACGACACCCACCTGCGCCCGGCCGATATGGATGCAGTCGCCATGGCCGACGGCGTCGTTGCCGTCGATGTCGAGGCCGACCAGAACCTGGCGCGGAGTGTTCTTGCGCCGGATCAGCGCATCGCGGCCGATGAAGTCGTCGCCCTTCGATTTCAGCGGCACGGTAAAGCCGATGCCCGCCTCGAACGGATCGGTCTGGTCGGTGAACTCGTAATTGGCGAAGATCAGGCCGGCTTCGATGCGCACCATGTCGAGGGCGGCAAGGCCCATGGGCTTCAGTCCGTGCGGTTTGCCCGCTTCCCACACCGCGTCGAACACCGCGTTGGCATCCTTCGGGTGGCAGAAGATCTCATAGCCGAGTTCGCCGGTATAGCCGGTGCGCGACACGACGATCGGCGCGCCGTTGAAATCACCGATGCGCCCGACCGAAAACCGGAACCATTCGAGATCGGCGACCGACGCCTGCTTGGCCGGCGTCCAGATGATGTCTTTCAGAACCTCCCGGCTCTTCGGCCCCTGGATGGCGATATTGTGCATCTGATCGGTCGAGGAGCGCACCCAGGCCTGATAGCCCATCTTTTCGGCTTGCTCGCGCAGCCAGATGCCGCTCTGGTCGTCGCCGCCGATCCAGCGGTAATTGGTGTCGCCCAGCTTGAACAGCGTGCCGTCGTCGATCATGCCGCCATGCTCGTAGCACATCGCCGAATAGACGACCTGGCCGGTGGAGAGCTTGCGCACGTCGCGGGTCAGGCAATATTGCAGCAGCGCCTCGGCGTCCGGTCCGGTCACCTCGAACTTGCGCAGTGGTGACAGATCGATCAGAACCGCCGCCTCGCGACAGGCCCAGTACTCCTCGGTCGGGCCGGTATCCGCAAAACTGTTCGGCAGCCAGTAGCCGCGATATTCGACGAAATCGCGCGTCATCTGCGACAGTCGCGCATGGAAGGCCGTCTCGCGGGTCAGCTCGGCATCGGCATCTGGGGTCATTCGGTAGGCCACCGCTCTTGAGAATTTTTCTTGACCGGAATAGGTCCGGACATGGATATCCGTGGGATTCCAGGCATTTGCCGCATCGATATCGTCCGGGCACGACGAGGAAACGCAGACCAGATCGGTCATCGCCCGCATCAGCACATAGTCGCCGGGACGCGACCATGGCTCATCCAGATAGAGCTGGTTGTTGTGATCGATATGGGTGTTGTAGAAATAGTTGATCGCTTCCCAGCCCTTGCGCGGCGGGATGCCGTAGGGTTTCAGCACGGCGTTGAAATTGTCCGTGCAATTCACATGGCCGGGATAACCCATGTCGTCGTAATAGCGGGAATTGCAGGCCGTCGCGAACGCGTCGTGACGACCCACCGTGTCCTGGACGATCTCCATCAGTGGCTCGAAATCCCGGTCGAACGCCTTCGATGGTAGGCCGGGGGTCGGGTAGCTGCGGCCGAGCAATGTGCGGGTGACCGTCGAATCGAGCGCGAGATCCAGTCCCTTGTCGACCTTGCGGGCGGAAAACGCCTGGAAATCGGTACACTGCCGGCCGGACACATCGATGATCTGAATGAACTCTCCGGCGCGAACGAAATAGGCCGTGGCCGTGGCTGCCCGCACCCGGATTTCCTGCAGCGAATCCGCCATCGGCTCCGGCAGCGTCTGCTCGTAGGACCGTTGGAGGCTTACCCGCTGCACCCTGAGTTCGATCGGCGTCGCCGTATCCTGGTTGCCCGGCTCCATGGCTTCGCCGGGAGCCGCCACGATCAACAGGCCATCGCTGGTGATGGTCAGATCCGCCCGGCTGCCGGGCATCGATTGCGTGCCGAACAGCCGCAAGGCGCCGGCCTCAGCCAGATCGACGCCGCGGCGCTTCAGCGCGGCAAGCGTTCGCGCCGCACTGTCGTCTGGCGTGGACAGGATGGCCTTCAGTCCGTCCGCCTGATTGGTAAAGGCGGTCCCCAGCCCATGGGCCGCGAACCGGCCGTCTGGATCGACAAAGCTCACCTCTGCCGCTTGCCGGCCTTCGGTATCGGTAACCGTGATACGATCGCCCGCACTGACGCGGACAACCACCGAACCGCCGCCTCTCACGCGGTAACGCTCTAGTCCCGCGGGCAGGGTGGGCATTCCGGGCCGAAGGATCCGGCTCGGCGGCGGTGGCAGCAAGCCGGCAGGAAGCCCTCCGGGATCTTTTTGCAGTATCGGCATCGGAGCCTCCATGCGCCCGAAACGTCGTCCAGTCGGGTAAACCTATACCATCCGGCCGCTCCCTCGCAAACCTCAACTATCAACCGATAGGAATATTTATTTCCCGTCACTATCACGATCAGGATCGAATTGCCCAAGGACGAGGCATCTGCTGCCCTCTCAAAAGCAACCCGCCGATCATTGCGGCAAAATGGAACGGCCGTCGTCGAAGCCCGTCAAATCAGGGCGAAATCTGCCCTTTTCGCCGTTTTCGGCGTTGTGGAATGTTACTGGGAGTGTAATAGTATTCTTCTGACGAAAGAACAGGGGCGCTTTCGGGGCCTGCGGGTCCCATTGCGTCAATGATGCCTCCGCGTCTCCAGTAGCGTGTGACTATGCGTGCCCATGCGGTACCGACGAGATCGCAAGGCTATGCACAGCGATATGGACGCATCACGTCGTCCAACGAAAAATTCGGGGAATTTCAGCAGTTAACGGGAGAATTTAGCATGGTGAGAAGCAGACTGCTTTCGAAAGTGGGCTCCGGGGTCGTCGCTCTGGCGGCGGCATCCTTCCTGGCGCCCCTTGCTTTCGCGCAAGCGCCGGAATCCAACGATCCGATCAAGATCGCACTGTTCGATTGGACCAGCGTCAACCTCAATGCCAAGATCTATGGCGGCATTCTCGAAAAGCTCGGCTACACCGTGGAATATCCAACGGCCGACTATCTCTCGAGCCTCACGACGGGCCTCACCACGGGCGACCTGACGATCGGCATGGAGTTCTGGGCAACGACAGCCGGCGAGGCGATGGCGGCGTCCGACGCCACCAAGGAGACCGAAAACCTCGGCCCCCTCGGCCCCAAGGCCAAGGAAGAATGGTGGTTTCCCGAATATATGAAGGCCAAATGCCCCGGCCTGCCCAATTGGGAGGCCCTGAAGGCGCCGGCCTGCGCTGAAGCCTTCTCGACGGCCGAGACCGCGCCCAAGGGCCGTTACCTCGGCGGCCCGGTCACCTGGGAAGGTTTTGACGACGAACGTGTCGTGTCACTGGGCCTGCCGTTCACCGTCATCCATGCCGGCACCGACGCGGCGATGTTCGCCGAACTCGACTCCGCCTACCAGCGCGAGGCGCCGATCATGCTCTGGGTCTACTCGCCTCACTGGGCACCGGCCAAATACAAGGGTGAATGGGTCGAATTCCCGGAATATACCAAGGAATGCTACACCGATCCGAAATGGGGCTCGAACCCCGATGCCAAATATGACTGCGGCAAGCCGCATGGCGATATCTTCAAATATTCCTGGGCGGGCATGAAGGAAAAATGGCCCGTCGCCTACAAGATCGCTAAGGCCTACACCATCGAAACCGAGGTGCTCAACAAGATGAGCGGCGAGATCGACCTCGACGGCAAGGCGCCGGAAGATGTCGCGGCCGAATGGATCGCTGCCAATGAAGCGACCTGGAAGGCCTGGGCCGAATAGGCTTCCCGTCTGAAACGGTGCCGGCTCCGGTCCGAGAGGTCCGGGGCCGCCTTGGTGAGCAACGGTTTCGAGGAATACGCATGAACAGTATTGCTGATGCCAGCGTCGCAACGCCTCTCGGCGTGACACGTGACCAACGGCCGATCAAGCTGGCCTGCCGCAACGTCTGGAAAGTGTTCGGCAACGACGCGCAACACTTCATCGAAACCCGCGATGGACGGGCCAGCGCCGAAGATCTGGCCAAGGCCGGTCTTGTGGGGGCGGTTCGCAGTGTCGACCTGGAAATCCGCCAGGGTGAGATCTTCATCATCATGGGGCTTTCAGGCTCGGGCAAGTCGACGCTGGTGCGCTGCATGTCGCGGCTGATCGAGCCGACCTTCGGCAAGGTGGAATTCGAGGGCAAGGACCTGCTCAAGATCTCGGACGCCGAGCTGATCGAGCTCAGGCGCCACCGCATGGGCATGGTGTTCCAGAACTTCGCCCTGCTGCCGCATCTCAACGTGCTGGAAAACATCGCCTTTCCCTTGAGCATCCAGGGCATGGGCAAGGCGGAGCGCGAAAAGCGCGCCCGTGAGGTGATCGAACTGGTGGGCCTCAACGGCCGCGAGCATTTCTATCCGCGGGAACTGTCGGGCGGCCAGCAGCAGCGCGTCGGCATTGCCCGCAGCCTCGCCACCAAGCCTGAAATCTGGTTTCTCGACGAGCCCTTCTCGGCGCTCGATCCGCTGATCCGCCGGGAAATGCAGGACGAACTGATGCGCCTGCAATCGGTGCTCAACAAGACCATCGTCTTCATCACCCATGATTTCGACGAGGCAATCCGGCTGGCCGATCGCGTTGCCATCATGAAGGACGGCCAGGTCATCCAGATCGGCACGCCCGAGGAACTGGTGATCCATCCGGCCACCGACTACGTGGCCGAATTCACCCGCGATGTGCAGCGCGCCAAGGTGGTCTCGGCCCGCAGCCTGATGCAGGCGCCAACCACCGGTAATCATGGCGGCAGCGTCCTGCCCGGCGCCCGCATCTCGACATTTGCCCCTCAGATCGTGCGGTCCGGCAAGCCGTTTGCGGTCACCGATGCCGATGGATCGTTGCTGGGCGAAGTAACGCCGAAATCCGTGATCAGCCTGCTGGCGGGTCTGGAATCCGGGGAGGATGGCCATGGCGCTGCTCGCCTCTGAGACACGCGCAACCGACGGCCGTCCCATCCCGACATGGCCGGCCATCTGGGCCGCGGCACTGGCCGCAGTCCTGGTGCTTTTCCTGTTGCGCGACACGCTTTCCTTCGCGGTCCGATATCCAGCCGATGCCGTCATCCCGGCCGCCGATTGGGTCTCGGCCCTCATGAAGTGGCTGAAGACCAATATCAGCAGCTTCACCCGCCTCATCACCGCCACGCTGGGTGTGCCGCTCGAATTTGCGCTCGATCTGTTTGCCAAGAATTTCAAGTTCGGCCATGGGCCCGAGGCGATCACCCTGCCGCGCCTGTCCTGGCTCGGCATATGCGCTTCTGCCTATCTCGCAGGTCGCGCTTTCGGCGGCGACAAGCTGGCCCTGATCGTCGGCGGTTGCTTCGTCTATATCGCCCTGTTCGGCAAGTGGACGAGCGCCATGCTCACCCTCGGGCTGATCTCGATCGCGGTGCCGTTCTGCATTTTGACCGGCCTGCTGCTCGGCATTGCCGCCTGGCGCCGGCCCTGGCTGGACAGGCTGGTGATCTCGCCGGCGCTCGACCTGATGCAGACGATCCCGACCTTTGCCTATCTGATCCCGATGTTGCTGCTGTTCGGCAACAGCCCGGTTTCGGCGATGATCGCCACCGCCATCTTCGCAACGCCGCCGATGGTGCGCGCCACCATTCTCGGCCTATCGCGCGTGCCGTCCGAAATTGCTGATTTCAGCGAGATGGCCGGCTGCACCAGACAGCAGAAACTGTGGCGCGTCCTCATTCCGTCCGCCCGTCCGACGCTGATGGTCGGCGTCAACCAGGTGATCATGCTGGCCCTCAACATGGTCATCATCGCTTCGATGATCGGCGCCGGCGGTCTCGGCTACGACGTCCTCCTGGCGCTGCGGGCGCTGAAGGTCGGCGAGGCCATGGAGGCGGGTCTGGCGATCGTCGCACTCGCCATCGCGCTCGACCGACTCAGCCAGGCGATTGCCGCGCGCCAGGCGAAGACGAGTGCCGAGACGGATGAGACCGGCCCGTTCTGGCGCCGCTATCCCAACTTGACGCTGGCCATTGTCATCATGGTCGTCACCACCGTCGTCAGCGTCTGGGTGCCGGCCTTCACGCAGCTGCCGAAATCCATGACGCTCAGCACCGCGCCGCTCTGGAAGGCAGCACTCGACTGGGCGACGATCAACCTGTTCGACGTCATCGAAGTGTTTCGGGTCACCCTCATCCTCTACGTGCTCAATCCCGTGCGCGCACTCTGCGAGAACGTTCCCTGGATGGGTGCCGTCCTGCTGCTCGGCCTTGCCGGCTACCAGCTCGGGGGGCCAAGGCTCTCGGTCACGGTCGTGCTGCTGACGCTGTTCTGCGCGGTCACCGGCCTTTGGGAAAAGACCATGTCGACGGTCTATCTCTGCGGCATTTCCGCCTTCATCGCCTGCCTGATCGGCGTGCCGCTCGGCCTGCTCGCCTCCAGGAGCGAGCGGTTCAACCGCTTCATCACGCCCGTCATCGACACGTTGCAGGTCCTGCCGTCCTTCTGCTTCATCATGCCGGTGGTCATGCTGTTTCGGGTCGGGGATGTCACGGCGATGATCGCCACCGTCTCCTTCGCCATCGTGCCGGCGATCCGCTACACCAATCACGGCATAAGGCAGGTCCCGCCCTCGCTGATCGAGGCGGCGTTGGTCTCCGGTTGCACCAGGAGGCAGACATTCTGGCGCGTGCAATTGCCGCTGGCCCTGCCGGAAATCATGCTCGGCATCAACCAGACCATCCTGATGGCGCTGGCCATGATCATCATCTGCGCGATGATCGGCACCCGCGATCTCGGTCAGGAAGTCTTCATTGCGCTGTCCAAGGCCGATGCAGGTCGCGGCATTGTCGCCGGCCTTGCCATCGCCTTCATCGGCATCATCGCCGACCGCCTGTTCAACGCCCTGAGCAGCAGGAGCAAGGCCAGGGGCTGATCGGATGGTATGCCTCGCCGACGTCTGCGACAGTCGCAGACGTCCGGAAGGCCTATTCCATCGCTAGGATCATGTTGCGCACCACGGGGTAGATCTCGGCTTCCCAGCGCCGGCCGTTGAACACGCCGTAATGGCCGACATTGGCCTGCAGATGATGCCGCTTCAGATGCGGGCGCAGGGAACGGCACAGTTCGTGGGCCGACGAGGTCTGGCCAAGCGCGCAGATATCGTCGCGCCCGCCCTCGACGGTTAAAAGGGCGGTATTGCGGATATGGCCGGGATCGACCTTGCGGCCGTGATGGGTGAAATTGCCCGTCGCCAGTTCCGCCTTCTGAAACACCCGGTCGATCGTCTCGATGTAGAATTCTTCCGTCATGTCGAGCACGGCGAAATACTCGTCATAGAAGGCCTTGATCTTGTCCGCTTTCTCCGTCTCGCCCTTGGCCAGGTGCTCGAACAGCTTGCGATGCGCCTCCTGATGGCGGTCCATGTTCATCGCCATGAAGGCGACAAGCTGCAGAAAGCCCGGATAGACCCGCCGCCCGGCGCCCCCGAAGCGGGACGGGACCGTGCTGATCAGGGAATCTTCAAACCAGGCCAGCGATTTCGAAACAGCCAGTTCGTTGACCTTTGTTGGGCTTTCGCGCGGATCGATCGGCCCGGCCATCAGCGTCATGGTGCGCGGCGTGGCGGCATGCTTCTGCTCCGACATGATGGCGACGGCCGCCAGCGTCTGCACGCAGGGCTGACAGACCGCCAGGACATGGGCGCCCGGCCCGATCTCCTCGAGAAACCGGATGATATAGTCGACATAGTCGTCCATGCCGAACCGTCCGGCCGACAGCGGCACGTCGCGGGCATTGACCCAGTCGGTCACATAGACGTCGTGATCGCGCAAAAGGGTCTGCACCGTGCCGCGCAGCAGCGTCGCGAAATGGCCGGACAGCGGTGCCACCACCAGCACCTTGGGCCGCGGCGTGTCGACATCGACGGCAAAATGCAGGAGCTTGCCGAACGGCAGGTCCAGCGCCGTCTCGATGGTCACGGGCGCGTCGCGATTGCCGATCATGACGGAGGTGATCGCGAATTCCGGACCGGTATGGATGATCTCGAAGCGCGAAATCAGCTCCATCGCTGCGCCGAAATACCGCGACATCGTGTTGACCGGTTCCCAGAACGAAAAGCCTGAGAAGGCTTGCAGCCGCCTTGCCATGTCGCGCATCGGCGCCATCAGGTCGTCATGGAACTGGTAGGTTTGATAGAGCATGAGCAAGGGACCCCGTCACCGCAGAATTGCCGCACTGCAAAAAATGCTAGTGCAACAAGGTCCACTATGCGAGAAGATTGTGAGTGAAAGCATAACATTGTCCGACAGGGATGTTCACTCCGATGGCGCATGCGACACTGACCCTCTCCTCCAAGAACTACTCCTCCTGGTCGCTGCGCGGCTGGCTGTTGTGCCGCATGGCGGGTCTCGACTTCAAGGAAGTCATGGTGGACCTCGACGACGACGCCCGTCAGGAACTGCTGTTGCTGTCGCCCTCCGTGCTCGTGCCGCGGCTGACCCATAACGGCGTGACGGTCTGGGACACGCTGGCCATCGCCGAATACCTGCACGAGATCAAGCCGAAGGCCGGGCTTTGGCCGGCCGACCAGGTGACGCGTGCCCATTGCCGCTCGGTCTCCGGCGAGATGCATTCCGGCTTCTACAACCTGCGCTCCGCCCTGCCGATGAACCTCAAGACCGTCCACCCGCGTTTCAAGATCTTCTCCGGCGCCCGCCCCGATGTCGAGCGCATCAAGGCGATCTGGACCGAGTGCCTGGAGCTCAGCGGCGGGCCCTGGCTGTTCGGCAAGACGCCCACCGTCGCCGACGCCATGTATGCGCCGGTCTGCAGCCGGTTCCGCACCTATTCGGTCGAACTCGAACCGCAACTGGCCGCCTATTGCGACACCGTGTTCTCCTGGCCCCTGATGGTCGAATGGACCGAAGGCGCCAAGGCCGAACCCGACGAGATCATCGAGCTCGAGGTGGAGTTCTAGAGCCGTTCCCGGCTTGCCAAGTCCTCGTGGCGGTTGACGTCGTGACCCTATCTTTCTTTGCGGTACAGGCCGGCATAGGTGTCGCGCAGGATGTTCTTCTGCACCTTGCCCATGGTGTTTCGCGGCAGTTCGTCGATGAAGATCACCCGTTTGGGCTGCTTGAAACGCGCCAGCCGGTCCTTCAGCCCGTTGAGGACGATATTTTCATCGAGGCTCGCTCCGGGCTTGCTGACCACCACGGCCGTCAGCCCCTCGCCGAAATCGGGGTGAGGGACACCGATGACGGCGCTTTCGACGACGCCCGGAATCTGGTCGATCTCGGTTTCGACCTCCTTCGGATAGATGTTGTAGCCGCCCGAAATCACCAGGTCCTTGCCGCGGCCGACGATGTGGACATAGCCGCGTTCGTCGATCTTGCCGAGATCGCCGGTGATGAAGAAGCCGTCGGCGCGGAACTCGGCCTGGGTCTTTTCCGGCATGCGCCAATATCCCTTGAAGACGTTCGGGCCGCTGACCTCGATCATGCCGGTCTCGCCGTCAGCCAGAGGTTTGCCGGTTTCGGGATCGGTGACGCGCAGGGAAACGCCGGGCAGGGGAAAGCCGACCGTGCCGGCAATGCGGTCTCCGTCATAGGGGTTGGATGTATTCATGTTGGTTTCGGTCATTCCATAGCGCTCGAGGATGGCGTGGCCGCTCTTTTCCGCAAAGGCGCGATGGGTCTCGGCCAGCAGCGGCGCCGATCCGGAGACGAACAGGCGCATCTTGGCCGCCGCCTGACGCGTCAGCCCGTCATGCTGCGCAAGGCGCACATAAAAGGTCGGCACGCCCATCATGACGGTCGATGTCTGCATGAGCTGCAGGGCCTCGTCCGGATCGAACTTCGGCAGGAAATACATCGACGCACCGGATAGCAGCACGACGTTGGAGGCGACGAAAAGACCATGGGTGTGAAAGATCGGCAGGGCATGGATCAGCCGGTCATCTGCCGTGAATTGCCAGACGTCGCGAAGCGTCGACGCATTCGACAGCAGATTGTCGTGGGTTAGCATGGCGCCCTTGGAGCGTCCTGTCGTGCCCGATGTATAGAGGATTGCCGCGAGGCTGTCGGGGCCACAGGACGCGTCGAGAAAGTCCGGATCCTCGTCCTGTGCCAGGTCCAGCAGCGAGCCGCCGCCGTCGGCGTCAAGGGTTTCGACAAGGGCACCGTATTTCTGGGCGATCGGCTGCAGGCCATCGCGCATTTTCGGCGTGCAGACGACCAGGAACGGCTCGGAATCGCCGATGAAATAATCGAGTTCGGCCAAGGTATAGGCGATATTGAGCGGCAGATAGACGGCGCCGGCCCGCACGCAGGCGAGATAGAGCATCAGGGCTTCCGGGCTTTTGTCGACCTGGACGGCGACGCGATCGCCGGGCCGCAGGCCAAGCCTGTCAAGCGCGCCCGCAAGCCGGCCCGACTGCTCCAGCATGTCGCCATAGGTCCAGGTCCGGCCGCCGGTCGTTTCGATGAAGAGGGCATCAGGGCGCGCAGCATGACGGATTGCATCGAAAAGATGGTTGCTCATGCGGAAATCTCCTTGCTGCCTTTGGTTTTTGTGCTCTGGGTCGAAGCCGGGTTTGCGGCCGTGAGAAGTGGTAGTGTCGAAAGGCCGCGCGACCCCTGGTCTGCCGGCACCATTCGGCGGATCGCCGGCGCTGCGACGACTTCGCCGCGACCAGCGAAGGCTTCGTGATTGGTCTCGATGTCGTCGAGCTTGTAGAGATAGTTGACCATCAGCCCATGCGCCTGCCGCATCGCGCGGGCAGACCGGTCCCCGAGCACGTTGATCCGCTCCAGCCGGGCGCCATTGCCGAGGTGGAAGCGGGCGACCGGGTCGATCACCTTGCCATTCGGGTTGCGGGCCCTGAGGAAATACCAGGCCGCCGCCGTGGTCATCAGCGGCTGGATACTTGCAACCGTTTCCGGGCTCTCGGCCCAGCCGGGCTCGTCCAGAACCGCAAGCCGTGAGCGGTCGGCCGACGACAGGATTTCCGACGTCTCCGTCTGCCGTTCGCGCGACAGCCAGGCCGCAAAGCCTGGAACGGGCGAAAGGGTGACGAAGGTATTGAGCTTTGGGAGTTCGCGCCGAAGATCCTCCACGACCTGCTTGATCAGGAAATTGCCGAAGGAAATGCCGCGCAGGCCCTCCTGGCAATTCGAGATCGAATAGAACACGGCGGTAGTCGCATCGCCGGCGCTGATCGTCGCGCGATCCTCCATGAGCAGTTCGCCGATATTCGACGGGATCGTCTTCGTCAGCGCCACCTCCACGAAGATCAGCGGATCGTCGCTGAGTTGAGGATGGAAAAAGGCAAAGCAGCGCCGGTCCTCAGGGGCCAGCCGCAGGCGCAATTCGTCCCATCCGCCGATATGGTGGACCGCTTCGTAGCGGATGATCTTTTCCAGGATATCGGCCGGGGTCGACCAACTGATCGGCCGCAGGACCAGGAAGCCGCGGTTGAACCAGGAACCGAACAGATGGGCAAAATCCGCATCCACCGCTTCCAGGTCCGGATCCTCGGCCTTTAGCTTCAAAAGGACTTCGCGCATGCGCACCAGCGTCGCGATGCCGTTCGGTGCCAGGTTGAACCGGCGGATCAGCTCCTGGCGGCGGGGTTCGGCGGCCATGTGCAGTTCCAGCAGGGCCTGCGGCCCCGGTTCGGCACGGTAGGCGTCGATCGCCTTTTCAAGCCGTTCGGCGTTCGGGCCGAAGCGCGACAGCAGAAGCTGCATGAAATCCCGCTGCCGGCCGGGATCGAAGCTCTGCCATCGATCGAGGATGGTCTTGGCGAGTGCCATGCCCGAGGCTTCCCCCCGGCTCGACAGCAGCGTCTCGCACAGGGCCTCCATCCCCTGCAACGCATCGCCATTGTCTTCGCGGGGAGCAAGCGACAGAAACCTGCGTCCGCTTTCGGCGATCGTCTGCAGCATGTCGGCGAGGAAGGTCGTGGTGTTCATTCGATCGCTCCCAGCATCTGATTGGGCAGCCATGTGGCGATATCGGGGAAGATGCACAGGATCAGGATCGCCAGGAACATGACGAGCACATAGGGCAGGGCACCCCAGAGGATATCCTTCGTCCGGATCGTCGGTGCAATGGCATTGATGACGAACAGGTTGAGACCGATCGGCGGCGTGATCAACCCGACTTCCATGTTGATGGTCAGCACGATCGCGAACCAGTAGGGGTCGAAGCCGGCCTGGGTGACGATCGGGAACAGCATCGGCGCGGTCATGACGATGACGGCAACCGGCGGCAGGAACATGCCGCAGATCAGCAGAAAGATGTTGATGATCGCCATCAGCACCCAGCGGTTGACCTCCAGATCGGCAATCACGGTGGCGACCGTCTGGGTGATGAACAGCGACGACAGGGCGAAGGCGAAGAGCTCTGCGGCCGCCATGATCATCATGATCATCACGCTCTCGCGCATCGCCGAGCCAAAGATGTTGGCAATCGGCCGGAAACGAAACAGGCGATAGGCAATGACGACGACGAGCAGGGTCAGCAGCGCCCCGGCGCCGGCTGCCTCCGATGGCGTGGCGATGCCGCCGTAGAGAACATAGAGCGTGCCGGCAATGATCAGCAGGAAGGGCATGATCCGCGGCAGGCCGGCGAACCGCTCCTTCATCGTGTAGCGGACGGCGCGGGCATCGAACTCGTAGCCCTTGCGCTTGCAGTCGATAATGGCCCAGGCCATGAACATGGCGGTCAGCATGATGCCGGGAACGACACCCGCCATGAAGAGCCGGCCGATCGAGGTTTCCGTGGCGATGCCGTAGACGATCAGCGTGACGGAGGGTGGGATCAGGATGCCGAGCGTCCCGCCGGCGGCGATTGAACCGGTGGCGACGGACGCCGGATAGCCGCGCCGCAGCATTTCCGGAATACCCATCTTGCCGATCGCCGCGCAGGTGGCCGGCGACGAGCCGGTCATGCCTGAAAAGATAGCGCAGGCTCCGATATTGGACAGCACCAGCCCACCGGGGATGCGGTTCAGCCAGCGGTCGAGGGACGTGTAGAGGTCCGAGCCTGCCGGGGACGAGGCAACGGCGGCCCCCATCAGCACGAACATCGGGATAGAGACATAGGCAAGATTGGCGATGCCGGAGAACATGGTGTCGCCGAGGATGTAGAAAATGTCGAGCCCGCTTTGCAGGAAGAGAGCGGCAAAGGCGGCAAGACCCAGCGCGAAGGCAATTGGCATGCCCGTGGCAAGGAGAACGAACAGCGCTGCAATGATCAGCAGGCCGGAAGCGGTCGGGCTCATCGGATGGACTCCTTCATCGGCCGGTTGTCCTTGTCGGGAAGGCCGGCGGGGTTGAGCAGGCCGGCGGGAAGCTCAGGCGTCAAAGCAACGGGGTCACCCTTGTCCGCCACGGTTCCCGACAGCAATGCCAGGATGTGGGCGACATATTGCAGGCACAGCATGCCGAAGCCGAGGGGAAGGGCGAGAAGGGGAACCCACAAAGGCGGCGCCCAGACGCTGGAATGCTTCCAGTTGCCGACCCACGCCTCATGGAATTGGATCCAGGTAGCGACGGTCATCAGGATACAGAAGACGAGCCCGAGCATGCTGCCGACCAGCCGCAACCTGGCACGGGCGCGATCGGCCAGCAGCAGTTCAACAACATCGACGCCGACATGTCCGCCCTTGAGCAGGACATAGGGTGCGCCGAGGAACATGGCAGCCGTGGCGCTGAACACGACGAAATCGGTCTGCCAGATCGTCGGCAGGCGAAAAGCATACCGCATGAGGATCATCTGGCAGACGACGAGCATGGATGCGACGATCATCGCCGTCGACACAACAGCAAGGGCGCGCGACAGGTTGCCGACAGCCGTGATATAGGCTTTCACCATTCTGAAAATCCTTGGGTGTTGAAAGAGGGGGCGGCGCATCGGGACGCGCCGCCAGCGTCACCTGCCGCTCATTTGACAGCTAGGGCCTTCTCGATCAGCTTGTCGCCATCCGGCACATTCGCCGCGAAGTTCTTGTAGGAGGACTCCTTGGCCACTGCGAGCCAGGCGTCGTAATCCGCCTTGGACATCTCCACCACTTCGACCCCTGCCTTCTTGTAGGCATCGATCATGATCTGGTCGCCCTTGCGGACTTCCTGGTTGAAGAAGACCTCCGCCTTTTCTCCGGCGTCCAGGATTGCCTTCTGCTGTTCGGGCGTAAGGCCGTCAAAGACCTTCTTGGATACGAGCACGGGCTCGTACATAAACCACAGCGCGTTTTCACCCGGCGCCGTCAGACATTTGGCATGCTCGAAAAGGCGATAGGAAACGAAGCTCGATGACGAGGTGTTGGCTGCATCGAGCACGCCCGTCTGCATGCCGGTATAGATTTCGGATGACGGCATCGACGAGATCGACGCACCGGCCGCCACCAGCATTTCCTCGAATGCCGGCCCTGCGGCACGGATCACCTGGCCCTTGATCGTGTCGGGCGAGGTGATGCAGCTCTTCTTGGATGCGAAAGCGCCCGACAGCCAGGCGTCGGAAATCACGATCGCGCCGGCATCCTCGATGACCTTCTTGATATCGGCCATGAAGGGCGAGTCGTTGAGACGTGCCGCGCGGTCGAAATTGCCGACGAGGCCCGGCATCAGGGTCGCCGAGAAGATCGGGTACCGGCCGGACGCGTAATCCAGCGGAAATGATGTCATGTCGAGCAGGCCGCGCGTGACGGCATTCCACTGGTCGTTCGGTTTGTAGAGCGAGGAGCCGGGAAAGACCTGGATCTCCAGGCCGACATTGGCCGCCGCCACGTCGCGGGCAATCATCTGGACCATCTCGTCGCGGATATCGCCCTTGCCACCGGGAAACTGGTGTGAGGCCTTCAGCACCGTCTGCGCGCTGGCCTGGCCGCCCAGGACGCAGGCGGCGGCAATTCCGGCAGCCAGAATCAGCTGTCTCGAAAGGTATCGCATTTTTTTCTCCTCCCTTTTGTTCCAGCCCTCCAGCTGTACATTTATATGAGTTCCCGATCTTGCACACGAAGTCAAGTATATTGTATACAAGAATTACAGTTCCTGCATACGCGAGGGGTCGCATGTCCGAAAATACGTTTCTCAAGCTGCGTGACGAGATCGAGAACCTCATTGTCACCGGGGAGTTCGCTCCGGGAGCCCGGCTGGATGAAGTGCAGCTTGCAACCCGCTTCGGGGTCTCGCGGACGCCGATCCGGGAAGCTTTGATGCAACTGGACGCCATCGGCCTGGTCGAGATCCGGCCGCGGCGCGGCGCCGTCGTCACCGATCCGGCGCCCGGGCGCGTCTTCGAGATGTTCGAGGTGATGGCGGAACTGGAGGGCATGGCCGGGGCCAGCGCTGCCCGTCGCCACGTCGAGGAGGACCGGCACGCGCTGCTTGCGGCCCATGCCAATTGTGAACGGTCAGCGGCCAGCGGCGACACGGACGCCTACTATTATGACAACGAGATCTTCCATCGCGCCATCTATGCAGCCAGCCACAGCGGATTCCTTGAGGACCAGTGCGTTGCGCTTCATCGCCGGCTGAGGCCGTACAGGCGGCTTCAATTGCGGGTCCGCAACCGCATGAAGGTCTCCTTTGATGAACATGCCGGCATTGTGCAGGCGATCTTGGCAGGCGATGCCGATCTTGCCCGAAAGCTGCTACGCGATCACGTCGTCATCCAGGGCGACCGCTTCAGTGATCTCGTTGCCAACCTGGCCAGGAGATCAGCGAAAACCGCTTGATACATTGCCTGCAAAGACGTGTGCGGCCCTTTTGTCTCCTGTTTGCCTTCAGGCGCTGACAAGCTTTGGCTTGGCGGGCTCCCAGGTGCGAACGAGAGCGCGCCCGACGGTTTTGGCAAGATAAAGCGCCTCGTTGGCCCGACTGGCCAGCCGCTTGCGGGCGGCCACCATCGCCGCGAGCCTCTTGCTGTGCATCCGCTGGCCTTGCCAATCCTTGGCTCCCGACGTTACCCCTTTCTTCATTAAGATAAAATTTCAGTAAACGTCCCGTTTACGAAATATTTATCTCATTCATAAGGCATTTTTTAACCTTAACAGATGTATAAATGAGTTGTTCAGCATCAAGTCTCGCGTTCTGAACTCCAGTTTTCCGAGTGGGTGTTGCGTATTTTTCGGTCGTATTTCCTTATCTGGTTTTCGTACTGAGTGAGTTAAGTAAATGTTGAGTATAAAAACCAATGGCGCTGCAATTGGCGCGCTCGATATACTGAGGGCCACGATCGATGGCCGGGGCGAAACGCAATCGCGGGTGACCACCGGCTATCGGGTCGCCCAGGCCTCCGACGATGCGGCCTACTGGTCGATCGCCACGACCATGCGCTCCGACAACAAGGCCCTGTCGGCGGTCGAGGATGCGCTCGGCATGGCCGGCGCCATTGTCGACACGGCCTATAACGGTGTCGACAGCGCCGTCGATGTCATGCAGGAGATCAAGACGCGCATGGTGCTGGCCCGCGAGCCGGGCGTCGATCGCGACAAGATCAATACCGAGATCGTTGAGCTGAAAGAGCAGCTGAAGACCATTACCCATGCATCAAGCTTTTCCGGCCAGAACTGGCTGTGGCGCACCGATGTCGCCGACGATGCGCCCAAGCAACTGGTCGGCTCGTTCCGCCGCGATGCCGACGGCGGCGTGACGGTGACCAATGTCGACTACGACGTGGCCGGCGTCGCCGGAACCTCCGAGGTCAATTTCCTGATCGATGATGTCAGCGGCGACAGCGGCATCCTGACCGGCTCCGGCTTTGCGGCGGAATTGGGCACGGCCAAGAGCTGGGTGATGTTCAACGGCGAGAGCGGTCCGACCTATGACGAGATGGTGCTGAACGACAGCGTCACCGATACCGAGATCGAGGAGATGATCAGCGTCATCGACGCCATGGCCGAGCGCGCCACCGATGTCGGCACGACGCTGGGCGCGCTGGTCACACGGGTGGAATTGCAGAGTGGTTTCGTAATGGATCTGCAGGATTCCATCCACTACGGCGTCGGCAAGATGGTCGATGCGGACATGGACCTCGAATCCACCCGCCTCAAAGCCCTTGAGACCAAGGAACAGCTCGGCATCCAGGCGCTTGCCATCGCCAATGCCAGCACCGAACCGCTGATTTCGCTGCTCCGGTAGCGCCATTCCAAAAGCGTGAATCCGCCGGGCTTCACAGAACACGACGGACCGCTTTAATGCGCGGCTTTCCCCCCTCTGGCTTGCCAGCCATCTCCCCGACACGGGGGAGATCGGGTGAGGCGCCGTCGATTTCTCCGATTAGATAAGCGCCCACGTCGTGTTCAGCGCCAATTTTGGCGGACGAGGGGCCAGTCTCCGGTCGATCTTTCCCCGTGTGGGAGAGATGCCCGGCAGGGCAGAGGGGGGCGAACTGGCGCTGCCGCCAGTTATTTGCCCCGCATCCGACCGGAAAAGCCAGGCCCATGGCTTGACCCATGGGTCCGATCACAAGCCTCAGGCGCCGCCCAGAAACTCTTCACAGTAGCTCGGGCCGCCGGCCTGGCCGGGCTTGTCGATGACCGTGCGGATGCCGCGGATATTGTAGTCCGGCGACACGGTCAGCTGCACTTCGCAGCGCAGGTATTCGGTGCGCCCCCGGGTCAGCATCTTGCCCTTCTTGCCGTTCGGCAGTTCCTCGTAGGTTGCCGCCACGGCGCGGGTCTTGTAGCCGCCGCGCCAGGTATAGACCGTTGCGCCGCCGACATTGCTGTCGTTGATCGGTGGGCCGAACTTGGCGAAGAAGGCGCCGGCCGGCTGGCCGTTCCAGCGGGCTTCGATTGCGTTCTTGGCTGGGCCCGACGTGGTGCAGCCGGCAAGTGCCAGCCCCAGGCCGGCCAGGGTGAGCATGCGGAAATTCATCTGTCTCGTTCCTCAAGTATTGTGCCGGAAAGTTTCGCCGCGCCCCCCGCATTGACGCTTTCCACATCGACGTCATTAGCCGCAATTGTGCGATTGTTAAATCGCGACCCGCACGATTTGCGTGAATTATTGGCGCTGATGCTTTGCGGCCACGCTGCCGTGCCTGTTCCGTTGCTTGAACCGCTGGGAGAGCGAAGGTGGCGGGCGGCAACGCACGTCTTCAAAACCTTGCCCGTCACCGATTTTTCACATTGCCGCAGGTTTTTTCAAATCAGCGCTTGTGCAACAAAAAACGCTGGTCTATAGAGGCGCCGCTGGTCACGGAGTGTAGCGCAGTCTGGTAGCGCACCACGTTCGGGACGTGGGGGTCGAGTGTTCGAATCACTCCACTCCGACCAGCTGAAAAACTCCCGAATTTCCCGATTGCTTTCTCCTTTGTCAGAACGTGCCGCAACGGACCCGATCCACCGGCACCTTTGTGCCTTGGCCCTGTCTGAGTGCTTCCTATTTCGATAAACATCGAAATAGCCTTGACGGCCGCGCATTTCGTGACTATCCATATTTCCATGAAACTCGAAGTAGCAGCATCCCAGATGGAATCCCTTGGCAATCCGACACGGCTGCGGCTGTATCGGGCGCTGGTGCGGGCCGGGTTCGGCGGCCTGCCGGTCGGCGCTCTGCAGCAGAAGTTGGATATCCCCGCCTCGACCCTGTCGCACCATTGCCGCAAGCTTGTGGATGCCGGCCTGGTGACCCAGGAGCGCCAGGGCACGACACTGATCTGCCGGGCCAATTACACGGCGATGTCGGCGCTGATCGGCTATCTCGCGGATGAGTGCTGCGCCGATGGCAGTTGCGCGGAGAGCCCGTCAAAGGCCGAAGCCTGATATTTTTTTGACCTGATAATTCGAATAAACCGGAAATATGGAAGGAGACTGACATGACGGAGCTGAGGCATTTGCCGGTCGCGGTCATCGGCGCGGGGCCCGTGGGGCTTGCGGCCGGCGCCCATCTGCTGTCGCGCGGACTGACGCCCGTCATTCTCGAGGCAAGCCCTTCGGTGGCGGCCTCCCTGCGCGCCTGGGGCCATGTCCGGGTCTTCTCGCCCTGGCGTTATATCGTCGATGCGACCGCCGGCCGGCTGCTGGAGACCTCCGGCTGGCAGGCGCCGGACCCTGAAGCGCTGCCGACCGGCGCCGAGATCGTCGAGCGCTATCTGGCGCCGCTGGAATCCCATCCAGCCCTTGCGCCGCATATCCTGTTCAACGCGGGCGTTTCCGCCGTCACCCGCCAGGGTCTCGACAAGATGTCGAATGCCGGACGGGAGGAAGCGCCCTTCGTCATTCGCTATGTCGATGGGCAGGGCGAGGATCGCCGACTGCTGGCCAGCGCCGTGCTGGACGCCTCCGGCACCTGGAACCGGCCCAATCCGGCCGGTATCGATGGCCTGCCGGTCCAAGGCGAAAAGGCAGCCGCCACCCGCGTCGCCTATGGCATTCCCGATGTGCTGGGCGAGGTCCGTGCCGCCTATCAGGACAGGCATGTGCTGGTGATCGGCAGCGGCCATTCGGCCATCAATGCCGTGCTCGCCTTGCTCGACCTGCAGGGCGAGGCTCCCGCCACCCGCGTCTCCTGGGGCCTGCGCAGCAATCGGCTGCAGCGGCTTCTGGGCGGCGGTCTCAACGATCAGCTGCCGGCCCGCGGCGCGCTCGGCCTTGCCGCCGGCCGGGCGATTGCCGACGGTCGGCTCGACCTGCTGGTGCCCTTCGATCTGCAGCGTATCGAAACCCAGGGCGAGGGCCTGCTGCTCAACGCCAGCGTCGCGGGACAGGACCGCATCCTCGCGGTCGATCGCATCATCGTCGCCACCGGCTTTCGGCCCGATCTGTCGATCGCCGGCGAATTGCGGCTCGATCTCGACCCGTCGGTGGAGGCGCCGCGCCGCCTGGCGCCGATGATCGATCCGAATCTGCACTCCTGCGGCTCGGTGCCGCCCCATGGCGTCGACGAACTCGCCCATCCCGAGGCCGGCTTCTATATCGTCGGCTCGAAATCCTACGGCCGCGCCCCGACCTTTCTGATGGCGACCGGCTACGAGCAAGTCCGCTCGGTGGTGGCCGATCTGGCCGGCGATCCGGTGGCGGCCCGGCAGGTGCATCTCGTGCTGCCGGAAACCGGCGTCTGCAGTTCGGCCGAGATCGATGGCGATGACGGCTCCGGCAAGTCCAGCTGTTGTGGCGGTCCGCCACCCGCAGGCGCCGATGCCTGCTGCGCCGCCGATGCGACGGCCAAGGCCGAAGGGGCGACCGGCTGCGGTTGTGGCACGCCTGCCGCGACGCAGCACCTTGCGCCGGAGCCTGCCGAATGAGCGAGACCGCCGCGCCGGCCCGGCTGATCTGGGCGCTCGGCGTCACGCAGATCATCGGCTATGGCTCACTCTATTATTCCTTCAGCATCCTGGCGCCTGAGATGGCCCGCGACGTGTCGCTGCCGCTCGACTGGCTGTTTGCCATTCTCTCCGTCTGCCTGCTGGCCGGCGGCATGATGGCGCCCAAGGCCGGCCGCTGGGCGGATCGCTTCGGAGCAGCGCGACTGATGGCGCCGGGCTCGCTGGCCGCCGGCCTCGCCCTCCTCGCCGCCGCGCTGGCGCCCAATGCGTTTTCGCTCGGCCTGTCGCTGGCCGCCATGGAAATCGCCTCGGCCTTCGTGCTCTACGGCACGGCCTTTGCGGCGATCGTCCAGGCCGGCGGCCGCAGCGCCCAGCGCAGCATCACCCACCTGACGCTGATCGCCGGTTTCGCCTCGACGCTGTTCTGGCCGCTGACATCAGGCCTGCACGAGCACCTCTCCTGGCGCATGGTCTACATGCTGTTTGCCGCGCTCAACATTCTGGTCTGCCTGCCGATCCATGTCTGGGTCGGCCGCCTGCCGCGCCAGGACGATCCGCAGCCCGTGGCAAAGGTTGCCTTGAGCGATCCCGCAGATGTCCCGACGGTTGTTGCCAAGCCCGCCAGCCGTCTGCCATCCGGCAATCTGCTGTTCGCCCTGATGCTCGCTGCCTTTGCCGCCGAAGGCCTCGTTCTCGCGTCGATCCTCGTGCATATGGTGCCGCTGCTCACCGCCCTTGGCCTCGGCTCCGCCGGGCTCCTCGTCTCCGCTTTGTTCGGCCCGTCGCAAGTGGCAAGCCGCCTGATCAACATGCTGTTCGGCGGACGGCTGTCGCAGACCGTGCTCGCCGTCATTGCCGCCGGCCTGCTGCCGCTGGCCCTGCTGCTCTTGACCGCCACCAGCCCCTGGCTGCCCGGCGTCATGGTCTTTGCCGTGCTGTTCGGCCTCGGTTCGGGCCTCACCAGCATCGTCGGCGGCACGTTGCCGCTGGAACTGTTCGGCCGTGCCGGCTATGGCGCGCGCCTCGGCTGGGTCACCGCGGCCCGGCAGTTTTCCTCGGCACTCGCCCCCTTCGCCTTCGCCTTTGCCCTGCAACGCTTTGGCACCGAGGTGGCGCTGACGATCGGCATCGTGCTGGGGGCCGGCGGCCTGGCGCTGTTCGCGGCTATCGCCGTGTTGAGGTACCGCGCCGTGCCGCCATCTGCCGTCGCAGCACCCGGCGAATAGCGGCTACCTCGGTGCCCCGGTGGCGGAACCACCATGAACATGGCATGGTGCAACACCGGTCTTCCCGGCACACTCCTTGACAGCATGAAACGCCTCGACCCCGTCCGGCGCGGCGGTGTTTCTGCCGTGACCCCAAAAGGAGATTTCAGCATGCATTCGTTCAAGATCCGGCTTCTGGCCATTCCGTTCGCCGCAGCGCTCGCTCTGGCAACCACCGCCTCCGCCCAGGACGCCTTCGCCGCGTCCGATGCCAATGGCGATGGCGCGCTCGACAGCGCCGAATTCGTCACCTTCATCAACATCGCCGCCAAGGCCGGCCGCGGCCAGGCCAAGAAGGTCGCCGCCAACAACATGTATGGCAGGGCCTTTGCCCGCGTCGACAAGAACCAGGACGGCCGCATCGCGCCCGGCGAGGTCGCGGCGCTGCAATAGAAACCGTCGATCCGAGAGGAACCAAGCCGGCCATGCCTCAACCCTGCATCCTTGCCGCGCTGTTTCCGGTCGCGCCGCTCGCCATGAGCGGCGCGGCCTTGGCGCTGTTTGCCGCCATGCCGCCACCCGATCTTCACGCCCCGATCGGCCTCATGCTGCTGATTGCGCTTTCGGCAAAAAATGCCATCCTGATCAGGGGTGATGCCGGTCCGGCGCGGACGTTTAAGGGAAGGGGAGGCCGATGACCCAGGCACATCAGGATCGCGAGGCTGAGACGAAAATAACCATTCTGGTCGTCGAGGACGATGCGCCGATCCGCTGGCGGGTCTGCGATGCCCTTCGGCAGGCCCCCGAGTTCGTCGTCTCGGAAGCGGCCACCCTTGCCGAGGCGCGGAGCCTCCTCAACGACAATCCCAACCGCGTGCTGCTGACCGATATCCGCCTGCCGGATGGCACCGGCATCGACCTGATCCGCGAGGTCAGGCGCAAGCAGCCCGAGACCGAGATCATGGTCATTTCGATCCTGGGCGACGAGGAAAGCGTGCTGTCGGCCATCATGGTCGGCGCCAACGGCTATCTGCTGAAGGATGCCTTCCCGGCCGATATCGTCGAGACGGTGCGGGATCTGGTGCGCGGCCATTCGCCAATCTCCGCCTCGATCGCCCGGTTCATCGTCAAGCGCACCCAGGCAGCGCCGCAAAGCGCGCCGCTCTCCAATCTCAATGCCGCCCGGCTGACGCCGCGCGAGATCGATATCCTCTGGGGCATTGCCAAGGGCTTCAGTTATGCCGACATTGCCGATCATCTCGGCATTTCGCGACAGACCGTGCCCGGCCACATCAAGAACATCTATCGCAAGCTGGAGGTCAACACCCGCGGCGAGGCGGTGTTTGAGGCTCTGCAGCAGGGGCTGATCAAGGTATGATCGCGTCCTTGATGGCGCCTTTCGGCAGACCGGATGCCTATCTGCTGCGCGGCATGGTCTTCGCGCTGTCGTGCGCACTGGCGGTCGCCGCCGGCCTTGGCCTGCTCAGCATGCCCTTGCCCGAGCCGCCGCAGCACTATCGTTTCACGGCCGTCATGGCCGAACTCCAGCCCGGCGAATGGCGCAGCACCACCCTGCCGAACCTCCGTCTGGAAACCGCCCGCGAGCCGGGCGACACGTTCTATCGCCTGGCCTTCGAGATCCCGGACAAAGACGCGGCCACGCCCTGGGCGGTCTTCCTGCCGCGCTTCATGATCGATGCGGCGGTGCTGGTCAACGGCGTCGAGATTGCCGACAGCCGCAATGGGCCGGGCGCCGGCAAGCCGGACCGCAACATTCCGCTGCTCGGCGTCATTCCAAAACCGCTGCTGCGCGATGGCGCCAACGAGCTGACCGTCGCCGTGATGGCCACGGCGCCTGTCGCCGAATATCTGGAGAGCATCTATATCGGCCCGGAAGAGGCCTTGCGCCCGGCCTATGACCGGCGCCTGACGCTGTTCGGCCTGCTGCCGGTCGTGCTGTTGTCCTGGCAGGTGATCGTCGGCGCGCTGCTGCTGACCATCTGGTGCAGCCGGCCGCACGAAATCGCCTACGGCCTGCTGGCATTCGCCATGCTGTTCGGCGTCGGCCGCGTCACCCTGCTGACCCTGGAGACGCCCCTGCACCTGGCGCTGGCCGGCGCGGCGCTGGCGCTGGAAATGGGGCTGGCCGTGCTGTTTGCGCTGGCCTTTCTCGACATTCGCCTGCGCTGGTGGCATGGGCTGGTGTTCTTGCCGTCGGTTCTGGTGCTGTTGATCGGGTTTTACGGCAACCCCTCGATGATCCTGGCGGCCTATATGCTGTTCGGGCCGCCGGGCGTCGGGCTCTATCTGCTGCTCCTGGCCGGCCTGTTCGGCTGGTCGGCCATCGTCAAGGCGCGCGGCGCCAGCTTCCTGCTGGCCATTGTCGTGGCGGCGGTTTCGACCGGCTGGGCCCATGATGTGGCGATCCTCGCCGGCTACTTCGTCGATCACCGCTATTTCGTCGGGCGGCTGTTCTATCCCGCCATGCTGATTGCCATCGGCACCCTGCTGTCGCTGCGCTTCGTGCAGGCGCTCAACAAGATCGACAGCTTTGCCGCACAGATGGTGGTCAAGATCACGGAAACCGAGGACAAGCTGCGCCGCAGTTTTGCCCGCGAGGAGCTGCAGGCACGCAACCAGGCCCTGGCGCTGGAGCGCGGCCGGCTGATGCGCGACCTGCATGACGGGCTGGGCGGCCAGCTGGTGCGCATCGTGGCCCTGAGCGAGCGGGGGAGCAGCGAAAGGGGCAGCAGCGACGACAATCCGATCGGCGAGGCGGCCCGTGCCGCGCTGAAGGATCTCAGGCTGGTGATCGATGCCATGGAGGATGTCGGCGGCGACCTGCTGCTGGCGCTCGGCTCCTGGCGCGAGCGCACGGCGATCCAGCTGCGCGCCCATCACATCGAACTCGACTGGCAGGTCAGGACGACGGGCGGCTTGCCGCCCTTCGAGGACCTGCGGCCCTGGCACGTCATCCAGATCGTCCGGCTGATGGACGAGGCGATCACCAATGCCGTCAAGCATTCCGGCGCCGGCCGAATCTCGGTGATCCTGCGCACCGCGCCGGACGCCTCCGCTGGCGATGGCCCGGTCGGTGATGGCAGATCCGACAGCACGGTGCACATCGTCATCCGCGACGATGGCCGCGGCTTCCTTCCCAAGGAGCACGGCAATGAGACGGGGCACGGCCTTGCCAATATGCAGAGGCGCGCCGACCTCTGCCAGGCGCGGTTGACGATCGACAGCGGCCCGGACGGCACGTCGGTGGCGCTCGATCTGCCAAGACGCTTTCCGCCGATGCCCGAAGCCCAGGCCTTTGCCAGCCCGCCGCCGGTTTCGGCGATCCGTCCCTGACGGGAGGAAGCCTCCATTGATGGCCAAAAAATGTGGCGCCCGGCACGGGTGGGGCCTTGCCGCAGGGGAGACAGGGGACCCTGCGGCGTGTGCCGGGCGCCGAACGGCAGCGGCGAGAGACTGCCGCGCCGTTATGGGTGTTGATGGGAAGAGGTGTTGAGGGCACCGCGCACGGGCCTGCCCGGCATCGTCACATGCCGGGCGGCAGAGGGCCTGCAATAGCGCCTGTCGCGGTTCGCTTGCCGATGACCGGTCCGACCTAGCGGACGCCGACCCGGTTGACCGGGCCGCCGCGGTTGCCGGGCACGCCCCGCACTCCGACGCCCGGGGCGCCGACGCCGGGCACGGCGACGGCCGCTGCCGGTCGTGCCACGCAGCCGACCGGATAGCCGGGCCGCGTGCAATAGGCCACCACGCGGGTCGGCCGGGCGACGCAGCCCTTCGGCACGCCGACGGTCTTGCAGTAGACGACGGCCTCAGCCGGCGTGGCGGGCAGGAAGGTGCCGCCGACGAAGGTGGAAAGGGCAAGGGCGAGTGCCGTTCCGGTCTGAGTAAGAATTCCGACATATGTCATGGCTTTTGTCCTGTCTCGAAGACTTGGTGAACCCACCCGGCGACGGTGTCGCCGGTCATACTGTTATCGACGAGGACAGCATGGGCGGCTATGCCATGAACATGGGGCCTGACCTGTATCTTGGCTGACCTGTCGGCGGCCTTTGGCTGTGGCGGGGCGCAAAAAACCTGGTCTTGCCCTCTGTTTGCAGGGGGAAGATCCATATCGTTTGTGCTTGTAGAAGCGGCTGTCGAAAGTCTTGGCAAATATTACGCCCAATATTGTGCACGGACATCCACGTTATCGCCACTTTCCTATTGATGTAATTTTCGGTATGAGGCGGAATGCGGAATTCGGGGGCGATGACCGTGGCGACATGACAAACGCGGGGGCGGCCTTGCCCAGCCGGCGGGAGATGGAACGAGTTGATCAACACGGGTTCGAAAGCCGGCCTTGAAGAGTTGCGGCGGGCGCTGGCGCGCAGCCGCTTCGGTTTTTTTGCCATCGGCGTCTTCAGTTTCTTCGTCAATCTTCTGGTGCTGACCGGCCCCCTGTTCATGCTGCAGGTCTACGACCGGGTGCTGGCCGCCCGCTCGGAGCCGACGCTGGTCGTGCTCTTCCTGCTGGTGGTCATGCTCTATGCCATCATGGGCGTGCTCGACCACCTGCGGGCCCGCATCGCGGCGCGCATTGGCGCGCGCTTCCAGGCCGATTTCGACATCCGCGTCTTCCGTGCCCTGCTCGACCGCACGACGCTTGCCTCGCGCGGCATTTCCGGCGCGTCGGGCATGCGCGATCTCGATTCCGTGCAGAAGGTGCTGGCTTCGCCGGCCATCTTCGCCGTCTTCGACATTCCCTGGACGCCGGTCTTCGTCTTCGTCATCTTCGTCTTCCATCCCTGGATGGGCTGGCTGGCGGTGGCCGGCGGCGCCATCCTGATCGTCTTGACCTGGCTCAACCAGAACGGCACCAAGCGCCACCAGATCAAGGCGCTGGAGGCGACCCGCCAGAGCGAGGACATCACCGCAGCACTTGCACGCGACAGCGACACCGTGCGCGCACTCGGCATGCGCCGCAGCGCCGCCGACCGCTGGCAGAAGGCCCGGTCCGTGGCGCTCGAGGCCAATATGGAATATTCGGATGCCAACGGCTTCTATGCCACCGCATCCAAGACCTTCCGCATCTTCCTGCAATCGGCCATCCTGGCGCTCGGCGCCTGGCTGGTGCTGAAGGGCGAGATCAATGCCGGCGCGATGATCGCCGGATCCATCCTGATCGGCCGCGGCCTGGCGCCGATCGAAGGCGCCATCGGCCAGTGGTCGATGGTACAACGCGCTTTCGAGGGCTGGCGCGGCCTGGCGCATCTGCTGACGCAGGTGCCCGAGGACGACGTGCGCACGGCCCTCCCGAAACCGCGGGCCATCCTCAACGTGCAGCAGGTGACGGCGGTCCCGCCCGGCGAGAACGTCGCCACGCTGCGCATGGTCAGCTTCGACCTGCCGCCGGGCCAGGCGCTCGGCGTCATCGGCCCGAGCGGTTCCGGCAAGTCGACGCTCGCCCGCCTGCTGACCGGCGTCTGGCATCCCGCCGCCGGCAAGATCCGCCTCGACGGCGCCTCGCTCGAACAATACGGCCCGGACGACCTGGCCGATCATATCGGCTATCTGCCGCAGGACGTCGTGCTGTTCGAAGGCACCATCGCCGAAAACATCGCCCGGCTCGACAGCAATCCCGATCCGCAGCGCGTGGTCGAAGCTGCCAAGAAGGCGGCCGCCCACGAGATGATCCTGAAGCTGCCGAACGGCTACGACACGCGGCTGCCGGCCGTCGGCCAGAAACTGTCGGGCGGCCAGAAGCAGCGCATCGGTCTCGCCCGCGCGCTCTACGGCAATCCGGCGATCGTCATCCTCGACGAGCCCAATTCCAATCTCGACGCCGAAGGCTCCAATGCCCTCAACCTGGCCATCCGCGCCATGAAGGCCGATGGCCGCTCGGCGGTCATCATGGCCCATCGTCCGGCGGCGATCGAGGAATGCGACCTGATCCTCATTCTCGACGGCGGCACGCGGGTTGCCTTCGGCCCGCGCGATGAGGTGCTGCGCGCCCATCTGCGCAACGCCGCCCAGGTCGTCGGCCTGCCCGGCGGCACCAATACCACCGTCATACAGGGGCCGCAGCGATGAGCCTGGTCGAGAAAATGCCCACGGCCGGCGCTATCCGCTGGCACGGCCGCAGCCAGATCATGGCCGGCTTCCTGACGCTTGCCTTCCTGGTGCTCGGCATCGGCGCCTGGGTCGCCTTCACGACGATCCACGGCGCGGTGATCGGCAGCGGCATCGTCGAGGTCGAGACCAATCGCCAGGTCGTGCAGCACCAGATCGGCGGCGTGGTCGGCGAAATCCTGGTCCAGGACGGCGATGTCGTGACCGCAGGCCAGGTGCTGATGCGCTTCGATGAGAAGATCGATCGTTCGGAACTGGCCATCATCGAGGGACAGCTCTATTCGCTGCTCGGCACCCAGGCCCGGCTGAAGGCCGAGCAGGACGACACGCCCGACATCGAGTTCGATCCGGAAATGCTGGAGCGCGCCAAGACCGATGCCGAAGTGGCGGAAATGGTCGCCGGCCAGACGCGGCTGCTCAAAGCCAGACGCGACACCCGCGACAAGCAGATCGGCCAGCTGGTCGAGCGGCGCAAGCAGATCACCGAGCAGATCGACGGCCTGGTCGACCGCGTCACCGCGCTCGAAAGGCAGAAGAGCTTCATCGATTCCGAACTGGTCGGCCAGAACAAGCTTCTGAAGGAAGCGCTGACCCAGACCAGTCAGGTCATGGCGCTGGAACGCGAAGGCGCCGAGATCGATGGCGATACGTCAGGCGCCCGCGCCAGCGTCGCCGAAAACCGCGCCCGCATTGCCGAGATCGAGATCGCCATCCTCAACGTCTCAAGCGCCATGCGCGAGGAGGCGATCACCCAGCTGCGCACCATCGAGGCGCAGGTCGCCGAGCTGCGCCAGCGCCGCATCGCGGCGATCGAGACCTTGAGCCGCATGGAATTGCGCGCGCCGGTCGGCGGCGTGGTGTTCGGCCTGCAGGTGCATGCGCTGCGCGCCGTGGTGCGCGCCGCCGAACCGATCCTCTACATCATCCCGCAGGATGTCGGCCTGGTCGTCACCACCAATATCCCTCCGTCCTCGATCGACCAGGTGCATGTCGGGCAGAAGGCGGAGCTGCTGTTCGTCGCCTTCGACCGCCATCAGACGCCGGATATCAAGGGCACGGTGATCGAGGTGTCGGCCGACGTTTTCAACGACGAACGCTCCGGCGCCAGCTTCTACAAGGTGCGTATCCTGCCGGATGCCGGCGAAATCACCAAGCTCGGCAACGCCCATATCGTGCCGGGCATGCCGGTCGAGGCCTTCATCCAGACGACGGAGCGCTCGCCGCTCGCCTATCTCGTCAAACCGCTGGCCGACTATTTCAACAAGGCTTTCCGCGAGCGCTGACCGGCGTTCGCCAGGTCGTTGCTGCAGCGCACAATATTTTCAGGGAGAGTGGCTTTCCGAAGGTTGCAGCGATCTTGAAGCTGCGCTAGGCTCGCAATTGTGGGTTGTTTGAAACAATGCCAAGTCTCGATGCTCGGAGCAGACCGGCTTCCGTCGCCAAGACTTGACATTGTTTGATAACCGGATGGCAGGCAGGGGATGCGGCGGCGTCTTCTGCCGGTCACGAGACCAGGCAGGCACCATCGGGGCAGGTGATATTTGGCAGTTAAGCGGCGTCGGCATCGGCAGGAACGTATCACTCTCATTGATGTCGCAAGGGTCGCAGGCGTCAGCTCAATCACGGTATCACGGGCGCTTCGCAATCCGGAAAAGGTCTCGCCGAAACTGCGCGAGACCATTCTGCGGATCATCGAGGAAATGGGCTATGTGCCGGATTTTGCGGCCCGCGCGCTGGCCAGCCGCAATAGCGGCATCATCGGCGTGCTGTCGCCCGTTCTGGCCAGCTATGTGTTTCTCAGCGTCATGCGCGGCATCGAGGACCGGGTTCGCTCCACCGACCTGCGCATCCAGTATGCCAATACCCATTTCGATCCCGATGAAGAAATCAAGCAGCTGAAACTGTTCTTCGGACAGAACCCCGCCGGCATCATCATTGCCGGGGTGGAGGTGCACGAGCCGGTCATCGAACTGTTGAAAAAGGCGCCGTGCCCGGTTGTGCAGATCATGGACGTCACCGTGCCGCCGGTCGACATGGCGATCGGCATCGATCACCGCGCCGCAGCGATTGCCGCGACCCGCCATCTGCTGGCGGCCGGCTACCGGCGCATCGGCCTGCTCGGCGGCCATATGGACATCCGCGGCCGCCACCGTCTTGAAGGCTATCGCTCCGTGCTGGAGGAGGCAGGCCTCTTCGATCCGGCCCTGGTGCAATCCTCCGACATGCATACCAGTGTCGGCGCCGGCTGTACCCTGCTGGACCGGCTGCTGCGCCAGGCGCCCGGTACCGATGCCGCCTTCTGCCACAATGACGATATCGCGCTCGGCGTGCTGTTCGAATGCCAGCGCCGGGGCTTACGCGTGCCGGACGATTTCGGCATCTGCGGCTTCAACGACCTGGACTTCACCAGCGTCTCCCAGCCGACGCTCACCACCGTTCGGCTGCCGCGCTACGAGATCGGCTTTCGCGCCGTCGACATGATCGTGCGCGCCGATACCGACAACCGCACCCGCGGCACCGTCGATCTTGGCTACACGCTGATCGAACGGCAATCGACGCGGAAAGGTTGGCAGGCGTAATCGACTAAGCTTCTCGGGACCGCATGCAAAGGCCGCAATTTTTCATGGGCCACTCAATCAAAGATTGAATATATCTTGCGTCCATGGTAGTATTCTTGAGTTAAAGTCCACGAGGCGGTGCTATGTCTCAGAACAGATTTATCATTTTAATTCTGGCATTTGTAGCGTCCGGCAGTGAGGGCGTGAACGCACAGGGCGGCGCAAAAGCCGAGGCCCTCGAAAGTGTGCAAAAAATACTTCCCTTGATCTGCGGATCGTTTCCTCAGGGAGGATCGGCCCAAAAAGTTGAGATAAAAGGCGAAGCAAAGGCAACGATAAACGGCCTTTTGAAGAAGCTCGCCGATCTTGGCATTGAAGGAGCTGCTGACTTCAGTAGCGAAGAGTATGTTGGCGTCTTGCGAAGTGAAATAGGCGCCGAACTTAAAAGTGTCCGTGACTGCAACCAGAAGGTCTATGCGGATTTCTCCAAGATAATCGCCGTAGGAAGCTCGGGCGATGTCACCATCAACAACCAGTCGCCTGATAACGTCAACATTGTAAATGGATCGGGCAATACGGTGGTCAAGAAATGAAGCCATGCCTGATCGTGTTGGTTTTGATGCTGATGTCATGGCCAGTAGCAGGTCAGCAGACTGCCATCGAAAACGGCTCGCCATGCAACGTTAATATTGTCGGTGGCGATGGCAACAACGTCACCATTGATTGTCGAGGTCGGCATGATTCTGATGATGGGCCGAAAAATGTTCGCCTCGTGATCGGCTCCAACAATACGCCGATTGTCAGCGGACTGATCAACTGGGATTTTATAAATCCCTCGCTAAGCCACTTCGCACTTGAGATAGATGAGGAGGAAATCATTTATCAGACGATGGATAATGTGTTTGAAGACGAGCGGGTGACGCTTGAGAGTGGCGAGCATTTCTATCGTATGGAAGTATCGTTCCAATATATAAATGGCGTTTCTGCACGCACATCGTGTTCGGGAATTGTAGATGCCCAGATATCAGCTTCGGTTGTCCCTCGGTTGGCTATTGCGCAAAATGCGATGAATGGCAATTTGTCACCGATCAATTGCGGGTTTCAGCTGAGATGACGGGTTCTGCCCTTGGTCAAGGAAAAGGCGGCTGTCCGGAGTGCCGACAGCCGCCTTCGGTGTTCAGCCGTCCAGCCCGTCGAACAGGGCGCGGGCGGCGCCGGCGGTGACGCGGCGGGTTTCCACCTCGTCGCGGCGGCTGGCCAGCAGTTCGGTTGCCATCACCTGGTCGGCGAGATCGGCCGGCAGCGAGACGATGACCCGGGCGTCATGGGCATGCAGCCCGCCGAGATCTGAACGCTTGGCGGTGATCATGCCGCCGGCCACCGTGTTGTTGGTGTCGGGGTCGATCAGGATGAAGGCGCCGGTGGCGCGGTTCAGCTCATAAGCATCGAACACGGCCTTTTCGTCGAAATCCAGATGCACCTTGCCGATGCCGTTCATCGGCAGGGTCTCGGCCTGGCTCCAGGTACCGGTCTTCAGGTCGAGCTGCGAGATCGGCTGCACCTGCACGCGCTGGCGGCGCGAGCCGGATTTCAGCCAGTAGCGTTTGCCCGGCAGAATGCCGTCTGGCTGCAGGGCCACCATCTGCGCGTCGAAGGACAGGCCGATCTGCGGCTGGCTGTCGAGCGAGACGATCATGTCGCCGCGCGACACGTCGACCTGCCGGTCGAGCACCAGCGTCACGGCATCGCCGGCAACGGCGGCATTGCGCACCAGGTCGAAGGTGACGATCTGCTTGACATTGGCAATGGCGCCGGAAGGGAGGATGGCGACGCTGTCGCCCGGCTTCACCGCGCCGCCGGCCACCGTGCCCTGATAACCGCGGAAGCTTTCGCCCGGACGGCAGACGCGCTGCACGGGCAGGCGGAAGCCGGTGGTCTGGGCCGAGCGCAGGGTGGCCAGTTCCAGGGTTTCGACCAGCGTCTGGCCATCATACCAGGGCATCACTGATTTGCCGGAATAGACGACGTTCTCGCCCTTCAGCGCCGACATGGGGATGGTGGTGATCTGGCGCACGCCGAGCGTCAGGGCGAGCGCCTTGAACTCGGCGGAGATCGCCTCGAAACCGGCGCGGTCGTAGTTCGTCAGGTCGATCTTGTTGATCGCCAGCACGAACTGCTTGATGCCCATCAGCGAGGCAATGGTGGCATGGCGGCGGGTCTGCTCCAGAATGCCGGTGCGCGCATCGACCAAAAGCACGGCGAGATCGGCGGTCGAGGCGCCGGTTGCCATGTTGCGGGTATATTGCTCATGGCCCGGCGTGTCGGCGACGATGAACGAACGCTTGTCGGTGGCGAAATAACGATAGGCGACATCGATGGTGATGCCCTGTTCGCGTTCGGCCTGGAGCCCGTCGAGCAGCAGGGCGAAATCGGGCAGGCCGAGATCGTTCTGCTTGCCGCTGTCGCGGTGCAGCGTCGCGGCCTGGTCTTCCTTGACCGCCTTGGTGTCCCACAGCAGTCGGCCGATCAGCGTGGATTTGCCGTCGTCGACGCTGCCGCAGGTGATGAGGCGCAAGGGTCGGACATCGCGGCCGACAAAGACCGGTTCAGCCTGGGGCAGGGTGTCGGCAAGGGCGGTGGCGCTATTGGGCGTCATCTCAGAAATATCCTTCGCGTTTTTTCTTTTCCATCGATCCGGCCTGGTCCTTGTCGATGGCGCGGCCCTGGCGTTCGGAGACGGTGGCGATTTCAAGTTCGGCGATCACTTCATCAAGCGTCGTCGCCGTGGAGCGGATGGCTCCGGTCAGCGGGAAGCAGCCGAGCGTGCGGAAACGGATCATGCCCTCCTGGCGCACTTCGCCGGGCAGCAGTTCCAGCCGCGGATCTTCGGCGAGAATCATCATGCCGTCGCGCTCGACGAAGGGGCGCTTGGCGGCGAAATAGAGAGGCACCAGCGGGATCTGCTCGGCCTGGATATAGCGCCAGATGTCGACCTCGGTCCAGTTGGACAGCGGGAAGGCGCGCACGCTCTCGCCCTTGCGGATCATGCCGTTATAGACGTTCCACAGTTCCGGGCGCTGGTTGCGCGGGTCCCAGCGATGGTCGGGCGTGCGGAACGAATAGATGCGCTCCTTGGCGCGGCTCGCCTCCTCGTCGCGACGCGCGCCGCCGAAGGCCGCGTCGTATTTGCCGGCGTCGAGCGCCTGGCGCAGCGCTTCGGTCTTCATGATGTCGGTATAGAGCGACGAACCGTGGCTGAACGGGCTGATCTTTTCGGCCGCGCCGCGCGGATTGGTATGGGCCACCAGATCGAGATCGTAGCGGTCGACCATTTCGTCGCGGAAGGCGATCATTTCCTTGAACTTCCAGCCCGTGTCGACATGCAGCAGCGGGAAGGGCACGCGGCCGGGATAGAAGGCCTTGCGCGCCAAGTGCAGCAGCACGGATGAATCCTTGCCGACCGAATAGAGCATGACAGGCTTTTCGAACTCGCCGGCCACTTCACGGAAAATGTGGATCGCTTCGTTTTCCAGCGCTTTCAGATGCGGATCGAGCGGCGCCTTGGGAGGCTGGTCTTTGGAATGGGTGTCGAACTCGGAATGGTGCATATCGTTATCCTGGCGGCCTTCAGGCCCTTTTTCTTGCGGCTTCGCCCCGCTCGCCGTCGGCGGGAGAGGCCGGTGCGGACGGGGCGTTTGCCTGTCGTTCGATGCTGTTCAGAGCGAACTGGAGGTCAGTGACGTGGCGGCAGCCTCCGGCACATGCAGTCCGCATTCGCGCTTTTCGTCGTTTTCCCACCACCATCGGCCGGCCCGTTCCGGTTCGCCCGGCTTGATCGCCCGCGTGCAGGGCTCGCAGCCGATCGAGGGATAGCCGCGCGCATGCAGCGGGTTGATCGGCACGGCCTGCGCTTCCACATAGGCGTTGATATCCTCCAGCGACCAGTCGGCCAGCGGATTGATTTTCAGCAGGTTGCGCTCCGCGTCATATTCGGCAAACGGCGTGGCGGCGCGATTGCCCGACTGGCCGCGGCGCAAGCCTGTGACCCAGACGGCAGCGCCTTCCAGCGCCCGCGCCAAAGGCTTCAGCTTGCGCACATGACAGCAGGCGTGCCGGGCTTCGACGCTGTCGTAGAAACCATTGAGGCCATACTGGCTGGCATAGGCATCGATATCGGCCTGGTCCGGCACGTAGCGCTTGATCTGCATGCCGAAGCGGTCTTCGGTCTCGGCCATCAGCGCCACGGTCTGCGGAAACAGCCGGCCGGTCTCAAGCGTCGCCACCTCGATCGGCAGACAGGCGAGGCCAATGGCTGCGGTGATCACCTGGTCCTCGATCCCGAGGCTGGTGGTGAAGACGGCGCGGCCGCCAAGCTCGGCGACGAGACGCAGACGGGCCGTCAGATCGAGGCCGGCAAGCGTGGCATCGAGCGTTTCGGCGTCCTGGGCGGGATTTTGAGCGGTCATCTGACTTTCCTGCTGACTATGGACGGATTATTTCAGCTTTGTCGATCGACGGACAGAAATCGCCTTTCCCTTGCGCGGGTTGCAAGAGCAAATATCTCTCATCTCAGGCGGTGCGACAAGAAATCCACCCGATATTCCAAATGTTCGGGCCAAGGCCGTGTCGGGTCTCCGGCCGTTGCCGCGTGCCGGTCCATCCGGCCTCGGCATGCAAAAACGTGCGCAATGGCCCGCGCTCGATTTCCAGAAATCGGAAAATTTAAACTTGACTCCATAAGTCACCTTAAATAACTGGTGGTGAATACTCAAGTTTATCAGGGAGACTTCCGAATGGCTATCACCATCCGCGCCAATGACGCCAACAAGGACGGCAGGGGCATCAATTTCAGCAATTATCTCAGCACGTTTGCGTCCTCTTACACGGCCTCGGGCTATGGCGCTTTCAGCGGTGCCGATGGCATGTCGGGCAAACAATGTGCGACCACGGACGCCAACAAATATGGCGTCGTGTTCGGTGCCAGCCAGACCGATTGGGCCTATGACATGTCCACCCACCAGGTGGCCGGATCTCTGAATGCAGTCTCTTTCGGCAGCAACGTCACTTTGAATTCGACCAATCATGTCTTCTCCTACACACCGGATGTGCAGATTGCCGGTCTCAGGATCGAAGATAGCGCCACCGCCAACACCATCCGCGGCGACCTCACCGATGGCACGACCAGCAGCCTGGTGAACGCGATCAAGACCGAAAGCATCAAATTCGTCGGCAGTACCGGCAGCGATGTCTTTTCCGGCTACGGCCAAAATGATGTGATCGACGGCAATGGCGGTAACGACACGCTGCTCGGAAAATCCGGTAACGACACGATCGGTGGCGACGCCGGCAATGATGTATTGAACGGCGGACTCGGCGTCGACGTGCTCAATGGTGATGCCGGCAATGACAAGCTGTATGGCGGCAACGGCAACGATTCGCTGAATGGTGGCGAGGGCGTCGACCTGCTGAACGGCGGTTTGGGCAATGACAAGCTCTACGGTGGGGCCGGCAACGATGTCCTGATCGGCGGCGGCGGCAACGACACTTTCATTTTCGTTGGAAACGGCGGCGCCGATACCGTCTATGATTTCGACGCCGGAAGCGCCGCGACCGATGTGCTGCGGTTGAGCAAGGCGATACTCGACAGTTTCTCCGACGTCGCGGCCAATGCAGCCGACACCGCCCAGGGTGTCCTGATCGATTATGGCAACAGCACCATCCTCCTGGCCGGCATTGAGCTCTCCGAGCTGCGCGCCAACGACTTCCTGTTCGTCTAAGTAAGACACACGAACCCAAAACAGTAAGGGCAGGCATGCCTGCCCTTTTGCCGTCAATGGCACGCCCATAGCCACCTCTGTTCCCACCCTTCTTGATCCTCGCCCGGTTGAAGGGCATACTGCATCGCAATTGCAACGCAGGAGGCTTTCGATGAAATCCGCAACCCTTCCCTCGCTTCGTGTCGACCCCGAACTGCGCGCCGCTGCAGAAAGCGTGCTGAACGAAGGCGAGACCCTTTCGGCCTTTGTCGAAAGTTCGGTGAAGGCGCAGATCCACTACCGCAAGACCCAGGCCGAATTCATCGCCAGGGGGCTGGCAGCGCGGGAGCATGCCAAGACCACGGGCATCTATTACACAAAGGAAGATGTCCTCGGCATGATGCGAGAAAAGCTTGAAAAGGCGAAGGCGAAAGCCGCGAAAGCCGGATGAGCCGCAAACTTCAGTTCGCCGAAGCATTCTTCATCGACATCGAGCGGTATTACGACCATTTAACCGAAACGGACCCGCGCCTAGCGGACAGGGCCTACGATGCCATTTCCAAGGCGCTTTCGGTGTTGGAGGGTTTTCCGCTCATCGGACGAAGGGTTGCGGTCGACGACGACACGATCATGACCCGCGAGTTGCTGATTCCGTTCGGAACTTGGGGTTACGTTGTTCTCTATGAAGTCGAGGATGCCGAGACGGTCACCATCCTCGCGATCCGCCACCAGCGCGAAGACGACTACCACTGAGCCTCACCGATCGCTCGTCTCCCAGCGCGGGTTCATCCATGGTTCCTGATTGCTGCGGGGCAGGGGCTGTTTGCCGAGAATATGGTCGGCGGCCTTCTCACCGGTCATGATCGACGGGCCGTTGAGATTGCCGTAGGTGACACGCGGGAAGATCGAGCTGTCGGCCACCCGCAGGCCCTCGACGCCGATCACCCGCGTTTCGGGGTCCACCACCGCCAGCGGATCGTTCCTGTCGCCCATCCGGCAGGTGCCGCAGGGGTGATAGGCACTTTCCAGATGCTCGCGCAGGAAGCCGTCGATCTGCTCGTCGCTCTGCAGCGCTTCGCCCGGCTGGATTTCCGGTCCGCGGAATTCGTCAAAAGCCTGCTGGCCAAAGATCTCGCGGGTCAGCCGCACGCAGTGCCGAAACTTCTCCCAATCCTCCGGATGGCTCATATAGTTGAAGCGGATCACCGGATCGGCCATCGGATCGGAAGAGCGCAGTGTCACGCTGCCGCGCGATTTCGACAGGTTGTAGCCGACATGGGCCTGGAAGCCGTGGCTCTTGGCGGCCGCCTTGCCGTCGTAGGAAATCGCCACGGGCAGGAAATGATACTGGATGTCCGGCCGCTTGACGCCGGCGCTCGAGCGCAGGAAGGCGCAGGCCTCGAACTGGTTGGAGGCGCCAAGCCCGCCCTTCGACAGCAGCCATTGCGCGCCCGCCACCCCCTGCCAGAACCACGGCAGCCAGGAATAGAGGCTGACCGGCTTGGTCGAGACCTGCTGGAAGTAGAATTCCATATGATCCTGCAGATTGGCGCCGACCCCCGGCCGGTCGACCTTGACCTCGATGCCCATCTCTTTCAGGTGATCCGCCGGGCCGATGCCGGACAGCATCAGCAGTTTCGGCGAGTTGAACGACGAGGCCGAGACGATCACCTCGCGATGGGCCTTCACCACCTCAATCCGGCCGCCCCGCTCGATCTCGACGCCGACGGCCCGGCCGTTCTCGATCACCACCTTGCGGGCGAAACAATGGATGACCCGGCAATTGTCGCGCTTCAGCGCCGGCCGCAGATAGGCATTCGCCGCCGACCAGCGCCGGCCCTGATGGATGGTCTGCTCCATCAGGCCGAAGCCTTCCTGCTTGGAGCCGTTATAGTCCTCGGTCGCCTCGAACCCGGCCTGCTTGCCGGCCTTGATGAAGGCATGGAACAGCGGATTGTTGACCGGCCCGCGCTGCACATGCAGCGGCCCGTCCGTGCCGCGCCAGCCGGCCTCGCCGCCATGGCTATGCTCCATGCGCTTGAAATAGGGCAGGACATCCGCATAGGCCCAGCCGCGCGCACCAAGCTCTTCCCAGTTGTTGAAGTCCTCGGTGTGTCCCCGCACATAGACCAGGCCATTGATCGACGAGGAACCGCCCAGCACCTTGCCGCGCGGCGCGGTAATGCGGCGATTGTTGAGCTGCGGCTCCGGCTCCGATAGGTAACCCCAATTGTAGCGCTTCATGCTCATCGGCCAGGCCAGTGCCGCCGGCATCTGGATGAACGGCCCGAAATCCGTGCCGCCATATTCCAGCACGATCACCGAATGTTTGCCATCCTCCGACAGCCGGTAAGCCAGTGCCGAGCCGGCCGAACCGGAACCGATGATGATGTAATCTGCCTGGTTCATGGAGATAGCTTCCTAAACATGTGCTAGATCTGCACGGGGTGGAGTTGACGATCGGCCCCGGGAAGGCGAGAGTTCTGTTGGTCCAGTGGAGATATGATGATGGGTGATCAGAAAATGCGTGAAAGCCGATCTCCCGCGAGTGACAAGGCGGCTTCGTTGAAGCTGGATTGCCGGGACGACTACGGCGAAAACAACAAGTCCCGTCGCAAAAACATTCCGCTTTTCAAGGCGCAGTCGAATCGGCGAGCGCGCCACTCTGCAAAAGTTGCCGTTGAACAGACGATCGAAAGCAGCGGGGACGTCACCGACGCCAAGCTCGCAAATGCCGACAAGAAAGCACTTCATCCGTTCAAGACCAAACATTCCGATCGCCCCTTGGGTGAATGCCTGGAGTTGCGAAAAAAGCGCTGACAGCCGCATCCGCACCTACCGCGGCATGACCGTTTCCGAGCTCGCTGCCGCGGCCGGCATTTCGCAGCCCTACCTGTCTGAAATCGAGAGCGGCAAGAAGACCGGCAGCGTCGACGTGCTGAAGCGCATCGCGACCGTCCTCAGGGTCGATCTCGACGATCTCGTGGTTGATAAGGCCGACTGAGCCTGCCATCTCAATACGGCGCCTCGACTCGGCCCATGCCGACGTAGATCGTCTTCAACTCGCTATAATGCTCCAGGGCCGCTGCCGAATTCTCGCGGCCGAAGCCGGATTGTTTCGAGCCGCCGAACGGCATTTCCACCGGGCAGAGATTGTAGGTGTTGATCCACAGCGTGCCGGCCTCGAGCTGGTCGACCACCCGGTGGGCACGCGCCATGTCGGCGGTAAAGACGCCGCCGGCCAGGCCGAATTCGGTGTCGTTAGCGCGGTCGATCACCTCCGCCTCGTCATCAAAATCGAGCACGCACATGACAGGCCCAAAGATTTCTTCCCGCGCGATGGTCATCCCGTCGGTAACGTCGGCAAACACCGTCGGTTGCACGTAATAACCTTCGCCCGACACCGTGTTGGGAATGCCGCCGCCGGTGATGAGCGTCGCGCCTTCGGCCTTGCCCTTTTCGATATAGCCGAGCACCTTTTCGCGCTGCGCAAAGGACACCATCGGCCCCATCTGCGTCGCCTCGTCGGTCGGGTCGCCGATCAGGATGGCCTCGGTGCGGGCCTTCAGCCGCTTCAGGAACTCGGCCTTGATGGCGCTGTGTACGAAGACGCGCGTGCCGTTCGAGCAGACCTGGCCGGTCGAGTAGAAATTGCCGAGCATGGCGCCGCCGATCGCGCTGTCGAGATCGGCATCGTCGAAGACGATGATCGGCGACTTGCCGCCAAGCTCCATCGTCACATGCTTGAGGCTACCGGCCGCCGCGGCCGCCACCTTGCGGCCGGTCGGCACCGAGCCGGTCAGCGACACCTTTGCGACGTCGGGATGGTTGGTAAGCAGCGGACCGGTGTCGCGGTCGCCCTGGATGACGTTGAACACGCCCTTCGGCAGGCCGGCCTCGATCAGGATTTCGGCGATCTTCAGCGCCCCCAGCGGCGTCATTTCCGACGGCTTGAACACCATGGCATTGCCGGCGGTCAGCGCCGGAGCCGCCTTCCAGCAGGCGATCTGCTGAGGATAGTTCCATGCGCCGATGCCGACCACCACGCCGAGCGGCACGCGCTTGGTATAGGCCCAGTCACCCCCAAGCGGAATCTGGCTGCCGTTCATCGCCGAGGGCGCGATGCCGCCGAAGAATTCCAGCGCATCGGCGCCCGATGTCGGGTCGGCGACGATGGTTTCCTGGATCGGCTTGCCGGTATCGAGCGTTTCCAGCTCCGACAGTTCGCGGTTGCGGGTCCGCATGATCGCCGCGGCATTTTTGAGGATGCGGCCGCGCGCCATCGGGCTCATTGCCGCCCATTCTTTCTGGGCGCGCTTGGCCGAGGCCACGGCCTGCTCGACGATCGCAGGCGTTGCCGCATGCAGCCGGGCAATCACTTCGCCGGTCGCCGGATAAAGGCTCTCGATCACCGTGCCGGCGGTGTCCTCGACATAACAGCCGTCGATGAAGTGCGAGGCTTTCGGTTGGGCTTTCATGATCATTCTCCGCGCGGATAACGTTTGGATTCTTCGAGGATGTTGAGGTCCATGTGGTTGCGCATATAGCGCTCGGAGGCCTTCTGCAGCGGCTGGTAGTCCCAAGGGAAATAGCTGCCGTTCCGAAGCGCCTCGTAGACCACCCAGCGCCGCGCCTGGCTTTCGCGCACTGCGGCGTCAAAGGCGCCCATGTCCCAGCGGGCGCGGCGCATCACGGTGAAATAGGCCAGCAGATCAGCATGGCCGGGCAGGGTGGCGAGGTTGGTCAGTTCGTGCGGATCGGCTTCCAGGTCGAACAGCTGGTCGGGGTCGAGCGCGCAATGGATATATTTCCACTTGCCTTCACGAATGGCGACCAGCGGCGCATAGGAGCCTTCCGCGGCATATTCCATCAGCACCGGTGCCGAGCGGCTCTCGCCCTTCATCATGCCGGTCAGGCTCATGCCGTCGGTCCACGGCTCGATCTCGGCGATCGAAATGCCGGCAAGGTCGGCCATGGTCGGGGTGATGTCGAGATTGGAGGTTGGCGTGACATGCAGGCCGGGGGTGATGCCGGGGCCGGCCACCATCAGCGGCACGCGGGCCGAGCCTTCGAAGAAGTTCATCTTGAACCACAGCCCGCGCTCGCCGAGCATGTCGCCATGGTCGGAGCAGAACAGGATATAGGTGTCGTCGAGCATGCGCGTCCGCGTCAGCGTGTCGATCAACTCGCCGACCTTCTCGTCGAGATAGGAGATATTGGCGAAATAGGCTTGGCGCGAGCGGCGGATATTCTCCTCCGTCACGTCGAAATTGGCATAGTCGCAGGAATGGATGATGCGCTTGGAATGCGGATCCTGTTGGCTATCGGGCAGCGCGCCGACCTCGGGCATCAGATGCGGGCAATCCTCATAGAGATCCCAGAACTTTTTACGCGCCACGTAGGGGTCGTGCGGATGGGTGAAGGAGACGGTCAGGCACCACGGGCGGCGGTCGGCATCGTCATTGTCGCGGGAGAGATGATAGAGCTTCTGGTTGGCGAGGAACGCCACCTCGTCGTCATATTCCATCTGGTTGGTGATCTCGGCCACGCCCGCGCCGGTCACGGATCCCAGATTGTGATACCACCAGTCGATGCGCTCGCCCGGCTTGCGGTAATCCGGCGTCCAGCCGAAATCGGCCGGATAGATGTCGGTGGTCAGCCGTTCCTCGAAGCCGTGCAGCTGGTCCGGCCCGACGAAATGCATCTTGCCCGACAGCGCGGTATAATAGCCGGCGCGGCGCAGGTGATGGGCATAGGTCGGGATCGACGAAACATATTCGGCGGCATTGTCATAGACCCCCGTTCGGCTCGGCAATTGCCCGGCCATGAACGAGGCCCGCGCCGGCGCGCAGAGCGGCGAGGAGGTATAGTTGTTGCGGAACCGCGCCGACCGCGCCGCCAGGCTTTTCAGGTGCGGCGCATGCAGAAACTCCGCCGGCCCGTCGGGAAAAAACGTCCCGTTCAACTGGTCGACCATGATGATCAGGATATTGGGTTTCTTGGCGGTCATCGTCTGTTTCTTTCATCCCCATCGGGTTCATGTCGCTCGTCTGGCATCGGTCTCGGTTCAGCGGGCCGGCTGCAATTTCCACCTCCCCCTTGAGGGGGGAGGTCGCGCGGTACGCGCGGGTGGGGGTGACTATGTCGTGGGCATGGTTGCCTGTCGCTGTTCACCCCACCCCGGACCTGCGGTCCGACCCTCCCCCTCAAGGGGAGGGTCGGCACCTCGCCAACTGCCCCTGCACATAATCCTCGACCAGCGCCACCGAGGCCTCGATGCCGAGCGGCGCCGAGCGTAGACTTTGCCGGATATAGAGCCCGTCGATCATCGCAGCCGCGCCTTCGGCAATCCGCCCCGCGTCATCGCCGGGACAAAGCGTTCGCAGGTCGGCCAGCAGGTTGGAACGCAGGCGTCGCGCATAGATGACCAGCAGCCGGCGCACCAGGTCCGAGCGCTGCGCCTCGACATAAAAGGCAAGCCATGCGGCGATGGTGTCGGCCGCGAACTGGTCGGCCTGGAAACTGACCCGGATGATGGCGGAAAGCCGCTCGGCCGGCGTCGCCGCCGCCCGCAGCGCCGAGACCGTATCGGCCCGCAATTGCCGCAGCAGCGAGCGGATCGTCTCGATCAGCAATTGCTCCTTGGAGCCGAAATAGTGGTGGGCCAGCGCCGCCGACACCCCGGCCTCGCGGGCGATGTCCGACATGGTGACCGTGAGCGAGCCGTGATGACCGATGGCCCGCAAGGCGGCATCGACAAGCGCCTTACGGCGCACCGGTTCCATTCCGACCTTCGGCATAGGCGTCCTTTAAAATGGGCTATATTTTTATTGATTAATGGATCAATCAATAAAACCATGAAATGCGGTAAGACCGCAAGCCCCCGGCTTTGGCCCGTGCAGATTGCCGGTCACGTGGAATATTGCCACGGCAGGCGGCTGGTAAATCCGGGAAAAAACCGCTTTAAGACAGATCTTCTCCATCGCATCAGGGCAGGCAATGAAACTGAATATCCACATGGGCGTCCACAAGACAGGCACCAGCGCGATGCAGCACGTCCTTTTGCGCAATCGCAAAGCTCTGGAAGACCAAGGCGTTGGCTATTCCGCGGTTGGGATCTTCCGTACCAACTATTATCATCCCCTGGCCCGCATGGCCGGCAAACCGAAATTGATCGACGCATTGCAGCGCAACCAGTTGCAGGGGCTGCTTGAGGCACAGGTTGCCCCCTTTGCCGACTTGCCACTGGCCATTCTGTCGGAGGAAAATCTCGCCAGTCCCCTGCCGCAGTTGTTGACCGGACGGCTCTACACCCAGCTTGGTCGCAACATGCGGCTGGTGCACGAATCCGCCAAGGCTCATGATCGTCACTATTTCCTCTGCATCCGCGCCTATGACGAGTTTTTCGTCTCGGCCTATCTGCAGCTCCTGCGCAAATTCGACATGCCCAGTATTCCGGCCTTTGTCGGCAAGCTGCAGGACAGCGGACGCGGCTGGGCCGATGTGGTTGCCGATATGGTAGCGATCGCTGGCGCCGAAAATGTCACGGTCTGGACCTACGAGGCCTTCAAGGCCGACCCGCACCTTCCCTATTCCCTCCTGTCCGGCGGCGCACGGGTCGAGCTTGTCGAGCCAAGACTCGCCCGCGATGCCAATCCGTCGCTGAGCGTAAAGGGACTGAAGATCATCGAGGCCTCGCAGGGTTTTCTGTCGAGGGAAGAGCGCATCCGTCTCGGTCACGCATTGCGGACTTTCCAGTTCGACGAACCCGTCGCCAAGGTGCAGATCGAGGACAAGGCCACCGTCGAGGCTCTCAGCGCCAGTTACCGGGCCGACAAGGCGCGCATCGCTGCCCTCGGCTGCGCCTTCCATGACGTCGAGCAACAGCCGGACCGATCTATGCCACCTCAGGGTTGCGAGCCGCGAAAGCGTGTCTTTTCAGTTGCTTGGCCATTTTTGACGCGGCGCGGCTTGTCATGAAAAATTCATCCAGCATTCACGCCCCGGCAAGGAAATCTTGAGGAATTGCCCGGAAGCTCCTGTTGATAAAAAATAAGAGCTTTTGGAGAAGATCATGACTTTGAGTGCCGTGGTGGAGCCCGGTGTTTTGCGCCGGTTCGCCAACGACCAGCTTCTGACATTGGCCAAGCTGGTCGTTGAAAATGCCTTTCAGCCGATCGTCGAGGTCGGCACCGGCGCTGTCTTCGGTTATGAATCCCTGATGCGCGGCCAGGAGCGGATCGGCTTCGACACGCCGCTCGACATTCTCGACCAGGCCGCCGAAACCGGCCATCTGCTGGCCCTTGAGCAGATGGTCTCCAGCCGGGCGCTGGCCAAGTTCGCCACCATTCCCGATTTCGCTAGCGCCACCCTGTTCCTCAACCTCGACGTCCGGTTGATTCCCCACGGCAAGGTGCTGATCGAATCGCTGCTGGCCCATCTCGGCAAGGCGAATATTCCGCCGTCCTCGATCTGCTTTGAACTGTCGGAGCGCTTCGACAATACCCAGGTACCGGAATTCCCCGATCTGGTCGATCGCATGCGCCGCGCCGGCTTCAAGCTGGCCATCGACGATTTCGGCGTCGGCCATGCGGAAATGAAGCTGCTCTGCGATTATCCGATCGACTACATGAAGATCGACCGCCACCTGGTCGCCGATCTCGACAAGAGCCCGCGCCGCCGCCACCTGGTCAAGAACATCGTCAACATCGCCCATGTTCTGGGTGTGCGGGTGATTGCCGAGGGCATCGAGACCGAGCAGGAATTCGTCACCTGCCGCGAATTCGGCGTCGATCTGGTGCAGGGCTGGTTCGTCGCCAAGCCGACCACCTTCCTGTCGGAGCTGAAACCCTCCTTTCCCCACCTGCAGGATATCGGCAAGAGCCGCCGCAGCACCCAGTCGCTCGACGAGGTGCTGATCCGCAAGCAGATCGAGCGCCTGCCGACCGTCTACGAACACGAGAGCATCGACAGCGTCTTCGATCTGTTTCGCCGCAATCCGCGCCAGTCCTTCTTCCCCGTCCTCAACGCCAATGGCGAGCCGCGCGGCATCATCAACGAGTATCACCTGAAGGAATTCATCTACCAGCCCTTCGGCCGCGATCTCCTGAAGAACAAGGTCTACGAGCGCTCGATCTCGCATTTCGTCGACCGCGCCCCGATCGTCGGGCTCGATGCCGATGCCGATCGGCTGATGTCGATCTTCGCCAATATGGAAGGCAGCGACTGCGTGCTGCTGACCGAAAACATGCGCTATGCCGGCGTCGTTTCGGCCGCCTCGCTGATCCGCGTCATCAACGAGAAGCAGCTGAAGCTCGCCCAGGACCAGAACCCGTTGACCGGGCTGCCCGGCAACCACGCCATTCGTGGTTTCATGCAGGATTCCGGCCGCGACGGCGACGAGGACCGCTATTTCTGCTATTGCGATTTCGACAATTTCAAGCCGTTCAACGATCACTACGGCTTTCACCTCGGCGACCATGCCATCAGCCTGTTTGCAGCGCTGCTGCGCCGCTACTTCTTCTCCGAAGGCGATTTCCTCGGCCATGTCGGCGGCGACGACTTCTTCATCGGCGTCAGCGACTGGACCGAGGACGAGCTGACCGAGATCCTCGACCGGCTGCTGTCGGATTTTCACGACGATGTCGTCACGCTTTATTCCGACGACGACCGGGCCAACGGCCATATCCGCGGCCATGATCGCAGCGGCGTCGAGCGGGATTTCGCCCTGATGCGCTGCTCGATCGGCGTTCTCTCGCTGCCCCGCGGCCTGGTGCTCGACGACATCAACCGCGTCAGCGCCGAGATCGCCGAGGTCAAGAAGCGCGCCAAGGACAGCGACAGCGGCCTGGTGATGCGGGAGTTCGGGCAGACGGAGTGAAGGGGACAGGATAGGCAGCGTCCGCCGCGTCCGCGTGTCTGCAAGATGGCATCCGGAACGATGGCGGCGGGTCGCCAATTCCGGGCTGGACAGGCGGCATTAATATGAGTAAAAAACTCATATTAATGCTTTGCGATCTCCCGGCCATGCTGGGGAGGCCGTCCAGACCAAGGAATACCCGATGTTCAGCCGCCTCAAGACCTTTTCCGCGCTCGGTTTATCGCTGACCCTTCTCCTGCCGGCAGCTCTTCACGCCGAAAGCACGTTCGTCGATCGCCGCGGCAAGACCATTACCTTTGAAAAACCTCCCGAGCGCGTCGTCACCATCGTCCGCTCCGCGCCGATTATCTATCGGGCGATCGACGAGAAGGCGGACAACATCGTCAGCATGAACAAGGATTCGCTGGTGCGTTATTTCACCAAGGGAATCTACAGTGAGATGTTGCCGGAGATGGCCAAGATCAATACCAGCGCCGCGCAGGAGGGCTTCGTGCCGAATATCGAAGCGATCCTTGCGCAAAAGCCTGACGCCGTGATCCAGTGGAGCTCTGACGAAAAGCTGATCGAGCCGCTTGAGCGCGTCGGCCTCACCGTCGTCGGCTGGGATTGCTGCACCGAACAGGACCGCCTCGATTACGTCACCCTGACCGGCTACATGACCGGCCGCAACGACCGCGCTCAGACGATATTGCAGGTACAGGCCGATACGCTGAAGGCGCTCGGCGAAAAGGTCGGCAAGCTCGACAAGTCGGTATTCCCGTCAGTTCTTCACATCGACAAGGTCGGCGACCAGATCCAGGTCATCGCCAACGGCTCGCAAAACCTCTCCTTGAGCGGCGTGACCAATCCGGCAGCCGACGGTACGGGCGAATGGTGGCGCACGATCGATTTCGAACAGCTGCTGGTCTGGAATCCCGACATCATCATCATCCCGGCCTACGCGAGCGACCTCAACCCAAAGGATTTCTTCGACAATCCGGTGCTGGCCAGCCTCAAGGCGGTCAAGGAAAAGCGCGTCTACAAGCAGCCGGTCTTTGCCCGTACCCCCGACGCGCCGGAAATCTTCCTGACGTCGGAGTGGCTTGCGGCCATCGCCCACGGCATCGACTATGCGCCAGACTTTCAAAAGCAGATCCTCGATACCTACGCGTTGATTTACGGCGCCAAGCTGACGGACGCGCAGTTGAAGGCGATCCTCGAGTCCGAAAGCAACGCCCCGGCGAACAAGTATGTCGAGATATTCGGCTGAGGTGCAGATGAACCTCCGCACCATGAGCTGGGTTGGACCGAAACCGGCATCGGTTTCGGTCCTTGCCGTCCTGGTCGTCCTGCTGGTCTTTTCGGTCCTCTATTCGGTGACGATCGGCCGCTACGAACTATCGGTGCTGGACGTCGCCTATATCCTGATCGACAATATCCACCCGCTGGTCACCCCCTATTGGGAGCCGGTGCAGGAGGTCGTCGTCGAACAGGTCCGGCTGCCGCGCATCATCGCCGCCGTCATCATCGGCTTCGGCCTTTCGGTGTCGGGCGCCGCCCTGCAGGGGCTTTTCCGCAACCCGCTGGTCGATCCGGGCATTATCGGCGTGACGTCGGGCGCGGGTTTTGGCGGCACGCTGGCAATCCTGATCGGATTGCAGGGCTATCTGCTGCTGGGCATGGCTTTTTTCTTCGGCATCGGCAGCATCCTGCTCGTCAAGATGTTGTCGACGGTGCGCGGGCGCACCAGCATGCTGACCCTGGTCCTGGCCGGCGTCGTCATATCGGCCTTCTTCCAGGCGGCGATTTCCATTGCCAAGCTTCTGGCCGACCCGTTCCAAAAACTGCCGGCCATCACCTACTGGCTGATGGGCAGCATCGCCTCCAGCAATTATTCCGATGTGTTGCTGATCGCCGTGGCGGTCGCACCGTCCGCCATCGTGATTTATCTGCTGCGCTTCCAGATCAACGTCATGTCGCTCGGCGAGGAAAAGGCAAGGGCACTCGGCACCAATGTCGTTCTGGTGCAATGGATCATCCTTTTGGCATCGGCACTGATTTCTGCGGGCGTCGTCGCTTCCTCCGGCATAATTGGCTGGGTAGGCTTGGTTATCCCGCATCTGGCGCGCGCACTGGTCGGCGCTGACCACCGGCGTTTGTTGCCGGTGTCAGGCGTCATCGGCGCGATCTATCTGCTGATGGTCGACAATCTGGCGCGCACGGTGACCAGCGCCGAGATCCCGCTCGGCATCATCACCGCGCTGATCGGCGTGCCCATCTTTGCGGTCGTGCTGCGCCGCCTTCACGCCAAGGGAGGTTGGGCCAGTGATTGACGCAAACGGGCTCACTGTCGCCCGCGGCGGCAGGATCATTCTCAGCAATTACAGTTTCAAGCTGCAGCGCGGCGGCATCCTGGCGGTGCTGGGAGCCAATGGCGTCGGCAAGACGACGCTGATCAATACCGTGATCGGTGCCATCAAGCCAAAATCCGGCCATCTGTCGATCGGTGGGCAGGCGGGCTTCGTGCCGCAACTGTTCGACGTGCCGTTTTCCTATTCCGCCTTTGATATCGCACTGATGGGACGGGCCCGCCATCTCGGCCTACTCGGCGCTCCGGGGCGGCGGGATTTCGAGATCGTCCGAGGCTACTTCCAGATGCTGGGAATCGAGCATCTGGAATGTCAGGCTTTCAATTCCTTGAGCGGAGGCCAACGCCAGCTGGTGATCATCGCCCAGGCCTTGGCATCGGAATGCGAATTGCTGGTGCTGGACGAACCCTGTGCGGCGCTCGATTACCGGAATCAGGACAAGGTTCTGGTCCTCCTCGACCATCTGCGGGCAAAGCACGCCATGACGATCGTCTTTTCCACCCACATGCCGCAACACGCCGTGGAAATCGCCACCGACGTGCTGCTGATGACCAGCGGCAGCAGCTACGTCTATGGGCCGACGGCCGATACGCTGAGTGCCGGAAACCTTACCGACCTCTACCACCTGCCGATTGCCCGGGCGGATTTCGAGGGGCTGGCCAAGCATACCTACGCGCCGGTGTTCCGCCGTGACAATAGCCATCTCGATGGGTGAGCCGACCATGCGCGGCAAGGGCATCGCCTATATCCACTGGGGCAACAGTTGGCAGCTGCGCAGCTTCCAGGACTTTCGCCATTATATCGACGACCTTATCTATATCCACGACCTGCCGGGGATCGACCTGTCGTCCTATGCCGCCGTGATCATGCCGGATGCCATGGATGGAGGGTCGGCACGCCCTTACGCTGCGCAGCTGAATGCCTATCGGCACGGCGGCGGTTTCCTCATCGTGCTGTTGCAGGGCCATGCCGATTGGCTCGACATGCCAGGGCTTAAATGGACGCCCGGCAATTGCCGCGACTGGCTGTGGTGGACGAAGGGCGAAAAGCTCGAGGTCCGGCTTTCCGTCCCACACCACCCGATCACCGAAAGCCTGCCGCTGTCGCATATGAGCTGGCACTGGGGCGGCTCCTACAATGTGCCGGAAGGCGCGCGCTCGATCCTGGAGATCGACGATGGCAGCGGCAGCCTGTTCCTCGATTTTCCGTCGCTGCCGGGCGGCGGCCGGCTGCTGCTGTCGACGCTTGATCCGCATTCCCACAACGGCCAGCGCTTCATGCCGGCAACGACGCGGTTCCTGCAGTCCTTCTATCCCTGGCTCAGCCGCGAGCTCGGCATCGTCAGGCCGTCCAGAAACCGGTTCACCTATCTGCAATGCTCAGAAGTTTCATCGGAATGGCATCCGGAAGGATTGGAGGAAAGCCTTGGCAATGCCGGCTTCCAGGCCCTGTTTGCGCCGCTTTACCAACTCGGCGTCGATTTGCTGGATCAGACCAATACCCTGTACATTCCGAGCAGCCATGACGAGTTCTTCCTGAAAACCCGCGCAAAGGATCTGATCGCCTATCTGGAGCGCGGCGGGAACCTGATCATCTGCGCCGAACCCTGCCAGCCCTGGCTGCCGTTCATGGCGCCGTTCCACGCCGTTCCGTCGCGGCCCTTCACCAATATCAAGGTGCGCATCCGCGACGACCGGTTCTCGATCTTTTCCGACCTCGGCGAGGGTTTCGACGGCTGGAAAGGCGTTTACGGCCAATATGCCCGCGGCTGGACCGATCCGCCGCCAGGGGCGATCTGGCTGACCGATGTCGGCTCGAACCATGATCCGAAGCCGGCGGACTGGCTGTGGCAATATCCAACGCTGACCGGCCGCGGCGGCTATGTCTTCATGCACAACGGCGACAACATGACCCGCTATCCCGATCGCGGGGACAAAAAGCAGGCGCTGGTCGCCAACATTGCCGTCGCCCTGCGCAAGCTTTCCATGGGCGCGCTTCTGATGTAGTGGCGCGCAAGGTGGATACCGTGAGCGGCAGACGGCGTCGCGGCTTGCCGGTCTTTCCTGGCCTCTGTCAAGGCTTGTCATATTCATTGTGCCAGCCATCAGCGCCAGTCGTGGCCCCCCGCGACACCACACCGCCTTCCCAAATCTCCCCGTCTGGTCTAAGTGCGAGGGCTCCGATCTTGCACAGGAGTTTCCCGATGACCCTTCCGGACACCATGCGATTTGTCGATTTGCCTGCCTTCGGCGCACCGGAGGTCATGGCGTTTGCGACCGGCCCGGTGCCGCGCCCGAGGCCAGGCGAGATCCTGCTGAAGGTCGAGGCGGCCGGCGTCAATCGGCCTGACGTGGCGCAGCGCCAGGGCACCTATCCGGCCCCGAAAGACGCAAGCCCGATCCTTGGCCTGGAAGTGGCCGGCGAAGTGGTGGCGCTCGGCGCTGGTGTGACCGAATACGCCGTCGGTGATAAGGTCTGCGGTCTCGCCAATGGTGGCGGTTATGCGCAGTACTGCATCGTACCCGTTGGCCAGGCGCTGCCGTTTCCGAAAGGCTATGATGCCGTCAGGGCCGCCGCACTTCCGGAAACCTTCTTCACCGTCTGGGCCAATCTCTTCCAGATGGCGGGCCTGACCGAAGGCGAGACCGTGCTGATCCATGGCGGCACCTCCGGCATCGGCACCACGGCGATCCAGCTTGCAAAAGCCTTCGGCGCCACGGTCTACACCACAGCCGGGTCGGTGGAGAAATGCGAGGCCTGCATTGGGCTGGGCGCCAGCCGCGCCATCAATTACAAGACCGAGGATTTCGTCGAGGTGATCAAGGCCGAGACCGGCAAGCGCGGCGTCGACATCGTGCTCGACATGATCGGGGCTGCCTATTTCGAGAAGAATCTCGCCGTACTCGCCAAGGACGGCTGCCTGTCGATCATCGCTTTTCTGGGCGGTGCCGTGGCCGACAAGGTCGATCTGCGGCCGATCATGGTCAAGCGCCTGACGGTTACCGGCTCCACCATGCGGCCGCGCACGGGGGAGGAAAAGCGCGGCATTCGCGACGAACTTTTGGCGCAGGTCTGGCCGCTATTGGAGGCTGGAGCCGTCGCTCCGGTCATCCACACGGTGGTCGGTTTTGACGAGGTGGTTGAGGCCCATCGCCTGATGGAAAGCAGCCGGCATATCGGCAAGATCGTCATGCGGATTGGCTAAGTGCCGGGAATCTCGATGACAAGCTGGCGTATGATAAGCCAGTTTTGCTGCAATGCAACTCACATATGCCTCGCGCTTTTTACAATATGTGGCTTGCGGAATAGGGCACCAAACCCTACCTTTTGGTCATCGACAACGTAACGAAAGGAAGGTGATCCAATGTCTAATGAGATTTCGGTCTGTGTTCGTGACATGGTTAAGGTGATGGTTTTGACGGGGCAGCCCTCGGCCTGAACGCGCCTTCCTGCGGGTCGCCTGTTGGGCGGTCCGGGTCTGCAACAGGACCAAACTCATGGAAGGGCCGCCTCGCGCGGCCCTTTTTGCGTTGCGCGACCGGCGACACGCTCGATGGCCAGTTTCGTGCAACGGTGCGGCTTTACCGCTGGCCGCAACAGGGGCGCCCGGAGCGGGCGCCGGGTTTGCAAGGACAAGGCGGCATGAAGGGCTCTCTCGAAAAGGCGGTGCGCGATTATCAGGCGGGTCGCTACGATGCCGCCCTGTCGCTGGCGAAGTCCGCCATCATCCCCGGCAATCCCGCCTCCGTCGGCCCCCTGGCGCTGATCGGCAATATCCACCTGAAGACCGGCGACCAGCTGGCCGCGGCAGAGGCCTTTGCAAAGGCCGGCGCCTTTGCCGGCGACAAGGCGGCGAGCTTCATGAAGCTGGCCGTGCGGCTCTATCTGTCGCTCGGCTTGACCGAGGCGGTGCTGAAGATCGGCCCGCGCGCCGCACAGCTCAATCCGGCCGATGCCGACCTGGCCTTTACGGTGGCCAACCTGCTGTTTTCCAATGGCCGGCGCGGCGAACTGGAGCCGCTGCTGGCAAACCTCGATCGCGGCAATCCGCAGCATATGGCGCTGATGATCAACCATTTCCGCCTGTCCGGGCGTTTCGACGAACTTTACGCCTTTCTGTCGCAAGCGCTTGCCGCCACCCCCGGCGATCCCTTCCTGCTGTCGACCCGTTTCACCGTCGCCCGCGAGGTCTGCGATTTCGAAACCATGCAGGCCTATGAAACGCTGATGGCCGAGCCCGACCGGCCGGAAGCCGAGCAACTGCTGCTGCGCGAAGCGCCGCTTGCCCGCATTCTGTGGAGCGAGGACGAAGAGATCAACAGCCGTCCCAGCCAGGAGACCCGGAAATTCACCGCCGGCCGGCTCGGCCAGCCGGCACCGCGCCGGCCGTTCTCAGCCCCGGGAACTAAGATCCGCGTCGCCTATCTCTCCAATGACTTTTTCGGCCATGCCACCATGACGCTGTTTCGCGAGGCGATGGCCAGTCACGATCCGGACAAGTTCGACATCGTGCTGCTCTGCCATACCGAGCGCCATGCCGCCACCCAGCAGGCCAGCTGGCCGGAAGCGCTGCGCCGCTGCATCGTGCCCGTCGCCCACCTCAGCGATGCCCAGGTGGTGGAGACGATCCGTGATCTCGGCATCGACATTCTCGTCGATCTCAAGGGTCATACGATGGGGGCGCGGCTCGAGATCGTCCACCTCTCGGACGCCCCGGTCAAGGCCACCTATCTCGGCTTTCCCGGCAGCGTGACCGGCGTCGATCTGGACTATGTCATCGCCGACCCCGTGGTGACGCCCGACAGCAGCCAGCCCTTCTATTCGGAAAAGCTCTGCCGCCTGCCGGAGACCTACCAGGCCAATACGGCGCTGGCCCGGCCCCTGCCGCAGGCCACGACACGCGCCGACCATGACCTGCCGGAGGACGCCCTTGTCTTTGCCTCGTTCAACGCCACCTACAAGATCACGCCGCGCACGCTCAAACTCTGGGCCGACGTGCTGAACGCCGTGCCCGACAGCGTGTTCTGGATTCTCTGCCGCGCCGAAATCGCGCGGCGCAATCTGGGCGCGGCGCTTGCCGACAAGGGCGTGGCGCCCTCGCGGATCGTCTTTGCCGGCAATCTGCCCTATGCCGAGCATGTCTCGCGCCTGCCGTTGGCCGATCTCGGCCTCGATACCTTCCCCTATAACGGCCACACCACCACATCCGACATGCTGTGGGCCGGCCTGCCGGTGTTGACCAAAAAGGGAACGGCCTTTGCCTCGCGGGTCTCCGAAAGCCTGCTGAAGGCCGCCGGTGTGCCGGAGCTGGTGGCGCAGGACGATGCCGATTTCGTCGGCCGGGCGGTCCAGCTCGCCAAAGACCCCTTTGCGCTCGCAGCGCTTCGCCAGCGGCTCGACCGGAACCGCTTCCTCGCCCCGCTGTTCGACAGCGATAGGTTCACCCGCCATCTGGAGCGTGGCTACGAGATGATGGCCGAACGGGCAAGGGCAGGGCAGGCGCCCGACCATCTCGACGTGCCCGCCTTGCCGTCGCGGCTCACGCCCCTTGCCAGCCGGTGAGCGGTCAAAAGCGCCAGGTGCCGAGCCCCGGCACTTTCAGCCCGGGCTTCTGCACATCGATACCGGCCACCAGGCCTAGGAAATGGACTTCCAGCCCGCTGCGGGTGCCTGCCGCCAGGCCGATCAGCCCGTCATAGGTCAGGTGCATGTCGCGGCCGTCCGCGTCGATGGAAAACACGTGCCCATCCGCCAGGTAATCCCGGCCGACCGCATCGGACGGCAACACGGCGCCAAGCTCGGGCACTTGTCTCAGCACATGCGCCACGAAGGTATTGGAGTTCGGGCCGGGATAGATGCGGTAGCCGCCGGCCATGCCATAGGGATAGTCGGCGATCGCCTGTTCCACCTTGGGGATCAGCTTTTCAGCCGCCCCGCCATGGAGCTCGGTCACCAGCCGCGGTGCGTTGGAATACCAATAGGCATCCGGCGGACGGTGGTTGCGGCGGATCGGGCTGCCCCAGCCAACCTTGTCATAACGTTGGTACTCGGCGCCGCCCTTCTGCTTGGTGACGATCCAGGCATGGCTGGCAATGGCGCCCTTGAAGCCGCCGGTCATCGCCGAAAACACATAGATGGCGGCCTGATCATCATCACGCGCCGGCGGCAATTGCCCTGATGACGACCAGTCGGCATCGCGCCAATTGGCCGGCCGCTCCTTGATCGCCCAGAGCCCGGCCGACACCAGCGTCGGCAGCACGAAGATGACAAGGACGGCCAGCACCAGTCGTTTCAGGAATTTCATTGGCCAAGCCTCGTGTATCGGATCGTGTTTTGCTATAAGCGATGCAAATCAGGAATTTTTTGAGGCTCGCAGATGCACAATCCCGTTACCGTTGAAGTGACCCGCGGCACGCTGGTCGAAAGCCGCCATCGCGGCATGGCCGTGGTGGTCGATGGCGATGGCGCCGTGGTCTTTGCCGCCGGCGACATCGACAGCCCCGTCTTCCCGCGCTCGGCCTGCAAGGCCATGCAGGCTTTGCCGCTGGTCGAAAGCGGTGCTGCGGACGCCTATGGCTTCGGCAACAAGGAATTGGCGCTCTCCTGCTCCTCCCATTCCGGCGAGGACGCCCATGCCGAGCTTGCCGCCGCGATGCTGGCCCGCGCCGGCCGCGATGTCGACACGCTCGAATGCGGCGCCCACTGGTCGTTCGACCAGAACACCCTGATCCACCAGGCCCGCACCCTGGACAGGCCTACGGCGCTGCACAACAATTGCTCGGGAAAACATTCCGGCTTCGTCTGCGCCTGCTGCCACATGGGCCATGATCCCAAGGGTTACGTCGAATATGACCACCCGCTGCAGGCTGAAATCCGCGCCACCATGCAGAGCCTGACCGGCGCGCATCTGGGCGTCGAGAATTGCGGCACCGACGGCTGCTCGATCCCGACCTATGCCGTGCCGCTCAAGGGCCTGGCCCACGGTTTCGCCAAAATGGCCACCGGCACCGGCCTCGAACCTTCACGTGCCAAAGCCTCGAAACGCCTGATCGAGGCCTGCATGGCAGAACCCTTCTTTGTCGCCGGCACCAAGCGCGCCTGCACGCAGATCATGCAGATCGCCCCGGGAAAAATCTTCGCAAAAACCGGCGCCGAAGGCGTGTTCTGCGCCGTGCTGCCGGACCAGGGCCTGTCGATATCAGTCAAATGCGAAGACGGCACCACCCGCGCCGCCGAAGCCATGATCGCAGCCCTTCTCGCCCGCTACGTCGAAAAAGACAGCGCCGAGCAGTCCGCTTTGATGGCGATGGCCAACCACACCATGCACAACTGGAACCGCCGGGCGGTGGGCGATGTCCGGGTGACGGATGTGCTGTTTGGGTGATCGATAACCTTTCGGACATGCCGCCACGGCTCAGCCCGCTTCGGTTGCCGGTTGCCGCCGATAGACCTTTGCGCCGATAAACACCGCCCGTCATCCCGGCCTTGAGCCGGGACCCAGCGCCCCTTCCACAGAAGAAGGCGGGCTGTGACAATCCCGCTGACTTGTGGTAAGCCGATGCATCTGATTTTGCGCGCGTCGCCGGCCTCGACCTGGGCCTGCCTTGGACAGGTCGTCAACCGAACGCTTTCGTGGAGGACGTCATGCCAACAGGATCGTCTCGCCCGCCCTTGACCGAAGCGGCTGGCATGGCCGTCGCCAAGGACATCAAGGGACCGGCGGTGACCTCCCATCCGGCAGAAACGCCGCTTGCCTTCCAGACGCCCATCGCGCGCCAGAATTCTGCTCCGGCCACCCCAAAGTCCTTTGCGGGCCTGAAGGGCATCTTCCTGTGGGTTTTGCGTCTTGCCGGTTATCGCCGATAAACCCTTTCCGTCATCCCGGCTCAAGGCCGGGATCCAGAGGCTTCAACCTCTGTCGGATCGAAAAGATTGTGTAGCCGTAGGAAATGTGCCGCGCGATCCCGCAACAGAATGCGGCGGGATGCCGAATTGGGCAGTTTCTCGCGTCAATATTGGCAATAACGCGTCACCAGCTCCGCAATAATGGGATTTGTGAATTCAGCAACGGGATCATCGCTTTTATCGGGCTTGCGATGATATTCTCCGGCATCGAAAGCTTCGTAAATATCGAAAAATGGCTGAGGTACATGATTGGAACCCGCGCCGAAGCCCGCTTGAGCCGCACTCCACAGATCATTCATCAGAGCGTCACAGAAACTATAGGTCAGCTCCCCATCATTGTAGAGTCTCGCAATCTGCAGAGCGGTCGCGTTATAGAAGTTCCCACTGTCCAGCGTCCCTGCCCACTCGATCACATCACTATGGGTGGTGCGGTGTTCCGGTCCTCTGGCGAGCGCAGATTGAACGAAGTCCGACATTGCATTGGTCTCTCCAATTGGGTTTTCAACATAGGAATGGATCGTCCAGTGCTAAGGCGTCAATATTCGTAAGCCGAGTTTTTGCTGGTGATGGCGGTTCTCTCATAACTCCACTGTTTGCCGCCTTAAAACCCCCTCTGGCCTGCCGGCCATCTCCCCCACAAGGGGGGAGAAAACTAACCGGAAACCGCTCGGCTCTATCTGCAAAGAGTGCCGCTGGGTTAAGCCCTCCCCCTTGTGGGGAGGGTTTGGGAG
>NZ_JAAXMM010000020.1 GCF_012276985.1 Agrobacterium sp. a22-2 | reverse complement strand
GGTGGGGAGGGGACTTTTCCAGACGCGATTGCCTGCCTGTGTGGGGGGAACTGGCTCTGCCGTCTATGCTCGCCCGAGATCAGGCGGCCGTCACCCGCCAGATCACGTCGCCGACATCGTCGGCGACCAGCAGCGAACCATCAGGGCCGATCTTCACGCCGACCGGGCGGCCGTAGGAGAATTTCTCGTCCGGGGCGAGGAACCCCGTCAGGATATCGCGCGGCGGGCCGGACGGGCGACCGTTCTCGAACGGCACGAAGATCACCCGGTAGCCGCTCAGGGTCGAGCGGTTCCATGAGCCGTGCTGGCCGATCACCATGCCGTCGGGAAAGCCCGGCAGCGAGCCGGCCGGCAGCCAGCAGAGGCCGAGCGACGCTGTGTGGCCGCCCAGCGCATAGTCGGGGGTCAGCGCAGATGCCACCAGGGCAGCATCCTGCGGCACCCGGTCATCGACCGTCTGGCCCCAATAGCAGAACGGCCAGCCGTAGAAACCGCCGTCGCGCACCGAGGTGAGGTAATCCGGCGGCGTTTCGTCGCCCAGCCCGTCGCGCTCGTTGACCACGGTCCACAGCATGTTGGTCGACGGTTCGAAGGCCAGGCCGACCGGGTTGCGCAGGCCGCCGGCGAAAATGCGGTTGGTGCCGGTGACCAGGTCGAGTTCATAGATCGCCGCGCGGCCTTCCTCGGCCTCCATGCCGTTCTCGGCAATGTTGCTGAGCGAGCCGACGCCGACATAGAGCTTCGTGCCGTCGCTGTTGGCCAAGAGGCTGCGCGTCCAGTGGCCGGCCGGCTTGAAATCGGCGATCTTGCGGCCGGTCGCCTCGATCCTCGTCGCACCGTCGATATAGGGATAGGCCACCACGCCGTCGGTATTGCCGACATAGAAGGTGCCGTTGAGCATCGCCATGCCGAAGGGATGGTTGAGCCCCTCCATGAACACATGCCGGGTTTCCGCCACGCCGTCGCCATCCGTGTCGCGCAGCAGGGTGATGCGGTTGGCGCTGACGCCGACGGCGGCGGCCCGCTTCATCGTCGAGTACATGGCATAGTCGAAGGGTGTCTTGATGCGGCCGCCATCGACCCCCAGCGCCTCGGCGATCAGCACGTCGCCATTGGGCAGCACGTGGATCCAGCGCGGGTGCTTCAGGCCCTTGGCAAAGGCATTGACCTTGAGGCCGGGGGCTGCCGTCGGCACATGGCCGTCGCTCCAGCCCTTGGCTGTCGGCATTTTCAGCGTCGGGATGCGCTGTGGCTGGGCGTCGGGAATGGCCGGCGTAGCGCCAACGGCGGGCGCATGCGGGCTGGTGCCCCAGCGCCGCATCAGGATCATCACGGCGCCAATCATGGCAACGATGCGGGCGAAAATGTCTGACATCCGGTTCATCCTCTCAAGCTCTTTGCGCGGACCTTAGCGGAAGCTTAGGCGGCTTGGAACTGACGAAGCGCAGCTTTTTGCGGTGGCGCTCACGAGGCGGCACCTTGTCGTGCGGACACGGCTTTGCCATCGTCGGCGGGCTGCCGACGGGCTCATCACTCGTCTGGATCGGGTCGCTTGGACTACTTGTTCTTCAACAGCCAGATCTTGCCGGCCATGGTGATCTCGTGGGGATCTTCTTCGAGGACATCAGACACATTGCGGCGCTGCAGGAAGCCAAGCGCGCGCAGTTCGTCCACGGTGGTGTTGGTCAGGAACTTGACCTTCTGCGGCCGTTCCTTGAAGCGGTCGGTGCGGGCGTAGGTGATGCCGGCGTTTTCGTGCGTCCACCGCTTGGCGGGCTGCGGAAAGAGGTCGCCATCATTGGCAAGTTTCAACCCGCGGATTTGGGTCGGTGTCAGCTCGATCATCATGTGTCCTTGAGAGGTTTATAGAGGGGCCGGGCCGTGAAAGAACGGCTCAAAAAAGGCGCCTGTCGCGTATCGTAGCTTCTCGGTATCAGATAACCCCACCCAATTACTAGGTTGAACGGCCTTATTTCTCATGCAAATGGCGGTTCTTGGGGCAAGAATAGCCAAAACAAGCGGCAAAAGCCGGCAGCGCTGCCCGATCGCTCGGGTAAAACCAGGGCCCCAACGGAGAATTCCAGGACGTAACGTGGCTGCCAATCCCCGGATTTATGCCTATCGCCCCCGATAGACGAAGGCCGGAGGCGTCGCCATCCCGTCTTCTTCGGCCAGCGTGGCAAGCGAGCCATGCAACGGCGAATGTTGGCAGACCGGGTCGACGGCGGCCGGATCGCCGGCCAGCGCCATGGCCTGGCAGCGGCAGCCGCCGAAATCGATATGCTTGCGGGCGCAACTGCGGCAGGGCTCCTGCATCCAGTCGTCGCCGCGAAAGGCATTGAAGGCTTGGCCGCGATACCAGATGTCGGCAAGCGGCGTCTGGCGCACATCGTCGAAGTGCAAGCCCCGGATCGTCTCGGCGGCATGGCAGGGCAGCACCCGCCCGGACGGCGTGATGTTGAGGCCCGTTCGCCCCCAGCCGCCCATGCAGGCTTTCGGATAGCGTGAATGATGGTCTGCCGGCACATAGTCGATCACCAGCACGCCCTCGTGGCGGCGGCGCGCCTCCTCGACAAAGGCATTGGCCGAGAGCACCTGCTCGCGCGTCGGCATCAGCGCCTGCCGGTTGCGCTCGGCCCAGCCGTGAAACTGCACGGTGGCGATTTCGATGCGCCGCGCGCCAAGCTCGATCGCAAGCTGCACCATGGCTTCAAGCTCGTCCATGTTCTGCTTGTGGCAGACGGCGTTGACCGTCAGCGGAATGCCGCTGGCATGGGTCCAGCCGGCCACCGCCATCTTGCGGGCGTAGCCGCCGGCATAACCGCCGACCAGATCGGCCTTATCAGGCGTCACGCCCTGGATCGAGAGCTGCAGATGATCGAGCCCGGCATCGGCCAGCGCGCCGATGCGCGCCTCGGTCAGCCCGACGCCCGAGGTGATCAGGTTGGTATAGAGCCCAAGCCCGGATGCAGCCCTGGTCAGCTCGACCAGATCGCGGCGCGACGCCGGCTCGCCGCCGGAGAGATGCAGATGCAGCACGCCGAGATCGGCCGCCTGCCGGAAGGTGTCGATCCATTCTTCCGTCGAAAGCTCCAGCGATGCCTGCGTCAGCTCCAGCGGATTGGAGCAATAGGGACAGGCCAGCGGACAGCGGTGGGTCAGTTCCGCCAGCATGGCGATCGGCGGCGGCGCTTGGGTGCTGACAAAGCGTTCGGGGGCGGGATGTTCGGTCATCGGACGATCTCCAGCAGGCGCCGGTTGGAGAATTCGTGGATAAAGGCGATCACGTCGGCCAGCACCTGCTCCTGAGGGGCCTCGAACTGCCGGGCGAAACCCTCGGCGATCACCGCCAGATCGCGCTCACCATCAAGCGCCTTGACGATGGCAACGGCAATCTCGTCCAGCGCCAAAGCCCGCTCCGGCGCCAGAAGCACGGTCTGGCCGCGCACCGGATCCTCGCGCAGCCGCACGCCGCGCGCCAGCCGGGCGACCGTGGCGCCGCTGACGGCAACCGGGTCCGGGGCGCTTGCGGTCTTGGCCAGGTGATCGCTCATTCCGCCGCTCCCCGCATCGGGTGTTCGTCGATCTCGCCGGTGACGCCTTCGCGCCCGTCCCAGCCACCGGGTGGCAGGCGCGCGGGCGCCACATAGGCCGAATGCAGCGTGTCGAGCTGCGACCAAAGAACATCGGTCTTGAAGGTCAGCGCCGCGGCGGCGGCATCCTGCTTTTCCAGCGTGTCGGCATGGTCGAGCACGAAGTTGAGCCCGAAAGCCACATCGTCCGGCGCCTCGTTGAGGCGTTGGCGAAAATAGGAGAGCGCCTGGTCGTCGGCAAAGGCATAGTGCTGCAGCAGCCCGGCAATGCGGTTGGTGTGGATGGCCGGCGCGAACATTTCGGTCAGCGACGAGGCGACCGCTTCCAGCAACGGTTTCTCCCGCACGAAATGCACATAGGCATCGACGGCAAAGCGCGTGCCGGCCAGCACGCCGCGGGTCGAGGCGACATAGTCCGGATCGAGCCCGACCGCTTCGGCCAGCTTCAGCCAGCGGCGGATGCCACCCCCTTCGTTGAGCCCGCCGTCATGATCGTCGATGCGGCTGCGCCAGATGCGCCGGAGCTGCGGGTCCTCGCAGCGCGACAGGAAGGCGGCGTCCTTCATCGGGATGCGGCTCTGGTAATAATAGCGGTTGATCACCCAGGCACGCACCTGCGTCATCGAACAGCCGCCACCATGCAGCATCTGGTGGAACGGATGCTTGTCGTGATAGCGCGCCGCGCCGATGGCCCGGAGCCGAGCCTCGAAGGCGTTTCTGTCAGGGGTTGGCTGCAAGGGTCACCTCCATTCCGTCATGGCCGATTTGGAACCCGTGCGCCTCGACGAGGTCGCGTTCAGGCCCCGCCTGCCAGATCGGGTTGGTATTGTTGATGTGCACGTAGATGGTCTGGCCGATCGACAGCGCCGACAGCGCCGTTAGGCTGCCGCCCGCCCCATGGATCGGCATATGTCCCATGCGCCGCCCGGTCTTGGTGCCAACGCCGGCGGCGATCATGTCGGCATCCTCGAACACCGTGCCGTCGAAGAACAGCAGATCGGCGCCGTCAAGCCGCGTCGCCAGCGCATCGGGCAGGGAGCCGCAGCCGGGAATGTAATAGGCACGCCGCGCGCCGAGGCGGAATTCGACGCCGACCGTCTGGTCGGTCTCCTGGTCGAGCTGCAGATCGGCGGTCTCGAGATAGAGCGGCACCTTGCCGGGCACGGCAAACAGGCGAATTTCCAGCCCCGGCAACGGCGAAAACGGCGTGTCGAGCTGAACAACCGTCTGCCGCACGAAAGCGGGGTCCAGCACCTGGAAAACAGGGTTCTGCCGCAGCGTGTCGGTCAGCGCCGGCGTTGCATAAAGCGTGAAGGCCTGCTTTTCGCGCAGCGTCAGCAGCCCGGCAATATGATCCACGTCGCCATTGGTGATCACCACGCTGGAGATCGGACTGTCGCGCAAATCACGCGGATGCAGGCAAGGGTTATGCTCGATCTGGGCGCGCAGATCCGGCGAGGCGTTGAACACCACCCAACGCTCGCCGTCGAGGCTGACGGCCAGGGACGATTGCGTCTGGGGTTTAAGGCCGGACAACGGGTCGCGCGCCGCCACGCAATTGCGACAGCCGCAATTCCATTGCGGCAGGCCACCGCCGGCCGCTGCGCCGAGCACGAGGAAACGAGCCTTCGTCATCGCCTCGTGCTCCGCTGGAACAGACTAGAACAGCACGGGCTCGTCGCCATCCGCCGGCGCATACCGGTTGATTTCCATGCCGCAGCTGACCTCGACGAATTTAGGGGCATTCCATTTCATGGTCATTCCTCCCAGGGTTGAAAGCACGCTTGATGTCCTTTGCAAAGGGGCAAAGGCCTATGCCCGACAGATCGGACAATTCACGGCCGGACACTCCTCCAAGCAGGACCGATGGTATCCGCTGCCGTCCAAGCCCGGCAACACAGCCAAACGTATCGGTTTTGGCGGTGATGTGGTTCGGCCGCTTCGATCTGTGGTGCCCCCCTGCCGGCCATCTCCCCCCACATGGGGGAGATGGCATATGAAAACAGTCCCCTCCCAAACCCTCCCCACAAGGGGGGAGGGCTTAACCCAGTCGCACCCTTGACGGATAGAGCCGAGCGGTTTCGGTTGGGTCTTCTCCCCCCTTGTGGGGGAGATGGCCGGCAGGTCAGAGGGGGTAAACTGGCTCTGCCGTGTCCTCTAAACCATAACAGGACACAGACCCTAATCCCCCGGCTCGTCCTGAACCACCAGATTATACTCCGACCATTTCGCCTCCGGAATCGCCTCGCCAAGTATGAATTCGAACGCCGTGACGGCCTCCGCCTCTCCTGTCCGGCAGGTGTAGCGCATCGCAAACCAGTGGTTGGCGATGCGGATCGCGGCGCCGTTGGCGGTCAGGGTCTTGCCGGCCAGTTTCGTGTCGGCAAAGGTATAGGCCACCACGAAGTCCGGCTGCAGGGCGGCGTTCCACTGGTGCACCTGCTCCATCGCCTCGAGATTGCAGGTCTGGATGATCTTTTCGTCGCGCGCCAATTGGCCGAGGCTGAGGCGCGCGCTACGGCTGCGCGGATCGGCAAGGCGCTTGGCCGAGTAGAGTGTCGTGGCCTTGACAGGTGCGCCGGCTTGCGGTGCCTGATCCGGCGTGGGCGTGGGCGTGGGCGTGGGCGTGGGCGGCGTTATCGGCGGCGGATTCGGGGCCTGAGCGCTCAGTGGTTCCGCCGCGGGAGCAAGGACCGGCGGTGCGGAGACAATCTCGACGCTGATGCTGTCTTCCGGCGGAACCGGCGGCGCATCGGGCAAGGGCAGGGACAGGAGAACCACTGCGATGAAGAGATGCAGCAGCAGGGCTGCCGCAAGGCTCCATCGCAGGGTCTTGTTGTCTGGCTTTAGCGGCTCGCGCCGCATCGGCTAGGGCGTGGCGGACCGCCTGGCGGTCTTTAGACGCGGGACGGCAGCAGCGGATAGCCGACCATCACGGCGCGGCCGGCAAGACCGGCAATGACGGCTTTCAAGAGGTCGCCCGGAATGAAGGCCAGCGAACCGTAAAACGCCTTGGAAAGCCCGAGGCCGGCGCCGAAGGCGAGATAGCCGATGCCGAACAGATAGAGCACGAACACGCCGCCGATCATAGCTGCGGCGATGAAGCCGAGCGTCTGCGGCAGGGCCTGGCGGCTAAGTCCGGCAAACCGTTCGGCAACCAGGCCGGTGGCAAAGGCGGCCGGCACCCAGCCGATCAGGAAGCCGACGGTCGGGCCGGCAAACACGGCCAGGCCCCCACGACCGCCCGACAGCACAGGCAGGCCGATGGCCACCAGCAGGATGACCAGCACGGCAGCCAGCGCGCCGCGCTTGGCGCCGAGGATCACGCCGGCCAGCATGACGCCGAGCGACTGCGCGGTGATCGGCACCGGAATGAAGCCGAGCGTGATGGGGGGCACGAGGCCAAGGGCGACGATGATCGCGGCGAAAAGCGAAATCAGAACGAGGTCACGGGTGGTCATGCAGGTCTCCCAAATTATCCCAGCAAAGCCTCATTGGCCGCGAATGCCGCGGGCGTCAATGGCCGCGGCAATGTTATCAGCATCCTTGAGCGTTAGAATAATCAGCGGCCCGAGCATGGTCAGCGGCCGCACGGAGAGTCCCCGCGCCCGGTGCGCTTCGCGGATCGCGCCATAGCGCGCCAGGATTTCCGGCACGAAGCGCATGACCAGGCCGACCGAAAGCCCGATATCGGCGGCCTTGACCAGACCGGTCTTTTCCAGCGGCTCTGCTGCTTTCGTCACCGTGTCGATAAACTGGCCGATCGTCGTCGTCGCGGTGACGGAGGCTGCCAGAAACACCAGCGCCGTCAGCCGCAGCACGGTGACCACGGCCTCTTCGCGCGAGGTGAAGATCAGGTTGAACAGCGCCACCAGCACGATGGTGGCGAGCACCGCTTTCAAGGGGCTCAGGGCGGCGCGCAGCGGCTGGTCGAGGTTGAAATAGACCAGGGCTGCGGCCAGGAGGGCAGGGCCGAGCAGCGCCGGGTTGCGGGTGAAAAACAGCGCCAGCGCCAGGACGGCGAGGCCGCCAAGCTTGAGCTTTGGCGACAGACGGTAGAGAAAGCCGCTGCCATCGACATAGAGCGTCTTCATGATTGCGCGATCTCCCGGTATTGGGCCACAGCCGGGCGCCCAGGACCGTCAAACGCCAGGCGGCCCTCGTGAAACACCAGCACCCGCTGGAAATCCTCGACCAGCGCCAGATCATGGCTGATCACCAGGGCCTGTTGGGAAAGTCCTGAAATGGCCCGCTCCACCATGCTGCGGTTTTTCAGGTCCAGCTGGTTGGTCGGCTCGTCGAACAGGATCAGCTTCGGCTCGGTCACCACCACGGCGGCCAGCGCCGCCAGCTGCAATTCGCCACCCGACAGTTCATGCGGCCGGCGCTCACTCAAGTGGACAATGCCGAAGCGCGCCATCACGGCATCGACCCGGGCGTTCGTCTCCTGCGTGCTCAGCCTGGCGGGTTTCAGCCCCAGCGCAATGTCGTCGCGGATCAACGGCAGGATGATCTGGTTGGCGGGGTTCTGGAAGATGAAGCCGGTCGCGCCGCGCAAGGCCTTTTCTTGCCTGACGGTATCCAGCCCGTCCAGCGTCACCCGGCCGACGCTCGGCTTCAACAGTCCGTTGATCAGCCGCGCAAAGGTCGTCTTGCCGGAGCCGTTGAGCCCGATCACGCCGATACGCGACTCATCGAGCGATAGCGTCAGCGGCTGGAGCACCACCCGCTTCTCGAAATCCACCCCGGCACCCTCAAAGCTGATCCGCAAGCCTTCACTCCTCACACTAATTCCCGGCCTCTATAGACCGGCGGGCGGGGGAAGGGAATTGGGGTGGCACCCCGGTTGATAAACGCGAAAGCATCGTTGAACAAATCAAGAACATCCGCTAGGTTCGGTTTCATGGCGATTCTGATATCCAATCCGCAGGCGCGGCATCTCTTTCTGGCACGGCAGGGGCTTTGCGCTCCGCCGCACAGGGCATTGGGCAAGGCAGGGCTTTTGGCGATGATCCACGACCTAGGCTTTGTCCAGGTCGACAGCATCGCCACGGTCGAGCGTGCCCATCACCAGATCCTGTTTTCGCGCAACCAGACCTATCGGCGCGAGGACCTTAAAGTCCTGCTGGAAACCGACCGGGCGCTGTTTGAACACTGGACCCATGACGCTTCGATCCTGCCGGTCACCTTCTATCCCTATTGGAAGCATCGCTTCGTCCGCGAAGAGGCGCGCATCCGCGAAAACTGGCGCAAATGGCGCGGCGAGGATTTTGCCGCCGCCTTCGAGGAGACCTATCGGCGCATTGCCGAGAGTGGCCCGGCCCTGTCGCGCGAGATGAAGGAAGACGATCACAAGTCCGGCGGCTGGTGGAACTGGCACCCCTCCAAGACGGCGCTGGAATTCCTCTGGCGCACCGGCCGGCTGTCGATCAGCGGCCGCGACAATTTCCAGAAGATCTACGATCTGTCGGAACGGGTCGTGCCGGCCGATCATCATACAGCCGAGGTCGAGCATGAGGAGTTTGTCGACTGGGCCTGCCGCCAGGCGCTGACGCGGCTCGGCTTTGCCACGTCAGGCGAAATCGCCGCCTTCTGGAACCTGGTGACGCCGCAGGAAGCCAAGCTCTGGGTCGAGCGGCAGCGCAATGAGCTGGAGGAGGTGCTGATCGCCCCCTTCGACGGTGGCCGACCGCGCCCGTCCTTCGCCTTTGCCGGACTGGGTGACCGCCTGGGCGCCAACTCTGGTGGTGATCCGGCCGACCTGCCGGAACCGCCGGCCCGCGTGCGGGTGCTCAGCCCCTTCGATCCGCTGCTGCGCGACCGCAACCGCGCCGAACGGCTGTTCGGCTTCTACTATCGCATCGAGGTTTTCGTGCCGGAGGCCAAGCGCGACTATGGCTATTACGTCTTCCCGCTCCTGGAAGGCGACCGCATGATCGGCCGCATCGACATGAAGGCCGACCGCAAGTCCGGCAGCCTCGACGTCAAGCGCCTGTGGCTCGAACAGGGCATCAGACCCTCGGCCGGCCGGCTGGAAAAACTCGACGCCGAACTGGCGCGACTGGCAAAATTCACCGGCGTCGAGCGGGTGACCTATCTGGACGGCTGGCGGGGGTAGGCCGCCTGGGTTTGTCAGGAGACAAGCGTCGGAGTCGCCCCCCTCTGTCCTGCCGGACATCTCCCCCACACGGGGGGAGATCGGATCGCGGCCGACGCCCCTTTCCCCTATTGGGTCCGGTGCCTGCGGTATGCTCCATGTTTCGTTATCGGATATGAGCCCGCGTCTTGCCGATCTCCCCCCGTGTGGGGGAGATGTCCGGCAGGACAGAGGGGGGTAGACGCCACGGCGACAGGCAGGCGTGACGGGGTGCCGGCTGCCTCTAACACCCTCTAGTTCTGGAACAGCTGCAGCAGCTGGTCCGGGCCGGCATTGGCGATCGACAGGGATTGGGTTGCCAGTTGCTGCCGGGTCTGCAGCGCCTTCAGGCGTGTCGATTGTTCGTTCATGTCGGCGTCAACCAATCCGCCGACGCCGGTCTGCAGGCTGTCGCGCAGGTCGTTGGTGTATTCGGTCTGGATGGAGACCCGCTTGCTGATCGCGCCAAGGCTTGCCGCCGCGTCGATCATCGCGCCGATCATGGCGTCGACCACGCTGATCATCTCCTCGACGTCCTGGTCTGATGTGGTGGAGGTCAGAACCATTTCCGGGTGGATGGCGTGGTTCTTGCCGCTCATCAGCACCCATTCGGTCGCTGTGCCAAGCTCTCGGGCGAATTCCACATTGGTCAGAATGCCGTTGTGGTAGTTTTCGTCGATCAGGTGATTGGTGCCCCACTGATTGCTCATGTCATAGGTGATCGTGCCGACGCTGACATTGTCGGAACCGTCGCGGTAGAAGGAGCCGACCATGGACTTGTCGCCATCATCGGTGGCGTCGATGCGATGCAGCCAGTTCTCGCCGGCAAAGCTCGAGGATTCGACGATCGTGTAGATTTCCGCCTTGAGCTCGGTCAGTTCCTTGTTGATCTTGCCCTTGTCGACACCCGGCTCGCGCGCCGCCACCAGCTTGGCCTTGATCTCGTTGACCACGTCCAGCGAGGCCGTCATGCCGGTATAGGCGACATCGATGGCCGCCGCTGCCAGTCCCATCGAATCCTCCACCGCCGACAGCGCCTTGTCGTCGGAGCGCATGGTGGTCGAAATCGACCAGTAGGAGGAATTGTCCGACGCCTTGCCAATCCGGTAGCCGGACGAGACCTGATCCTGTGCGTCGCCGAGATTGCTGGCAATCGATCGCATCACGTCGAGCGAAGCAATCGCGCCGTGATTGGTATTGAGGCTGATCATGGGAGCAATATTACCTGTAATGAAAATCGAAGCGTTTCTAATTTGCCTGTGAAAATAACACTTTATTTGGTTAACGAGACGTAAATGGCAAACCGTAAATGTCGTACTCTGCCTTTCGCGACCCAAAAAATGACAGCGAAAGGCAGACCGAAAATGAAGAGGAATTACGCCCGCCCGAGATAATCGAGCTTGCCGATCGGCACGCCCTTGTGGCGCAGCAGGGCGTAGGCGGTGGTGATGTGGAAGTAGAAGTTCGGGATGGCAAAGCCCAGCACATAGTCGCGGGCGGTGAAGCTGCGCACGCTTTTGCCGGTCTTCAGCTCGACGGTGGCCTGGTCGCGGCCGTCCATGGTGTCAGGCGAAACCGACTTCAGGAAAGCAACGGTGTCGGCGATGCGCTTCAGAAGATCATCGAAGGAGGTTTCTTCGTCCTTCATCGACACGTTTGCGACGTCGCCGACCCGCACCGGCACGAATTTCGCGGTGTCGCTGGCCCGCTGGATCTGGGCGATCAGGTTGCCCATGTCGGGATAAAGCCGCGCTTCCAGCAGTTCCTGCTCGCTGATGCCCTGTTCGGCGGCAAAGCTGCGGCCTTTTTCGAGGATCTCGGTGAGATTGGCAAAGGCCCGCAGGAAAAGCGGGACGCTGACGTCGTAGAGGGACAAGGACATGGAAAACCCCGGATAAAAGCACTGGCCGGATCGCGCCGGCCTCGCGTCCCGCCCGGTCATGCCAGGCTTGAATGGAACGCGATGCAGGTAGGTCCGCGCCACCGGGCGATCAAGGGCTGGCCGTTGCGATCAGCCGATTTCCGTCGAGGCGATCTTGATGCCGAAACCTTCGAGACCGACATAGTGGCGCTCGCGGGTGGTCAGCAGCCGGATCGAGGTGATGCCGAGATCCTTGATGATCTGTGCGCCGAGGCCGATTTCCAGCCATTCGCTGTCGCGGGCCTGCGCTTCCTGATGGGTCTCGCGGTCATGTTTGCCGCTGCGGGCCGTGGTCGAGGCGCCGACGCCGACCGAGCCTTCGCGCAGATAGACGATGACGCCGCGGCCGTGCTCGGCGATCTTGCTCATGTAATGGCTGACCGGCTGGCGCTTGGAAAACACATCGTCGCCGACATTTTCCGGATGCAGGCGCACCGGAATGTCGACGCCGTCGCGGATATCGCCGAACACCACGGCCAGATGCTGCATCGGATCCCAGGGCAGCGAATAGCTATGCGCCTTGGCCGGGCCGTACGGCGTGTCGATATCGAAGCTCGAATGCAGCTGGATCAGCGTTTCCTTGCGCTGGCGATAGGCGATCAGGTCGGCGACGGAAACGCGCTTCAGCCCGTGTTCCTCGGCAAAGGAAAATACTTCCGGGCCGTGCTTGACGGTGCCGTTGTCGTTCACCAGTTCGCCGATCACGCCGATCGGCGGCAGGCCGGCCAGCTTGCAGAGGTCTACGGCGGCTTCCGTATGGCCCGAGCGCATCAGCACGCCGCCTTCGCGGGCGATCAGCGGGAAGATATGGCCGGGACGCACGAAATCGGACGCGCCGACATTGGGATTGGCCAGATTGCGCACCGTCAGGGTGCGGTCCTCGGCCGAAATGCCGGTGGTGGTACCATGCTTGAAATCGACGGTCACGGTGAAGGCCGTGGTATGGGCGCTGTCATTGTCGGCGACCATGGCATTGAGGTTCAGGCGCTTGGCCTCTTCCTTCGGCATGGGCGCGCAGACGATGCCGGAGGTGTGGCGTACGATAAAGGCCATCTTCTCAGGCGTACAGTGCACGGCCGCGACGATCAGGTCGCCTTCGTTCTCGCGGTCGTCGTCATCGGTGACGACGACGATTTCGCCGGCCTCGAAGGCGCGGATGGCGTCGACGACGCGGCTCTGGTCATAGCTCATGGAAAATCCTCGTCACTTCAGCCGGCCGGTCTGGCCGCGGTCTCGCAAATAATGATCGGCAATCGTGCAGGCCAGCATCGCCTCGCCGACAGGAACTGCCCGGATTCCGACGCAAGGGTCGTGGCGGCCCTTGGTGCGCACATCCACCTCGTTGCCGTCGGCATCGATCGAGCGGCGCTCGGTAAGGATCGACGAGGTCGGCTTGATGGCAAAGCGCGCCACAACGGGCTCGCCGGTCGAGATGCCGCCCAGCACGCCGCCGGCATGGTTGGACAGGAAGACCGGCTTGCCGTCCGGGCCGATGCGCATCTCGTCGGCATTTTCCTCGCCGGTGATGGAAGCCGCCTCGAAACCATTGCCGATCTCGACGCCCTTGACGGCATTGATCGACATCAGGTTGGCGGCGATGTCCTGGTCGAGCTTGCCATAGACCGGCGCGCCGATGCCGGCGGGAACGCCGTCTGCCACCACTTCCACGACCGCGCCGACGGACGAGCCGGATTTGCGGATCTCGTCGAGATAGGCTTCCCAGACCGGAACGATTTCCGGATCGGGGGCGAAGAACGGGTTTTCGCCGACCTGTGCCCAGTCCCAGTTGGCCCGATTGATCTTGTGTTTGCCGATCTGCACCAGTGCACCGCGCACGGTGACGCCGGGCACGACGAGGCGGGCAATGCCGCCGGCGGCGACCCTGGCTGCTGTCTCGCGCGCCGAGGATCGTCCGCCGCCGCGATAGTCGCGAATGCCGTATTTGACGTCATAGGTGAAATCGGCATGGCCGGGACGGTAGCGCTTGGCGATATCGCCATAGTCCTTGGAGCGCTGGTCGGTGTTTTCGATCAAAAGCGAGATCGGTGTGCCGGTGGTGATCATCGAACCGTCGTCCTGCGGCATCACGCCGGACAGCACCTTGACGAGATCGTCCTCGCGGCGCTGCGTCACGAAGCGCGACTGGCCGGGTTTGCGCTTGTCGAGCCAGGTCTGCAGATCTTCCAGCGTGAAGCGCAGGCCGGGCGGGCAGCCGTCGACCACGCAGCCAAGGGCCGGACCATGGCTTTCGCCCCAGGTGGTAACGCGGAACAGGTGACCGAAGGTATTGTGCGACATGTCTCTGCAAACCGGTTTTTCGCGCGGCACTTTGTTCCGCTGAGCGTTTTTCTTGGGCCAGAGCTATAGGCGAAAACGCCGGAAAGGGAAAAGCCTTTCTTTTGGTCAAAACCGCGACGCAGTGTTCGTAAACGCTGCGCCGCTCGGCTCTCGATCACGGAAAAACCTCTCGTCAGGAGGCCTTCTGCCAGACGGCGCGCGAAGCCAGCCGCGAGAATTCGTCAAACGGCAGGGGCTTGGCAAAGGCATAGCCCTGCAGCAGGTCGCAGCCGAGTTGCCGCAGCAGGTCGGCATGTTCTGCGGTTTCCACGCCCTCGGCCACGGTCTCGACGCCGAGCGAGCGGGCGATGTCGATGATCGAGCGCACCAGCGACCGCTCCTGCGGCGAGGTGACGATCGGCATGACCAGCTGGCGGTCGATCTTAAGACGCTTGGGCTTCAGCTTCAGCAGGCTGACGATCGAGGTGTGGCCGGTGCCGAAATCGTCGATCTCGATATCGATGCCGAGGTCCTTGATCCGGTCGATATTATGGGCGGCAATGTCGTCGCTCTCGTCGAGGAAGATCGATTCCACCAGTTCGAAGGAGATCTCTCCGGGGGTGATATTCAGCCCTTTCAGGCTTTCGATCAGTGCCGCATCATGCAACCGCTTGGACGACACGTTGACCGAAACCTTGGGAACCCTGATGCCCATGGCCGCCCAGCGCATCTTGTCGCTGAGGGATTTTTCCAGCACCAGCTGGTCGATGCGCGCCATCACGTTCAGCTCCTCGGCGATCTTCAGGAAGACATTGGAGGCGAGAATGCCGCGTTCGGGATGCTGCCAGCGCACCAGCGCTTCGGCGCCCGTCAGCTGCATGGTGTTGGCGCAGAATTGCGGCTGGTACCAGACGGTGAATTCGTCGTGGTCGAGCCCGGCCAGGATCTCGTCGGCCATGCGCTTGGTCTTGACGATATTGGCCTGCAGGTTCTGGGTGAAGAATTCATAACAGTTCCGCCCGGTCGCCTTGGCCTGGTAGAGGGCGATATCGGCATTGATCAGCACCTTGCGGGCGTCGATGCCGATCCCTTGCGCCTGGGCAATGCCGATCGAAACGCCGCAGCGGCAGGAAAAGCCCTCGAAATCGATCGGCACGCTCATCTCCTCGATGATGCGGGCCGACAGCGTCGAGAGATGCTCGGCATTGGTATTGTTGCGCGACAGGATGACGAATTCGTCGCCGCCGATGCGTGCCACGATGTCATCGGAGCGCACGTTGCGGGTCAGGATCTTCGAGGCATTGACCAGCATGGCGTCGCCGGCCGCGTGGCCGAGCGTGTCGTTGATCTCCTTGAAGCGATCGAGATCGAGATGCAGGATCGAGAACTTGTGGCGCAGGCCCTGGCCGTTGCGGGTCAATGCGTCGAGTTCCATGTCCAGCTTGCGGCGGTTGGCAAGGCCGGTCAGCGGATCGTGCAGCGAGTTGAACTCGATGCGGTTCTTGACGATCTCCAGCTCGACATTGCGGGCGTCGGCCTCTTCCTTGGCAACCTTCAGTTCCTCGGTCAGCAGCATGTCGGTCGTCACGTCGAAGGCGATGCCGATGATTTTCTGCTTGCCTTCGCGAGTCGTGTGCAATTGGCCGACCGAGCGCACGAAACGGAAGCTGCCGTCCGGCAGCACGACATGCTGCACGCTCTGCAAGGTTGTGCCCCTGGCAATCGCCTTATGGGTGTCGTCCAGCACCTGCTGGCGATTTTCAGGCTCCAGGCAATCGAGCCATTGCGCTTCGGTAACAAAACCGGACGCATAGGGCATGCCATAGAGCTGGTTCATCCGCTCGTCCCACATGGCACCGCCATCGACCGGATCGGCTTCCCATATCCCGCAATTGTAAGAGGCAAGGGCGAGGTCGAAGCGGCGCGACAGCTCTTCCAGCTGTTGCTCGCGGCTCGAAAGCTCGTCAAGCGCCAGTTCCAGCTCGGCATTCTTGATGTCGCTGGTTTCCTTGGCATTCTGCAGGGTATGTGTCACCAGTATGTCGGCGGTCACGTCCCAGACGATACCGGTAATGCGGCTTTCGCCGGTCGATTCCGATTGCGCACCGACCGAGCGAAGATAGCGAATCGAGCCATCCTTCATCTGGATCCGGTAGACCTCCTCGCAGGTCTTGCCGCTCTGGGCACAGGAACATTGGAAGAAATGGGCCTCGGCGATCACCCTGTCCTCGGGGTGGACGGCATCCATCCAGTCGGACAGCCGGTCGTCGTTCTCGGTTTCGCTCGCCGGCAGTCCGTGCAGGGCGGCGGCGCGGTCGTCCCAGTAGAGCCGATGGCCGTCTTCCTTGACCTCCCAGATGCCGATATTGGAGGATTCCATCGCCAGGTTGAAGCGCTCGGACAGTTCGAGCAGCTTCTGTTCGCGCAGTTTCAACTTGGCAATGTTGCGGTTGCGCTCGCCGATCAGCAGCGTGGCGATGAAGATCGGGATGATGATCGCACAGCCGGCGACGATGATGACGAGGCGGAACGGGATCTGGTTTTCCGGCGGCTGGTCCCAGCCGTCATGGGGAACGGCCCTGATTTCCCAGATGCCGCCCGGATGCTGGATACGGCCGATCGTCGGCTGGCGGTCGCTGACCGCCGATACGCCGAAGATCGGCTCGGCCCCGGCCGAGGCGCCGATATCATGGATGGCGATGTCGAGATGGTCGAGGCCCAGATATCGTTTCTGGTTGCCCTCGGCGTTCGACCGTAGCAGGCCAGTACGCTCGAAGAAGGCCGTTTCGTCCAGAACGATCTCGATCACGCCCCAATAGGAATTGACGCCCTTTTTGCTCAGCGTGACCGGCAGGTGCAGGAGGAAATTGCCATCTTCGGTCTGTTGGAAGGTCGGCGTCCGGCGGTCCGTGTCGATCACGGCGCCGATGCGCTTGCGCCCGGCGGTCGCCGGCCACACGGTCCGGATCACCTGGTCGGGCGCCAGGCCGACGCTGACGAAATGCGGATTGCGCTGCAAAATGCCGGTCGACAGATCCCGCAGTTCTTCGATCGTCAGGTTCTCGTGCGAATCCATGACGACGGCGAGGTGTTCGACCACCGAGAAATCGGCCAGCAGCCGCGAGGTCAGGCTGGCCTGGATGAGTTGGACATCCTGCTGGGTTCGTTCCTGCAGGGCAATACGCTTGGTGGCCCGATTCTGGCTGTCCAGCGCGAAGCCGGCGACGACGATGCCCAGGGCCACGGCGACAGCCCCGATGAACGTGAGGCGGGCACTTCCGGAAAGACCCATGTCACGTCGATTGAATAAGGCCCCGATCGCCAATACCCGCATTCCCCACTGATTACTTCGCAGAGTATAGGCAGCCCAAGTTAATTTAAAATTGCGCAGGTACAGTTGGTTCATCCGACAGGGACCATTTTTGGGTCACCAGGGCGCATTCGGCCGTTATCGTCCCTCTGTAAGGCGACGGCGTGGGGATAACTGTAACAGATCTTGATTAGTGGTCGGTTTCCGTTCAACAATCGTACGGAAAATGACATTGTTCCGGGCAATTTTTGCCACATTCGGGAGGCTTATCTTTGATCCGTATCGTTCGTATGTTTCATCCGGCAAAGGTAACTGCCATGCGCTTCCTGATCGCTGCATTGCTCATGACGGCCGGTATGCTGTCGCCGCTGAAATCCTTTGCGGCCAGCGATGACGTCGAGGCAACCATCAAGGCGGTGAACCTCGAATCGATGAGCCTGACGCTCGACGATGGAAAGACCTATTCGGTTCCGGAGGAGTTCAATTTCGAAGGTCTGCAAGCCGGCGTCCGGGTGATTGTCTATTTCACCCTGGTCGACGGCAAGCGGGTGGTCGACGATCTGGAGGTCATCCAGTAACGACCGAACTCGGCGGCATCAGAGCCAGCCGATGGCGCCGGTCGCGGTGTCCATCTTCAAGATGCGGTCCTGCGGAATGTTGATGTCGCAGGCTTCTTCCTTGCCCATGTCGCCTACGAGGCGGAAGCAAGTGCGGATGACGCCGCCATGGCTGACGCAGACGGTCGGGCGCTCGACCGAGGCCAGCCAGGCGCCGATCCGCCAGGAGAGGATTTCGTAGCTTTCGGCGTCCGGGCCAGGCGGGATGAAATCCCACTTGTGCCGTGCCCGTTCTTCGACTCGCTCGGGCACGACCCTGGCGATTTCCGGCAGGGTAAATCCCTCCCAATCCCCGAAGGACACTTCCTTGAGCCGCTCATCGATCCGGTAGGCGAGGGGATCGAGATGCATTTCCGCGCGGATGCGTTCCATGGTTTCGCGCGTGCGCCGGAGCGGCGAGGCGACGTAGTCGAACGCACCGGCCGTGTCGCCCAGGACATGCGCCAGCGTCTCGCCATTGCGCATCGCCTGGCCGCGGCCGGTTGCATTGAGGTCGATATCTTTCTGCCCCTGCATCCGGCCTTCGACGTTCCAGTCGGTCTGGCCGTGGCGGATCATATAGATGAGCACGGCTGAAAACCTCTGATCAGTCCTTGACGACGGAGATGTCCGGCGCGTCGACGGCCTTCATGCCGATCGTATGATAGCCCGAATCGACGTGGTGCACCTCGCCGGTAACCCCGGTCGAAAGATCCGACAGCAGATACATGCCCGACTTGCCGACTTCGTCGGTCGAGACATTGCGCTTCAGCGGCGCATTGTATTCGTTCCACTTGAGAATATAGCGGAAGTCGCCGATGCCGGAGGCGGCCAGCGTCTTGATCGGGCCAGCCGAAATCGCATTGACGCGGATGCCGCGGCCACCGAGATCGACGGCCAGATAACGCACGCTGGCTTCCAGCGCCGCCTTGGCCACGCCCATGACATTATAGTTCGGCATGACCTTTTCGGCACCGTAATAGGTCAGCGTCAGGATCGAGCCGCCGTCGTTCATGATCCGATCGGCGCGCTTGGCGACGGCTGCCAGCGAATAGACCGAGATATCCATGGTCTTGGCGAAATTCTCGCGGCTGGTGTCGACATAGCGGCCGGTCAATTCGTCCTTGTCGGAAAAGGCGATGGCATGCACGACGAAGTCTATTCTGCCCCACTTTTCCTCGAGGTTCTTGAACACGGTGTCGATCGTTGCCATGTCAGTGACGTCGCAATGGCCTGCCATGAAGGCATCCAGTTCCTGCGCCAGCGGTTCGACCCGCTTTTTCAGGGCATCGCCCTGCCACGTCAGCGCGATTTCCGCGCCGGCGTCGTGACATGCCTTGGCAATGCCCCACGCAATGGAACGGTTGTTGGCGACGCCCATAATCACGCCGCGCTTGCCTGCCATGAGGCCTGATGCTTGAGCCATACGCTGCTCCCTAGGTCTTTCGATTGGACCTGCCTATGACATAGCCGGAACCGGGGTTCAAGCTTGCGGCAGATCATCAACTGTTAGGCAGCGTAATAAAGGGTGTGTGTGTCATTGAAATTTCATAAAAAAAGACCCTCGCGCATGACACGCATCAAGTCCGTGACCTTGTCGTCGGGCTTCTCCCACAGCACCACGCGCAGCTCGATCACCAGATCGCCCTGGGTGCCTTCGCTGCCCGGCAAACCAAGGCCCTCGAGCCGGATCACCTGATCGGAACCGGACCATGCTGGCACCTTGACATCGACCGTGCCCCTTGGCCCGTCGATCGTCGTGTCGCAGCCGAGCACGGCGTTCTCCAGCGTGATCGGCAATACGGTGTGGATATCCAGTCCGTCGACGCTGAACTTGTCCGTCTTCAGCACCCGCAGCGTCACGGCCACATCGCCGCGCTGCATGCCCTGAAGGCGCAGGCCCTGACCCTTCAGCCGCACGACATGGCCGTCGGTATGGCCGCCTTCCAGTGCAAAGCGCACATCGCGACCGTCCGGCAGGTGTGCGGTGATCGAATTCTGGTTCAGCAGGTCGTCGATGGCAATGACGGATTCAACGACGATATCCGGTGCCTTTTCCAGCACAGGCTGGGTGCCGCGGATGCGCCGCACCAGCGAACTGATGATTTCAATCGGCGCGAAGATACGCGGTGCCGCGGGCTTTAACGGAGCGCCCGTCTCGTCCGTGGCGGTGTCGCCGGTTGTCCCCGCCTTCTCGGCTTTGGCCTCTGCCTCGCGGCGCAGGCTTTCCGCCGCAGCGCTTGCCTGGGCGGACGAGCCGAAAATGCGGGAGATCAGGTCTTCGGGATTTTCCGGGGCAGATCCCGGCGGCGGGGTCTGGCTCTGTTGCGACTGCTGCTGTTGTTCGCCGGCCGGCGTGGGTCCCGGTTGGGCCTGCTGCTGCTGTGGCTGCGGCTTGGGCTGACCCGATTGCGCCTTGGCATAGGCTTGGGCGGCCTGGGCCGTCTTGTCGGCTCTTGCCTTCTGGGCTTCGGCCAGCGCCAGTTCGGCCAGAATGCGCTCGGCATTGGCCTTGGCCACCTTGGCGCGTTCGGCGGCTTCGCGGGCCGCCTCGCGCTGCTGCATGATGGTCTGCTCGCGCTGCTTGGCCTCGGCCTTGAAGCGCTGCTCGTCGTAGCGGGTCCGCTTCTGCGGGTCCTTCAGGACCTCATAGGCCTGGCCCACCTCGGCGAAACGCTGGGTGGCGTTGGGGTCGTCGTGATTATGGTCGGGGTGAGACGATTTCGCCTTGTTCCGCCACGCCGCTTTGATTTCGTCGGCGCCTGCATCCCGCTTTACACCAAGTACTGAATAGGGATCGCGCATATGATGCCACCGGTTAACAATTGATCGACATGTTTGTCCTGTTGAGGACCTACCGCCCTCTCAATAACCTTACGCCTCCGCAGAAATTATCGCGGACGCGGTCTACCTTTGCTCGACTATGGCAAAAAGAAGCTAATCAGTGGTTACGCGGCTGTCGGGATGATTTCGGGCCGCCAAGAACATCCGAAGTATTTGCAGCGATGCGGCCGAAATCCGTCTTGAAACGGCACGACGACACCGCTGTGCGCATCGCGCCGCGCTCTGAAAAATGGTCAGGATTGTTTGTCGAAGCTGAGCAATTGCCACTGGCTCTGGCCGATCAGGCAGGTGCGGCCCGAGAAATTGGCGATACCGTCATAGGCGTGGCGGGTCGTTGAGAAATACCGGCAGACCAGGCCGTCCTGCCGTTCCTCGCGGATCGCCGAGACGACGCCGGCGCTGCCCGTCGAGCTATTGGCCCAGGGCAGGGGATTGGCGCCGAGCTTTTCGAGATCGGCCGAGGACACGGCGTTGCGCACGGTCGCCTCGTCGGAGCGGCCGTCGAGCGACTTGGTTTGGGAGATGGTGGCCGTGGAAATCGATTTGTCGACCGAAGCGCTGCCGGCAAAGTCGAAAGCCGAGCCGACACAGCCGCAAAGGGGCAGGCACAGCACGAGCATTGCAACAAAACTGCCGCGTCGGGTGGCTATGCCCTTTTGGCGGTGATGTGGCTTTGCTATGTCTTCCAAGTTACGTCCTGTCCGGCAGTGAGGGCATGGGCGATCATCAAGCATTTCGGAGCATTTGAACCAATATGTCAGAAAACGGGTTAACAAGCGGTGACTTCACCGAGGAACAGGAGCCTTTCTCGCTGTTTGCGTCCTGGTTGAAGGATGCCGAAGCCTCCGAAATCAACGATCCCAACGCCGTAGCGCTGGCGACCGTCGATGAGAACGGCCTGCCCAATGTGCGCATGGTTCTGCTAAAGGGCTTCGATACGGGTGGTTTCGTCTTCTACACCAATTTCGAGAGCCAGAAGGGTAGCGAAATTCTCGGCCAGAAGAAGGCGGCCATGTGTTTTCACTGGAAGTCCCTGCGTCGCCAGGTGCGTCTGCGCGGCGAGGTGGAGGTGGTCACCGACGAGGAGGCCGATGCCTATTACCGCACCCGGCCGATCGGCAGCCGCATCGGCGCTTGGGCGTCGAAACAGTCGCGTCCGCTGGAAGGCCGCTTCGCGCTCGAAAAGGCCGTGGCCGAATATACCGCCCGCTACGCGATCGGCGACATTCCCCGTCCGCCGTACTGGTCTGGCTTCCGCATCAAGCCGCTGACCATCGAGTTCTGGCACGACCGCAAGTTCCGCCTGCATGACCGCATCGAGTTTCGCCGCGACCATGCCGAGGGCGATTGGTCCAAGGTGCGCATGTATCCCTGATCGGCTCTAGCGACCCATCAGCCGGAACGGAATGCCGGAGGCCAGCGCCGAGACATAGCGGGTCTTCTGGTAAAAACCGTTCAGCGATATGCGCGGCAGGCTCGACAAAGCCTGCCGATGCTGCGGCATCAATGTTCCGGCCGTGGTTGTCACCGCGATCGGCAGGCCGGCGGCTTCTGCCAGGGCGATGGTCTTGGCCGTGACGCTGCGGCCGTCGCCATAGGGATAGGCGAAAGTCGACGGACGCTTGCCGGCAATCGCCCCGACATAATCGGCAGAGTCCTTCAATTCGGTGAGGACATCGTCGTCGCCCAGCAGGCCCAGCGCCCGATGGCTCACCGTATGCGCCCCGAGGCTCGCCAGCGGATGGGCAGCCAGCACGCGCAACTCGTCCGCCGTCATGACAAGTTGATCGACGATCGCCAAGTCATCGATGCCATGCCGGGCCGCTACGGCGTTCAACCGGGCGATGGCGCAGGCTTCGTCCGTTGTGTTGATGGATGCGGCAACGGTTGCGAAAACAGCGGATTTTTCAGCGATCGTCCGCGTCTCGAAGGTCTGCGTTTCGCCATCGATCCCATACTCGAAACCGTCGGCCCGCCGCACCAGCTCGGCCAGCACCTCCCACCACATGCCATGGCTGCGTTCCGAAAATCCCTTGCAGACGAAAACGGTAAAGGGCGCCCCATGCCGCTCGAACACCGGCAGCGCCAGCGCCGCATTGTTGCGGTAACCGTCGTCGAGCGTGAAGGCGGCAAAGGGTTTTCCGCCGGCGGGTTCCTCCAGCAGCGCCGGTATGTCGTCCAGCGCCACGAAGCGATAGCCGTCGGCCTTCAACTGACCAAGTGCCGCATCGAGGAAGTCAGGCGAGATTTCCAGATGCCGGTTCGGGTCGGGCAAACGCGGCGTATAAGGCCGCACGTGATGCAGGGTGAAGATCGCGCCGCGGCCCCGCGATGCCGCCATCAGGCCGGCACGGGAAAGCGCAGCCGAGGCCTCGAGCCCCGCTGAAATCACCGCCTTCTTGATCAGCGCCTTGTCCATGCTGCGTGCCTCTTCTGCGGTTCGTCCCGTCGTTGACATAGCAACCGGACGTTATCGGCTCGCGGTTAAACCTTGTTGAACACGGTTGAACCGAATGGAACGGCGTTAGCGCAGTAGCGGATCGAGAACCGGCAGGCCGATCACCGCCGCAACGGCAATCAGCCCGAAGCAGATGCGCCGAAAGGTGACGTCGTTGGCGAGCCCAAACAGCCGCGAGCCGCTGACAAGTCCGATGCCGAAGGCCGGAGCGACCAGCAGCGCCAGGAAGAAGGCTTCCCTCACCAGAATGCCGGCCAACAGGTAATTGATCGCGGTGATGGCGGTCGTCGCGCCGAAATAAAGCACGATATTGGCCCGCACCACCACGGCCGGGATCACGCCGCCCAGCCAATAGGCCACCACCGGCGGCCCGCCGATCTGCGCCGCGCCGCCGAACAGGCCCGACACGGCGCCGACGCCGATGGTGAGCGGTGCCGAGGGCGTGCCGCGGAAGCGCCAGCCGGAGATCAGCAGCGCCAGCATGGCCACCACAACGCTGACGATGAACCAGCGCAGAACCAGGGGGTCGGTGCGGGTCAGCAGGAGCGTGCCGATCGGAATGCCGATCAGCGCGCCGGCGGTCATCAGGGCGACCGCCTTTTTGTCGGCCCTTCGGAAGGCGTGAGGAATCATTGGCGCTGTCATGGCCGCATCGATGATGAACAGCACGGCGGCGGCAAGCGTCGGGTCGATGACGGAACTGGCCGCCGGCATGAAGATCAGCGCGCCGCCGAATCCGGAAAAGCCGCGCGCCAGCCCGGCCACCAGCGCTGCAAGGATAAGGAACAACACGGAACCCGCCGACTGCTGGGCGACAAGCGACTGGAAGGCCGCCAGTTCGGCTGAAAGCAATGCCATGCGGGTATGGGAATCCTTGCGAGGGCTGAAAGGGTTGGGCTGTTGGATACCAAAGCCCCAACCCTTTCGAAAGCTCAACGCGCGATTATTCCGCCCTGGTCCGGTCGATTGCGGCGCTGTGGACCAGGGCGACCGCACGTCTTGCCGCCAGAAAGGCCGGCGCCGACCACAAGACGGCGATGAAGAAGGCCACGGCCAGCGCCAGACGCAGGGCGTCCACCGGCAGGCCGGCGGCAAGGCCGGCGCCATTCGCCGCAAGGCCCGCCAGTCCCGCACCGAGCGCATAGCCCGCCGATTGCAGGGTGGGCAGCAGGGCAGACGTCTTGTCGCGCTCATCGGCCGGCGTCACGTCCATCAGCAATTGGCTGAGATAACCCCAGGTCAAACCGAAGGCGCAGCCGATCAGCACCTGCCCGATAACCAGCAGGGTGATGGTGCCCGAGGCGATGGCGGAAAACAGGCAGGCCATGCCCAGCACCTGCAGCAGCGGACCGAGCCAGATCGCCCGGCGCTGCAGGCTCTGCGATTTCAGGTTGGCGATCGCAATGGCCGACAGGCTCCAGAAGATCGCCATCAGCGCCCCGAGCGCCCCGGCATGGGTCGGCCCGAAACCCCAGAGATGCTGCAGGCTGTAGACCAGGTAGACGCCGCTGGTCGATTGCGCCAGCGGCATCAGCAGGATGACCCAGAGGCCAAGACCGAGCGTCGAGCCGAGCGAGAAGGCGCCGGTTGGCAGGATGCGGCTTGCCGCCCTGCGGTCGAGCCGGATGAAGACAACCAGCATGACGGCACAGAAGGCCACCAGCACGGCGGAGATCAGCACGCTCGGGGCCAGGCCGGCAAACAGCACGGCGACAAAGCCGCAGCACAGCAGCGCCAGCCGCAGGCCAGGCAGGGCGAGCCCGCCCCCCGTTGAGACCGTGCGCGGCACGATGGTGAAAGCCAGCACCATGAAGACGGCGATGATCGGGATATTGATCAGGAAGGCAGCCCGCCAGGAGATCATCTCCGTCAGGTAGCCGGCCAGGACAGGTCCGCCGAAGGCGGCAATCGCCCAGACGCTGGCCTCGGCGCCGAATACTTTCGGCACCAGGCGCGAGGGAAACATCTCCGGGATCAGCGCATAGCAGATCGCCGCCACCACGCCTTCGCCAAGCCCCTGCAACACGCGGCCGACCAGGATGGTCTCCATGCTGGTGGCTGCGGCGGCAAGCATGGTGCCCGCCAGAAACACAAGGGCCGCCCCGATCAGCGACAGCCGCGCTCCGAATCGCGCCTTCAAAAGCGCCGCACTGGCGCCGGCCACGATCGAAGCGGCCAGGAACAGCGTCAGCGACCACGATAGCAGCGCCTCGCCGCCCAGCTCCACGACCGCCGTCGGCAGCGCCGTGGTCACCAGGAATCCGTTGAAGGCATAGAGCGCCACGCCGATGCACAGCATCACGGTGGTGACCAGATAGCGGGGGGCAAGCAGTTCCGCCCAGCGCCCGCTGGTCGGGTTGTGCGGGGTGTCGATCAAAGCGGACGGTTCGGCTGATGTGGCCTTCGGCATGGGCATTCCATTCTCTTGATTTCAAGGCAGGGTGGTTGATGCGCCGCACGCTACGACCTCAACCAAACTTGAGGTAAAGAGTGTTTTTTCGATTTTCCCATGACGCTATTTTGTTGGCCTCCTTGCGAAGAAAGGCTGAGTTCGCCGCCGCTAACGGTTGGAAGTCGTTAATTCGACCGCGTGGGTTTCAATGGTCTCGTAAGCATGACCAAAAAAGTCTTCTTCATTGCGCCATTGTTGCCCCATTCTTCGGGCAAGGAGGTGGCGCCGCGCGCTCGCGCTCTGCCGATTTGCGGCTCACGGGACAGTCTTTAAATAATCCGCCTTGGAGTGAAAATGCACAAGCTATTGATCGCTTTCACGTTTTTTGTCGCGATCGCTTGCCTTCCCCAAGGTGTTTCTGCCGGCCAGGCCAATTTCCTGCTCGATGCCCGCACCGGCCGCGTGCTGGCATCGGAAAATGCCGACACCGCCAATCACCCGGCCTCGCTCACCAAGATGATGACGCTCTACATGACCTTCGACGCGATCCGCCGCGGCAAATTGTCGTGGGATACGCCGGTGCGCTTCTCGAAGCTCGCCTCCAGCCGCCCGCCGACCAAGCTCTGGGTCAAGGCCGGCGACAGTATCACCGTGCGCGACGCGGTGATGGGCATGATCGTCGTCTCCGCCAATGACGCGGCCACCGCCATCGCCGAAAAACTCGGCGGTACGGAGAGCGAATTCGGCGCGATGATGACCGCCAAGGCCCGTTCGCTTGGCATGACCCGCACGGTCTTGGTCAATGCCTCAGGCCTGCCGGACAAGCGCCAGATCACCACGGCGCGCGATATGGCGACGCTCGGCGTCGTGCTGCTGCGCGACTTCCCCGAGGAATACAAGCTGTTCTCGGCCGAGAGCTTTACCTTCCGCGGCAGGAAGATCCGCGGCCACAACAATCTGATGTATGGCTACAAGGGCATGGACGGCATCAAGACCGGCTATACCGACTGGTCCGGCTTCAATCTGGTCAGCGCCGTGCGCGACGGCGACCGCCGCGTCATCGGCGTCGTGCTGGGCGGCCGCACCGCCGCCAGCCGCGACAAGACCATGAAGACCCTGCTCGACCGCAACATCGCCAATGCCTCGGGCGGCCGGCAATTGGTCGCCAGCCTGTCATCGGGCGCGCAGGTGGCAGCCCTTGGCGATGACGTTCCCGTGCCGCTCGCGGCCCCCCGGCCCGGCGAGGCGCTGGCCGCCGTGACCAGCATGGCCAAGGGCACGCCAATTCCCAATTCACGCTATGAAAATGCCTTTGCCGAGAGCGTCTCCGTGCCAGAGGTCGAACTGGCGCCGGCCGCAGGTCGCGTAGAGGCTCCGGTGCCGCCACGGGCAATGGCTGTCGCCGCCGCACCCGCCGCCCGCACCGAAGGCTGGCAGATCCAGATTGCCGCCGCCCAGAGCCGGCAGGCCGCCATCGACATGCTGGCCCGCGCGAAGCAGCAGATCGGCGGGCCGCTGGCCGGCCGCGACACCTACACGCAAGAGGTGACACGCGACGGCCAGACCCTCTACCGCGCCCGCTTCGTCGGCTTCTCCAGCAAAACCGACGCCCGCGCCGCCTGCGACCGCCTGGTCAAGAAATCCTACGACTGCCTGCTGATGCCCTCGCAGGGGTGAGCGGGGCTCGACTCCCGGTCGGGAATCGGCCAGTGTTCTCCTGAACATATAGGGAACATGGCGATGCGTGAACTGATGGCCCAATTCGAGGCTGCGTCACAAAATTATGCGCAAGTGCATGGCGTAAGCCGCGATTCCGACTGGTTTCTGCTGAAACTGCTGGAGGAGGTCGGGGAACTGGCCCAAGTCAGCAACCGAATCAGCGGCCGCAGCCGCCGGAAGGGCCTGAGCGATGCCGATCTGCGCCAGGCCATGGAGGACGAGACAGCCGACCTGCTCGGCCACGTCCTGCTCTTCGCACACCATCACGGCTTGAACATTGAAGACGCGATCGAACGAAAATGGCGTTTTCGGCCGGGTCGGTGAAGCGGGTTGATTTGGCGCCGGTGATTTGCGTCGTTTGGCACCCCAACCGATCAACTGTCAGGCGGATCGTAGGAGCTATAGAGGCTCGGGTCCTTGTCGAAGACATCATGGTGGTCGGCTGAGTTGGGCAACACTTTCTTCGAGGTTCTGACTCTGAGCGAAAACAGAACCACCACCGCCAAGATAACCAAACCACAGGCTATGCCAACAATCGTGAGAAAGAAGACTGCCATCGTGGAACCCTCTTAAGGACTGGGTAGAGATAGATCGTCTTGACGTCAGTCGGCGTTTTCGGTGTCCAGACTAACCTAATGGGCATGAGGGGCGGGCAGACGTCAATTCCTGTTGCTCGAGTTTGTTAATCTCGTCATCACCCACCGCCTCACTACACCCCTTCCGCCACACCCGACTGCCCCGCCGGCCAACTCGCCAGCGCCTGCTCGGCGACATCCTCCAGCGTGTCGCGGCTGAAGCCGGCCTTGGCTTGCACCGCCATGCCGTGCAGCACCGCCATCAGGAAGGCTGCAAGGGCGTGCGGTTTGGCCGTTTCGGGCAGGTCGCCCTCGGCCTTTGCTTTCTCGAAACGTTCCCGAAGCTGGGTCTCGGCGAGCGCCCGCGCCTCGATCAGGATCTGCCGGACAGGCTCCGCGTCGTCCGACCCGGCCAGAACGCCGTTGATGACGAGACATCCCGTATGGTCTGGAAAGCGCGTGTTGAGGTCGATCGCATGGTGGAGAATGTGGGCTGCCACCTGCCGCGATGTGGGAAGCGCCAGCGCTGCCGGAATATAGTCCAGGAAGCGCACGTAGTAGCGGTCGAGCGCCTGGCGGAACAGCGCCTCCTTGTTGCCGAAGGCCGAATAGAGGGCAGGTCGCTCGACCCCAGCCGCTGCCGTCAGGTCGGCATAGGAGGCGCCCTCATAGCCCTTGCGCCAGAACACGCACAACGCGGCGTCGAGGACTTTCTCCACGTCAAACTCGCGATGGCGTCCCATCAGGTGGTCTCCAATGATTTCATAACGACCATTATTAAACCGCTTGACGTCATTCGTCAAATTTCATACCAATCGTTATAGTAACGGTCGTTACGAAAAATATCCACCTGTTGGGTGGATGAAACCAAATCGAACATCGAAGGAATTTCGTTATGTCGGACACATTCAAAGGCAAGGTCGTGCTGATTACCGGCGGATCCCGCGGGCTCGGAGCGGCCACGGCGGAAGCATTCGCCGATCATGGCGCAGACGTGGCGATCAGCTATGCGGCATCCGCCGACAAGGCCGACGCCGTCGTGGCAAAGCTGAAGGCCAAGGGTGTTCGCGCCATCGCGGTCAAGAGCGACCAGGCTGACCTTAGCTCTGCCAAACCGCTGATCGATCGTGTAATGGCCGAGTTCGGGCGGCTCGACATCCTCGTCAACAATGCCGGTATCGCCATTCAGGGCCAGATGGTCGACGATCCGGATCTCGACGGCGACAAATATAACCGCCAGTGGCAGGTCAATGTCATGGGCACGATCGCCAACACCCGCGCCGCAGCGCCGAAGCTTTCCGATGGCGGCCGCATCATCTTCGTCGGCTCTCTGCTCGGCGCTGCTGTGCCCTTTGCCGGCGTCGCCGATTACGCCGGAACGAAATGGGCGCTGGCCGGCTATGCCAAGGGCATCGCCCGCGACCTTGGACCGCGCAATATCACCGTGAACGTGGTTCAGCCGGGCATCATGCCCACCGACATGGCCGCAGATGTGGCCGGCGAACTTCCCAACCGCGACGCCATCCTGGACATGCACCCGATCCGCCGCATCGCAACCCTTGAGGAAGTGGCCGAAACCATCTGCTTCCTCGCCGGCCCACACGCCGGCTACATCAACGGCGAAACCATCAACATCGCCGGCGGCCTGGCAATCTGACGCTTCGATGACCGAAGCTCCGGCCCATCAATCCGGACCGGATCACCAAATGACTGAGATCCTGAGCTTCATCCGAAGTTCAGGATCCGGCTGCCATTGCGCCTTTCTCCACGGCCGGCCGCAGGCGCTCCACCCTCAGTGAAACGGCCGCACCTCGACCGGCGCGCGGCAGGCGATGGCCGCCTTGCGGCCCCAGGTGAGCGCTTCGTCCATGTCGGCAACGTCAAGCACCCAGAAACCGCTGACATGCTCCTGGCTCTTCAGGTAAGGCCCGGCCGCGATCAGCACCTCGCCATCGGGTAAGGCCCTAAGCGAAATCGCGTTTGCGACCGGCCGCAGCCCGCCCACGAAAACCCTGACGCCCGCCGCCACCATCTCGTCGTTGAGCCCGTCGATATCACGCCCCATCGCCTCATCCTCCGCGATGGACGGATCGTAATCGTCAGGGCGATGAATGGCCACCAGATACCGGGTCATGCTGCCTCCTGTGGCGGGATTTCAGTCCGTTCGGAACATTTCCGAAGCAAAGCCGTCAAGATAACGTGCCATATCACGATGCCTCATTCGGCTGTAAGCGGCGGAACCATCGCCCACTCCCAATTCGCAGTCCACTTGCGTGGCGTGCCGTTCGCGGGGCATATTGCCGACGGATAATTGCGCTCCAGACCGTCGCGTGCTCCCTCGGGCCTCGCCCAAGAGGACGTATGCCAACGTAAAATAATGGCGCCAGCGTGGTCGCATCGCAGGTTGATTTACGAATATCAGATCATCTGAGGAACATCATCGTTCAGGTCTTCTTGAATAAATGCATTGGGAGAATCATTTGAAGGAAGAAATCAAACTTCTCGCTCGATACACTACGGTATCCGATAAGTTCTCTATCCTATATGTCATCATCGCTCCAATAATGCTGCTGCTAGATAGCTACACAAGCTATCCAAGAGAAAAACACAATGTCTTGTTCTTTATTCTGTATCCCGTAGTACCGTCGCTTTCTATATTTATAATATGGCTAATAATTAGGGATGCCAGAAGGAAAAGGGAAATCGAAAGGCAAGACGAAAAATGAGGAAGGCCAATCGATTAAGGTAAACTTAGATCTGAAAGGGATCCGGCCGAGAGCGTTGCGATGCAATGAGTTAAATAAAAAATGCCTGATGAAGATTGTTGCAGGCAGCAAAAATATTATTTGGATAGACGATGATAGAAAAAATATTAAGTGTAATATTAAAAATTGTACGACAGTACTTATATTTACTTTTATGCGGCCGTTGGTCCCTTATGTTTTATTGTGGATTGACCGGAATATTAGCCTCAATTATCTCGCCGCTGATTCCTGTGGCACCTATATATGTGGTGATAGCCTCGATTATCTTGGTGATTATTATTAATCCAGGAAGAGTAATCCGCAAAAAAATCAAAAGTGACAATGGTAAAGGCGAATAATAGGTAGCGACAGCCAGCTATCTAAAACGTGTCGCATCTATTCCGCCTCATAGCCTGCCGCTTTGAAGCACTTTCAGCGTTCGGAGAATAGAAGAGGCCGGAGATATCGCCGAGCGCCTGTGTGATGGTGTCGAAGCTCCATAGATCACATTGCCGAAGCTTCGGCCGGTGGTCGACAATGGTCAAAGGCTCTGGACGTTATCAGCCCTTACGCCCTGGTCCCCCCGACCGTCACCTGGTCCATCCTCAGATGCGGCTGGCCGACGCCGACCGGTACCCATTGGCCGGCCTTGCCGCAATTGCCGATGCCGGTGTCGAGCTTCATGTCGTTACCGATCATCGAGATGCGCCGCATGGCGTCCGGACCGTTGCCGATCAGCATGGCGCCCTTGACCGGCGCGGTCACCTTGCCGTCCTCGATCAGGTAGGCCTCGGTGCAGCCGAACACGAACTTGCCGGAGGTGATGTCCACCTGGCCGCCGCCGAACGACACGGCATAGAGGCCCTTCTTCACCGAAGAGATGATCTCTTCCGGCGTCTTGTCGCCGGACAGCATGTAGGTATTGGTCATGCGCGGCATCGGCTGGTGCGAATAGCCCTGCCGGCGGCCGTTGCCGGTCGCCTTCATGCCCATCAGCCGGGCATTCTGGCGGTCCTGCATGTAGCCGACCAGCCGGCCGTTCTCGATCAGCACGTTATAGGCCGACGGCGTGCCTTCATCGTCGACGGTGATCGAGCCGCGGCGGTTGTCGATCGTGCCGTCGTCGACGACGGTCACACCGGGCGATGCCACCATTTCGCCCATCAGGCCGGCAAAGGCCGAGGTCTTCTTGCGGTTGAAATCGCCTTCCAGCCCGTGGCCGACCGCCTCGTGCAGCATGACACCCGGCCAGCCATTGCCCAGGACCACGTCCAGCGTGCCGGCCGGCGCCTCGATCGCCTCAAGATTGACCAGCGCCTGGCGCAGCGCCTCGTCGGCGCCATCGTGCCAGCTCTCTTCGGTCAGGAAGTCGGCAAAGCCGACGCGGCCGCCGACGCCGAACGAGCCGCTTTCCTGCCGGTCGCCGCTGCCGGCCACCACGGAAATGTTGAGCCGCGTCATCGGCCTTATATCGCGCACCAGATGGCCGTCGGCGCGCAGGATCTCGACGACCTGCCAGCTGGCGGCAACCGACGCGGTGACCTGGCGGACCTTGGGGTCCTTGGCGCGCAGATAGCCGTCGATCTCCGACAGCAGCTTGACCTTTTCTTCAAAGGACGGGCTGCCGATCGGATTGTCCTCGCCGTAGAATTTCGCATTGGTGCGCTGCGGGGCCGCGGCATAGGAGCCGGCATGGCCGTGGGTCACGGCGCCAACCGCATCGGCAGCCCGGGTCAGCGCCGAAAGCGACAGTTCGCCGGCATGGGCGTAGCCGACCGCTTCGCCGGCCACCGCGCGCAGGCCAAAGCCCTGGTCAGTGTTGAAGCTGCCACCCTTCAGCCGGCCATTGTCGAAGCTCAGCGATTCGGACTGCGCATGCTCGATATAGAGTTCGCCGTCATCGGCGCCGGACAGCGCCTTGGCCACGGCGGCGCGCAGCGCGGTCTCGTCGCAGTCGAACAAAGAAATGAGATCGGTGGTCATGGTTATCTCCAATACCGGATCAACCCATGTAGTCGCGCGCAACCGGCGCGGCAAGGGCGACCGGGCGTTCCTCAATGCATCTCGCCCAAAAGCCTTTGGAAGTCTGGCTCAGGGCAGGGCGTCATAGCCGGCGGCAAAGCCGGCCAGTTCGATCGGAATGCCGACGCGGTCCTGGTCGGCCGATTCGCGCAGCGCGAACACGGCATTCTTGCCGGCCCGCAGGATCTTCATCAGCTCCTCGTCGATTTCGACCTCGACATAACAGCCCTCGGCGAAGCAGCGGGTGAAATAGGCCCGGCCGATATTGTTGGCGTCGACATAGAGTTCCATGCCGTCCTTCAGCAGCACGCCGAGCGGCGCCAGGATGCGCAGGATCTTGGCCTTGCGGTCGGCGGTCTTCAGCACCACCACGGAAAGCCCCACCTCGGGGCGGTCCTCGGCAATCACGTTTTGCATCAGCGCGCATTGTTCGACCGATGTCCCGGCCGGCGTATCGCAGATCACCGACCATGCGCCATGGTTGGAACGGATCGTGCCCGGCTGCGGCTGTTGGCCATGCGCAGGGACGCCGGCCATGGCCAAGGCGATGCCGGTGGCGAATAGACCTATCCGCGCAAGACTGTTGAAACCCATGGGTACCTCTGGAAATCGAATCATCGCGACCATTCTTGTCGGGCGGGCCGGCATTGAAAAGCCCTGCCGTGTCTTTTCCAGCCGAGTGAGGCATAATTGGGACCGAACCGAAAGGCTTTCGGCGCCGTGTCGGGGCTTTTCGATGGTGGGGTAAGCACTTGAGAAGGCGCGGCCCTCAAGCCAAATTGACGATGGACAAAAATGCCGCACAGCCTTTTCCGCGCAGATATTGCGAATGTGGGCAAACTGTGATTTTAAACGCAAAGAATAGCATGCATTAGGCGTTTTGGTTTGACCTGGATCAAACGCATGAGGGAGACACCATCGTGATTAACAGAGCTTGCGCAGTTTTGGCCGCCATGGCCTGTCTGCTTTTTGCCACCGGCAGTTTTGCAGACCAGCCGGTCGACTGGCAGATCGATCTGCAGCCCGCCGCGACGGCGATCATGGAGCAGATCCGCTGGTTTGAGGACTATACCCTTTGGTTCATCATTCCGATCACGATCTTCGTTCTGATCCTGCTGATCGTTGTCGCGGTCAAGTTCCGCGCCGGCGCCAATCCAGTGCCTTCCAAGACCAGCCATAACACGGCCATCGAAATCGTCTGGACCCTCGGTCCGGTTCTGGTTCTTTTGTTCCTGGCCATCCCGTCCTTCAACCTGCTGACGGCTCAGCTGAGCATCCCGAAGGATCCCGACATCACCCTGAAGGCCACCGCCACCCAATGGCAGTGGAACTACGAATATCAGGGCGAGACACCGCTTGCCTTCGATTCCTATCTGCTGAAGGACGAAGAACGCGCCGCTGCCGGCAAGGAAGACCGTTCGATCTATCCGCGCCTGCTCGCCGTCGACAACGAGGTCGTGCTGCCGGTCGGCAAGACCGTGCGCCTGCTGGTCACCGCGGCGCCGACCGACGTCATCCATGCCTTCGCCATGCCGTCTTTCGGCGTGAAGATCGATGCTGTGCCGGGCCGCCTCAATGAAACCTGGTTCAAGGCCGACCGTGAAGGCCTGTTTTACGGTCAGTGTTCGGAGCTCTGCGGCAAGGACCACGCGTTCATGCCGATCGCCATCCGCGTCGTCTCGGAAGAGAAGTACACCACCTGGCTGGCGGCTGCCGCCACCAATCTGGGCGATGCCAACAAGGCCTTGATGGCCTCGGTCGACGGTGCGGCATCTGCCGTGCAGCTCGCCGAAAACGTTTCGAAGTAAGAGAGGGAGTGAGCACAATGGCTGGACCTATTGCCCACGACGAACACGCTCACGGTCAGGGCGCGCACCACCACGATGATCATCACGACCACAAGCCGGGCTTCTTTACCCGTTGGTTCCTGTCGACCAACCACAAGGACATCGGTACCCTCTATCTGATCTTCGCCATCATCGCCGGCATCATCGGCGGCTCCATGTCGGTTGTCATGCGCTGGGAACTGGCCGAGCCTGGTATCCAGATCTTCCACGGCCTGGCCTCCATGGTCTACGGTTTCGAAGGCGACGCGGCCATCGACGGCGGCAAGCACATGTACAACGTGTTCACCACCGGCCACGCCCTGATCATGATCTTCTTCATGGTCATGCCGGCGCTGATCGGCGGCTTTGCCAACTGGATGATCCCGATCATGATCGGTGCGCCTGACATGGCGTTTCCGCGTCTCAACAACATCTCCTTCTGGCTGATCGTCCCGGCCTTCCTGCTGCTCCTGCTCTCGATGTTCGTCGAAGGACCGGCGGGCGCCTTTGGCGTCGGCGGCGGCTGGACCATGTATCCGCCTCTGTCGACTTCGGGCATGCCCGGACCGGCGGTCGATCTGGCGATCTTCTCGCTGCATATCGCAGGCGCATCCTCGATCCTCGGTGCGATCAACTTCATCACCACCATCCTCAACATGCGCGCTCCGGGCATGACGCTGCACAAGATGCCGCTGTTTGCCTGGGCCGTGCTGGTCACCGCCTTCCTGCTGCTGCTCTCCTTGCCGGTTCTGGCAGGAGGCATCACCATGCTTCTGACCGACCGCAATTTCGGCACGACCTTCTTCGCGCCCGAAGGCGGCGGCGACCCGATTCTCTACCAGCACCTGTTCTGGTTCTTCGGTCACCCGGAAGTGTACATCCTGATCCTGCCCGGCTTCGGCATCATCAGCCACATCATCTCGACCTTCTCGAGAAAGCCTGTCTTCGGCTATCTCGGCATGGCCTATGCCATGGTCGCCATCGGCGCGGTCGGCTTCGTCGTGTGGGCCCACCACATGTACACGGTCGGCCTGTCGCTCTCCGCGCAGCGCTACTTCCTGTTCGCCACCATGGTCATCGCAGTGCCGACCGGCATCAAGATCTTCTCGTGGATCGCAACGATGTGGGGCGGTTCGCTGTCCTTCCGCACGCCCATGGTCTGGGCGATCGGCTTCATCTTCCTGTTCACCGTTGGCGGCGTCACCGGCGTTCAGCTGGCCAATGCCGGCCTCGACCGCTCGATGCACGACACTTATTACGTCGTGGCCCATTTCCACTACGTTCTGTCGCTCGGCGCCGTGTTCGCGATCTTTGCGGCCTGGTACTACTGGTTCCCGAAGATGACCGGCTACATGTATTCGGAATTCCTCGGCAAGCTGCATTTCTGGGTCATGTTCATCGGTGTGAACATGGTGTTCTTCCCGCAGCATTTCTTAGGCCTCGCCGGCATGCCGCGCCGTTACATCGACTATCCCGATGCCTTTGCCGGCTGGAACTACGTCTCCTCGATCGGCTCCTACATCTCGGCCGTCGGCGTGCTGATCTTCCTGGTCTGCGTGTTTGAAGCCTTCGCCCGCAAGCGGGTGGCTGGCGACAATCCCTGGGGCGAGGGTGCGACCACGCTTGAATGGCAGCTGTCGTCGCCGCCGCCGTTCCACCAGTGGGAACAGCTGCCGCGCATCAAGTAAGCGGCCAAGACCCAAGATTGCCTGGCGCCGCGGGATTGAAAGAGATCCCCCGGCGCCGGGCACAAACGGCAGGATCGGAACCATAGAATGGCAGTCATCGACACGATTGAAGGTCTCGGCGGAGAAGGCGAACTGCGCCTCTCGGAAGCCGGTGCCAGCGACTTCTTCGCGCTGTTGAAGCCGCGGGTCATGTCGCTGGTCGTCTTCACGGCCTTTGCCGGTCTCGTTCTGGCGCCGGGCCATATTCATCCGGTGCTGGGCGCCATCGCCATTCTCTGCATCGCGGTCGGTGCCGGCGCCTCCGGCGCGCTCAACATGTGGTACGACGCCGATATCGACGCCGTGATGACCCGCACCGCCAATCGCCCCATTCCCGCCGGCCGCATCGCGCCTGAGGAGGCTCTGGCCTTCGGTCTGGTGCTCTCGGCTTTCTCGGTCACCATCCTCGGCCTGACGGTCAACTGGCTGTCGGCCGGCCTGCTGGCCTTCACCATTTTCTTCTATGCCGTGGTCTATACGATGTGGCTGAAGCGCTCGACGCCGCAGAACATCGTCATCGGCGGCGCCTCCGGCGCCTTCCCGCCGATGATCGGCTGGGCCTGCGTCACCGGCGGCGTGTCGCTCGACAGCATCGTCCTGTTCCTGATCATCTTCTTCTGGACGCCGGCCCATTTCTGGGCGCTCGCTTTGTTCAAGATGCGCGACTACGGCTCGGTCGGCGTGCCGATGCTGCCGAACGTCTCCGGCGAGGCCGTGACCAAGCGCCAGATCGCGCTTTACGCCGTGCTGACGGCCGTCTGCGGCGTCGTTCCGACGCTGACGGGCCTGGCATCGCTCGGCTATGGCATCGTCGCCGCCATGCTCGGCCTTGTCTTCGTTCTCTGTTCCATCGCCGTCTGGCGCATGCCCGACGGCGATGTGAAGATGCTGCCGGCCAAGAAGCTCTTCGCCTTTTCGATCGTCTACCTCTTTGCCATCTTCTCGGCGCTTCTGGTCGATCATTATGCCTTGACGATCATGAGTCTGTTTGGAGGCGCTGTCTGATGGAAACCATCAAGCTCAACGAGGCCCAGAAGAAGTCCCGTCGCGGTCGCAACATCGCCCTTGGCCTGGTTCTGGCCGGCCTTGTCGTTCTGTTCTACGTCATGACGCTGATCAAGATCAGCAATGTCGGACAATAGGGGAGGCGGCATGACGAGCAGTTCCGCCACCCATCAGTCGCGCAACAACGTTGTGGTACTGCTGGCCTGTCTCGCCTTTGTCGGCGGCATGGTCGGGGTAAGCTTCGCTGCCGTGCCGCTCTATCGCATGTTCTGCCAGGTCACCGGCTATAACGGCACGACGCAGCGCGTCGAGCAGATGTCCGATACCGTGCTCGACCAGTCCATGAAGGTGACCTTCGACGCCAATGTATCGTCGGGCCTCAACTGGGATTTCAAGCCGGTCCAGAAATCCATCGAGTTGAAGATCGGCGAGACGGTCAAGATCGACTATCTGGCGACCAACCGGTCGCCGCGTGCCACCAGCGGCCAGGCGGTGTTCAATGTGACGCCGATGGAGGCTGCGGCCTATTTCAACAAGGTCGAGTGCTTCTGCTTCACCGAAACGAAGCTGGAGCCCGGCCAAAGCCTGGAAATGCCCGTGGTATTCTTCATTGATCCGGCAATTGTCGATCAGGAGGAGACCAAGGATATCGGAACGATTACCCTGTCCTATACTTTCTATCCGCATGAGGGGGATAAGCCGGTGGCACAATTGCCGGCGGAAGGTGTGGACGGAAATCCAAAACTGTAAGAGGACGGGTCCGGTCAAGCCGGGCCTGGACAGAATTTGACATTCGGGGATTGCTGACATGGCCGAAGCGCATCAGAAGAATCACGACTACCACATCATCGATCCGAGCCCGTGGCCGCTGCTGGCCTCGATCGGCGCTTTCGTAATGGCCTTCGGCGGCGTGGCTTATATGCGCTATCTGAACGCCGGTTCGTTCAAGCTGTTCGGTCTGGAACTGGCCTCTCCGTGGCTGTTCTTCATCGGCCTTGCCCTCGTGCTCTACACGATGGTCGGCTGGTGGGCGGACACCATCAAGGAAGCCCACGAGGGACACCATACCCGCGTCGTGTCGCTGCATCTGCGCTACGGCATGATCATGTTCATCGCTTCGGAAGTGATGTTCTTCGTCGCCTGGTTCTGGGCCTTCTTCGATGCCAGCCTGTTTGCCAACGAAGCGATCCAGGCAAGCCGCGTCGAGTTCACCGGCGGTCAGTGGCCGCCGAAGGGCACCGAGGTTCTCGATCCCTGGCACCTGCCGATCTACAACACCGTCATCCTGCTTCTGTCGGGCACCTGTGTCACCTGGGCGCACCATGCCCTGCTGCACGGCGACCGCAAGGGCCTGATCAGCGGCCTGACGCTGACCGTTCTCCTCGGCGCGCTGTTCTCCTTCGTGCAGGGCTATGAATATGCCCACGCGCCGTTCGGCTTCAAGGACAGCATCTACGGTGCCACCTTCTTCATGGCCACCGGCTTCCACGGCTTCCACGTCCTGGTCGGCACCATATTCCTGCTGGTCTGCCTGCTGCGGGCGCTGAAGGGCGATTTTACCCCGAAGCAGCATTTCGGCTTCGAAGCCGCCGCCTGGTACTGGCACTTCGTCGACGTGGTCTGGCTGTTCCTGTTCTTCGCCATCTACATCTGGGGCGACTGGGGCGCACCGCTGGCGCACTGACCGACAACAATTGAACTGAATAAAAGAGGCGGGGCCGGGATATCGGCCCCGCCTTTTGTTTGCTTGCCAGTTCGTCTGCCGGAAATCGCGCCTCAGGCGCGCCCGGCCACCCGCTCCAGCGCCGTCGGGCGGGGAATGCCGCGGTCGAGACGCTCCAGAATGGCGTCGGCGCATTCGGTCGGCGTCAGCACATCCGTGTCGAGTTCCATGTCGTAGAGACCGGGCCGCTGCCAGGGGGCCGGCAGCAAGGGCATGGCCTCATCGGCGCGGCGAAACAGCGCTTGCCCTGCCGTGCCGTCGCGGCGACGGGATCTGGCCAGGTCCGATGACAGGTTGCGCATGCCGACCAGCAGCACCGGATAGGTCGAAAGCCGGCGGGCGCAGTGGGAAAGCAGTCCGGGCGGGCGGATCGGTCGGCCGTTGACGCCGAAATCGGCCACCACGTTCAGCCCCATGCGGCTATAGAGCGCGATCGCCTCGTAGAGTGCGGCATGAACGGCCGATATCGGCGGCTCGCCGGCCATGCCCGCGTCTACTGCGCCTCGCTCCACCTTTGGCTCCGAACGCGGCACGCCGGCGCAAAGGCTGATCCACAGGCCCGGAAAACGGCTCTGGATGGCGCTGGCGATCGTGGTTTTCCCGGATCGCGGCATGCCGTTCAGAATGACGACCTGCCCGCAGTTCTGCATGGTGCTCATGACACGGCAACTCCTCCGCTTCGGCGAAAGCATGCCCTTTAAGGTTTGCCTCTGCAATCGGGATAATCTAATGAAAGGGCGCAGGGCATGCAAAGGGAATGACCATGGACGAAGACACCGCACGTTATGCTCCGGTCACGCCGCAGAAGGCGGCCCTTGGCGCCTGCTGCCCGCGTTGCGGTCAGGGCAAGCTGTTCGACGGCCTGACCAAGCTCAAGCCGCGCTGTTCCAACTGCGGGCTGGATTATTCCTTCGCCGATACCGGCGATGGCGCCTCGATCTTCGTCATCCTGATTGCCGATTTTCTGGTGGTCGGCCTCGCCGTCTGGTCCGAGATCACCTATTCGCCGCCGGTCTGGCTGCATATCCTGCTCTGGGGACCGCTGGCCATCGGCCTTTCGCTCTGGCTGCTGCGCACCATCAAGGCCCTGCTGATCTTCCAAGTCTATCACCACAGCGCAAAGCCCGGCACGATCGACCATGAATAAGGTCGCAGCGAGGGCCGCGACTATGGGCCGCGGCAAGTTTCTGGCAAGCCTCGTGATCGTCCTGCTGGCGCTCGCCCTCTTGCTGGCGCTCGGCACCTGGCAGGTCCAGCGCCTCTATTGGAAGGAAGCCCTGGTCGCCGATATCGAGGAGCGCCGCGCCGCAGCGCCTGCGCCACTGTCCGAGATCGAGGCGCTCGCCGCCGCCGGCACCGATATCGACTATCGCCACGCCACCGCCACGGGCCGCTATCTGAACGACAAGGAACGGCATTTCTTCGCGACCTTCCAGGGCATGACGGGTTTCTACGTCTATACGCCGCTGGAACTGGCCGATGGGCGTACCCTCTTCGTCAATCGCGGCTTCGTCGCCTACGAGGACAAGGCGCCCGAGGCCCGCGCAGCAGGCCAGTTGCAGGGCGAGCAGACGGTTGTCGGACTTGCACGAGCCAGGCTTGCCGAAAAGCCGTCCTTCATGGTGCCGGAAAACGATCCGGCCAAGAACATCTTCTACTGGAAGGACCTCGACCAGATGGCGGTAACGACAGGCCTGCCGGCCGATCGCGTTCTGCCCTTCTTCCTTGATGCCGATGCGACGCCCAATCCGGGCGGCGTGCCGATCGGCGGGGTGACGCTGATCGATTTGCCCAACAGCCATCTGCAATATGCCATGACCTGGTATGGCCTGGCCGCCGTCCTGGCCGTGGTCAGCGCCATCGCGCTGTTTCGCCGCAAAACCTGAATTTTCGACGGCCGCGCCGGGCGGCATTGGAATAGATGAAACGCTCTGGAGTCCTGCATGGGTTTGCTTGCCAATTTTCTCGTCGCGCTGGTGGCGCTGGAGCATGTCTACATTCTCGTGCTGGAAATGTTTCTCTGGACCACGCCGCGCGGCCTCAAGGCCTTCCGAATGACGCCGGCGCAGGCCGAGGCCACCAAGGTTCTGGCGGCCAATCAGGGCCTCTACAACGGCTTCCTGGCCGCCGGGCTGTTCTGGTCGCTGATCCATCCCGATCCGGGCTTCGCTTGGCAGCTCAAGCTGTTTTTCCTTGGCGCGGTCACCCTTGCTGCCCTATATGGGGCCTATAGCGTGTCGCGGCGCATCCTGCTCATCCAGGGCTTGCCGGCGATCGTCGCCCTTGTTGTCGTAATTCTGGCTGGCTGATCTTGATGGACATACCGATTGCAAAACCGCCGCTGACGATCAGGCTTTGCGGCCCGCGTGGCTTTTGCGCCGGCGTCGACCGGGCCATCCAGATCGTCGTGCTGGCGCTCAAAGGCTATGGCGCCCCGGTCTATGTGCGCCACGAGATCGTCCACAATCGTTATGTCGTGGAAGGCCTGGAGGCCAAGGGCGCCATTTTCGTCGAGGAACTCGACGAGATCCCGCCGGAGCATCGCCAGCAGCCGGTGGTGTTTTCCGCCCATGGCGTGCCGAAATCCGTGCCGGAAGATGCTACCGCCCGCAATCTGTTCTTTCTCGATGCCACATGCCCGCTGGTTTCCAAGGTGCACAAGCAGGCCATGCGCCACCAACGCCTCGGCCGTCATGTCATCCTGATCGGCCATGCCGGCCACCCCGAAGTGATCGGCACCATGGGCCAATTGCCCGAAGGAACGGTCTCGCTGGTTGAGACCATCGAGGATGCCGATGTCTATGAACCAGCGGATCCCGACAATCTCGGCTTCGTCACGCAGACCACGCTTTCGGTCGACGACACCGCCGGCGTCATCAAGCGGCTGCAGGAGCGTTTCCCCAACCTGACGGCACCGTCGGCCGACAGCATCTGCTATGCCACCACCAACCGCCAGGAAGCGGTGAAACAGGCAGCCCCCGGCTGCGACCTGTTCATCGTCGTCGGCGCGCCGAATTCCTCCAATTCCAAGCGTCTGGTCGAAGTGGCCCTGCGCGCCGGCGCCCAAAAATCCATGCTGGTGCAGCGCGCCAGCGAGATCGACTGGGCCGATATCGGCGACATCGCCACCCTGGGACTTTCCGCCGGCGCCTCCGCCCCGGAAGTCATCGTCAACGAGATCATCGAAGCCTTCAAGGCCCGCTTTGCCACCAGCCTGGAACTCGCCGAATTCTCGATCGAAAACGAACACTTCCTCGTCAACCGCGAACTGCGCCCCATTGAACTCACCACCGAGGACATGGCCTGGGTGAATGGGTAATAGCTCGAGCAGTGGGGGAATGAGCACTTGGACAAGGCAGCCGACCCGACGATCTGGGAAATTCTGTTCTTCATCGTCAATTGTGCTGTCATCCTTGTGATGACGCTCGGTTTCATCGCCTTCGCCGGAGGCAATTTTTGGCTTTTCAACGTGTCGATCTTTAGAGCACTTTTCGCGGGTCGGTCCGGCGCCACCATGGGTGAAGACGCTGCCGTCCGGCTTGAGGCTGGTGCGAGTGTGCTCACTGACGACGTCCATGCAAAGACGCGCCGCCGCGTGTGGCGGGGACTTGCCATATTTCTCATGGGCTTCCTTTATTTTGTTATTGTGACAATCGTCTCAGTCCTGCTTGAACAGTAAGAATCTATCCAATTGCGAAGAGTTGGTTGATCGGCGAACTCTGCCCCATTGAGTTCACCACCGAGGACATGGCCTGGGTGAATGGGTGAGGCAATGACGCATTCGTGACGGGCTTTCGCCTTGCCAAGCGGCGCGAGGCATCGTTAGAACACGACCTATATTCGGTCCCCCCTTTTGTTTGAGAGATTACGCCATGCCGTCGGAAATTTTGCTGTCCCGGAGAGGCTTCGTGCTGGCCGGGGCGCTGGCCGCCTTGTCCGGCTGCGCCAGCACCCTGCCGGGTGGGCGCAACGCTCCCGTGCCCGCCATGGCCCGCCGGCCCATCGTGCCGCCATCGCCGGAAGAGCTGGCGCTCAATTACGGTCCGGTCGAGGATGGCGGCTTCGCCCTGCCGCCCATTCCCTATGAGAAGATCGATCCGCAGTTCTACCGCCAGCGTGTGGTCGATCCGACCGGCGAGAGACCGGGCACCGTGGTGGTCGATACGCCGTCGCGTTTCCTCTATGTGGTCGAGCCGGGCGGCACGGCGATGCGCTACGGCGTCGGCATCGGCCGCGATGGGTTCGCCTGGCAGGGCGAGGGCGTCATCCACTGGCGCCAGACCTGGCCGCGCTGGAAGCCGCCGAACGAGATGGTGGCCCGCCAGCCCGAACTGGAGAAATACTCGATCGCCAATGGCGGCATGGAGCCTGGCCTGCGCAATCCCCTCGGCGCCCGCGCGCTCTACATCTTCCAGAATAACGAGGATACGCTCTACCGCCTGCATGGCTCGCCGGACTGGGCCTCGATCGGCAAGGCGACCTCGTCGGGCTGCGTGCGGCTGATCAACCAGGACGTCATCGACCTCTACGCCCGCGTGCCCTTCAAGGCGCGCATCGTCGTCCGGCAGTAGCAGTAGATGCCGAAACGCTGCGGGTGCCCGCGGCGCTTCCACCATCCTCCATCATCCCGGCTCAAGGCCAGGATGACGAGTGGGGAGGTGTCGCTGACTGCTAACGGCCGCCGCCCTGTCGTCCTTTACCCGAAGCTGACATTCAACGTGATCGGCACGGCGGCAAGCGCCTTGGACACCGGGCAACCCTGCTTGGCCTTGTTGGCAATCTCGGTAAAGGTCGCCTCGTCCGTGCCGGGCACCACGCCCTTCAGGTTGAGCTCGATGGCCGTGATGGCGAACCCGTCGGCCAGCTTCTCCAGCGTCACGACGGCCTTGGTGTCGAGGCTGTCGGCCTTGAAACCGGCGTCGCCGAGCATCAGGGACAAAGCCATGGTGAAGCAGGCGGCGTGCGCAGCACCAATCAGTTCTTCCGGATTGGTGCCGGCAACCCCTTCGAAGCGCGTGTTGAAGCCATAGGGATGGTCGCTCAAAGCGCCGCTCTCGGTGGAGATTTGTCCCTTGCCGTCTTTCAGGCCACCCGTCCAATGCGCCGAGCCGTTTTTCTGAATTTTCATCTACTCTCTCCATCCGTTTGGGACACTGTAATTCGTATTGACGACAGTTAACCCGTGGCTCCGGCAACTGTTCCTCTTTTTCTGGCATGCCGGGCAACGGCGAAAGCGTCAGCGCATGGGCGACCATTTCCTGTGCCTGATGTCGCGCCGGGGGTAGCACTGCCGCGCCCCTCACTGTATGCGTTTGAAACACCTTGAAGCAGCGCAGGACCCTCAACTGTGGCAGTCTATACCGATACCAACGAAGTCGATCTGAAGGCGTTTCTGGCCGAATACGAGGCCGGCGAACTGCTGTCCTACAAGGGCATTGCCGAGGGCGTCGAAAATTCCAATTTCCTGCTGCATACCAGCACCGGGCCGCTGATCCTGACGCTCTATGAGAAGCGCACCGATCGCAACGACCTGCCGTTTTTCCTCGGGCTGATGCACCATCTGGCCGCCCGCGGCCTGTCCTGCCCGCTGCCGCTGCCGCGCAAGGATGGCGCGCTGCTGGGCGAACTGTCGGGCCGCCCGGCCGCGCTCATCAGCTTTCTCGAAGGCATGTGGCTGCGCAAGCCCGAGGCGCGCCATTGCCGCGAGGTCGGCGTGGCGCTGGCGCAGATGCATGTGGCGGGCGAGGGGTTCGAGCTGACGCGCCCGAATGCGCTGTCGCTCGATGGCTGGCAGTCGCTGTGGCACAAGTCGAAGGACCGGGCAGACGAGGTGGAAGCGGGCCTCGAAGAGGAAATCGGCGCGGAACTCGAATTCCTCGCCGCCCATTGGCCCAAAGACCTGCCGGCCGGCGTCATCCATGCCGATCTCTTCCCCGACAATGTCTTCTTCCTGGGCGATAGCCTGTCGGGCCTGATCGACTTCTATTTCGCCTGCAACGACTTCCTGGTCTATGACCTGTCGGTCTGCCTCAATGCCTGGTGCTTCGAAAAGGACGGCAGCTACAACATCACCAAGGGCATGGCCATGCTGGAGGGCTACCAGTCGGTGCGCCCGCTCTCGGCAGACGAGATCGACGCCCTGCCGGTGTTGTCGCGCGGCTCGGCGCTGCGCTTCTTCCTGACGCGGCTCTATGACTGGCTGACGACGCCGGAAGGCGCGCTGGTGGTCAAGAAGGATCCGCTCGAATATCTGAAAAAGCTGCGCTTCCACCGCCAGGTGGTGAAAAGCGCCGAATATGGACTGCAAATCCGATGAAACATGTCGATATCTTCACCGATGGCGCCTGCTCGGGCAATCCCGGACCCGGCGGCTGGGGCGCCGTGCTGCGCCATGGCGATACGGAAAAGGACCTGTGCGGCGGCGAGGCCGACACCACCAACAACCGCATGGAACTCTTGGCCGCCATCTCGGCGCTCAATGCGCTGAAAAGCCCCTGCGAGGTCGATCTGCACACCGACAGCAAATATGTCATGGACGGCATTTCGAAATGGATTTTCGGCTGGAAGAAGAACGGCTGGAAAACCGCCGACAAGAAGCCGGTCAAGAATGGCGAACTCTGGCAGGCGCTGGACGCCGCCAACCAGCGCCACAAGGTCACCTGGCACTGGGTCAAGGGCCATGCCGGCCACCCGGAAAACGAACGCGCCGACGAACTGGCCCGCAAGGGCATGGAGCCCTTCAAGAAGGGCGGCGCCCACAAGGCGCTGATGGGCGGCTAAAGCATGTTGCCCGAAAGTGGGTACCGGTTTCGGGACGACGACATGCGGCAAAACAAAGAGATAAAGCGTGAAGAGCGAATCTGAAAGATCGCGACACGCTTTAGAGCTTTCGCACTCCGGCCAGCGCGGGTGCGACACCGGATCCGCGCCTGGGCGACAATTGCCGTCTTGCCAAAGCCCGGCCAGCCCCTATGCTCCCGTCAAAACAAGGCAAGGGAGACACTCATGATCAGACATTGCGTATTCCTGCGGTTCAAGGCCGCCATGCAAGACGCCGAGAAGCAAGCGATCTACGAGGCGATCGCCGCGCTGAAAGAGGTCGTCCCCGGCATGGTGGATGTGACCTTTGGCCCCAATGTCTCGCCGGAAGGCCTGAACGGCGGCTATCTCGACGGCTTCATCGTCACCTTCGAGGACGCCGTGGTCCGCGACTACTATCTCAAACACCCAGACCACCTCGCCGTCGGCGAACGCATCGTCAAAGCCACCGATGGCGGCCTGTCGGGCATTCTGGTGTTTGATATGGAGGGGTGAGCGGGCTTGCATCGAGAAATGCCTGGGGCGCTCGCGCCTGCCGGGCATTCTCGATCCGTGTTTCCGGCAGCTTGGTGGAATCGCGATCAGCCTCTGGGCTCGAACCAGATAGAATCGATTCCGAAGAAAAGAGAAAGCCAAGGGAGAATGGCACGGATATTTTTCTTCATAATATGTGGTCTGATCGGCGTGTTTGCGGTGAGTTGGCAAGCTGAGGCCGAAAACGATCAGGTTTGGCAGCCGCCGGGCGGCGTGCAGCAAATTCCGATCTGGCCGCATGAGGCGCCAGACATGGAGGATGTGTCACTCCCGCCGGAAAGTTTGAAGCCGGGAACACAGACGATTCTGAATGTCACCAATCCGACAATGACGGTCTATGCGCCCAAGGGTAAGAACACCGGCGCTGCAATGGTGGTGTTTCCCGGCGGTGGGTTCCGTGTACTGGCAATGGACATAGAGGGCACCGAGATCTGCGATTGGATAACGGCCAATGGCATAACCTGTGTTCTTCTAAAATATCGAGTACCGGGAAGCGATGATTATTGGGACACCAAATGCCATTGCCGGATTACACCCAAGATACGCCGTGCCCTTCAAGACGCCCAACGCACAGTGCGGCTTGTCAGAGCACGCTCGCAGGCGTTGAATGTTGATCCGCACAAAATTGGCGTGATTGGGTTTTCCGCTGGCGGGTTTCTGGTGGCGGAAACAAGCAATATTCTGAAGCCCAATTATTCACCCGTGGATGAGGCAGACACGTTGAGTAGTCGACCGGACTTTGCTATCGCCGCCTTCCCAGGGCATATGTGTTTTGACTCCGGACAACCGCGGCGTACGAATTTTGAGGTTACGAAGGCAGCGCCGCCAACATTCCTCGTTCACGCGCGCGACGACGACGTCGATCATGTGTGCAATAGTCAAGTTTATGCGGAGAGGCTCAAGAAAGCTGGTGTGCCGACTGAACTCCATATCTTTGATGAGGGTGGTCATGCGTTTGCATTACGAAAGCCTGATTTACCAATCGGGCAGTGGCCCAATCTGGTAATCGTCTGGCTAAAGAAAATAGGCATGATGCCATAGGTGCGTAGCCGCAGATTTCGATGGCGTAAGATCGTGGAAAAATCCGGCATGATGATTTTCTTTTGAAATGAGCCGGAATTCCCCTCTATCACCGTCGCTTAAAATGGCAATGCCACCGACGGCGGCCTGTCGGGCATTCTGGTGTTTGATATATGGACGGATGAGGAGGGCTATCTGGCCTGGCCAGCCAGAGCGACGAGGCGATCCATTGCCGTGTGTGACGGTAAAATTGCCAGGGGAACGCCGGGGCCATAACGATCAATGTTACGCACGAAAAGCGGCGCATATTTCGTCTCGAAATTCCAGATATAGGACAGGAATTCCCGGTTGGGCAGTGGCTCGGGGCATCCTTCGGCCATGTCGGGGCGGACGGTGCCGAAATGGCGCAGGACCCGCTTTGCAAGGCCGAACAGGGCCATGCGCCTTGGAACCCGAACCCAGAGTACCAGGTCGGTGCGCGGCAGCCTGATGTCGAAGGTCGAGGCACCACTGCCGTCCATTACCCAGCGGTCGCGCGTTGCTAGATCCTGAATGATCGTCCGCTGCTCGTCCTTGGCGCGTTCTGTCCATCCGGGCAGCCAGCGGACATCGCGATCAAGCGATTGGAACTCCATCGCGAAGCTCGCCGCAATACGGCGCGAAAGGGTCGTCTTGCCGCCGCCTGAACAGCCGATGACCAGCACTCGCTGGCATTTCGCAAGAACCTCTGCCGCTTCATCGATCGATACATAGTTGGGCAATAGAGGCTCCTGCGCAGTCTAAGAGCTTGGTGTTTGGAGATGGTTCTACAAAGTCCCCTCTCTTCTCCCCGAGAAGAGAGGGGCGAACGCCCTGCCTATGAGCCGGGCCTAGAGCTGCTCGATCATCGCCGCAGCCGCCGAGACGGTTGCCTGGCCGGGGTTTTCCTCGATGTTCAGCGATTTGACCACACCATCTTCGACCAGCATGGAATAGCGCTTGGAGCGCACGCCGAGGCCGCCGGCCGAGAGGTCGGCGTCAAGGCCGAGCGCCTTGGTGAAGCTGGCATCCCAGTCGGCGAGGAAGTGGATCTTGCCGAGCCCGCCGGACTGCTGTGCCCAGGCGCCCATGACATGCCAGTCATTGACGGAAATGACGGCGATGTCGTCGACGCCGCGCGACAGGATCGCGTCGCGGTTTTCCAGGTATCCCGGCAGGTGGTTCAGCGTGCAGGTCGGCGTGAACGCGCCGGGCACGGCAAACACCACGACGCGCTTGCCCTTGAACAGCTGTTCGGTGGTCGTTTCCACCGGACCGTCCGCGGTCTTTTCCTTGAAGGTGGCAGGCGGCAGGCTTTCGCCGATGGCAATGGTCATGGGGCTCTCCTCAAAAAAACAAACGCTGATCGGCCGGCGGGGCTCCGCAGGCCTTGTCGCCAGCGACTATAGATTTGCCTTAGTCAAAGGCAAGCGGGCTTTCCATGGCTCGCTTGCCCGATATCACCAGCACCTGCCAGGTCTTGGCTGCGATGGAATAATGGCGCGGCAGCTTGGCGATCGGCAGGTCGACCGTCAGCCGGCCGTCGCCGGCGGACGCCGCGGCATACTCGGTAAAGACATAGCCGTTCGGCCCGGTTACCATGATTTGCGGGCGCTCCCCGGCGCCCTTGGGCAGCATCAGGTCCAGCCGCAACTGCTTCAAATCCTCGGCCATCGCAAAACTGGTCACGGCGAAATCCGCCGAGGGTGCCTCCGGAAGGCGGGCCAGCGCCGCGGTCTGGATCGCCGTTTCCTCGGCACTGGTTGTCGTCGCCGGCGACAGGGTGACGGTGAGCTCTGCCTGGAACGGAATGCAGATATTGCGGCACAGGCCGATGAAGACGGTTGCGTCCAGCGCCGGCGGCGCCTGGGAGATAGGCCCCGACAGCACCATCGGCAGGCTGACGGCCGCATCATAGCCGATGTCGCGTACCTCTCCGCTGTCGAGTCGTTTCGGCACGGGAAAGGACAGCGAGGCAAGGCCGAACGGGCTGCCCGGCGCAAAGGTAATGGACGGCGGAATGCCGCTGTCGCCGGGCTCGCGCCAATAGGTGGTCCAGCCGGGATTGGGCTCGATCTGCAGTACGGCCGGGCGGTTGCCCTTGGCATCGGCATCCAGCACGACCAGCCGCATCCGGCCGCCCTCGTTGCTCGCCCAGTCCGACACCGCGGCGCGGCTGCCGGTCGGCAGGATGAGCAGCACTGCAGCGACGAGCGGCAGGGCAAGGGCATGGCGGGACCAGAGCAGGGCGAGGCTTTTCATGGGGGCTGGATTTAACCCAAAGGCCGGCCGCCGGCCAGTCACGCTTTTGCGTTCTTTATCATTTTCAGTTGATTGATCGGCCACTATGCCCCATCTTTGAAGAGAGCAAACACGCCGGTGGCAAGGTGCTGCCAGGCCGTAGTCAAGGCTGAGAGCGGGAGGCACCATGGTTTTTTCGACCTTAACGGCAGACCGCGAACGGGGATTTCTCGACGGTCAGTTCCTGATCGCCATGCCCGGCATGGCCGACAGCAATTTTCATCGCACGGTGATCTATGTCTGCGCCCATTCGCCGGCCGGCGCCATGGGTTTCATCATCAACCGCTCGCAGCCGGTCTCCTTCGCCGATGTGCTGCAGCATCTGAAGCTGATCGACCGGCAGGACGCTATCATGCTGCCGGAGCGCGCCCGTGATTTCCCCATCCAGTGCGGCGGCCCGGTGGAAAGCGGCCGCGGCTTCGTGCTGCATTCCGACGATTACCTGAGCGACAGCAGCATACCGGTCAGCGACGACATTTCGCTGACCGCCACGCTCGATATCGTGCGCGCCATTTCCGCCGGCCGCGGCCCGCGCCGCGCCACTATGATGCTGGGTTATGCCGGCTGGGGGGCAGGGCAGCTGGAAGCGGAAATCGCCGGCAATGGCTGGCTCAATTGCCCGGCTTCCGAGGACCTGATCTTCGATCGCGGCCTCGACAGCAAATACGAGCGCGCCCTGGCGCGGATGGGCGTCAGCCCCGCCATGCTGTCGATGGATGCCGGCCACGCCTGACGGGGCGCACTTGACTGGACACGTCTGACTGGTCCCACCTTAACGGAACAGGTCGGCGGGTTCGGCGTCTCCACGCCCTCTGGCGTTTTTTCACGGGATCGCTAGGGTGGCAGGACCGTGCCGCGCAACCGTCCCCTGAAAGCCGAGAAACCCGATGCCCTCCACCGATCTGCTGCTCGCCTTTTTCCTGACCACGGCGGTGTTCGCCTTCATTCCGGGGCCGGCCATGCTTTATGTCGCGGCGCGCACGCTGGCGGCCGACCGTCGCGCCGGGCTGATGGCGACGCTCGGCATTCATCTCGGCTGCTATGCCCATGTCATTGCCGCCGCCGCCGGCCTGTCGATCCTGTTTCATCTGGTGCCGGTGCTCTATCTGGCGGTGAAACTGGCCGGCGCCGCCTATCTGATCTTCCTCGGCATCCGCATGTTCCGCAGCCGCGGTCAGCAGGAACCGGGGCAGGTGCCGGTCCTTTCGCCAAAATCCGCCAGCCGCGCTTTCCTGGAAAGTATCGCCGTCGAGGTGCTGAACCCCAAGACGGCGATCTTCTTTTTAGCCTTCCTGCCGCAATTCGTCGATGCCGGCGCCAGTTTTCCGGTCTGGCTGCAGTTCCTGATTCTCGGAACCGCCGTCAACCTGATGTTCTCTTTTGCCGACGTGGTCTGCGTGCTTGCCGCCGGCCTCATCACATCGCGCCTGTCGCGCATCTCCTCCCTGCAGCGCAACCTACAACGCGCCGGCGGCGCCATCCTCGTCGGCCTCGGCCTGCATGTGGCATTTCAGAGGACGTGAGGGGGACGAATGATCGGGTGGCGGTTAGCTAGCCTTGGTTAGCCAGCCTTGCCCCTCACCCTAACCCTCTCCCCGCAGGCGGGGCGAGGGGACGTGCCCCATTGGTATCGCCGAAGGATGTCGTAGGGTACGAGGCAAGTGGACGGCTGCGTCATAGTCCCTTCTCCCCGCCTGCGGGGAGAAGGTGCCGGCAGGTCAGGCGCAACGCGTTGCGCCGGGGATGAGGGGCTGACGCTCGAGAGCAAATCGATCGAATGTGTAGGTCGGCCCCACAAGCTCCGTCATCCCGGCTCGCTCAGCGACCTGAGGTCCGTTAGGTCAGATGCCACATTAGGTAGGTTACGCCTCTCGCGGTAGAGACTGCGAGGTTGAAAATACGGGTCGCATCCGAGAGGTTTGTGTATAGCCGGTGGCGCTAAAGGTGAGGTGCCCCACGTCAAGTTCGACGACGTAGTCCCAGATAGTCAGTTCTTTGTTCGAAGTTGGCCGACAGTTGTTGCGGGTAATGTTCTGGATTGTCGTGTCGCCCTGATCTTCCCACGACAGGGCGATTTTCAAGTCAAACACGTTTCTGAACTCAAGAGTGCATGGGGCAACATCCCACCCTCGTACCATTTCGCCCTCCCAATACCATTTGAAAATGTAGTCGATATCAAACGTCACCGATTGGTTGGCTTGTGGGAAGGACAAGGAGTAGACACATGCGTCATGCCAACCCATGTCGGGAAAGTCTGCATCTGTCCAGACATCGCGATAGTCCGACATATTTGCCTCCATCGAAGCTCTATTGCACCGGTATCCCTGATTGATTGGGCAACGTGAGCAGCCCTTACGCCCGCTTCACCTTCGGATAGCGTTCCTTCAACATCTTCTGCACGGTCTCGGTGCCGACGGGGGCGCCGAACAGGTAGCTTTGGCCGAGGCGGCAGCCCATTTTCAGGAGTTCGGCAGAATCCTCTTCCGTCTCTATCCCCTCGGCCACCACCTCCATGTCCATGTCGCGTGCCATGGAGATGATCGAGCGCAGCAGGATGGCGCGTTTGTCGCTGCGGTCGGCCACCAGCGCCCGGTCGAGCTTGATCGTGTCGAAGGGGAAGCGGGTGAGATAGGCCAGCGACGAATAGCCGGTGCCGAAATCGTCGAGCGCCAGGCTGATGCCGGTTTCTTTCAGCTTGCCCAGCACCAGTCGGGCCTGTTCCGGATTTTCCATGACCATGGTCTCGGTCAGTTCCAGCTTCAGCCGCTTCGGGTCGCACTGGGTTTTCGACAGCATGGCGCGCACGTCGTTGAACAGTTCGTTGTTGAGCAGCTGCGCACTCGACAGGTTGATCGACACGAAGATCGGCATCTCGGCGGTGTGCCGCTCCCAGTCCATCAGGTCGCTGGTGGCGCGTTCCAGCGCAAACATGCCAAGCGGCTCGATGAGATCGGACATTTCGGCGATCGGAATGAATTCCGACGGCGGAATGGTGCCGCGCTTGGGATGGTCCCAGCGCATCAGCGCCTCGAAGCCGGCAATCTCGCCGCCTTCGAGATTGACGATCGGCTGGTAGGCCATCGACAGTTCCTGCCGCTCGATGGCGCGGCGCAGATCCGTTTCCAGCTGCAGCCGGTCCGTGCCGGTGCCGCGGAAGGCCGGGCGGAACGGTTCGACGCGGTTGCCGCCGGCCCGTTTGGCCCGGTACATCGCCAGTTCCGCATCCGACAGAAGGCCGGCAGCGCTCTCCTGCTGGTCGACCCAGGACACCAGCCCGATCGAGGCGGTCAGGATGATCTCGCGATTGGCGAAATTGATCGGCACCATGATCGCCTTGCTGACCGCATCGGCGAAATCGGCCACCTTGGACGGGTCGCGCTCAGAAACCAGGATCAGGCCGAACTGGTCGCCCGACAGCCGCGCCAGCGTGTCCTGCGGCTTCAAAAGGCGGCGCAGCCGACGCGTCAGCGCGATCAGGATATTGTCGCCGGCCGAAATGCCGAGCGTGTCGTTGACCTGCTTGTAGCGGTCGATGTCGATCGCCATCACCGTCGGGCGCAGCGTGTCGCCGGCCGGCGCGAGCGCCAGCACCGATTGCAGCCGGTCGAGAAACACTTCCCGGTTCGGCAGGCCCGTCAGGTTGTCGGTCATCGCATCCTGCAGCAGCCGGTCGATGGTGTTCTTGTGTTCGGTCACGTCGATGATCGTGCCGACGCAGCGAATGACTTCGCCGTTCGAGCCCAGCACCGGCCGGGCGCGGATCTGCAGCCAGTGGAAATGGCCGTCTTCGGCGCGAATGCGGAATTCGTGGTTGAGGCGGCCCTTGCGGTGTTCGAGCAGCACGTCGAGCGTGGCGCGAAACCGGTCGCGGTCGTCGGGATGCAGACGCGGCAGCCAGTTGCGCACCGGCCCGTGCATCGTGCCCTGCGAGAGACCGAGGCGGATCGACATGTCGGGAATGGTGATCACCCGGTCGCGCGCCACGTCCCAGTCCCAGACGGTGTCGCCGGCTCCGGTCAGCGCCAGCGATTGGCGCTCCAGATCGGAGAACAGGCCCTGCTGGTAGGCGCCGCCGGCAAAGGCGTGCTGCATGACGGTGAAGCCGATCAGAAGCACGATCAGCACCAGACCGCCGCCATGGGCCGGCTGGATGATGTCGTTGTCGAGCTGGCCGGTCACCGTCAGCCAACCGCCGAACAGCCAGACGATGATCAGCGCCCAGGTCGGCACCAGCAGGATCGCCCGATCGTAGCGGTTGAAGCCGAGATAGATGATCAGCACGATGCCGGCGGTGGCCGTCAGGCCGAAGGACAGCCGGGCGATGCCCGACGCGATCGACGGATCGTAGATGGCGACGCCGAACAGCAAACCGAGGCCCAGAACCCAGGCAAAGGTGGCATAGCCCAGATGCGCATGCCAACGGTTGAGGTTGAGATAGGTGAAGAGGAAGATGACCAGGCTCGAGGCGAGCGCCACTTCCGCGCCAGCCCGCCATATGCGCGCGTCGCTGGAGGTGACGCTGATCAGCTTGCCGAGAAAGCCGAAGTCGACGCAGATGTAAGCGAGCACTGCCCAGGCAAGGGCCGCGGCCGCCGGCAGCATGGACGTGCCCTTGACCACGAACAGGATGGTCAGGAACACCGCCAGCAGGCCGGCAATGCCGAGCACGATGCCGCGATAGAGCGTGAAGGCGTTGACCGTATCCTTGTAGGCGTCAGGCTCCCAGAGATAGATCTGCGGCAGGGTGGGGGTGGCAAGCTCCGCCACGAAGGTGATCACCGAACCTGGATTGAGCGTGATGCGAAACACATCAGCCTCTTCGCTCGGCAGCCGATCGAGCGCGAACCCTTCGCTCGGCGTGATGGCGATGATGCGCTGCGAGCCGAGATCGGGCCAGAACATCTTGGAATTGGCCAGCCGGAAATGCGGCGCGACGATGACGCGCTCCAGCTGCTCTTCCGACACATTGGCGAGCGCAAACACCGCCCAGTCGCCCTGGTGGCGGTCCGAACTGGCACGAACCTCGATGCGGCGACGGATGCCGTCGGCGCCGGGCGCCGTCGAGACCTGGAAGGCCTCGCCCTGGTTGGAATAGATTTCCGTGGTGGCGGTGAGGTCCAGCGCCGTGTCGTCGCGGGCGATCTTCACCGGCTCGGCGGCAAAGGCCGGCGCTGCGGCCAGCAAGGCGAGGGCGCAAAGGGTGATGGCCAGCATCGCGGCCGCCAGGCGGCGCGATGCGCCGTGCAGTCTGTGAGCGTGCGTCATGGGGACGCTGGTTTCCCGCGGCCGGCCGTCGGTTCGGCCAACCGGGAAAAGATCGCGTGATCCCGCCACTGGCCGTTGATGTTCAGATAATCCCGCAAAAGACCTTCCCGCTGAAAACCGGCTCGCTCCAGCAGCCGTATGCTCTTTTCGTTGTCTGGAATACAGGCTGCTTCGATCCGGTGCAACTCAAGTTCCCGGAACATGTACGGAATTGCCAATTGAAGTGCGGCAAACATATGGCCCTGACCGGCAAAACGCTCGCCCATCCAATAGCCGATCATGCAGCATTGCGCCGCACCCCTGCGGATCAGCCCGATGGTCAGGCCGCCGAGCAGCGCCTCGTCCTCGCGACGGAAGAGCAGCAGAGGCACCGCCAGTCCACAGGAATATTCCTGGGCATTGCGGTTGACGCGGGTGCGGAAGGCGCTTTCGGTCAGTTCGTCGGCACGCCATGTCGGCTCCCACGGCTGCAGGAATTGCCGGCTCTCCGAGCGCAGCTTGTACCATTGACGATAGTCGGAGTTGCGCGGCAGCCGCAGAAAATGCCGGTCGTCGCCTATCTCCGGCTTGTCCGGATGTCGGGACAGAAACCCAAAAACCGATCGTGCCATCAGCCAACCCCTGGCAAAGTCCGGTCAGGCGCCGCGCTGCCGTTTGCTTTTTGAAATCCCCTTGGCCCACATTAGCGTAAAACCATGGCCGTACAAGCGGCAAAGCCTCCGCAATTCAAGGGGATAGGCGTGCCCATCGGATGCGGGCAGCACCGTATCGAGTGGAAAAACTCAGCCCGCCGCCTTCATTGCCTTGGCGGTCCCTGCCGTCAGCGCGCCGACAATATTGTGCATCGGCGCCAGCTGTTCGACCGGACCGATCGCCGAAAGCGTCGGCGCCGTGTCGAAGAACAGCCGGCCGGCAAGGTCGGTCAGGCGGTCGACGGTGATGCTTTCCAGCCGTTCCATCAGCTCCGGATTGGAGATCGGTCGGCCATAGAGCATCATCTGTCGGGCGATCTGGCCGGCACGCGCCGCCGGGCTTTCCTGGCCCATCAGCAATTGCGCGCGGATCTGGGCGCGCGAGCGCTCGATTTCCTGCTGCTCGATCTTGTCGGAGGATTTGCGCAACTCGTCAATGATCACCGGCAGCAGTTCGGGTAGGTTCTCTCCGCCGGTCGCGGCATGGATGCCGAAGATGCCGGTGTCGGAAAAACCCCAGTGGAAGGCATAGACTGAATAACAAAGGCCGCGAAACTCCCGCACTTCCTGGAACAGCCGCGAGGACATGCCGCCGCCGAGGATATTGGCGAGAATCTGCGAGCAGTAGAAGTCGCGCGCATGATAGGCGCGGCCCTCGAAGCCGATCAGCAATTGCGCATCCATCAGGTCGCGCTTCTCGCGGATATCGCCGCCGGTATAACGGGCGGCGGTGACCAGAGGCGAGGCTTCCGGCTTCTGGCGCAGCGTCGAAAAGCGCTGCTCGACCTGCTTGACGAAGCTGTCGTGGTCGACGGCACCGGCCGCCACCACGAACATCCGGTCCGTGGTGTAATTGCGGGCGAGATAGGCGCGGATCTCGTCGCTGGAAAAGGAATTCACCGTTTCCGGCGTGCCGAGGATCGAACGGCCGAGCGTCTGTCCGGCAAAGGCTGTCTCGGAAAACCGGTCGAACACCACGTCGTCGGGCGTGTCGTTGGCAGCGCCGATTTCCTGCAGGATGACATGCTTTTCGCGGACGAGCTCGTCCTCGTCGAATTCCGAATCCGTCAGGATATCGGCGAGGATATCGACGGACAGGCTGACATTTTCCTTGAGAACCCGGGCATAATAGGCCGTGGTCTCGGTGGAGGTGGCAGCGTTCAGTTCGCCGCCGACATTCTCGATTTCCTCGGCGATCTGGCGGGCCGTGCGCGAACGCGTCCCCTTGAAGGCCATGTGCTCGAGAAGGTGGGCAATGCCGTGTTCTGAGTCCGTTTCGTCCCGGGCGCCGGATTTGATCCAGGTTCCGAGCGCCACGCTTTCGAGATGCGGCATATGCTCGGTTACGACCGTCAGCCCGGAAGGCAACCGGGTGCACTCAACATTCATGTTCCGTCTTTCTGCGCGTCTCAATTACAGGCCCGGGCATGATCGCCGACAAAGGTTTCGACGGTTTTAAGCTCGGGTGCCAGAATTTCGAAGCGCTCCTCCCTGTCCATCAGATCAGCAAGCCACGTCGGAAGCGCCGGGTCAATACCGCAGGCGGATTTTACGGCCGCCGGGAATTTCGCCGGATGGGCTGTCGCGAGCGTGACCATCGGGCTTGCCGCCTTCTCGTGCTTTCCTGCAACGAAGACGCCAACCGCGCTGTGCGGATCGAGAAGGTAGCCGGTTTCGGCCAATGTGTCACGAATCGTCTTGGCCACCTGCTTCTCGCTGGCGCGGCCGGCGCGGAACAGCTTGCGGATCGCTTTCAGCGCATGCGGCTTGATTTCGAAGGAGCCGGATTGCCTCAGCCCTTCCATCGCGGCGCGGATATCGCCGGCGTCCCGGTCGCCGGCCTCAAACAGCAGCCGTTCGAAATTCGACGAGATCTGGATGTCCATCGACGGCGAGGTGGTGGCCTTGACGCCGCGCATCTCGTAGCGCCCGGTTTTCATGGTGCGGGCCAGAATGTCGTTCTCGTTGGTGGCGATCACCAGCTTGTCGATCGGCAGGCCCATCTGCCTGGCGACGTAGCCGGCGAAGATATCGCCGAAATTGCCGGTCGGCACGGTAAACGACACCTTGCGGTCCGGGCTGCCCAGCGACACGGCGGCGGTGAAATAATAGACCACCTGCGCCATGATGCGCGCCCAGTTGATCGAGTTGACGCCCGACAGCTTGACGCGGTCGCGAAACGCCTGGTCGTTGAACATCGCCTTCACCAGATCCTGGCAATCGTCGAAATTGCCCTCGATCGCCAGCGCGTGCACGTTGGGGGATTTCGACGAGGTCATCTGGCGTTGCTGCACCGGCGAGACCTTGCCATGTGGGAAGAGGATGAAGATGTCGACGCTTTCGCGCCCGGCAAAGGCGTCGATCGCCGCCCCGCCTGTGTCGCCGGAGGTGGCGCCGACGATCGTGGCGCGCTCGCCGCGCTTGGTCAGCACATGGTCCATCAGCCGCGCCAGCAATTGCATGGCGACATCCTTGAAGGCGAGTGTCGTGCCGTGGAACAGTTCCAGCACATAGGAATTCGGCCCGGTCTGCACGAGCGGCGCCACGGCCGGATGGCGGAAGGTGGCATAGGCCTCGTCGATCATGGCGCGCAGCGCCTCGTCCTCGATCTCGCCGTCGACGAAGGGTTGCAGCACCGCAAAGGCGATCTCCTGATAGGATTTGCCGCGCAGCGCCCGGATCTCCTTCTTCTTCATCTCCGGCCATTTGCGCGGCACGTAGAGGCCGCCGTCGCGGGCAAGGCCGGCCATCAGCGCGTCGCAGAAGCCGAGGTGAGGGGCTTCGCCCCGCGTCGAGATATAGTCCATGCCAATCATCCCTGATGGAAAATGCGAAAGCCGAGACGGCCAGGAAAATCTAATGCAAGTGCGCGGCAGCCGGTGGTCATATTGCGCCAGAATGTGAGGCCCGGCTTCGCAGTCGCGTTACTGGTCGATGAGACCAACGTCGGCGCCGCGCATCCTGTTCCTGGTATATCCGGTGAAAATTGAACCAAAACGGCGGCCGCCCAATCGATTTTTTGCTGCGCCGCTGGTATAGACCATCCGCAACGGTTATGAAAAGGCCTCAATCGGCTGGTTATGACCGGTGGGGGAGTGTAATGCGGAAGGTGCTGTCAGGTGTTTGAATACGTAACGCGCAGTGTGGTTGCCTTGTCTCTCGTGGCGGTTCTGGCCGGCTGCAATACCGACAATCCCAATGCGGCGCTGAGCCCCGGTGCCACGCCAACGACCGGTAATCCGGCCGCCGCCGATCCGGCCCAGCCGAGCCCGGCCGTCGTCCAGGCCAATTGCCCGGCTATCGTGCTGCGCGACGGCACGGCTTCCTATCGCACCTATGCCAAGGGCGCCAAGGACAAGCCGGACCAGGTCGTCTACCAGGCCGCGCTGGCCGATACGACACGCGCCTGCGTGCTGTCGCCGGATGGCAACCTGACGATCAAGGTCGTGGTGCAGGGACGCCTGATCGCCGGCCCGGCTGGCAAGGCCGGAACGGTCAGCCTGCCGATCCGCGTTGCCGTGACCGATGGCGACAAGGTACTCTATTCGGAGCTTACCAAGTTTGATGCGACGCTGGCCGATGTTGTCCAGCCGACCCAGTTCATCTTCACCAAGGACAATGTCACGGTTCCGTCCGCCCTTGGCAGCCTCGCCAAGGTCTATGTCGGCTTCGACGAAGGCCCGGCAAAGAAGTAAGCGCCGGTACCGCCATGTCTCTTTCCATTTTCGCCCCGGGGGGGCGGGCGCGCTTGTCGCTTCTTGGTGCGTGGGCGTGACAGTCGCGATCATCCGAAACCCTGCAGCCGGTGGCTGGAGAGGACGCCTCTCCTGGCCGGCCCTGCGCACGGCATTGCAGACCGTCTTTCCCGGCGCCGAGATTGTCGAGACGGCGGAAAGCGGCGACGGCGCTCGCCTGGCCGCCGAATTCTGTGCCCGCAATGTTTCGCTGGTGGTGGCCGTCGGCGGTGACGGCACGATCGGCGAAGTGGCCGACGGCATCATGCGGTCTGCCCGCCCGAAGACCGCCTTCTCCTTCGTCCCGGCCGGAACGGGATCCGATTTCGCGCGCAACTTCGCCTGGCCGTCCGATACCGTGGCCATGGCACAAGCGATCGCCGCGGCGGAGCCGCGCACCATCGACATCGGCCGGCTGACGCGTCCTGCTCCGGATGGCTCGACCTCGACCCGGCATTTCATCAATATCGCCAGTTTTGGCGTGTCGGGCGAGGTGGTTCGGGCGATCAACGAGGGCGGCTCCGGCGCCGTCCTGCCGGGCTCCTTGCGCTTTCACCTGACGTCGGTCCGGCAGATTTTGCGCTATAAGCCGCAGTCGGTGCGGGTCAGCGTCGACGGCGTGGAGATCCATCGCGGGCCGATCACCACCATCGCGGTGTCGAATGGCCGGTTCTTCGGCGGCGGCATGCAGGTCGCGCCGGCCGCCGATCTGGCCGACGGACTGTTCGACATCGTCGTCCTGGGCGGCGCAAGCCGCCTCAAGGTGCTCTCGATCCTGGCCTCGCTCTATCGCGCCGGCCATGTCGGCAATCCGCTGGTCGGCTCCTATCGTGGCCGCGTGGTCGAAGTCGAGCCTCTGGACGGTGAAGAGGGCCGCGCCCTGCTCGAGTGCGATGGCGAGATGTTCCGGCATGTGCCGGCCCGCTTCGATCTCCTGCCGGCCGCGCTGACCGTCAAGCTGCCGCCGGCTTTCGGCAGAGCAGTGGCTTAAAAGCAGACGCTCGCGCCGTTTGCCGTTCAGTAAAAAAGATCAGAAAGGGCCGCCCCATTCGGCCATCGCAGCGATGACGGCCGGCAGGTCCATCATGCGGGCGATGACGGTTTCCGCACCGGCATCGGTCAGCCGGTCGGCATGGGAGGGATAGGTGTGCGAGGCGCCGGTAAAGCCGACCACCCGCATGCCGGCGGCCCGTGCCGCATGCACGCCATGCACCGAATCCTCGATCACGATGCAGCGGTCCGGCTTGACGTTGAACTGCGCGGCGCCATGCAGGAAGATATCCGGCTTGGGCTTGACCCGGTCGGCGCCGAGCGCCTTGGCGGAATAGATATGCGGCGCGAAACTGTCCCGCAGGCCGACCTTGGTCAGCATCATGTCGAGACGGTCGGCGCCCGAATTCGAGCAGATGCAGCGCGGCCCCTTGAGGCGCGACAGGGCGAAGACGACGCCCTCGATGATCTTCACCTCGCGCGCCAGCCGCGCGTCGAGCAGCTTTTCGGATTTGTCGAGCAGGCTTGCCGACAGCGGAATGTCGACTTCCTTCTCGACCGTCAGAAGAATGTTCTTCCAGGTCATGCCGGCAAAGCGCTCGCCCATTTCCTCGACCGAAATCGGATAGCCGGCCTCATTCAAAAGCGCCGATTCCACCTCGGCGGCGATGATCTCGGAATCGACGAGCACGCCGTCGCAATCGAAAAGGGTAAGGTCGAAACCGCTCATGTCAGGGAAATCCGTTTGTCGCGTCTGGGAAGGCGGACTGAACTACACGATGGCGGACAAAAGAACAATCAGGCAGTTGCGGCGAACGGATATTCCTGGCGGGCGAAGGCGGCTTCAGATCGACCGGCCAGAACCCTTGTCACCGCTGGCCTTTCCAGCCGCCGCGATGTCCCGTTGCGCGGCCCGCGCCAGAAAGGCCGACCGCGACAGTCCGCTCGCCTTGGCAAAGGCGTCGATCTGCCGAAGAACGTCTTCCGGCAAGGTGATGTTGAGCCTCACGGCCTTGCGGCTGGCGGTTTTCAAGAGAACGAGAATGGCCACGGCATCCCGGTTGTCCGGATCGGTCATGACGGCTTCGAGGCTGGAAGGCTCCGGAATGGCATTGCCATCCTCGATCATGCCTTCGACATGAAAGGCGAGCGCCTCTTCGGCCATGCGACGCGCATCATCCAGATCGATGCCGGCCGTCACAACGCCTGGAAAATCGGGAAAGGAAACGCCGTAGTCGCTGTCGGCGTCCTTGTGAATCAGTCCGATAAAATTACGCATCCTGTCTACCTCAGTTTCAACCCGGCCTGTTTTTCGATGCTCTTCAGAGTGTGTATTGATACACATCTTTAGTGAAGGGCGGCAAGTCCGGCCGTCTGCAGGCATGGTGAAGGGATCACACCTGGCGAGGCGCCGGGGACAATCGCGTCAAGGCCAGCAGTTGCGGCTCCAGCGCTGCCACGTCGCGCCGCGACACGCTGTCCTTTTCCAGCAGATCGGACAGCCAGACGCCGTCGGCGGCAAGGCGGACCACCGCCAGTGTCGGCATGTCGTCGGTATCCCGGTGCCGCTTGAGCCGGGCATCGAGCCATTGCGACCACAATTGCCGCAGGGCCGGCTCGGTGATCAGCGAGACCGAAAGTGCTGCCCAGAGGCTGCATGCGCCAAGCGTCCGGTCGGCAAAGCAGGCCCGCACATAGGCGCGGGTAAACCGCCCGATGGGATCGGGATCGCTGTCCATCAGGCTCTCGATTTCGTGGTCCAGCTGGTCGAGCAGGTCGGCGAATACAGCTTCGATCAGCGCCTGCTTGCTGGCAAAGTGATGCAGCAGCCCGCCCTTCGTCACGCCGGCGGCATCGGCCACCGCCTGAATGGTGACGGCAGCCAGGCCCTGTTCGGCGGCAAGTTTTGCCACGCAGTCGAGCAAAGCGCGCCGCACCCGTTCGGGCTGTTTGCGGCGGTGATGGGCGGTTGCCATGTTAGTGCGACACGGAACTGGAGAAGGTGTTCATGAACACCACGCCGGCCACGATCATGCCGATGCCGACCAGCGCCGGCAGGTCGAGCGACTGCTTGAACACCACCACGCTGATGATCGCCGTCAGCACGATGCCGAGCCCGCCCCACATGGCATAGGCAATGCCGAGCGGCACGCCCTTCAGCGCCTGCGACAACAGGTAGAACGAGGCGACATAGAACACGACCATGGCCAGCGTCGGCCCCAGCCGGCTGAACTGCTCCGATTTCTGCAGGAAGGTCGTGCCGATGACTTCGAGCACGATGGCGCCGGCAAGCGAACTATAGGCGATGAGGGCGGGGTTCATGGCGGAAGCCTTCTGCAGCAGGGTCAGCCATAAAGATACCGTATGGTCGGTTTCTTCGCAAGCGGCCTTTGCGCGCTGGACTTCGCCCTCGACAGACGGGCCGCCGCGATACTCGGGACGGCCACCATGAATTCTCTGTAATGAATTTATCAAAACACAATTTTGCCTGCTTGTCGGAGCGAGTTTCGCCGCGGCCGTTCGGCCATCCAACCACTCTACAGGACATCCAGCATGTGCCAGGACTGCGAAACGCAAACCCTCAATCGCCGCAATCTCTTCAAGCTCGCAGGCGTCGGCCTGACGGCCGCCGCCCTGGTCGCCAGCGTGCCCGCGCACGCCGCCACCACGCCAGTCCTCCCCACAGGCACTTCACCGGTCACCTCGCCGAGCGAAGCCCTGGCCCGGCTGAAACAGGGCAATCAGCGCTTCGTTCAGGACGCGGAAGCCTGCGCCACCCATATGGCCGCGACGCGTGGCGAACTCGCTGGCAGCCAGCATCCCTGGGCCACCATCCTCACCTGTTCCGACAGCCGCGTTAGCCCTGAGCTGGTGTTCGGTGGCTCGACCCTCGGGGAACTCTTCGTCATCCGCAATGCCGGCAACGTGCTCGATACCGGCGCGCTCGGCACCATCGAATATGGCACCGAACACCTGAAGTCGCCGCTCGTCGTGGTCATGGGCCACAGCAAATGCGGCGCCATCACCGCGGCTTGCGACGAGGTGACGAAAGGGGCCGAGCTCGGTGGCTCGATCGGCAAGATGGTCCAGCCGATCCTGCCGATCGTGCTGTCGGCCAAGGACAAGGGCTCCGATCTCATCGCGCAAACCGTCCGTCTCAACGCTATCTCCGGTGCGCGCCGGATCGCCGAGGAAAGCCGCATCGTCAGCGATCTCGTGGCCGCAGGACGCGTCAAGATCGTCGCCGCCGTCTACGATATCACCAGCGGCGAGGTCGAGTTCATCGAGGATATTTGAGCGGCTCTGAAAGCATAGGGCGGGCGGCGGCCAAGACCCGCCGCCTGCCGTGCAAGCCCGGCCTCAGGCCTGCGCAGGAAACATCGCCTGGAACCGCCGGTCGCCATCCGGGGAAAAGGCCATGACACGGCTGCCCGGCTCGCGACGCGCCAGGCCTGTTTCGACAAAATGCTCCAGCAGCGCCTTGCCGAGCGAGCCGGCCATATGGGCCCGCCTCTCGCTCCAGTCGAGGCAGGAGCGGCAGAGCGGCCGGCGCAGCGCTTTGAGCGGCGCCACGTCGATGCCGAATCCAGCCAGCAGGCTTTCGCCCGCAGCAGTCAGCGCCAGCGCCTCGCCATCCACCTCGATCGCGCCGCGCGCCACCAGGCTGTCGAGCATGCGCACGCCATAGTCGCCGGCCAGATGGTCGTAGCAGATCCGCGCCTTGCGCAACTCCGGTTCCTTCGGCCCCAGCCGGTGGCGCAGATGGCCGCGGCTGGCGGCAAAACCCATCAGCCCCTCGATCAGCCCGCCGACGGTCTCGTCGGCAAACGAGAAATAGCGATGCCGACCCTGCTTCTGCTGGCGGATCAGCCCGCCATCCTCGAGCTTGGAGAGATGCGAGCTGGCGGTCTGCACGGTGACGCCAGCCGCCCCGGCAAGCTCGGTTGCCGTCAGCGCCCGACCGCCGAGCAGCGCCACCAGGATATTGGCGCGGGCCGGATCTCCAACCAGCGAGCCGATGCGGGCAATGTCAGGACCTTCAATCATGCTTCGATGGTAATCGAAGCATCTGCGTTGCGCAATATGCCAAACAGACGGGGCATCGCAAAAAGGAGTGCCTCGATGATCACCTGTTTCATCCGCTACGAGATCGATCCGTTCGCCAGGCAAGACTTTGCCCAATATGCCGCGGCCTGGGGCCAGGCGATCCCGCGCTGCGGTGCCGACCTGATCGGCTATTTCGGTCCGCATGAGGGGTCTGCGACCACGGCCTATGGCGTCTACACCATCGACAGCCTGGCGGCCTACGAGGTCTACCGGACGAAGCTTGCCGCCGATCCGCTCGGGCGCGAGAATTACGAGTTCGCCAAGCGCAAGCGCTTCATCCTGAAGGAAGACCGGATTTTCCTGAAGAACATGTCGCTGCCCCATGGCCCGGCCGGCACCGATCCAGAGGTGTTGCCATGATCGCGGTGATCTTCGAGGTCACGCCCTATCTCGGCAGCCGCAGCGCCTATCTGGACATCGCCGCGGACCTGAAACCCCGGCTCGAGCGCATCGACGGATTCCTGTCGATCGAACGCTTCGAAAGCATGAGCCTGCCCGGCAAGATCCTGTCGCTGTCCTTCTGGCGCGACGAGGCGGCAGTCAAGCGCTGGCGCAATACCGAGGCGCACCGACTGGCCCAGCACTCCGGCCGCAACGGTATCTTCGCCACCTACCGCCTGCGCGTGGCAAGCGTCTCGCGCGACTACGGCATGACGGAACGCGACGAGGCGCCGGACGACAGCCGGGCGGTGCATGATGGGGGATGAGGGGGCTAGAAAAGACCCTCTCTGGCCTGCCGGCCATCTCCCCGGATGCGTCTCGACCCGCTCCGCAACGATACGGACGACGGTATAACAACAGATCCCCTCCCCACCCT